>NZ_QMEZ01000012.1:0-156596 GCF_003315815.1 Micromonospora sp. LHW51205 | reverse complement strand
GCCCGCACGTGGACTGTGCGCCCTCGGTTGGGGGTGCGCCCGCGCGGCCTGCGCCCCATCAAGGCTCGCCCACGCGTCAGGCACCCATGGCGTGCCACCCACAGGCAGCGCTCACGACGAGTGGAACACGATGGGTGTTTGCGGGCGGGCCTCTGACGCCCGTGGTGTCTCGGGCGGCTCGACGGGTGGCGAGCCGGGGACCCAACGGGTGGCGGGCGGCGAAATGGGGGCCCGGTGGGTGGTGGGTGGTCCGGTGGGTGGTAGGTGGCGAAATGGGGGCCAGCGGTGACGTGTGGCGGGCCGGGGGCGTAGCGGGGTGAGGCTCGTGGCGGCGGGCGCGGATCAGTGGTTCGCCTCGGTGGCACGACGTTCTGCCAAGGCCTGGCGCACCAGGGCCACTGTGGCGTCGGGCCGGCGTAGCACGTCGTCGGCGGTGAAGCGGAGCACGAGCCACCCGGCCGCGCGCAGCGCGTTCAGGCGAGCCACGTCCCGGCGGAAGTGAGCCCGTTCGCGGTGGTGGTCGCCGTCGTACTCGACCGCGATGCGGAGCGCCGGCCAGGCCAGGTCCACCCGGGCCACGAAGCGTCCACCGGCGCGTACCTCGTGCTGAGCGGTGAGCGGGCCGAGGCCGGCGTCGAGCAGGAGCAGCCGCAGGCGAGTCTCCATCGGGGACTCGCTCAACGGCTCGGCCAGCGCCAGCACCTCGCGCAACAGCGGAGCGCCCGGCCAGCCCGGCCGGGCGGCGGCGTAGGCCCGCAGGGCGGGCAGCTTCACGGCCCGGCGACGCAGCAGCGCCTCGACGGCGACCAACGCCTCGGCGAGTGAGCCCTGCCGGCCCAGGTCGAACGCCGTGCGAAGGGGCGTGGTGACCGGCAGCCCGCCGACGAGGGTGCGGTCCCGCTCCGGCAGCGGTGACCGGACCAACCGCAACCGTGGGTGCGGTCGCAGCCGCGCAGCAGTCGGCAACAGTACTGTCACCGGCGCGTCGCGGGGGAGCACGTCCGCGCCGAACAACCACGCGGCGCTGCGCCCCGCCAGCACGACACCCGGCGGCAGGCGCAACGCCACCGCCTCGCACCACATCCGGTGGTCGTCGGCGCGGTACCCGTCGCGGTGCACGTACACGTCCGGCAGCAGGCGGATCCAGGTCTGCCCGCGCAGCATCGTCCAGGTGAGTAGCCCTTCGGAGACGGCGTCGCTGCCCCGGAACGGCAGGATCTCCAGGCGGCGCGGAACACGGGCGGGAACGGACACCCAGGCAGCGTGTCGTGACGGGACGGTCACCCGCTGCCCCGATCCGGCGGACGGCTGGTTCCTGGGAAAAACCTCACCCGGGCTTCCGTACGGGCTGGAGGCGTCGTACGGTAGGCCGCAAGTGACCCACGGGAGCCCGGTGCGGACCGGGCTGAGAGGGGGGCTGGGAGCCCCCGACCGTCGAACCTGATCCGGGTAATGCCGGCGCAGGGAGGAGCGTTGCCGTGCTGTCCCTGGGACGACTGCATCTCATCACCGACACCCGGCCGGGGCGTGACCCGCTCGCCGTGTTGCGTGCCGCACTGCCCGTGGCGGGCGCAGACCTCGTCGTGCAGGTGCGCGTGGAGGACGACGCCACCGACCGGGAGGCGTACGAGCTGGCCCGGCTGGTGGTCGACGCCTGCCGGCCGTACGGAGCACAGTGCCTGGTCAACGACCGGCTGCACGTGGCGCTCGCGGTGGACGCCGCCGGTGGCCACGTCGGCGCGGACGACCTGCCGGTGCGTGCCGCGCGCCGGGTGCTCGGCCCGGACGCGGTGCTCGGGGCGACCGCCCGCGAACCGGTGACCGCCCGGGCCGCGGTGGACGCGGGCGCGAGCTACCTGGGCGTGGGCCCGTGCCACGTCACCACCACCAAGTCCGGCCTGCCGGAACCGATCGGCCCCGAGGGGATACGCGCGGTCGCCGAAGCGGTGACCGTGCCGGTGATCGCGATCGGCGGGGTGACCGCCTCGAGCGTGCCGGAGCTGCGGGCCGCCGGGGCGTACGGGGTGGCGGTGGTCGGCGCGCTCAGCGGGGCAGCCGATCCCGCGCACGCCACCGCCGAGCTGCTGCGGGCCCTGACGTGTTAACAGGGGGCCCTTCCTCTACCGGAGGCGTTAACAGGGGGCCCTTCCTTAACGACGTGGCGGTGGTGGGGGGCGGGCCTGTCGGGTGGGCGATCGCGTGGCGGTGCGCGCAACGTGGACTGCGCGTGGTGGTGCACGACGACCGGCCCGGGTCGGGCGCGTCGTCGGTGGCCGCCGGGATGCTGTCGCCGGTCGCCGAGGCGTACTTCGGTGAGCACGAACTCACCGCGCTGCTCGTCGAGTCCGCCGCCCGCTGGCCCGGCTTCGCGACCGAGCTGGCCGAGGCGAGCGGCGTCGACATCGGCTATCGCACCGAGGGCACGCTCGTCGTCGGGCTCACCGCCGACGACCTGGCCGAGGCGAGGCGGCTGTGGTCGTACCAGCAGGGCCTGGAACTGCCGATCACGCCGCTGCGCCCGTCGGAGCTGCGCGACCGCGAGCCGGCGTTGGCGCCGCGCGTGCGCGGCGGCGCGGTGGCCCCCGGTGATCACCAGGTCGACCCGCGGCGGCTGGTCGCCGCGTTGCGCACGGCCGCGGAACGCGCCGGCGTGGAGCTGCGCCCGGCGCGCGTCGGCGCGCTGTCCGAGGTGGACGCGCGGGTCACTGTGGTCGCGGCCGGCTGCGGCGCGGCGGCGCTGACCGGCCTGCCGGTCCGCCCGGTGAAGGGCCAGGTGCTGCGGCTGCGCGCGCCGGGTGGCGGTCCGCCGGGCTTCCGGCACGTGATCCGGGGGTACGCGGACAGCGAGCCGGTCTACCTGGTGCCCCGGGACAGCGGCGAGGTCGTGGTCGGGGCGACGGTCGAGGAGCGCGCGGACACCGCTGTCACCGCCGGTGGCGTGCTGACACTGCTGCGCGCCGCCACGGAGCTGGTGCCGGAACTCGTCGAGTACGAGCTGGTGGAGGCAGTCGCCGGGCTGCGCCCCGGTACGCCGGACAACGCGCCGATCATCGGGCCGCTGCCCGGGCAGCCGGGTGTGCTCGCCGCGACCGGACATCACCGGCACGGCATCGTGCTCACCCCGGTCACCGCCGACCTGGTCACCGAGCTGATCGTCACCGGCGAGCCGGATCCCGCGCTCGCCCCCTTCACCCCGGACCGCTTCGGGAAGGAGCGCACGTGGAACTGATCGTCAACGGCACCGGCCGGACGCTGCCCGAGGGCGTCACCGTCGCCGAGGTGGTCCGCACCGTCACCGACCGGGAGCGCGGGCTCGCCGTGGCGGTGAACGGCGAGGTGGTGCCGCGCGGCGGCTGGTCGGCGAGCGTCCTGCGCGACGGCGACCGGGTCGAGGTGCTCAGCGCCACCCAGGGCGGGTGAGCAGGATGTCCACGCTTGAGATCGGCGGGGTCGGGTTCGGCTCCCGGCTCATCCTCGGCACCGGTGGCGCGGCGAACCTGCACGTGCTGGAGGCGGCGATCCGCGCGGCCGGCACCGAGCTGGTGACGCTGGCGCTGCGCCGGGTCGACACCACGCCCGGCGGGTCGGGTGGCCTGCTCGACCTGGTGGAGCGGTGCGGCGTACGGCTGCTGCCGAACACCGCCGGCTGCCGGACCGCTGTGGAGGCGGTGAAGACGGCGCACCTGGCCCGGGAGGCGTTCGACACCGACTGGGTGAAGCTTGAGGTGATCGGCGACGAGCGCACGCTCCTGCCCGACGGGGTGGAGCTGCTGCGCGCCGCCGAGGAGCTGGTCGCGGACGGGTTCACCGTGCTGCCGTACACGTCGGACGATCCGGTGCTCGCGCGGCGGCTGGCCGACGTGGGCTGCGCGGCGGTGATGCCGGCCGGGTCGCCGATCGGCTCCGGGCTGGGCATCGGCAACCCGCACCACATCCGGCTGATCCGGCAGGCGGTCGACGTGCCGGTGGTGCTCGACGCGGGCATCGGCACCGCCTCCGACGCCGCCCTCGCCATGGAGCTGGGTTGCGACGCGGTGCTGCTGGCGAGCGCCGTGACCCGGGCCGCCGACCCGGTCGCGATGGCCACGGCGATGCGCTACGCGGTCGAGGCCGGCCGCCTGGCGTACGGCGCCGGCCGCATCACCCGCCGCTTCCACGCCCTGCCGTCCACCCCCGACGAGGGACGGCCCGACCTGTGACCGCCTCACGCGTAGCGGATCTTGGTACGGAGGCGCCCCCCGAGGGGCGGCCGCGTACCAAGATCCAGGGCGGGCCGAGCGGGGTCGTGCTGCTGACCGATCGGCGGGTGGCCCGGGGGGCGCTCGTCGACGTGGTCGCGGCTGCCGTGGGTGGGGGAGTGCGGTGGGTGGTGCTGCGGGAGAAGGACCTGCCGCGCGCCGAACGCCTCGCGCTCGCCGTCGACCTGCGCGCGATCCTCGCCGACGCGGGCGGCGCGCTCGTCGTCGCCGGACCCGACCCGCTCGACGGGGACGCGGTGCACCTACCGGCTGCCGGCCCGTACCCGCCGCCCGCCGTCGGCCTGGTCGGCCGCTCCTGCCACGACACCGCCGAGCTGGCCCGCCTCACCACCGAGCACTACGCCACCCTGTCCCCGCTCTACGAGACAAAGACAAAACCCGGCTACGGCCCTGTGTTGGGACCGGGCGGATTGAGCGAGCTGATCGCGGTCAGCCCCGTGCCCGTCCTCGCGCTGGGCGGCATCGAGAACCCGGACCAGGTCCACGCATGCGTCGAGGCGGGCGCCGCCGGAGTAGCCGTGCTGGGCGCGATCATGCGCGCGGACGACCCGAGAGAAACCGCCACCACGCTGGGCAGAGCCTTCCAGGAGGCGGCCACCCACTTGGCGCGCACCCACCCCGCGCGATCCGACGCAAGCCCGCACGCGACAGGGCTGCGGCCGACCGTGCCCACGGAGGGATCAAGCCTGACCGCCCGGAGTGGGCACGGTCGGCCGCAGCCCCGAACCGCAACCACTGTCGGCCGCAGCCGTCAAACCACCGGAGAAGACCAGTGACGCCGAAAACAGTTCTCAGCATCGCCGGCTCCGACTCCGGAGCAGGCGCCGGCATCCAGGCCGACCTCAAGACGTTCGCCGCGCTCGGCGCGTACGGCACGAGCGTGCTCACCGCTGTCACCGCGCAGAGCACCAGGGGCGTGGACGCCGTCCTGCCGCTGCCCCCGCAGACGGTGCGCGACCAGATGGACAGCGTGCTCGGCGACTTCGACGTGCGGGCCGTGAAGAGCGGCATGCTCGGTACCCCGGCGGTCGCCGACGCGGTGGCCGAGGCGGCCCGGGCCGGGCGGCTGCCACACCTGGTCGTCGACCCGGTACTGGTTGCCACCAGTGGGCACCGGCTCGGCGTGGTGGAGGCGGTCGAGCGGCTCCTGCCGTACGCGGAAGTGGCGACGCCGAACTGCGCGGAGGCCGCGGCCCTCACCGGAGCCCCGGTGGGCACGGTCGAGGAAATGGTGGCGGCGGCCGAGGCGCTGGCGGCGCGCGGACCGGCGTTCGTGGTGGTGACCGGCGGTGACGTGGACGCCGACGGCGAGTCGGTGGACGTCCTGTCGGGCGGCGGAACCACTCGGCTGCTGCGCGCGCCCCGGGTGGACACCCGGCACAACCACGGCACCGGCTGTTCGTTCTCGGCCGCCGTCGCGGTCCGGCTCGCCGCGGGTGACGCGGTGCCGGTCGCGGTGGCGGTCGCCAAGGAGTACGTCACCCGCGCGCTGACCGGCGCGCGGACCTGGGAGCTGGGCGCGGGACGCGGCCCGCTGGACCACTTCGGCTGGTCCGCATGAGCGACAGGGAGGCTGTCATGCAGGCACGTCGCAAGGTGTACGTGGAAGGGTCACGCCCGGACATCCGGGTGCCGTTCGCCGAGGTGCCGCTGACCGGGGACAACCCACCGGTACGGCTCTACGACACCTCCGGTCCCGGCTCCGACCCGGAGGTGGGGCTGCCCGCGCTGCGCGGGCCGTGGATCGCCGAGCGCGGTGACGTCGCCCCGGTACGCGGCGCCGGTACGCCGCTGGCCGGAACCCGTCCGACTCAGCTCGCGTACGCGCGGGCCGGGATCGTCACGCCGGAGATGGAGTTCGTGGCGATCCGGGAGTCGGTGTCGCCGGAGTTCGTGCGGGACGAGATCGCGGCCGGTCGGGCCGTGCTGCCGCTGAACGTGAACCACCCGGAGTGCGAGCCGGCGATCATCGGCAAGGCGTTCCTGGTGAAGGTCAACGCGAACATCGGCACCTCGGCTGTCACCTCGTCGGTGGCCGAGGAGGTGGAGAAGCTGACCTGGGCCACGCGGTGGGGCGCGGACACCGTGATGGACCTGTCCACCGGCAAGCGTATTCACGAGACGCGCGAGGCGATCGTGCGGAACGCGCCGGTGCCGATCGGCACGGTGCCGATCTACCAGGCGCTGGAGAAGGTCGGCGGTGACCCGGTGAAGCTGAGCTGGGAGGTGTTCCGCGAGACCGTCATCGAGCAGGCGGAGCAGGGCGTCGACTACATGACCGTGCACGCCGGGGTGCTGCTGCCGTACGTGCCGCTGGCGGTGGACCGGGTGACGGGCATCGTGTCCCGGGGTGGCTCGATCATGGCGGCCTGGTGCCTGGCGCACCACGAGGAGAACTTCCTCTACACCAACTTCCGGGAGCTGTGTTCGCTGCTCGCGAAGTACGACGTGACGTTCTCCCTCGGTGACGGCCTGCGCCCCGGTTCCATCGCGGACGCCAACGACGAGGCGCAGTTCGCCGAGCTGCGCACGCTCGGCGAACTGACGAAGATCGCCTGGGAGTACGACGTCCAGGTGATGATCGAGGGCCCCGGGCACGTGCCGATGCACAAGATCAAGGAGAACGTGGACCTCCAGCAGGAGTGGTGCCACGAGGCGCCGTTCTACACGCTCGGGCCGCTGACCACCGACGTCGCGCCCGCGTACGACCACATCGCCTCGGCGATCGGCGCGGCGATGATCGGCATGTTCGGCACCGCCATGCTCTGCTACGTCACCCCGAAGGAGCACCTCGGGCTGCCCGACCGCGACGATGTGAAGGCGGGCGTGATCGCGTACAAGATCGCCGCGCACGCGGCCGACCTGGCCAAGGGGCACCCCGGCGCGCAGGCGTGGGACGACGCGCTCTCCAAGGCCCGGTTCGAGTTCCGCTGGGAAGACCAGTTCAACCTGGCGCTCGACCCGGAGACCGCACGGGCGTACCACGACGCGACGCTGCCCGCCGAGCCCGCCAAGACCGCGCACTTCTGCTCGATGTGCGGCCCGAAGTTCTGCTCCATGAAGATCACGCAGGAGTTGAAGGAGTACGCCGCGCGGGGCATGCGCGACAAGTCGGAGGAGTTCGTCGCCGGCGGGTCACGGGTCTACCTGCCACTGGCGTGACCGGAGCCGGGGCGGGCCTGGTGTCCCGGCCCGCCCCGGTGCTCGTTCAGTCGCGGTGGTGCCGCCCGGTACGCAGCGAGCGGGCGTCGTCGGCGTTGTCGTCCGAGGCGAGACCGGCGACCCAGTCCACGTACTCGTCGTCGGCCGCGGTGGTCGGTTCGGCCGTACGCTCGGCCGGCTCCGGCTCATCCTTGGCCCGGTTGCGCCGGAACAGGCCGCGCCGGGCCTTCGACTTCCCGGCGGGCGCGTCGGCGTCGTCCGGTCCGGAGTGCCGCCCGCGCCGGGAGTCCGCCTCCGTCTCCGTGGCCTCCGACGGCGCGGCACCCGCCTCGCCCGGTACGGCAGTCGCCGCCTCGGGCCGGGCGAGCGGCATCCCCGCCTCCGGCCGGGCGAGCGGCCCCGCCGGGCGGGCGTTCGTGGCGAGCGCGTCCCAACCGGTGCTCGCACCCGGCTCGGGCAGACCACGGTGCCGGGGACGCGGCGCCGGCTCGCCCGGGGCGACCGCGTCCGCGGCGTCCCGGGCCGGCGTGTCCGGTTCGGCGGTCGCGCGGTGCGGCCGGCCCGCCGGGGTGATCGGCCAGGCCGGGCGCACCTCGCCGGGCTGCCCGGTCACGTCCTCGAACATCGCGAACCGCGGCCGGGTCGACGGGGCGGGCGCCGGGTCGTCGAAGAAGAAGTCGCGTCCGGTACGCCCGGTCGGCGCCACCACGTTCGAGTCGGTGCTCGTGTCGTCCCGGTCCGGGTTCGTGGCCTGGGGGGTCGGCTCGGCGTCGGCTCCCCCGCTCGGCGCAGCTTCGGTTCGGCCGCCCGGTGTCGTCGGCGCGGTCTCGGCCGGGCCGGGGGAGGCCGGACCGGTGGCGCGCGGCGCCTTCGGAGTGCGGGTACGCCGGGGGCGTGCGGCGCGGCCGGCCGCGCCGGTGTCTCCGGGGGCTTCGGCCGGTGGCGCGGCGGGGGCGTCACTGCCCGCGTCGGCCGTGACCGGCCCGGCGAGGGCGCCGCTGTCCGTACGCGGGCCGGGAACGTGGCTGTCGGCGGTGGCCGGTGATGCGTCCTTCGCGGTGGTGCCCGCGCCGGCGCTGGGAGTGGTGACGTCTCCGGGGCGGGGTGCTGTGCCGTCGGCGGATGACACCGGCCCGTCGGTAGTCCCGCTGGACCGGCCCGCGCGGGTACGGCGCGGCCGGGTCACCCGTGGCGTGGTCGCCGCCGCTTCCGGCGCCGGTGCGGCATCGTCCGTGCCGGTGCCGGTGCCGGTGCCGGTGCCGGTAGCGGTCTCGCTGTCGGCCGGAATGCCGGTGGCCTGCCCGGACGCTCCATCGGCGGCTTCGGAACCGGCGGCCGGGTCGGGAGCGGCCGGACGGTCCGTGGTGGCCGCCTCGCCGGTGCTGTCCGCGTGGCCCGTGCCCGGACCCGTGCCCGTGCCCGGACCCGTGCCCGTGACCGTGACCGTGCCCGGACCCGCGACCGGGTCGGGGCGGCCCGCGGCGAGGACGTCGATGGCCGAGGTCCGGCGCCCCGGGGGCAGCAGACCCGGCATGGGCTGGCCGTGGCTCGTGTCGGCGACGGCCGGGCGCTCACCCGCCGGCCGTTCCGCAGCGGTCGGCTGCTCGGCGGCGGGCAGATCCGCGAGGGCCGGCCGGCCGGCGCCGGGAAGATCGGTACCGGCCGGAGCCGTCGCCGTGGCCGAGCCGCCGGGCTCCGGCCAGTTCCAGTGCGCGGGCGCGGCGGCGCCGCTCGTCACCGGAGGCACGGGCGGCGCGGCCGGTACGCCCGGAGCGGCCGAGTGCGGCAGCGGCGCGAGGATGTCGGTGGCCTCGACCGCGTCGGGATCGCCGTCGGCGGCAACCGGCCGGGGCAGCATCGTGGTGGCGGTCGAGCCGAGCGCACCGGCGACGACAGCGATCAGCGCGCCGTAGTAGGGCGCGATCTGGTACCTGTCGGTCGCCGCGCCCGGGCCGGCCGTCAGGTAGGCGAACGCGACGAGCACCGGACCGGCCGCGCCGGCCGCGCCGCCGACCAGCGGCGGCCATCCGGCGCGGCGGGCCAGCACGCCGACCGCGCCACCGGCGAGCAGGGCCAGCGTGGGCAGCAGCAGCATGGACAGGCGCTGCGCGGCCGCCGGGTCCAGCCAGGACGGTTCGAGGACGCCGAGCCGGACGGATGCCAGCGGGCGGTCCGAGACGATGGTGGGCGCGACGGACAGCAGCGCCAGCAGCCAGACGATCCCGGCGGTGATCGCCACACCCCAGCCGAACGGCGGCTTCAGCAGTACGGCGATCGCCGCGCCCGCGCCGACCACCGCGCCGAGCGCGGCGCAGACACCGGCGGCCCAGACCGGGTCGACGGATCCGGCCAGCTCGGCCGCGCGGGCCGGTTGCATGCACAGCGGGGCGACCACCGTCGCGCCCAGCGCGCTGACGCCGGCGATGGAGAGCAGTTCGGTGGTGCCGCCGGGGAGGTCGTCGCGGCGGGCGAAGCGCTCGGTGAGGACGGCTCCGGCGACCGTGGCGACCACGGCGAACCAGCCCACCCAGACGAGCTGGGCGGGCCACCTGTTCACCGAGGCGTCGACGAACGCGCCGTCGAGGCGGACGACTCCGAAGCCGTACGCGATGCCCAACTGGCCGGCCCCGGCCAGTACGCTCACTCCGAGCGCCGTGAGCAGCAGCCTGCCCCACGTCCGAAAGGCCATGTCCGGCACGTTACGGCCCGGTGCCCCCGATCGCCACCTTGCCGCCGCGCGGCGCGGCGAACCTGCCGGCGTGGCTACTTCAGCTCGACCAGGCGGGCGAGGTAGGTGGTGTCGCCGACGTTGGTCAGCATGTGCACCGCGCCCGGATCCCGGTAGACGACGCCGCCGGTCGGCTCGTCGGCGTCGATGGTGGTGCCGTCGATCGTCTGCACCACGTTCTTCGCGCCCTGGACCGCCACCACCAGGTACGGGTGGTCGTGGCGGTGCAGCGGCTGCCGCTCACCCGGCTCCAGCCGGATGTGCCAGACCCGTACCCGGTCGTTCTCGTACACGATCTCCTGGCCCACCGGGCCGAGTTCGAGGTCGGCGGAGAGTTCGGTCATCGTGGTCCGTCCAGTCGGGGGAGCACCTCGGCGGCGATGAGCTCCACGTGGTCGAGGTCGTCGAAGTCGATCAGGCGCAGGTGCACCCGGGTGGCCCCGATCGCGGCGAACTCGCCGATCCGGTCCACGAGCTGGGCGGGGGAGCCGACCACCGGGTCCTCCGGCGGCAGCGCGCTCGTGACGTGCAGCGGGGCGGCCCGGCGCTGCGCCTCGGCGTCGGTGCGTCCGATCGCCACGACGATGCCGGCGGAGAGTGTCAGCGGGGCCCGGCCGGAGGCGTCCCGGCCGGTGCGGTCGCACGCCTCCCGGACCCGGTCGTACGCGGTGGCGGTCTCGGCCACGCTCTTGAACGGCATGTTGAACTCGTCGGCGTAGCGTGCGGCCAGCTCGGGGGTGCGCTTCGGTCCCCGGCCGCCGACGATCACCGGCGGGCCGGGCTGCTGCACCGGTTTGGGCAGCGTCGGCGCGTCGACCAGGCGGTAGTGCTCGCCGGTGAAGCTGTACGTCTCGTCGGCCGGGGTGCGCCACAGCCCGGTGACGATCTCCAGCTGCTCGGCGAGCCGGTCGAAGCGTTCGCTGACCGGCGGGAACGGGATGCCGAACGCGGTGTGCTCACGCTCGTACCAGCCGGCGCCGATGCCCAGCTCGACCCGGCCGCCGCTCATCCGGTCGACCTGGGCGACCATGACGGCGAGCGGCCCGGGGAGCCGGAACGTGGCGGACGTGACGAGCGTGCCGAGCCGGATCCGGGAGGTCTCCCGGGCCAGTGCGGCGAGCGTCAGCCAGGCGTCGGTGGGGCCGGGCAGCGCCGGCTCGTCCCCCATCGCCCGGTAGTGGTCGGCCCGGAAGAAGCCCTCGAAGCCGGTCTCCTCGACCAGCCGGGCGAACCGGAGCTGGTCGTCGTAGTCCGCTCCGCGGTGGGGTTCGGTGAAGACCGAGACCCGCATGGTCACCGTCCTCCCACGGGTACGCCGGGGGCGTCCCGCTCCATCAGCAGTTCGTGCAGCTCGGCGCTGATCCGCGCGACGTCGGCCAGGTGTTCGTGCCGGCCGAGCGTGCGGGGCCGGGGGACGTTCACCTCGACCACCTCGCGGATCCGGCCGGGGCGCGGGCTGAGCACGACGACCCGGTCGGCGAGCAGCACCGCCTCGTCGATCGAGTGGGTGACGAAGACGATCGTGGCCTTCGTCTCCATGTGCACCCGCTGGAGTTCGCCGGAGAGTTCCTCGCGGGTGAGCGCGTCGAGCGCGGAGAACGGCTCGTCCATGAGCATCACCCGGGGTGAGCCGATGAGCGACCGGCAGAGCGAGACGCGCTGCTGCATGCCACCGGACAGCTCGTGCGGGAGCCGCTTCTCGAAGCCGCCCAGCCCGGCCATCTCCAGCAGCTGGCGGGCGCGGTCGCGGTGCTCGGCCCGGCGCCAGCCGAAGATCTCCACCGGCAGCAGCACGTTGTCCAGCACCGTGCGCCAGGGCAGCAGGGCCGGCCGCTGGAACAGCATGGCCACGTCGCGGCGGGGCTTCGTGATCGGCGTACCGGCCACGGTGATCTCGCCGCCGCTGACCGGGAGCAGGCCGGCGATCATGCGCAGGAGCGTGGACTTGCCACAGCCGGACCGGCCGAGTACGGCGACGAACTCGCCTTCGGCGACGTCGAGGTCGATGCCGCGCAGCGCCTCCACCTGCCCGGATCGGCCGTCGAAGGTGCGGGACACCCCGGACAGTCGGATCATCTTCCGCCGGCTCCCTTCCACGTCATCCGAATGCGAGCCGGGCTAGCGTAGCGGACGGTGCTTATAGCACTGTCCGGGGTGGACGTCAGTCCGCTTTCCGTCACGCAACTTCGTTTCCGTTCCGCAACCGGGACGGAGGGAGCGCGCCATCCGCCTTCTCGTACGCTGTTGCGCGCGAAGAGTCCCCTCACGACGGTCCAGTCGGCCCAACCCTCCTGCCGGCCCCGTCGGACCCACGACCCGACCGGCGAGAAAGTCCTGGTCGGAAAGGACATGGTGCACTGATGAGAAGGCTGACCCGTACGGTCGCCGCCGCGGCTCTGGCTACCGCCCTCGCCCTCGTGGGCGGCTGCAGCAGCGACTCGGACAAGTCCGAGAGCGGCGGCGGAAACGGCGGCGCGCTGGAAAAGGTGACGTACCTCACCTCGTTCGGCAACTTCGGCCGTGACTCCTACGCCTGGGTGGCGAAGGACAAGGGCTTCTTCAAGGAGGCCGGTTTCGACGTCGACATCAAGCCCGGCCAGGGCACCGGCTCCGTCATCCAGACCATCACCGGCGGGCAGGCCCAGTTCGGCCCGATCGACCTGACCGGTGGCATCCTCCAGCTCGGCAACGGCCTGGCGAAGGACTTCGTGGCGGTGGCCGCGATCCAGCAGCGCACCATGGCCGCGATCGTCACGGTCGAGGGCAAGAACATCGCCACCCCGAAGGACCTCGAGGGCAAGAAGCTCGCCGACACCCCCAGCTCCGTCGTGCGTAACCTCTTCCCCACGTACGCGCGGCTCGCCGGCATCGACGGCAGCAAGGTGACCTGGGTCAACGGTGAGGCGCAGAGCCTGATGCCGATGCTCGGCTCCGGCTCGGTGGACGGCATCGGCCAGTTCGTCGTCGGCCAGCCGACGGTGGAGACGGTGACCAAGAAGAAGCCGGTCATCCTGCCGTACAGCAACGTGATGCAGGACCTCTACGGCAACGCGCTGATCACTTCCACGAAGCTCGCCAAGGAGAAGCCGGAGATGGTGAAGAAGTTCACCGCCGCGCTGCTCAAGGGCCTGGAGTACTCGCTGGCGAACCCGGACGAGGCCGCCGAGATCCTGAAGAAGAACGTGCCGGCCGCCGTCCCGGCCGCGGCCTCCGCCGAGCTTCAGCTGATGGCCGCGTACGTCCGGTCGAGCAACTCCGGCACTGCGATCGGCACGCTGGACAGTGGCCGGGTGGCCAAGAGCATCGCCCTGCTGAAGGGCGCGGGCGCGCTCAAGCAGGACCTCACCCCGGACCAGATCATCGACTTCGACCTCGCGCCGAAGGCCTGACCGGTCCGCTCGGGCCAACGGGGGTGCGCCCCGCCGGACACCCGGCGGGGCGCACCCCCTTCCCGTGCCGGTCGCACCGACCGGCGCAGAGAGGAGGACACGTTGACACAGTTGACCGAGGCCCGGCCGGAGGCGCCGCAGCCGCGCCCGGCGGTCCGGCGCGGGTTCGCCGTACGTCCGGCTGCGGTCGGGCTGCCGGCGCTCGGCCTGGTGATCGCGGTGGCCGGCTGGTGGCTGGTCACCTCGGGGCTGAACCTGGTGCACCCGGCCGCGCTGCCGCCGCCGCAGGCGGTGGGGGAGTCCCTCGCGAACGCCACCGACGTGCTGCTGCCCGCGTTGGGCATCACCACCTGGATGACAGTGCTCGGCTTCCTGCTCTCGTCGGCCGCCGGGGTGCTGATCGGGATGGCGCTGGCCGCGTCCCGCCGGGTCGAGCGGATGTTCGCGCCGTTGCTGGTGGCCGTGAACGCGGTCCCGAAGATCGCGTTCGGGCCGCTGCTGGTGGTGGCCGTCGGCTGGGGTCAGAAACCCATTCTGACCATGGTGTTCCTGCTCTGCTTCTTCCCGATCGTGCTCTCCACCGCCACCGGCCTGACCACCACGCCGGCGGACCTGGCGGAGCTGAGCCGGTCGCTGAACGCCTCGTGGTGGCAGTCGTTCCGCAAGGTGCGCTTCCCGTCCGCCCTGCCGCAGATCTTCGTCGGGCTCAAGGTGGCCATGCCGCTGGCCGCGATCGGCGCGGTGATCGGCGAGTTCTACTCGGACCGTCCCGGTCTGGGCTACCAGATCCTGCAGTACAACGGCGTCGGCGACACCGCCACCGCCTGGGCGGCGATCGTGCTGGTGGCCCTGATGAGCATCGCGCTCTACGCCGCCCTCAGCCTCGTCGAGCGCCTGGCCCTGCCCTGGGTGAAGGCCACCACCTCAGCCCGCTGACCACAACCAGGTAACCCGACGTCGGCCGAGAACCCAGAAGGAAACCTCAACCCACGGGTCGCAGCCGACCACGAAGGTGTCGCCCCCGGCGCAACCGGCGCAGGGATCAAGCTTGACCGCCCGGAGCCGGTTGTGCCGGGGGCGACACCCCCCACAGCGACTATCCAGCGAGCCGCCAACGCCCACCACGCGCCACCAGCGTCGTCAACGCCTGCGGCATCAACCCGGAGTGGTTGTCCGGCGTCATCCGGATCGGCCCGGACAGCCCGTCCAGCTGCGAGGTCTCCAGCACGTCGCGCAGCGCGTCCCGGTCGACAGTGCCCGGTTCGCCACCGGCGCGCTGCTCGGCGTCCACGATCAGTTGGACCGCGTCGGCCGCGAACGAGGAGAAGCCGTTGTAGCCGCCGAAGCGGGCGGTGTACTCCTGGAACCACTGCCGGCGCGCCGCCTTGGCCGGTGTGGTGGCGATCACGTCGTCGATCACCATGGTCTGCGTGAAGATCAGCGTGGCCTCTTCGGTGGAGCGGGCCGACGGGCCCAGGAAGAGGTCGCCGGCGGCCGCGGCGTCGAAGAACAGCGACCCGCGGAACTTGCTCTGCCGGGCCGTGGTCGCGGCCAGCGTCGCCTGCTCCGGCGTGGTCCAGAGGATCAGGGCCTGCGGCTTGGCGGCGATCAATTCGTTGACCTGCGTGCCGACCTCGGTGTCGGTGAGCCGCACCGATTCGTTGCCGACCAGCCGCACCGTGGTCTTTTCCAGTTCCCGGCGCAGCGCGGTGAGCCCTTCCTGGCCGTAACCGTCGGCGCTGTGCAGCAGCGCGACCTTGCGGATGTCGCGCCGGTCCAGTTCGGTGGCGAGCGCGGCGGCGCTGTCGGCGGCGTTCGGGGCGAGCCTGAAGACATATCGCCGTTCGCCCACCGGTTCGGTGACCGCGCTCGAGGAGGCCAGTGCGATCGTCGGAATGCGCTTCTCGCCGATGGTGCGGGCCGCGCCCACCGCGCATTCGTTGCAGCCGCCCATGATGACGGCGCTCACCCGTGAGTCGCCGCTGAAATCATTGATGTTCCGCAAGGACTCCGCAGCGTCGGAGCGGTTGTCCTTGACCCGCAGATCGATCTTCCGGCCGCCCAGCGCGCCGGACGAGTTCAACTGCTCGACCTTCAGTTCCAGCGCCCGCTGGTACACCTTGCCGACCGGCGCGGACGCGCCGGAGAGTTCCAGGTCGGCGGCGATGACGATGGGGCTGGTGTCCTGCGGTTCCCCGCCGATCCCGCAGCCGGTGAGCGTGGTGGCCAGCACGGCCGATGCGAGCGCCGCGATGCTCGCGGAGCGGATGGGGCTCAACTCAGTCCTCCAGGTGCGGCGCGGGCCGACGCCCGATCACCGCCGCTAGTCCGTCCTCAGTGGAGGAACGGGATTGGTGTGCCGTACGGTGTGCGCGAAGCCTGCAAAACCTTGCCAATGCCGGGGCCTGTGGTCAAGCCGGGATCTCGAGTGCTGTTTCGGGACAGCCATCCCACATGCTGGGGACACGGAACATTAACTGACAATTACTGCACAGAAGCGTGTGACCACTCTGGAGTGACATCCCCTGATCAGGGGGTTGGAGAAAAGAAGGTATTAGGTGATCGGATCACGGGTTGCGCCGACCCCGACCGTTTCCTGCCTCCCTGCGGCTTCCCAAACACGATCTCGTCTGATGAAATCGCGGCCGTGCCGCGCGTGGCGCTGGCCGCTGCACCAGGCACGGGTCAGTGGGTCGCGCGTGGAAGAAACGACGGAGGCGATGTCGTGAGCACCGGACCTACGACCCTGCCCGGGAGCCCCAACGCCGAACAGCGGAACCGGCGACGGCGCCTGCCGAGGCTGCGCGACGCGCGGATCCGCTCGAAACTCGCCCTCATCCTGGTCGTTCCGGTCGCGGCTGTCATCGCACTGGCAACTATCCGACTCGTCTCGGTGGGTCAGGGCGCGTACGAGGCGGACCGGGTCCGGTCGCTGACGGCCGTGTCGGTCGACATCTCGGCGCTCACCCAGGACCTCCACAAGGAGCGGATGGCCGCGGCGGTCTTCCTGGCCAAGCCGGACGAGAAGCCGGACGCGTACAACCTGCGGGTGCGCCAGACCGACGAGCGGATCGCGGCGTACCAGGAGGAGCGGCGCCGCCTCGGCGACGTGCCGGGCGCTGTGAGCAGCCAGCTCAAGGTCATCGACGCCCACCTGTCCACGCTGAACGGCACGCGCCAGGAGGTGCTGGACCGGTCGCAGATGCCGGTGGCCGAGGCCAGCCTGCGCTACGGCATCGTCCTGGACGACCTGGTCGCGTACAGCGACGCGCTGGCCCAGCAGCCGGGCGCGGAGAGCCTGGCCGATGCCCGCCGCGCGGTGGCCGCGTTCGCCCACGCCAAGGCCGAGGTGGCCGAGGAGCAGGCGGTCGCCTTCACCGCGCTCGGCGCCGGCCGGATCGACGAGGAGCAGTTCTCCTCCTTCGTGGCCACCCTGACCGGTCAGCAGGAGGCGCTGCTCACGTTCTCCCGGTCCGCGACGCCGGCCCAGCGGGCCCTGGTGGACCGCACCGTGTCCGGTGACGCGGTCCAGCTCGCCGACCGGGTCGCCGCCGACCTGTCCCGCTCGGTCGGGCGGCCCGCGCTCGTCACCCGCCAGGAGGCGTCCGACGCCATCGGCGCGGTCGACGAGCTGATGCGGTGGGCGGAGATCCAGCTCCTGGACGACCTGCTCGCCGACGCCGACGAGGTACGCGCCGACGTGATCCAGCAGGCGGTCGTGGAGGGCCTGCTGGTGCTGATCACGCTGGCCGTCGCGGTGACGCTCGCCGTGGTGCTCGCCCGGTCGCTGAACGACTCGCTGCGCCGGCTGCGTGAGGGCGCGCTCGCGGTGGCGAACCACGACCTGCCGGACGCGGTGAGCCGGCTGCAGAACGTCAACGCCATCGGCGACGGCGGCGTGGACGAGATCGTCCAGCAGGTCCGGGACCCGATCAAGCTGACCAACCGCGACGAGGTCGGCCAGGTGGCCGTCGCCTTCAACGTGGTCCACCGGGAGGCGGTGCGGGTGGCGGCCGAGCAGGCCGCGCTGCGCACGAGCGTCTCGGCGATGTTCCTCAACCTGGCCCGCCGCTCGCAGAGCCTGGTCGACCGCATGATCGGCGAGCTGGACGCGATCGAGCGGTCCGAGGAGGACCCGAAGCGTCTCGCGCAGCTGTTCGAGCTGGACCACCTGGCCACCCGGATGCGCCGCAACGACGAGAACCTGCTGGTGCTCGCCGGTGCCGACTCGGCGGTGCCGCGTCGCGACGACGCGCTCCTGGTCGACGTGCTGCGCGCCGCGCAGTCCGAGGTGGAGCTCTACAACCGGATCGAGTTCGGCACCGTCGACACCGACATCTCGGTGGCCGCCCACGCCGTCAACGACGTCGTCCGGCTGGTCGCCGAGCTGCTCGACAACGCCACCCGGTTCTCGCCGCCGAACACCTCGGTGGTGGCCGACGGCCGCCGGATCCGCGACTACGTGCTGATCCAGATCGAGGACCGGGGGCTCGGCCTCAGCGACGAACAGCTCGACTCGCTCAACCGGCGACTGGCCGCGCCGCCGACCGTCGACGTGGCAGCGTTCCGGCTGATGGGTCTGGCCGTGGTGAGCCGGCTCGCCTCCCGGTACGGGATCCGGGTCGAGCTGCGCCGCAACGTCGAGGGCGGCACTGTCGCCCAGGTCACGCTGCCGAACTCGACAGTGGTGCTGCCGGCCAACCGTGGTCAGGCCCCGCTGACCCGGCCGCGCCAGCCGCTGGCCGTCGAGCAGTCACCGCTGAGCCAGGTCGGCGTCGCCGACGCGCTTGCCGGCGCCGGCCGGGGCGCCGCCACCGCGACGCTCGCCGACGGGTGGCGCGGGGCGACCACCGCCCCGCCCGCCAGGTGGCAGGCGCCCGCCGAGGCGCGGGACACCACTCCCGCCGTACAGCTGGGCGGGGCGACCGGCACGTTGCCGGCGGTCCCGGCGCCTCCGGCAACGCCGGCCCCGGTCTCCGGGGCGGGCTGGTCGGCCGGCGGGCCGACGGTGGCGTACCCGGCGCTGGACCCGCTGCCCAAGCGGTCGCCGGGCGTCGAGGCCGCCCAGCCGGTCGCACCTCCGGCCTACCAGCCGCTCGCCGCGGCGCCGGCGGTGGAGACCACCCCGGCGACGCCCGTGGTGGCCCGTCCCGAGCAGCGGGCCGAGGCCCCGATATTCCGGGAGATGGAGGCGGTCTGGTTCCGTTCGCACGGAGAGGACGAGACCACGATCTTCACTCGGCCCACCTTCGACGAGCCGCCCGCGCCGGCCCAGCCGGCCGTGCCGCCGCCCGCGGCGTCGGCTCGCCCGCCCCTGCCCACCCGTACCCCGGGCGCCCAGGCGTCGGGGCTGAGCACGCCGGCCGCGTACCACGCACCGGCCGTGCCGGCCGCGTCACCCGCGGACGCCGCCCCGTCGTCGCCCGCCGTCGCGTCGCCGCCCACGGCTGCCGCGGCGCCGCCACCGGCAGCCCCGGCGCCGCCACCCGCCGCCGAGCCCGCTCCCGCCATCGACCCGAGCGCCTGGCGTACGGCGGCCGACGAGGGCTGGACGCGGGCCAGCCGGGCCGCGGAGCCCACCACCGGCGGCACCACCCGTTCCGGCCTGCCCAAGCGGGTGCCGCAGGCCCAGCTCGTGCCTGGTGGGATAGAGCCGAAGAGCGGCCGGGACCGCAGCCGGCGCACGCCGGACGAGGTCCGGGGGCTGCTCTCCGCCTACCACCGTGGCGTCCAGCGGGGCCGTACGGCCGGCGCCGACCTGAACAGCACCTCGACCAAGGAGACGAACCGATGAACAGGCCGGCGGCCATGCAGGACATGGGTTGGCTTCTCACCAACTTCGCCGACAGCGTGGCGGGCATCGCCCACGTGGTGGCGGTCTCCGCGGACGGGCTGCTGCTCGCCTCCTCCCGGGATCTGCCGGGGGACCGGGCCGACCAGCTTGCCGCGATCACCTCCGGCGTGGTGAGCCTGACCGAGGGCGCGGCGCGCATGTTCAGCGCCGGCGGGGTGCTGCAGACCGTGATCGAGATGGACAGCGGCTACCTGTTCCTGATGTCCATCAGCGACGGCTCGTCGATGGCCGTGCTCGCGGCGCGCAGCTGCGACGTGGGCCAGGTCGGCTACGAGATGGCGTTGCTCGTGGAACGGGTCGGGCAGGCGCTGGTCCCGCTGCCGAGGGACGCCGTCCGGTCCTGACCGGGCCCGCCGACATGAGCCGGAGCCGCTGCGCTCCGTACGAGGGGAGGTGATCGCGAGATGGAACCGCGACGTGATCCGCGTGGCGCGCTGGTGCGACCGTACGCGGTCACCCGGGGCCGCACCGAGCCGTTGCAGAACATCGCGCTCGAGGCGGTGCTGTCCAGCACGCCCACGCAGTCGGCCGAGGCGCGGTTCGCCGGGCACGACAAGTACCGCATCTCCTCGGTCTGTGAAGGCCGGGCACAGTCGCTGGCGGAAATCGCCGCTTACACCCGGATGCCGCTGGGCGTCACCCGGGTGCTGGTCGCCGACATGGTGGCCGAGGGCCTGCTGACGCTACACACTGCCGCTCCCGCGACGGGTTTCGCGGCGCGGATGAACCTGCTTGGAAGGGTGCTAAGTGGACTTCGCGAACTATGACCCCGACGGGGTGAACCGCGGCCGGGAGATCATCTCCGCGAAGATCGTGGTCGCGGGCGGCTTCGGCGTGGGCAAGACCACGCTGGTCGGTGCGATCTCCGAGATCCAGCCGCTGACCACCGAGGCGCTGATGACCGCGGCCGGCGTGGGCATCGACGACCCGTCGAAGGTGCCGGGCAAGGAGACCACCACGGTCGCCATGGACTTCGGCCGTATCACCATGGCCGAGGACCTGATCCTCTACCTGTTCGGCACCCCGGGCCAGACCCGTTTCTGGTTCATGTGGGACGAGATCATCCGGGGCGCGGTGGGCGCGGCGGTGCTCGTGGACACCCGGCGGATCACCGACGCGTTCGCGCCGCTGGACTACTTCGAGAACCGCAAGCTGCCGTACGTCGTGGCGTTGAACCGCTTCGACGACGCGCCGCACTACGAGATGGAGGAGATCCGGGAGGCGCTCGCCATCTCCCCGGACGTGCCGATGGTCCTGTGCGACGCCCGTCGGCGCGACTCGGTCAAGCAGGTGCTGGTGACAGTGGTCGAGCACGCGATGCTCCGCCTCCAGGCCGAGCACGGCTACCCGGCCTCGGTGGGCTGACCGCCTGCGGGTCAGTCGACCCGCAGGCGGTACCCCCGCTTGACGACCGTCTGCACCACGCGGGGCGCCTTCAGGCCGACCCGCAGCCGGGCGACGGCCATCTCCACGGCGTGCTCGTCGGCGCCGCGCGGCAGCGTACGCAGCAGCGCGGTGCGGGAGAGCACCTTGCCGGGTGACGCGGCGAGCGCCCGCAGCACGGCCATCGGGGCCGGCGCGAGCTGGCGCAGTTCCCCGTCCACCACCGCGGCGTGGCCGCGCAGCGTCAGCACGTGCCCGGCCGCCTTCACCGAGACCGTGCGCCGGGGCAGCTCCTCGACGATGGTGCGGACCAGCGCGCCCAACCGGGCCCGGCTCGGCGCGCTCACCGGCACCCCACGCCGGACCAGCGGCTCGGCGGTGACGGTGCCCACGCACCCGGCCAGCACGTCGCCGCGCAGCGCCTCCAGCACCGTCTCGGTACGGTCCCCGGCCGCCCGCAGCAGGGCCTCGGCCGCCGGAGCCGAGGTGAACGTGACCGCGTCGACGAGCCGCCCGGCGACCAGGTCGATGAGCCGGTGCAGCGGCGCCGGATCGGCCGGCGGCGCCCACCGGTAGACCGGCACCTCGATCACCGTGGCCCCGGCAGCCACCAGCGCGTCGGTGCACTCGGGTTGCCGCTCACCGTGCAGTTGCATCGCCACCACGTGGCCGGCCACGCCGCGCGCGACCAGGTGCTCCACCACCTCGTCGCAGCTCTCCGAGCCCGGCGACCAGTGCTCGCGCAGTCCGGCGGCGCGGATCGCCCCGGTCGCCTTCGGGCCCCGGGACACCACGTACGCGCGGGCGAGCGTGGCGCGCAGCGGCTCGGCCAGCCCCCAGCCCTCGGCCGCCTCCAGCCAGCCCCGCATGCCGATGCCGGTGTTGGCCATCAGCACGTCCGGCGGATGTTCCAGGCAGGCCCGGGTGGCCTCACGCAGGTCGGTGTCGTCGGCGAGCGGGACGATCCGCAGCGCCGGGGCGAGCACCACCCGCGCCCCGCGCCGCTGGAGCAGCGCGGCCAGTTCGTCGCGCCGCCGGTCCGCGGTGACCCCGATGGTGAAACCGGCCAGCTCGTCGCGCATCACTGCTCCTGCCGTAACCGCACCTCGACCTGGCCGTCCCGGCAGCGCACCCGGTGCCGGGTCAACGTCACGCCGGGCAGGTCCAGGCACCGCCCGGTGGTGAGGTCGTAGACCTGCTTGTGCAGCGGCGAGGCGAGCGTCGGCACGCCGCCCCGGCTGCCCACGAGACCGCGGGACATGACGTACGCGCCGCCGACCGGGTCGAGGTTGTCCACCGCGTACAGCCCGTTCGCGGTGCGGAACACCGCCACCTGCACGCCGTCGACGAGCGCGGCCACGCCCCGGTCGAGGTCGAGCCGGTCCAGCGGGCAGACCGGCGTCCAGTCCAGCGTGACGACGGGGCTCATCGGCGTACCTCCGGCAGTCCGAGCGCTACGGGTTGGCGGCGGTGCCCGGCGTCCCGCGCCGGCACCGGCTGGCCCCGCTCCCGGGTGAACGAGATGGACGGGTCGGGCACGCCGGGCGCGTTGACGAACGAGGTGAAGCGGCGCAGCCGGTCCGGGTCGTCCAGCACGTCGCGCCACTCGTCGGAGTAGCTCGTGACGTGCCGGGCCATCGCCGCGTCCAGGTCGGCGCAGAGGCCGAGCGAGTCGTCCACGAGCACCGACCGGAGGTGGTCCAGGCCGCCGTCCATCGCCTCGATCCAGGCGGCGGTGCGCTGCAACCGGTCGGCCGTGCGGATGTAGTACATGAGGAACCTGTCGATCAGCGTGACCAGCTCGGCGGTGCTCAGGTCGGTGGCGAACAGGTCGGCGTGCCGGGGCCGGAAGCCGCCGTTGCCGCCGACGTACAGGTTCCAGCCGCCCTCAGTGGCGATGACGCCGAAGTCCTTGCTCCGGGCCTCGGCGCACTCGCGGGCGCAGCCGGAGACCGCGGACTTGAGCTTGTGCGGCGCGCGCAGCCCCCGGTAGCGCAGCTCCAGCGCGACGGCGAGCCCGACCGAGTCCTGCACGCCGTAGCGGCACCAGGTGTCGCCGACGCAGGACTTCACGGTACGCAGCGCCTTGCCGTACGCGTGGCCCGACTCGAAGCCCGCGTCGACGAGCCGGCGCCAGATCTGCGGCAACTGGTCGACCCGCGCGCCGAACAGGTCGATCCGCTGCCCGCCGGTGATCTTCGTGTAGAGCTGGAAGTCGCGGGCCACCTCGCCGATCGCGATCAGCTTCTCCGGGGTGATCTCCCCGCCGGGAATCCGGGGCACCACCGAGTAGCTGCCGTCGCGTTGCAGGTTGGCCAGGAAGTGGTCGTTCGTGTCCTGCAGTGACGCCGCCTCGCCGTCGAGCACGTGACCGGCGCCGAGCGAGGCCAGGATGGAGGCCACCACCGGCTTGCAGATGTCGCAGCCGCTCCCGCGCCCGTGCTCGGCGACGAGCCGGGAGAACGTGCGGATGCCCCGCACCCGGATCAGGTCGAACAGCTCCTGCCGGCTCAGGTCGAAGTGCTCGCACAACGCTGTGGACTGGCGCACCCCGGCGGCGTCCAGCAGCTGCTTGAGCATCGGCACGCAGGAGCCGCAGCTCGCACCGGCCCGGGTGCACGCCTTCAACGCCGGCACGTCGGTCGCCCCGCCGGCGATCGCCGCGTCCAGGTCGGCCCGGGTCACCGCGTTGCAGGAGCAGACCTGGGCGGCGGCCGGCAGCGCCCCCGCGCCGGCGCCCGCGCCGCCGGCCGGCGCCAGCAACGCCAGCGGGGGAGCGGGCAGCGGCCCGCCGACACTGGCCCGCAACGCCGGGTACGCGCTCGCGTCCCCGACCAGCACGCCGCCCAGCAGCGTCCGCGCGTCGTCGGACAGGACCAGCTTCGCGTACGCGCGGGTGGCCGGATCGGTGAACGTCACGTCCAGGCAGCCCGGGGTGACGCCGTGCGCGTCGCCGAACGAGGCCACGTCCACGCCGAGCAGCTTCAGCTTCGTGGCGGTGTCCGCGCCGGGGAACGTGGCCGCGCCGCCGAGCAGCCGGTCCGCGACCACCTCGGCGGTGGCGTACCCGGGCGCGACCAGCCCGTGGCAGACCCCGTCCACCGCGGCGCACTCACCGACCGCCCAGATCCGCTCGTCGGCGGTACGGCAGGAGGCGTCCACCAGCACGCCGCCGCGCGGGCCGAGCGGCAGCCCGGCCGCCCGGGCCAGCTCGTCGCGCGGCCGGATCCCGGCGGCCACCACCACCAGCTCCGCGTCCAGCGTGCGCCCGTCTGCGAGGTCGAGCGCGGCCACCGTGCCGTCCGGCCCGGGACGCAGCGCCGTGGTGGCCACCCCGAGGTACGGCGTGACGCCCAGCTCCTCGACGTAGCGGCGCAGCATCGACCCGCCCGCCTCGTCCACCTGCACCGGCATCAGCCGGGGCGCGAACTCGACCACGCTCGTGGTGAGCCCGAGCAACCGCAGCGCGTTCGCCGCCTCCAGCCCGAGCAGCCCGCCACCGATCACCACGCCGGTGCGGCGGCCCCGGGCGTGCTCCCGGATCGCGGCCAGGTCGTCCAGCGTCCGGTAGACGAAGACGCCTGGCAGATCGGTGCCGTCGACCGGCGGCACGAACGCGTACGAGCCGGTGGCCAGCACCAGCGCGTCGTACGGGTACTCGCCGGCCGCCGTGGTCACCACGCACCGTGCCCGGTCGACGCCGGTGGCCGGTTCACCCAGGCGCAGGTCCACTCCGGCGTCGGGGGTGTGCACAGTCAGCTCGTCGGCGTCCACCCCGTCGAAGACGGCCGAGAGCCGCACCCGGTCGTACGCCGGACGCCGCTCCTCGGCCAGCACCGTGACCCGCCACCGCCCGCCGGTGTCCCGGGCCCGCAGCGCCTCGACGAAGCGCTGCCCCACCATGCCGTTCCCGACGACAATCAGCTCACTCATGACGCCACCTCCACCGTCTCGCGTACCGCGTCGGTCGCCTGCGGGTCGGCCTCGGCGAGCCAGGCGGCGACGCCGGCCACCGCGTCCCGGCAACTGCCGCAGCCGGTGCCGGCCCGGGTCGACGCGGACAACGCCGCCGCCGACCGGGCGCCCGCCCGCCAGCACGCCACCAGCGCGCCCTTGCTCACGTCGTTGCACCGGCACACGGTCGCGGCGTCCGGCATCAGCGCCGGGGACGCGGCCGGCCCGGCCGGCGCCTCGCCGAACGCCCGGCCGAGCAGCAGCGAACGCCGGTCCGCCGGCACCGGCGCGCCCCTGTCGAACAGCTGCACCACAGTGCCGACCGCCGGGTTGTCGCCGAGCAGGATCGCGCCGGTCAGCCGCTCGTCCCGGATGCGCAGCCGGGCGTACGTGCCCCGGGCCGGGTCGGCGAAGGTCAGCTCCTCGACCGGCCCGCCCGGCTCGCCGGTTCCGGCCACGTCGCCCATCGCGGCCAGATCGATGCCGGCTGCCTTGAGCCGGGTCACCGCCGGGCGGGGCCGGTAGCGGGCCAGCGGGTCCGCGCCGGTCAGCACGTCGGCCACCACCCGGGCCTGCGCCCAGGCCGGCGCCACAAGCCCGGTCAGCGTGCCGTCGTGCTGCGCGCAGTCGCCGATCGCGGAGATCCGCCGGTCACTGGTCCGCATCCGGTCGTCCACCACCACGCCCCGCTCGACGGCGAGTCCGGCCGCCGCGGCCAGCGCGGTGTCGGGGCGTACCCCGCAGCAGAGCACCAGCAGGTCGGCGTCGAGCGTCCCGGCGTCGCCCAGGTGCAGGCGGACGCCGTCGGCGTCGGCGGTCACGGCGGTGGCCGCCGCGCCGAGCCGGGACCGGACGCCCAGGCCGGCGAGCGTGCCCGCGAGGACCGCGCCGGCCGGCGGGTCGAGCTGGCGTTCCATCAAGTGCCCGACCGGGTGGACCACTGTCACGTCGAGACCCCGCGCGGCCAGCCCGCGGGCCGCCTCCAGGCCCAGCAGCCCGCCGCCGAGCACGACGACGCGGCGCGCGCCCTCGGCGGCGGCGAGGATCCGCCGGCAGTCGCCGAGCGTGCGGAACGGGACGACCCGCTCGGGCAGCGGCGCGAGGCCGGGCAGCGGCGGCACCACGGCCCGGCTGCCGGTGGCGAGCACCAGGTGGTCGTATCCGTGTCGCTCGCCGTCGTCGGTGACCACCTCGCCGGCGGCGCGGTCCACGGCGGTGACCGCCGCGCCGGTGTGCACCTCGACGCCCGGCCCTACCGCTTCGACCAGCTCCACGTCCGGCTCGCCGATGCGTCCGGCGAGCAGCGTGGAGAGCATGATCCGGTTGTACGCGCGGTGCGGCTCCGCCCCGAGCACGGTGATCGAGTGGTCCCCGCCGCGTGCGTGCAGCTCGGCGGCGAGCCGGGCGCCGGCCATGCCGTGGCCGACGACGACGATGCGCTCGTTCATGCCGGCTCCACCCGGACCGCGCAGATCTTGAACTCGGGCATCCCGGAGACCGGGTCGAGCGCGTCGTTGGTGACCGAGTTGGCGCGTTGCGCGCCGGGCCAGTGGAACGGGGCGAAGACGGTGTCCGGCCGGATCGCGGTGCTGAGCCGGGCCGGCGCCCGTAGCTCACCCCGGCGGGAGACCACACGTACCGGCGCTCCCTCGGTCACGCCGAGCCGTGCCGCCAGGTCCGGGTGCAGCTCGACGAAGCCGCCCGGCGCGGCCCGGCGCAACGCGGCGACCCGCCGGGTCTGCGCGCCGGACTGGTACTGCGCGAGCACCCGGCCGGTGGTGAAGTGCAGCGGGTAGTCGGCGCACACCGGCTCGGCGGCCGGCCGGTGGGTCACGGCGTGGAACCGGGCCCGGCCGTCCGGGGTGGGGAAGCGGTCGGCGAACAGCCGGGGCGTGTCCGGGCCGTCCCGGTCCGGGCAGGGCCAGAACACGCCGGTGTCGGCGTCGATCCGGTCCCAGGTGATCCCGGCGTAGTCGGCCGGCCCGCCGGCCGAGGCCCGGCCCAGCTCCGCGAACACCTCGCGCGGGTCGCTCGGCAGTGGCGCGCCGTCGGTCAGCCGCCCGGCGAGCGCGGCGAGGATCTCCAGCTCGGTACGGACCCCGGCGGGTGGCTCACGAAGCGCCCGGCGACGCAGCACCCGGCCCTCCAGATTGGTCATCGTGCCGTCCTCCTCGGCCCACTGGGCGACCGGCAGCACCACGTCGGCCAGCTCGGCCGTCTCGGAGCGGACGAAGTCCGCCACCACGAGCAGGTCCAGGGCGCGCAGCCGGGACTCGACCCGCGCGGCGCGGGGCGCGGACACGACCGGGTTGGAGCCGAACACCAGCAGCGCCCGCGCGCCCGACGGCGTGCCCAGCGCGTCCAGGAGCTGGTACGCGGGCACCCCCGGCCCGGGCAGCGAGTCCGGGTCGACGCCCCACACCCCGGCGACGTGCGCGCGGGCCGCCGGGTCGTCGATACGCCGGTAGCCGGGCAGCTGATCGGCCTTCTGCCCGTGTTCCCGGCCACCCTGCCCGTTGCCCTGCCCGGTCAGGCAGCCGTAGCCGGAGCCGGGGCGCCCGGGCAGGCCCAGGGCGAGCGCCAGGTTGATGAGGGCGGTGACCGTGTCCACGCCCTTGGCGTGCTGCTCGGCGCCCCGCGCGGTGAGAATGATCGCCCGGTCCACTGTGGCCAGCGCGCGGGCGGTCGCGTGCAGGTCGGCCACCGGCACGCCGGAGAGCCGCTCCACCTCCGCCGGCCAGTAGCCGGCCACCGTCCGCCGGACCTCGTCGAAGCCGGTGGTCCGCTCCGCCACGTACGCCCGGTCAAGCCAGCCCTCGGTGAGCGCGATGTGCAGCAGCGCGTTCGCCACCGCGAGGTCGGTGCCGGGCAGCGGTTGCAGGTGCAGGTCGGCTTGGCGGGCGGTGGCCGTGGCGCGCGGGTCGACCACGATCAGCCGGCCGCCGCGTTCCCGCAGGTCGGTGACGTGCCGCATCAGCGGCGGCATGGTCTCGGCCGGGTTCGCGCCGACCAGCAGCAGCGTGTCCGCGTGGCCGAGGTCCGCCAGCGGGAACGGCAGCCCCCTGTCGATCCCGAACGCCCGGTTGCCGGCCGCCGCGGCCGAGGACATGCACCAGCGCCCGTTGTAGTCGATGTGCCGGGTCCGCAGCGTCACCCGGGCGAAGCGGCCCAGCGCGTACGCCTTCTCGTTGGTGAGGCCGCCACCGCCGAAGACCGCTACCGCGTCCGGCCCGTGGCGCTGCTGCACGTACCGCACCCCGGCGGCGATCCGGTCGAGCGCCTCGTCCCAGGTCGCCGGGCGCAGCTCGCCGCCGGGCCGGTCGCGCAGCAGCGGGGTGGTGAGCCGGTCCGGGTGGTCGAGCAGGTCGGCGGCGGTCCAGCCCTTCTGGCACAGCCCGCCCCGGTTGGTCGGGAAGTCCCGGGCGCCGACCTCGACGCCGTCGCCGGTGGCGCGCAGCACCATGCCGCACTGCAGGGCGCAGTACGGGCAGTGCGTGGCGGCCTGCGCGGGGCCTGAACCCGTTCGCGTCGCCGTGCGTGCACCGTCTGTCATGTCGGAAAAGCGTGCCGTCGGGCGGTTTCCGGTCCGGGTCTGCTCTGTTTCGGTCCTGTCACGAGCGCTTCACACCGCACGTAGGTGACGTCGTCCCCGGCGGGGTTTACAATGTGGGAAAATTGTCTCAAATAACGGGAGGCTCTGATGGGCGTGGCGGACGCGTTCGACGCGGTGGCCGGCAGCTACGACCAGGCCCGACGCCGCCTGGTGCCCTGCTTCGACGCCTTCTACGGCACCGCCGTCGAGGTGGCCGCGCCGCCGCTGCGTGCCGCGCTCGCCGCCGGGCGTACCCCCGAGGTGCTGGACCTGGGCGCGGGCACCGGCCTGCTGTCCCTGCTGCTGACCGCGGCCGTGCCCGGCGTCCGCCTGACGCTCGTGGACGGCGCCCCCGGCATGCTCGCGGTGGCCGCCGGACACCTGACAGAACGCGGCGTGGCGCACCGCACTGTGCACGCCGACCTGGCCGACCCGCTGCCCGCCGGCCGGTACGACGCGGTGGTCTCCGCGCTGGCCATCCACCACCTCGACGACGAGGGCAAACGGGCGCTGTACAAGCGGGCCGCGGGCGCGCTGGCGCCGGGCGGCGTGTTCGTCAACGCCGAGCAGGTGGCCGGGCCGACGCCGGCGCTGGACCGCCGCTACGACGAGGTGTGGACGGCGCGGATCACCGAGCTGGGCTCGGACGCCGAGGAGATCGCCGGCGCCCGGCAGCGGATGCGGCACGACCGGCCGGCCACGGTGGCAGACCAGTGCCGGTGGCTGACCGAGGCGGGTCTGGTGGACGTGGACTGCTTCTTCAAGGAATGGCGTTTCGCGGTCTTCGGCGGCCGGCGTCCCTGATCACTGTCCGTTTCCGCGATCGGCGGGAACGAGGATGACTGCTGGTCATACCGCTGGGTAGTCTTCCCGGCATGACCGCCAAGGTGACACTGTCGTTCTCCGACGAGACGATCGAGGAAGCGCGCCGGTTCGCCAAGCGGGAAGGGCTCTCCCTCTCCGCCTGGATGGACCAGGCCGCCCGGGAGAAGGCGCTGCGCGAGGTCTTCACCGCGCACGCCGACGCGGTCGGCCGTGCCGGCCTGGACCTGGAAGCCGCCGCCCTGGCCGACGCCCAGGAGGCCGCGCTCGTCGACGACGCCCTGTTCGGCGGGCGTCCGCGTGCTGCGTAGGGGTGAGGTCTGGCGCATCTCCGGCGCCCGGGAACGGTTCGGTCTGGTGATCAGCTCCGACGTCTACAACGCCACTGCGGTACCCATCGTGATCGTGGCCGAGGTGGTCGAGGAGTCGCTGCTGCGCGACTCGCCGCTGGCCGTGCCGATGGGCCCGTACGTGGTGATGCCCGACCGGATCTCCGCACCGATGAAGAAGTGGTTCGCCGAGTGCGTGGACGTGGCCGACACCGAGACCATGCAGCGGGTCGGCCGGGCCCTGCGGATCCTCCAGGAGCTGTGACCGCCTCACCGGCGCCCTCCGGCGGACGTGCGATCTCCGTTGCCGCGCCGACGCGCGCGGGGTACGCCGGGGAAACCGCCGGCTGAGAGCGTCCCCTCGTCATCGACGAGGAGGAGTCGCCCGTGAGCACGCTCGTTTCCGCACCGACCCGGCCGTCGGCCCGCACCGCCGGACGGCTCACCGAATGGCGGCCGGAGGACCCGGCGTTCTGGGCCGCCGGGGGCGCCCGGGTCGCCCGGCGCAACCTGTACGTCTCGATCTTCGCCGAGCACGTCGGCTTCTCCGTGTGGAGCCTCTGGTCGGTGACCGTGTTGTTCCTGGGCCCCGAGTACGGCATCGACCCGGCCGGGAAGTTCCTGCTCACCGCCGTACCGGCCGCGCTGGGGGCGGTGCTGCGGCTGCCGTACACGCTGGCGGTGGCCCGCTTCGGCGGCCGGAACTGGACCATCGTGAGCGCGTTGCTGCTGCTCGTTCCGGCGGTGCCGATGGCGGTGCTGATCGAGCCCGGGGTGTCGTACGCCACGTTGATGGTGCTGGCCTGCCTGTCCGGCGTAGGCGGGGGCAACTTCGCCTCCTCGATGGCGAACATCAACCTGTTCTTCCCGGAGCGGCTCAAGGGCCGGGCGCTGGGGCTCAACGCCGGTGGCGGCAACTTGGGCGTACCTGCCGTGCAACTGGTCGGGCTGGCGGTGCTGGCGACGGCCGGCGCCGCGTACCCCCGGCTGGTGCCGGCGGTCTACCTGCCGCTGATCGTGCTGGCCGCGCTGGCCGCGGCCCGCTGGCTGGACAACGTTCCGGGGGCGCGCAACGAGCCGGGCGCGCTGCGCGCGGCGGCCCGCGATCCGCACACCTGGGTGATGTCGCTGCTCTACGTGGGCACGTTCGGCTCGTTCATCGGCTTCGGGTTCGCCTTCGGCCAGGTGCTCCAACTCCAGTTCCACGAGCGGTTCCCGACGCCCGTCGACGCCGCCTGGCTGACCTTTCTCGGGCCGCTGATCGGGTCGCTCATCCGGCCGGTGGGCGGCCAGCTCGCCGACCGGCTGGGCGGGGCCCGGGTCACGTTCTGGAACTTCGTGGCCATGGCCGCCGGCGCCGGGCTGGTGCTGTACGCGGCCCGGGAGCGCTCGTTCCCGCTCTACCTGGCCGGGTTCCTGGCGCTGTTCGTCTTCTCCGGCATCGGCAACGGCTCGACGTACAAGATGATCCCGGCGATCTTCCGGGCCCGGGCCGTCGCGGAGAGCGAGCTGACCGGCGACCCGGAGGCGGCGCAGCGGCGGGCCCGGCGCCTGTCCGGGGCGGTGATCGGCATCGCCGGGGCGGTCGGAGCCTCGGGCGGGGTGCTGGTGAACGTGGCGTTCCGGCAGTCGTTCCTGACCTCCGGCACGGCTGACGCCGCCTACCTGGCATTCATCGCCTGGTACGCGCTCTGCTTCCTGGTGACCTGGGTGGTCTACCTGCGTCCCGGGCCGCGTACGCTGGTCGGCGTGTGAGCTGCGCCATGGCGAACGCGCAGGCCACGCGGGGTACTACCCCGTTTTGACCTGCCGCCGGGCGGCCGGGTATCGTTGCCTGCTGTTGTACGACATTCTTAGGCGTGCCGCATCAGGTACGCTTGGTCGTTCGTGCGCGCTGGTCCGGCTGGGTATTCCCGGTCACCTCGGCGCGCGACCCCAGACCGACGACGAGACAAGGTAGACCTGTGCGTACGTACAGCCCGAAGCCGGGTGAGATCGAGCGTCAGTGGCACGTCATCGACGCCTCTGATGTCGTGCTGGGCCGCCTGGCGACCCACGCCGCCACGCTCCTGCGTGGCAAGCACAAGCCGACTTTCGCGCCGCACGTCGACACGGGCGACTTCGTCGTCATCGTGAACGCGGGCAAGGTCGCGCTGACCGGCAACAAGCGCCAGACCAAGGTCGCTTACCGCCACTCCGGTTACCCGGGTGGTCTGAAGCGGGTCGGCTACGACGAGCTGCTCACCAAGCGGCCCGAGCGGGCCATCGAGCTGGCCGTGAAGGGCATGCTCCCGCACAACAAGCTGGGCCGTCAGCTTCTCAAGAAGCTGAAGGTCTACGCCGGTGCCGAGCACCCGCACACCGCGCAGCAGCCGGTGCCGTTCGAGATCAAGCAGATCGCGCAGTGAGCGCGGGCGAAGGAAGCAGCATGACCGACATCACCGCCACCGAGGTCGCCCCCGAGGCCACCGAGGCGCCGGCGCCCGTCGCGCGCGCGCCCCGTGGTGACCGCCCGATCCAGACCGTGGGTCGGCGCAAGGAAGCCATCGTCCGGGTCCGGATCGTCCCGGGCAGCGGCAAGATCACCTGCAACGGCCGCGACCTCGAGGCCTACTTCCCGAGCAAGGTGCACCAGCAGCTCATCAAGGACCCGCTGGTCACCGCCGAGAAGGCCGAGGCGTTCGACGTGATCGCCAACCTGCGTGGCGGCGGCACCACCGGCCAGGCCGGCGCGCTGCGGCTCGCCATCGCCCGGGCGCTGATCGTCAGCGAGCCCGACGACCGCCCGGCCCTGAAGAAGGCCGGCTTCCTGACCCGTGACGCCCGGGTCAAGGAGAGCAAGAAGTACGGCCTCAAGAAGGCCCGCAAGGCTCCTCAGTACTCGAAGCGCTGATCACCACAAGCGCCTTGTACTTCTGACGGACGGCCGGTCCGCTTCCCCTTCCCGGGAGGCGGACCGGCCGTTCCGCGTTTCTCTCCTCATCGGCAGTTCCACGGAGGTTGGCGGGTATGGGCCGGTTGTTCGGCACGGACGGCGTACGCGGGCGGGCGAACGCGGATCTCACCCCGGAGTTGGCGCTTGCGGTCGCGGTGGCCGCGGCCCACACGCTGGCCGAGACCGACAAGAGCCATCCGCCGCTCGCGGTGGTCGGCCGGGACACCCGGGCCAGCGGCGAGATGCTGGAGGCGGCGGTGGTCGCCGGGCTCACCAGCGCCGGCGCCAACGTGGTCCGGGTCGGCGTGCTGCCCACCCCGGCCGTGGCGTTCCTCACCGCCGAGGCCAAGGCCGACCTGGGCGTGATGCTGTCCGCCTCGCACAACCCGATGCCGGACAACGGCATCAAGCTCTTCGCCGCCGGCGGGCACAAGCTGCCCGACGAGATCGAGATGCGGATCGAGGAGGCGGTGAAGGCGAACGCCACCACCGCCTGGAAGCGCCCCACCGGCGCCGGCGTCGGCCGCGTGCACGACCTGCTCGACGGCGCCGACCACTACGTGCAGCACCTGGTCGGCACCGTGCCGCACCGCCTCGACGGGATCAAGGTCGTGGTCGACTGCGCCAACGGCGCGGCGGCCGACGTCGCCCCGGTCGCCTACCGCGAGGCCGGCGCCGAGGTCATCGCCATCCACGCCGAGCCGGACGGGCTCAACATCAACGACGAGTGCGGCTCCAACCACATCGACGCGCTGCGCGCCGCAGTGGTCGAGCACGGCGCGCACCTGGGCATCGCCCACGACGGCGACGCCGACCGCTGCGTCGCGGTCACCGCCGACGGCGACGAGGTCGACGGCGACCAGGTCATGGCGATCCTCGCGCTGGCCATGCGGGACGCCGGCGAGCTGACCCAGGACACGCTGGTCGCCACCGTGATGAGCAACCTCGGTCTCCGGCTGGCCATGTCCGAGCACGGCATCCGGCTGGTCGAGACCAAGGTCGGCGACCGGTACGTGCTGGAGGAGCTGCGCGCCTCCGGCCTGGCGCTCGGTGGCGAGCAGAGCGGGCACATCGTGCTGCCCGCGTACGCGACCACCGGCGACGGCGTGCTGACCGGCCTGCACCTGATGGCGCGGATGGCCGCCACCGGCACCTCGCTGGCCGAGCTGGCCGCCGTGGTCACCAAGCTGCCCCAGGTGCTGATCAACGTGCCGGTCGGCGACCGTACCGTCGGTGCCGCCGCACCGGCTGTCCGGGCCGAGGTCGAGCGCGCCGAGGCGGAGCTGGGCGAGACCGGCCGGGTGCTGCTGCGCCCGTCGGGCACCGAGCCGCTGGTGCGGGTCATGGTCGAGGCGGCCACCGAGGACACCGCGCGCGAGGTCGCCGAGCGCATCGCCGAGCAGGTCCGCACCGCCAGCCCGGTCGCCTGAGCCACGCCGCCCGCCCGCTGGGGATCTCCCTCCAGCGGGCGGTTCAGTTTCCGCGCAGACCGCGCAGCCGGGTCACCGCCTCGGCCAGCACCTCCGGCCGCTTGCAGAACGCGAACCGGACCAGCCGGCGGCCGGCCTCCACGTCGTCGTAGAACACCTGCGTGGGCACCGCCACCACGCCGCAGCGCTCCGGCAGCGCCCGGCAGAACTCCACCCCGTCCCGGCCGCCCAGCGGCGTGACGTCGGCGGTGACGAAGTAGGTGCCCTCCGGCGCGAGCACGCCGAACCCGGCGTCGGCCAGCCCGGCGGCGAGCTGGTCCCGCCGGCGTTGCATGTCGTCCCGGAATTCGGTGAAGTAGGCGTCCGGCAACCCGAGCGCCACCGCCACCGCCGGTTGCAGCGGCCCGGCGTTGACGAACGTCAGGAACTGCTTCACCCGCAGCACCGCCGCCACCAGCGGCGCCGGGCCGCTCACCCAGCCGACCTTCCAGCCGGTGCAGGAGAACGTCTTGCCGGCCGACGAGATGCGCAGCGTCCGCTCCCGCATGCCGGGCAGCGTGGCCAGCGGCACGTGCGGCGCGGCGGCGTCGGTGAACACCAGGTGCTCGTACACCTCGTCGGTGACCGCGTACACGTCGTGTTCCCGGCACAGCTCGGCGACCGTCGTCAGCTCGTCGGCGGTGAAGACCTTGCCGGTCGGGTTGTGCGGCGAGTTCAGCAGCACCAGCCGGGTACGCGGCCCGAACGCGGCGCGCAGCTCGCCCGGGTCGAACGCGTACCTGCCGTCGGCGCCGGGCCGCAGCGTCACCGGGCGGCGCACCGCTCCGGCGAGCGCGATCGAGGCGGCGTACGAGTCGTAGTACGGCTCGAAGCAGATCACCTCGTCACCCGGCTCGCACAGCGCGAGGATGCTCGCCGCGATCGCCTCGGTCGCGCCGGCCGTCACGACGATCTCGCCGTCCGGGTCGTACTCCAGGTCCCAGAACCGTCGCTGGTGCTCGGCGACGGCGACGCGCAGCGCGGGGATGCCCGGGCCGGGCGGGTACTGGTTGTGGCCGGTACGCAGCGCCTCGGCGGCGGCGGCGAGCATCTCCGGCGGGCCGTCGGTGTCCGGGAAGCCCTGCCCGAGGTTGACCGCCCCGGTACGCACGGCCAGCGCGGACATCTCGGCGAAGACGGTGGTGCCGAACGGCCGCATCCGGGCCACCAGGGGATCGGTCGTCGTCACGGCTGCGAGCCTACGGCCCGCCACCACGGGCTCACCAGCCGAAGCAGGTCACGCCCCACCTTCCCGACTTCTGGGAGACGACCTTGCCGTCGATGGTTATCCGGCAGGTCAACCCAGCAGCGCTTCCGGGCATGGTGACGATCTGGACCCGCTCACGGTTGTTCGTGGTGAACCTCAGCCGCCAGGACGAGTCCACCAGGTTGAGCTGGTGGAAGTCGCCGTTCGCGTCGTAGTACTGCACCTCCGCGTCGCCCTCGGAGCCGGTCACCTCGTACAGCACTGTGTACTTGCCGGGGCCGCCGGACGGGGTGGTCGCCGGCCTCGCCGGGGGCGCGCTCGGGTCGTCGGTCCAGTCGCCGGGCTCGCCGTAGATCGGCTCCTCGTACCCGGTGCCGGCTGCGGTCCCGTCGTCCATGGTGCTGCCGAGGAAGGCCAGCCCGACGCAGCCGCAGACGATCAGCGCCAGGACGGTGACGATGCCGACCACCACCCCGACCGCCCAACCGCCGCCGCTGCGGCGCGGCGGCATCCCCGGGTACGCGTACGGCGGCGGGTAGGGCCCCGGCGGGTACGCGGTGGGCGGGTACGGCCCGGGCGGATACGTGCCGGGCTGGTAGGCGCCCGGCGGTGGGGACGAGCCAGGGGTGCCCGGCTGCGCCGGCCAGCCCGGTGCTCCCGCCTGGGCCGGCCACTGCGGTGCGTCCGGGTTGGCGGGCCCGCCCGGCGTCCCGGGCTGGCCCTGGTCGCCGGCGCCCGGCGAGTCGGCCGGAGCGGCCCGGCCCGGATCGCCCGCCGGCCGCCCCTCGGCGCCGCCCGCCTGACCGGGGTGACCGGCGCCGGGGGCGCTCCAGGGCGACGGCGACGACGGCGACCAGGGCTCGGGTGGCGTCCACGGCTGCGGAGCGGCCAGCGGGTCCGGCGGGGTCCAGGTGGAGGGCTGCGGGGTCACCGGCGCGGCGGTCGGGTCGACCGGTCCGGAGGTCGGCTCGGGGGAAGGGGTCGTCTCGGACATCGGCTCAGCTCACAGGGGTACGGCGCGGACGCCCGCGGAACGATGGGCCCGGGGGCGGAGCCCGGCCCCAATGTAGGCCGTGGCGCCCACCCGCGTGGACCCGGTCCGCCCGGTGCGCGGCACGTCCCGAACCGGTACGCAAACGGCAGATGAGCCCGGCTGGTGCGTTGTCCGACATAGCAATCCCGGTGTTCGGTTCGCTCAAATTCAGTGATCGTTAACCGGCCTTCCGAGCACGCGCGATGAGCGAAACTCGGTTAGGCTGCGGACCATGTGTGGAATCGTGGGTTACGCCGGTGCCCGCCCGGCGCTCGGCATCGTGCTTGACGGACTGCGGCGGCTCGAATACCGCGGCTACGACTCGGCCGGTGTCGCCGTGGTCTGCGAGGACGAGCTGCTGACCGAGAAGAAGGCCGGCAAGCTCGCGAACCTGGAGAAGGTCCTCTCCGAGCGGGCGGCCGACAACCCCGAGGACTGCGCCGCCAGCCCGATCGGCATCGGCGACGGCACCACCGGCATCGGCCACACCCGCTGGGCCACCCACGGCGGCCCGACCGACCGCAACGCCCACCCGCACCTCTCCCCGGACGGCCGCGTCGCGGTGATCCACAACGGCATCATCGAGAACTTCGCGAAGCTCCGCGCCGAGCTGGAGGACGAGGGCGTCGAGTTCGCCAGCGACACCGACACCGAGTGCGCCGCGCACCTGATCGCCCGCGCGCTGGCCGACCTGCGCGCGGCCGGCGAGACCGACAGCCCGCAGCTCCTCGCCGCCGCCATGCGCGTGGTCTGCGGGCGCCTGGAGGGCGCGTTCACGCTGCTCGCCGTCGACGCCGGCATCCCCGGCGCGGTGGTCGGCGCCCGGCGCAACTCGCCGCTGGTCGTCGGTCGGGGCGACGGCGAGAACTACCTGGCCAGCGACGTCGCCGCGTTCATCGAGCACACCCGGGACGCGGTCGAGCTGGGGCAGGACCAGATCGTCCTGATCACCCCGGACAGCATCGACATCACCGACTTCCACGGTCAGCCGGCCAGCGGCACCGACTTCCACATCGACTGGGACTCGTCGGCCGCCGAAAAGGGCGGCTACGACTGGTTCATGCTCAAGGAGATCGAGGAACAGCCGCAGGCCATCGCCGACACGCTGCTGGGCCGGCTCACCGAGACCGGCGAGATCGCCCTCGACGAGGTCCGCCTCAGCGAGCAGGACCTGCGCGACGTCGACAAGATCTTCATCGTCGCCTGCGGCACCTCCTACCACGCCGGCCTGGTCGCCAAGTACGCCATCGAGCACTGGACCCGAATCCCCTGCGAGGTGGAGCTGGCCAGCGAGTTCCGCTACCGCGACCCGGTGCTGGACCGGTCCACGCTGATCGTGGTGATCTCGCAGTCCGGCGAGACGATGGACACGCTGATGGCGCTGCGCCACGCCAAGGAGCAGAAGGCCCGCGTGCTGGCCATCTGCAACACCAACGGCTCGACCATCCCGCGCGAGTCCGACGCCGTGCTCTACACCCACGGCGGCCCGGAGATCGCCGTCGCCTCCACCAAGGCGTTCCTCACCCAGGTCGTCGCCTGCTACCTGATCGGCCTGCACCTGGCCCAGGTGCGCGGCATCAAGTTCGCCGACGAGGTGGGCGCGGTGGTCGCCCAGCTCCAGGAGATGCCGGGCAAGCTGCGGGAGCTGCTGGACCGGATCGAGCCGGTCCGTGAGCTGGGCCGCGAGCTGAAGTCCGAGCCGACAGTGCTGTTCATCGGCCGGCACGTGGGCTACCCGGTGGCGCTGGAGGGCGCGCTGAAGCTCAAGGAGCTGGCGTACATGCACGCCGAGGGCTTCGCCGCCGGTGAGCTGAAGCACGGCCCGATCTCGCTGATCGACCAGGGCACCCCGGTGATCTGCATCGTGCCGTCGCCGGTCGGCCGGGGCATGTTGCACGACAAGGTCGTCTCCAACATCCAGGAGGTACGCGCCCGGGGCGCCCGCACGATCGTGATCGCGGAGGAGGGCGACCAGGCGGTGGTCCGCTACGCCGACCACCTGATCTACGTGCCGCGTACGCCGACACTGCTGGCGCCGCTGGTGACCACCGTGCCGTTGCAGGTGCTCGCCGCCGAGATCGCCGCCGCCCGCGGGCACGACGTGGACCAGCCCCGGAACCTGGCCAAGTCGGTCACCGTCGAGTAGTCCGCTTTTCGCCAGCGGTCCCTCCACCCGTCGGCCGGGGGGAGGGACCGCGCCGTCTCCGGCCCGCCCCGGGCGGCTCCCGGATCCTTTGGGACGGCCGCCGGACGGCATCGGGCGGCTCATCGGCCCAGCACGATCCGGGCCATCCCGTCCAGCGCCGGGTTGTCCGGGTCCCAGTAGCCGGTGTGACCGTGCGGGGCGCTCGGGAACCGCCGCCCGCCGAAACCCGGCGCGCTCGGGTCGGCGCCGAACCAGAGCCGCTCGGCGTGCGGGTCGAGCACGGCCAGCGCCGGGCCGAGCGGCGTGCCGGCGAGCAGGGCGCGGCGGGCCAGCTCGTCCGGCGGACGCGCCAGCCGGATCACGTCGTCCGGCGCGGTCGACGACCAGACCTGGCCGGCGCGCATCCGCAGCTCGGTGGCGTGGTCGACGCCGACGCCGGGCGAGCCGACGAATACCAGCGCGTCCGCGCTCAGCCCGTGGTCCCGGGCGGCGGTGCCGACCACCAGTGAGCCGTAGCTGTGCCCGAGCACCGTCTGCCGGGCCGGCGAACCCTCGTGTGCGGCGCGTAGCCCTTCCTGGAACCGGTGCAGAGCCGGCCCGGCGTCCTCGGCCTGCCGGGGGCCGGCCGCCTCGGTGAGGAAGTCGGGCGCGTCGTAGTCCAGCCAGAGCACCGCCGCCGCCTCCTCGCCCGGCCCCAGCGCCGCGCACCGCTGCAGCACCCGGGCGGCCCGGCCCAGCTCGTCCGGCGCGTCGGCGAGGTCCGAGGTCATGCCCGGGACGTAGGTCAGCACCGCGGCGGACCGGTCCGGGTTGCCGAGCGCTACCACCGCGCGCCCGTCGCCGCGCGGGTCCAGCCCCAGCAGGTACGCCCGCGGCAGCCCGGGCGCGGCGAGCCGCTCGCTCAGCCGGTTCAGCCCGCGCAGCGCCGCCTCGACGCCGGCGAGCCGGACCCGCCGGGACGCCTCCAACGGTCCGGCCGGCAGCGGCCGCAGCAGCGCGAGCCGCCGGACGAGCAACTGCTCCCGCCGGTCGCCGAGCAGCAGCCGGTTGGCCTGGTCCCGGGCGGCGGCCGGCACGCCGTCGAGGCGGCCGATCCGATCCGGTTCCCGCCCGACCAGCCAGCGCCGCTCGGCCGCGCTCAGACCGGCCCACCAGCGGCTCACCTCGGCCGGCCCGGCGCCGGGGCCCGGCCGCCACGCGGGCGGGACGCTGACCCAGCCGGTCACCGTGGCGGTGGTCAGCTCCGCCAGGCGGCGAGCCGCCTCCCGGTCGGCGGCGCCGGCGAGTGTCAGCGCGCCCCGGATCCCGGCCCGCGCGTCCACCACCGCCGGACCGGCCCGGGACACCGGGCGGGCCGGATCGGGCCGCACCGCGCCGGCACGGTCGACGAGCAGGCCGCCGGACTCGGCGCGGGCCACCTCCGCGCCGAGGCGGGCCTTCGCCGCCCCCAGCCGGGCGCCGAACTCGGCCAGCACCTGGTCGACCTCGAACAGGGCGGGCAGCACGTCGGTGAGGTCGGTGCGCAGGTCCCCGATCCGCTGCTGGGCCGCGACCGAGGCGGCACCCGACCACCCGGGCCGGAGCGTGCCGATCCGGGCGGTCAGCGCGTCGGCGCGACGGCGCACCGGCCCGGCGAGCCCTCGCCAGGCCACCCCGGCCGTGGACCAGGCGCCCGGATCGGCCCGCCAGAGCTGCGCGTACCCGACGTCCGCCGGGCCCTCGCCGGGCCCTCCGGAGCTCGGATCGGGCCGCCCGGGAGCGCCGCCGGTCACCGGAGCACCCCGCTGAGGCGGCGCGCGGCGCGCTCGTCCACCGCCTCGTAGCCGTCCGCCCCGCGGCGCAACGCCCCGGCGGTGTCGGCCACCCGGGCGCCGAGCGCGCCGGACCAGCGCCGTACCGCGGACTCCAGGTCGGCCAGCGCCGCCCCGGCCCGCCAGCCGTCCGGCGCCGCCACCAGCAGCGCCTCCGGCGCCGCCCCCGGCCCGGTGGCCAGCCGGTACGCGTCGTCGGCCAACTCCCGGGCGACCGCGCGCAGCAGCTCCGGGTCGACGTCGAACGGTTTCTCCACCACATGACCTCCCCACGTCGCCCGACGCCACCCACCGGCCCCGGACACCGGGACGCTAGGCCGCCCGGCGACCCGGCCGCCGACCCCTGTGGACAACGGCCGGGGTTTTCCACAGGGCGTTTCCGTCAGCCGGTCCCGGGTTCGTACCGCCGGTAGGGTGAGGCCGTGATCGGGACAGCCGCGGGCGGGCGCTGAGCCGGCGCGACGAACGGGACGGGGTGGCATGAGACCGGTATGGCGCGTCGCGGACGTTCGCGCGGCGGAGGCGGGCCTGATGGCCACCCTTCCGCCCGGGGCGCTGATGCAGCGGGCCGCGGCCGGGCTGGCCCGGCGCTGCGCCCTGCTGCTCGGTGACCGGGGCGGGGTCTACGGCGCCCGGGTGCTGCTGCTGATCGGCTCCGGCGACAACGGCGGTGACGCGCTCTTCGCGGGCGCGCACCTGGCCCGCCGGGGCGCGGCGGTGGCCGCGCTGCTGCTGAGCCCCGGGCGGGCGCACGCGGAAGGGCTGGCGGCCCTGCGTGCCGCCGGCGGGCGCGTCGTCGACCGGCCGCCCGCCGGAGCCGACCTGGTGCTCGACGGGATCGTGGGCATCGGCGGCACCGGTGGGCTGCGGGAGACCGCCGAGCAGTTGGCCGCGAGCCTGACCGGGCAGCGCGGGCGCGACGGTGGGCCCGCCACGGTGGTCGCTGTCGATGTGCCGAGCGGCGTCGCTGTCGACACCGGCCACGTCCCGCTGACCGACGCCGGGCGGCCCCGCGCGGTCCGCGCCGACGTGACGGTGGCGTTCGGCGCGCTCAAACCGGCGCTGGTCGTCGGCCCGGCCGCCGAGCTGGCCGGCGAGGTCGAGCTGGTCGACATCGGGCTGACGCCGTGGCTGCGCGGCACCCCGGCGCTCCAGGTGATCGAGCAGACGGACGTGGTCGGCTGGTGGCCGGAGCTGGGCGCGTCGTCGGAGAAGTACACCAGGGGTGTGGTCGGCGTGGCCACCGGCTCGGCCACCTACCCCGGCGCCGCGGTGCTCTCGGTCGCCGGGGCGCTCGCCGGCCCGACCGGCCTGGTCCGCTACGCCGGGAGCGCCAAGGGCGAGGTGCTGCACCAGCACCCGTCGGTGATCGCCACCGGCCGGGTCGCGGACGCGGGCCGGGTGCAGGCGTGGGTGTGCGGCTCCGGCCTCGGTACGGGCGAGGAGTCCGCCGCCGAGCTGCGCGCGGTGCTTGCCGCGCCGGTGCCGGTGGTGCTCGACGCGGACGCGCTGACGCTGCTCGTCGACGGCAAGCTGGCCGACCGGCTGCGCGGCCGGGACGCGCCGATCGTGGTGACGCCGCACGACCGGGAGTACGCCCGGCTCTGCGGCGAGATGCCGGGGGAGGACCGGGTCGCCGCCGCGCTGCGGCTGGCCGCCTGGATGAACGCGGTGGTGCTGCTCAAGGGTGACCACACGATCATCGGCACGCCCGACGGCCGCGCGTACGTGAACCCGACCGGCACGCCGGTGCTCGCCACCGGTGGCACCGGCGACGTGCTGGCCGGGCTGCTCGGTTCGCTGCTCGCCGCCGGGCTGGCCCCGGAGCGGGCGGCCGCCGCGGCGGCGTACCTGCACGGGCTGGCCGGCCGGGAGGCGGCGCGCGGCGGTCCGGTCACCGCGCCCGACGTGGCGGCGGCGTTGCGTCCGGTACTGGCCCGGCTGGGCTGATCCGGGCGGCGACGCCCGGGTGGCGACGGGCACCGCCCGCACGGCTCAGGGCGCTGATGATCACTGACGGAAGTAGGCTGGGGACATGTGGCAGTCGGAGGTGCGCGTCGACCTGGACGCGATCCGGGAGAACGTGACCCGGCTCAAGGCCGGCACCAGCGCCGAGCTGATGGCGGTGGTCAAGGGCGACGGCTACGGCCACGGCATGGTGCCCGCCGCCCGCGCGGCGCTCGACGCGGGGGCGGACCAGCTCGGCGTCTGCACGCTGGACGAGGCGCTGCGGCTGCGCCAGGACGGCATCACCGCGCCGGTGCTGGCCTGGCTGCTCACACCCGGGCTGCCGCTGCACGACGGGATAACCGTCGGCGTCGACCTCGGCTGCGCCAGCCTCACCCAGCTCGACGAGATGATCGAGGCGAGCCGCCGGGCGGACCGCCCGGCCCGGCTGCACCTCAAGATCGACACCGGGTTGGCGCGGGGCGGCGCCACCGTCGCCGACTGGCCGGCGCTGCTGGAGGCCGCCGCGAAGGCCCAGGCCGACGGCCTGGTCGAGGTGGTCGGCGTGTGGAGCCACTTCGTGTACGCGGACTCGCCCGGCCACCCCACCACCGACCGCCAGCTCGCCGTCTTCCACGAGGGGCTGGAGATGGTGACGCGCGCCGGTCTGCGCCCTCGGTACCGCCACCTGGCCAACTCGGCCGCCACGCTGACCCGGCCGGACACGCACTTCGACCTGGTCCGGCCCGGCATCGCGGTCTACGGTCTGTCGCCGGTCGCGGGCGAGCAGTTCGGCCTGCGCCCGGCGATGACCGCCCGCGCCCGGGTGATGCTGACCAAGCGGGTCGCGGCCGGCACCGGCGTCTCCTACGGGCACACCTACCTCACCGAGCAGGAGACCAACCTGGCGGTGGTGCCGCTCGGCTACGCCGACGGTGTGCCCCGGCACGCCTCCAACACCGGCCCGGTGCACCTCGCCGGCAAGCGCCGGAACATTTCCGGCCGGGTCTGCATGGACCAGTTCGTGGTCGACTGCGGCGACGACGAGGTGGCCGCCGGTGACATGGTGACGCTGTTCGGCGACGGCGCGGACGGCGGGCCCACAGCCGACGACTGGGCCGAGGCAGTCGGCACCATCAACTACGAGATCGTGACCCGTTTCGGCGGCGTGCGCGTGCCCCGGTTCTACGACGGCGAGCGCGCATGAGTCTCCGGTTGCCGCGTCCGCGTACCGCCGCCGGCAAGGTCGCCGGGCTGGTCGGCGCCGCCGTCGGGGTGGCCGCCGCCGGGCTCGCGGCGGGCGTGGTCAGCGAGCGGGTGCTGGTCCGCCGGCTCAAGAACGACCCCACCGACAGGTACGCCGACGAGGTCTTCGGCGAGCAGCGCTACGACCAGGCGTACCGGCTGGAGATGCCGGACGGCACCGACATCCACGTGGAGGTGGTCGAGCCGACCCGCCCGGTCGCCGGGCACCCGACTGTGGTGCTGGTGCACGGGTTCTGCCTGGACATGGGCACGTTCCACTTCCAGCGCAAGCGGCTCGCCGAGCGCGGCGACTACCGGGTGGTCGCGTACGACCAGCCGGGGCACGGCCGTTCCGGCCGGCTGGAGAGCGGCGAGTACGACCTGACCGCGCTGGGCCACACGCTGCGCCGGGTGCTCGACGAGGTGGCCCCGGAGGGCCCGCTGGTGCTGGTCGGGCACTCGATGGGCGGCATGACGATCATGGCGCTGGCCGAGCTGTACCCGGAGATGTTCGGTGACCGCGTGGTCGGCACCGTGTTGATGGCGACCTCGGGCGGTCTGGCGGCGGAGACGAAGCTGGTGGCGCCCGCGCTGCTCGGCCGCGTCGGCTCGCCGGTGCTCTACATGATGAGCAACGCCACCCGGTACGGCGGCACGGTGATCGACCGGGCGCGCCGGTCGACCTCGAACGTGGCCTGGCTGCTCACCCGCAAGTACGGCTTCGGCACCTCGGCGCCGAGCCCGGCCCTGGTGTCGTACGTCGAGATGATGAACTCGCGCACCTCGGCCGACACGGTCACCCGCTACCTGCGGACGATCGCCACCCACTCCCGGTTCCCGGCGCTGGCCGCGCTGGCCGGCACGCCGGTGCTGGTGATCGTGGGGGACAAGGACATGATCACGCCGGTGACACACTCCGAGGAGATCGTCCGGCGGCTGCCGCACGCCGAGTTCGTGAAGATCGACGACAGCGGGCACGTGGTGATGCTGGAGCACGCCGACGAGGTGAACGCGGCGCTGGAGAGGTTCCTGGATTCGCTATGACAGTGGTCGTGGAGCTGAAGACGGTCGACGACACCCACGAGTTCGGGCGGCGGCTGGCCGGTGTGCTGCGCGCGGGTGACCTGCTGCTGCTCAGTGGCCCGCTCGGGGCCGGCAAGACCGCGCTGACCCAGGGCATCGGCGCCGGCCTGGGCGTACGCGGCGACATCACCTCGCCCACCTTCGTCATCGCCCGGGTGCACCGCCCCGACCCGGATCGGGGCGGCCGGGTGACGCTCGTGCACGCCGACGCGTACCGCCTGGGTGAGGCCGCCGACCCGCGGGCGGAGATCGACGACCTCGACCTGGACGCCTCGGTGGACGAGGCGGTGACAGTGGTGGAGTGGGGCGAGGGAATGGTCGAGCAGCTGGTCGACGCGCACCTGCGGGTACGCATCGACCGCCGCGACGACGACACCCGGGCGGTCACGCTGGAACCGGTCGGTGGCGACTGGGCCGCCCGGGTCGCCGAACTGTCCTGAGTCAGGGCTGAAGGGGCATCGTCCAGCAGTTGGAGTAGGCGGTCCGCCCGGCGAGCCGGTCGCTCATCCAGGCCACCGCGTCGCCCTGGTCGGTGATGAGCGGCACCAGGTGGTTGGTGAGGATCTTGTCGCCGAGGTTGGGCAGGCTGATCGCCTGGTAGGTCACGTTGCCGCCCTTGCGGCACCAGTCGACAGCCAGTTGACGGGCCTGCCGGTGGGGCACGATGTCGTCCTGGATGCCTGTTGCCACACGTACCGGGCCGGTGGGCTTGAGCGTGCCGATGCGCTGCCGGTCGAGGACGGCCTGGGCCTCGGGCGAGGCGGCGATGACGGCGGTGAGGGACCGGCCGCCGGTGATCCACTTGCTGCTCCTGGTGAACGCGTACCGGAGGATCGCGTCGCCGACGCACATGGTCGAGGTGTCCTTCAGCGCCGCCCGGCCGGTGTCGTTGACGGCGGCCTCGATGACGTCACGCAGCGCCGGGTCGGACTGGGCGAAGCCGTTCAGCGACCATCCCAGCGCCCCCACCAGCGCGCTGCCGTCGATGCCGCCGATGACCGCGGTGAGGTCGGCGGGCGGCGCGCCGACGTAGGTGCCGGCGAGCGGCACGTCGGGCGCGTAGGTGGAGTGGAGTTCGGCGGCCGCGGCGCTGGCGCCCCCGCCCTGGCTGTAGCCGTAGAGACCGACGCGGGACTGGGCGGTGACCGATGCTCCGGGTACGGCGCGGGCGGCGCGGGCCGCGTCGAGCAGGGCGTGGCCGCCGTCGAGGCGGTTGACGTAGGTGTGCAGCCGGTCGGTCGTGCCCAGACCGACGTAGTCGGTGACGACGACGGCCGCGCCGGTGGCGAGGAGGCGATAGATCGCCAGGGCCTCGTAGCCGACGGACAGGGTGTCGCCGGTGAGCGTGAGCGGGTGTTGCAGCGAGAACGACGGCGCGCACTGGTCGCCCTGCCCCATGGTTCCGGAGGCGACGGCGACCAGCGGGCGCGGGCCGGCGCCCCGCCACGCCGCCGACGGTTCGATGTAGGCGCCGGTCACCGCGACGGGCCGTCCGTTGGAGTCGGTTGACCGGTACATCAGCCGGGTGGCGGTGCCGGGCATCGGGCGGCCGTCGAGCCCGGGGATGCTCAGGCCGAGCGGCAGGGGTTCGGTGCGGATCAGCGTGCCGTTGGTGGCGGGCAGGTCGGCGGGCGGGTGGTAGAAGGCGGGGATGGTCACGCCGCGGGAGACCACGGGCGTGGCGTCGTCGGCGGCTGCGGCTGCGCCGGATCCGGCCAGGTAGGTGGCTGCCGCCGCGGCGACGGCGAGGATCCGGAGGCCGATCGCGCGGCGGGCGGAGGGCGTGCGGGGACGGGTGTTCCTGCTGCTCACGGGCACTCCTAGCGAGCATCGATGGTGGTGGATGCAAGCTAGCAGTGGTGGTGTGGCGTAAGTAACTTGCCAGTAGGTTACGCTCCGGTAACTTTTCTCGTCCAGTACCCGGCCCGGCCGCTGCCCGGGAGTGTCGGTCGCGGCTGGTAGGAAGATGGCGACCGACTAGGAGAGGTTGCCGATGCCCGACGCCCCCACCCTGGACCTGCCGGCGCTGTTGCCGGAGGCCTGGCGTGCCGTGCTCACCCCCCACCTCGACCCGGCCCGCACCGCCGCGCTGGCCGAGTTCGTCACCCGGGAGTACGCGACCGCCACGGTCTTCCCGCCGCTGGAGGACCTGTTCTCCGCCTACCGGCACTGCGCGCCGGCCGACACGAGGGTGCTCATCCTCGGCCAGGACCCGTACCACAAGGCGGGCCAGGCGCACGGGCTGAGCTTCAGCGTGCGCGAGGGGGTGGCGGTGCCGCCGTCGCTGCGCAACGTCTTCAAGGAGCTGAGCGAGGACCTGGGCGTGCCCAAGCCGCGCAGCGGAAACCTCGACGGCTGGGCCGCGCAGGGCGTGCTGCTGCTCAACTCGGTGCTGACGGTCCGGCAGGCCACCCCCGGCTCGCACGCGAACAAGGGCTGGGAGGAGTTCACCGACGCCACGATCCGGGCGCTGGACGCGCTCGACCAGCGCGTGGTCTTCCTGCTCTGGGGCGGCTACGCCCGCAAGAAGGCGGCGCTGGTGACCAACCCGCGGCACGTGGTGCTGGAGGCCGGGCACCCGAGCCCGATGAACCCGCGCGGCTTCCTCGGCAGCCGTCCGTTCAGCGCGGCAAACAAGGCGCTCGCCGACGCGGGGCTGCCCACCGTCGACTGGGAACGCTCAGCCGGCTGACCCGTCCGGCGCCTCGCCCGCCGCGGCGAGGCGCCGGCGGTACCGGGACAGCAGTTCGGCCGTACGCTTGTCGGTCACCTCCACCTCGATCAGCGGCTCCACCGGGTACGTACGTTCACCGAGGCGGACCTCGATGGGCTCGGGCAGTTCGTCGCACATCCGGGCCCGCAGCTCGCCGAACCGGGTCCGCCAGCGGTGCTCGCCCGGTTCCTCGGGCTCCGGGTGGCCCCCGCCCCACTCCTGCCATCGGGCATCCCAGCGCTGCGCGCGGCCCCGCTCCAGGAACGCGGTGAACCGCGGGGAGTCCCGCCACCGCACCGCGATCTCGACCGCGTCCACCGGCAGCGGCGCGCCCTGCAACAGGGCCGCCGTGCCGCCCGCCAGCACGTACGGCAGGTCGCCCAGCGCGTCCATGATCGGGTCGAGCCGGAGATGATCGATCCGCTCGGTCAGCGCGGTCCCGGCCATTTCGTCAAGCGCCGCGTCCAGGTGACTGTCCAGCGGCTCGACCTCGATCCGCAGTTGCCGATCCAGCGCGGCGAGCAGACGTTCCGCGGTGGTCAGGCTGGGCAGCCGGTCGCCGCGCTCGATCCGGGCGACGGCGGCCTGGCTGATCCCGACCCGCGCGGCCAGGGCCTGCTGGGTGAGTCCGGCCAGTTCCCGTTCGTGGCGCAGGGCGCGGGCGATCTCCTGGGCCAGGCGACTCTCCGTCATCTCCGGAGGATGGCAACTCGCCGTCGAGCGATATACCTGTGAGTCATATTTATGACCGAGAGGTATATGACTCCCAGGTCACCTCTTCCGGCGGGACACTACGCACCGTGACCGGGTCGGCGGCGAGGGCGTGCCGAGGGCGGACGGGGCGGACGGCTAGGCTGGCTTACCGTGCTCGTACTCGTGGTGGACTCCTCGACGCCCGCGGTGACCGCGGCGCTGGCCGAGGTCTCGGCGGACGGCGTCGCGGTTCGCGCGTCCCGGTGCACCGTCGATGCCCGCGCCCACGGCGAGCTGCTCGCGCCGCAGGTCGACGCCGTGCTGGCGGACGTCGGCGCGCGGCCCGCCGACCTGGCCGCGATCGTCGCCGGCCTCGGCCCGGGCCCGTTCACCGGGCTGCGCGTCGGGCTGGTCACCGCCGCCACCATGGGTCAGGTGCTCGGCGTCCCCACGTACGGTGTCTGCTCGCTGGACGGGCTCGGCCACCCGGCGGCCGCCGGCGAGCCGGTGCTGGCGGCGAGCGACGCGCGGCGGCGGGAGATCTACTGGGCCGTCTACGACGGCGCCGGTCAGCGCCTCGTCGGGCCGGAGGTCGCCGCCCCGGCGGTCGTCGCGCAGCGGGCGCGCGACCTGGCGGTCAGCGTCGCGGTCGGCGACGGCGCGCACCGGTACGCGGACGTGCTCGGCCTGCCGGTGCGGGACGAGCCGCGCTACCCGGACCCGCTGGCGCTGGCCGGTCTCGCCGCGCCGCGGATCCGCGCGGGCGCGCCCGGTGAGACGCTCACCCCGCTCTACCTGCGCCGCCCGGACGCGGTCGCCGCCACCGGCCACAAGCCGGTCCTGCCATGAGGCTGGGCCGGTTCCGCTGGTGGCACGTCGAGGAGGTGCTGCCCATCGAGGCGGACCTGTTCGGCGCCGAGCAGTGGTCGGCGGCGATGTTCTGGAACGAACTCGCCAACGGCCACTTCTATCTCGCCGCCACCGACGACGACGGCACCGTGCTCGGCTACGCCGGGTTGGCCGTCTACCCGCCCGACGAGGCGTGGGTGCAGAACGTCGCGGTCCGCCGGGACGCGCAGCGGCGGGGCATCGGCCGGCTGCTGCTGGAGGCGCTGCTCGCCGAGACGGCCCGGCGCGGCGTCCGCAGCACGCTGCTGGAGGTCGCCGCGGACAACGCCCCGGCGCAGCGGCTCTACGCCGGCTACGGCTTCGAGCCGATCGGCGTACGGCGCGGCTACTACCAACCGAGCAACACCGACGCGCTGGTCATGCAGCGCAACGAGGACTGACGCGCATGGCTGACGAACCACTGATCCTCGGCATCGAGACCTCCTGCGACGAGACCGGCGTGGGCATCGTGCGCGGGCACACGCTGCTCGCCGACGCGCTCGCCTCCAGCGTCGAGGAGCACGCCCGGTTCGGCGGCGTGGTGCCCGAGGTGGCCAGCCGCGCCCACCTGGAGGCGATCGTGCCGACCATGGACCGGGCGCTGCGCGAGGCAGGCGTCACCATCGCCGACATCGACGCCATCGCCGTGACCTCCGGGCCGGGCCTGGCCGGCGCCCTGCTCGTCGGGGTCGCCGCCGCCAAGGGGTACGCGGTCGCGGCGGAAAAGCCGGTGTACGGGGTGAACCACCTCGCCGCGCACGTCGCTGTGGACACGCTCGAACACGGCCCGCTGCCCGAGCCCGCCATCGCGCTGCTGGTCTCCGGCGGCCACTCCTCGCTGCTGCGCGTCGACGACCTGGCCCGCGACGTCGTACCGCTCGGCGCCACCATCGACGACGCGGCCGGCGAGGCGTTCGACAAGGTGGCCCGGCTGCTCGGGCTGCCGTTCCCGGGCGGACCGTACATCGACCGCGAAGCGCGTGCCGGTGACCCGGCGGCGATCGCCTTCCCGCGCGGGCTGACCGCCGCGAAGGACCTGGTCGGACACCGGTTCGACTTCTCCTTCTCCGGCCTGAAGACGGCGGTGGCCCGCTGGGTGGAGGCGCGGCAGCGGGCCGGTGAGCCGGTCCCGGTCGCCGACGTGGCGGCGTCCTTCCAGGAGGCGGTCTGCGACGTGCTGGTCGGCAAGGCGATCGACGCCTGCCGCACCAGCGGCATCGACACGCTGGTGATCGGCGGCGGAGTGGCAGCCAACTCCCGCCTGCGGGCGATGGCCGAGCAGCGGGCCGGCAAGTACGGCATCCGGGTGCGTACGCCCCGGCCGAAGCTCTGCACGGACAACGGCGCGATGGTGGCCGCGCTCGGCTCGCACCTGGTCGCCGCGGGCGTCGCGCCGAGCCGGCTGGACCTGCCGGCCGACTCGGCGATGCCGCTGACAGTGGTCAGTGTGTGAGCGGGGAGGAACCGACATGATCGTCCGGATGTGGGAGGCCAAGGCCGAGTCGTACGGCTTCGCCGACCTGATCACCTGGGTCTGCGAGACCGCGCTGCCCGAGTTCGAGCACGACCCGATGCACGTCTCCAGCGAGGTGTTCTCCTCCACCGACCACCGGCTCGTGGTCATCTCCAAGTGGCGGAACAACCCCCGGGAACTGCCCGAGCCACCGGCGCGCCTGATCGCCCGCCCGCCGCACAGCTGGGACTTCGCCCAGGTCGACCGCTGACGCCGCCGCCCCGCTAGGAGCGGCGAGTCAGCCGCCAGGTCGCGTACCCGCCGGTGCCGAGCGCGATCAGGAAGACCGCCCACACCAGGCCGGTGCCGACCTGGAGCCCACCGCCGCTGCCCACGTTGGCCTGGGCGGCGGCGACGAGCGAGTCGCTCTGCGCGGGCGGCAGCGCGGCCGGCGGCAACTGCTGCCAGCGCACCAGCCCGGTGCTCTCCAGCATGGTCATGTGGTCGTTGACGAACTTGTTGGCGTCCTCGGCCAGCTTCCGCACGATCGGGTCGCGGGTGCTGGCCCGGACCGCGCCGATCACCGGAAAGATCTTGCCGTGGGCGACCCGCAGCCGGGTGACGAAGATCTGGTCGAACCGGGCGCCGGTGGCGTTCCGCATCTCGGTCAGCCACCCCTGCTGCTCTGCCGTCGGATCCGTCGGCAGGGTGGCGCCGAGCTTGTTGGCCGCCTCGACCACCAGCTGGTCCAGCTCCGCGTGCTGCTTGGCGATCTCCGCGCCGACCTCGCGTACCCGGGCGGACTGGCCCTTCTCGGCCGCCATCTGCCCGGCCGGCATCTCCCACAGCCCGGCCAGCCGTACGCCGTTGAGCAGCGTCATGTCGGCGGCGTTCATCTGCACGCCGGGGTTGGGCGCGGCCTGCGCCGTCCCGGGAACGACGCCGATCCCCGCGCCCAGCGCGGCGAGCAGCAGTACCACCCGGTGCGCCAGCTTGCGGCGTGCGGATTCCAGCGATGCCATGGTTGCGGTGCCTCCTCGGTCCGGACCGGTACGCGGGGTCGTGGACGGCCGCGCAAGCCGGCCGCCCGTCCGCACACTGGTACGGATCACCGGGCCGATCAGTTCAGCGGATCGGCGAGGAGTCGTTCGAACGCCAGCTCGGCGGCGCCGATCAGCGCCGCGTCGTCGCCCAGCTTCGGGGTACGCAGCCGCACGTGCTCCAGGCACGCGGGCAGCCCGTTGGAGTTGAGCCGGCTGCGCACCTGCGCGGCGGAGGCCAGGTAGAGGTCACGCATGGTGCCGCCGAAGATGACCATCTCCGGGTTGAAGATGTTCACCAGGTTCGCGACGCCGAAGCCGAGCCAGTCGCCGGCCTGCCGTACCGCGGTCTGCGCGCGGGCGTCGCCCCGGTCGGCGGCGTCGAAGACCGCCAGCAGCGCGTCCCGGCCGCGCGCCTCGGACCGGCCGGCGGCGCGCAGCAGCCCGTGCTCGCCGATCTCGGTCTCCCAGCAGCCGCGCCGGCCGCAGTCGCAGCGCACCCCGTCGCGGACCACCACCATGTGGCCCACCTCGCCGCCGTAGCCGCCGTGCCCCCTCAGCCGCCGCCCTCCCGCGATGATGCCCGCGCCCACACCGACGTCGCCGTAGATGTAGATGACGTTGTCGCAGCCGACCGCCGCGCCCCGGGCGTGCTCGGCGTACGCGGCCACGTCGGCCACGTTGCCCACCGTGATCGGTACGTCTATCCCCAGCTCGACGGCGAGCGCCGCACCGATCGGCTCGTCCACCCAGCCGGTGGTGGGGCTGAGCCGAACCAGCCCGTCCTCGCGGCGGACCATGCCGCACACCGCCACGCCGGCGCCGACGCAGATCGCGTCCGGCGGCACCGACTGGTGCATCTCCTTGACCGCGCCGGCGAGCAGCGGGGCGGCCTCCCCGGCGACCAGGTTGCGCGGCCGGTCCATCTCCCGGCGGTCGAGCACCTCACCGCCGAGTCCGACCCGCGCGGCCCGCAGCCGGTCCACCTCGACGCTGTACGCGTAGGCGTAGACCCGCCCCGACTCGGGCCGGACGACGAGTGACGGTCGTCCGGCCCGGCCGGTCTCCTTCGGCGTCCCCTCGCTGACCAGACCGGCGCCGGCCAGGTCCGCGGTCAGCGCGCCGATGGTGCTGCGGTTGAGTCCGAGCGCGGTGGTCAGCTCGGCGCGGGTGGTGGCCCCGTGGACGTGCACGTATCGGAGCAATGCGCCCAGGTTCTGCCGACGGATCTCGTCCTGACTGGGGCCCGCGCGCATTGCCACTGCCATGGTGTTTCCGTACCCCTGCTCAGCGGTTGCCGGTCGCGGCGGCCCGCCGACGCGAGAGCGCGTCGATGGTCGCCGCGGCGAGCAGCACCACGCCGGTGACCACGTACTTGACGCCCGAGCTGTATCCCATCAGTCCCATACCGTTGTCGATGACCGCGACCACCGCGCCTCCGAGCACGGCGTCGAGGACCCGGCCCTTGCCGCCGAAGAGGCTGGTGCCGCCGATCACCGCCGCGCCGACGGCGTAGAGCAGTACGTTACTGCCCCCGGTGTTGGGGTCGACCGAGTTGCCCCTGCTGGCGGCCACGATGCCACCGATGGCGGCCATCGAGGAGCAGATGACGAAGACGGAGATACGGATCCGGTCGACGTTGATGCCGGCCCGGCGGGCCGCTTCGGCGTTGCCGCCGACCGCGTAGATGTGCCGCCCGTAGCTGGTGCGCTGGAGCACGAACGTCCAGACGATCAGCAGCACCGCGATGATCGGCACCACGATCGGCACGCCCTTGAGCGAGGTGATCAGCACGTTGCGGCTGCGCTCCAGGTTGAGCACGTAGACCGCCACGCCGAGGATCACGGCCAGGCCGGCGATCCGCGCGCCGACCACCGTGAGCGGGTCGGTGAGCAGTCCACGGGCGGCCCGGTTGCGGTACCGGAGCAACTGCACTGCCGCGTACCCGGCGACGGCCACCGCGGCGAGCGCCCAGCCCAGCGCCGGGGAGAGGTTGCGGTTGGCGATCGCGACGAGCACGTCGTCGCGGATCGCGATGTTGGCGCCCTCGTCCATCAGCGTCAGCACGACACCCTGGAAGGCGAGGAACCCGGCGAGCGTCACCACGAAGGACGGGATGCCGACCTTGGCGACCAGCAGGCCCAGCACGGTGCCGATCACCAGACCGGTGACGACGGCGGCGAGCACCGCCACGTACCAGGGGTAGCCGAGCACGGTGACCACGTTGGCCAGGATCGCGGCGCAGACGCCGCTGGCGAAGCCGGCGGAGAGGTCGATCTCGCCGAGCAGCAGGACGAAGACCAGGCCCATGGCGATGAGCGTGACCGCCGCGCCCTGGGTGAACAGGTTCGCCAGGTTGCCGGCGGTGAAGAACGACGGGCGGGCGATCGAGAAGCCCACCGCCAGCGCCACGAGCATGACCACCGCGGGGAGCGCGCCGATGTCGCCGCCGCGTACCCGGCGCCAGTAGTTGTTCACGTGGCTGTTCAGGGTCGGTGTCGGCGCGACGCCGGCCGGGCCTTCCTTCTTCACGACGATGGCGGTCATCGGATGGCTCCTGGGGTGGTGTCGGCGGGCGCGGCGCCGTTGCCGCCCGGCTCGCCGGTGAGGCCGAGGCCGCCGGATCGGCCGGCGGTGATCAGCTCGACCACCTGCGAGTGGGTGATGTCGGTGGTCTTCACCTGGGCGACCATCTGGCCGAGGTAGAGCGCGGCGATCCGGTCGGAGACGGCGAAGACGTCGTTCATGTTGTGCGAGATGAGCACCACGGCCAGGCCGTTGTCGGCCAGCCGGCGCACCAGCTCCAGCACCTGGGCGGTCTGCGCGACGCCGAGCGCGGCGGTCGGCTCGTCCAGGATGACCAGCCGGCTGTTCCAGAGCACGGCCTTGGCGATGGCGACGGTCTGCCGCTGGCCGCCGGAGAGGCTGGCCACGTGCTGGCGCAGCGACTTCACGGTGCGCACGCTCAGGCCGGCGAGCGTCTCGGCGGCCATCTGCTCCATGGTCGGCTCGTCGAGCACGATGCCGCTGCGCTTCTCCCGGCCGAGGAACATGTTCTGCACGATGTCGAGGTTGTCGCAGAGCGCGAGATCCTGGTAGACGACCTCGATCCCGAGCGCGGCGGCGTCCCGGGGGCTGTTGATGGTCACCGGCCGGCCGTCAAAGAGGAACTCGCCGGCGTCGGTGGGGTGGATGCCGCTGATGCACTTGACCAGGGTCGACTTGCCGGCGCCGTTGTCACCGACGAGCGCGGTCACCTCGCCGGGGTGCGCGGCGAAGGCGACGTCGCGCAGCACCTGGACGGGACCGAAGCTCTTGTCGATCCCGCGTAGCTCCAGCAGGGGGGTTGCGGACACGGGGTTCTCCTTTGGGCGGAGGGAGGTCTCGGATCCCGTCCGGCGCGGGCGCCGCCCGGCACGGGAGAACCCGTGCCGGGCGGCGCCGCCTGAGGCGGGTGGGTCAGCTCACGCCGGCGTCGGTGCAGAGCTTCGCGAAGGCACCGGTGCAGAGTTCTTCCTTGGTGACGTAGCCGTCGGCCACGACGTCCTTGACGTTGTCCTTGAAGATGGCCTTGGGCTCCAGCAGCACGGCCGGCACGTCCCGGTTGCCCTCCGGGTCCTTGACCGTCTGGCCGGTGTCCTTCCGCTCACCCTTGGCGAGCGCGATGGCCAGCTCGGCGGCGGCGTCCGCCTCCTTCTTGACCGCCTTGTAGACGGTCATGCACTGGTCACCGGCGAGGATGTTCTGCAGGCCCTCCTTGGTGGCGTCCTGACCGGTCACCGGGACCTTGCCGTTGAGCTTGTTCTTCTTCAGCACCGAGATGGCCGCGTTGCCGAGACCGTCGTTGGCGGCGAGCACGCCGTCGATCTTGCCGCCGGCCTTGGTCATCTGCTGCTCGAAGATCGTGGCGGCCTGCGCGTTGTCCCAGGCCGGCACCGGGTCGTCGGCGACCTTGGTGTACTCCTTCGAGTCGAACTTCGGCTTGAGCACCGAGTCGTACCCGTTCTTGAACAGGGTGGCGTTGTTGTCGGTCGGCGAGCCGTTGAGGTACGCGATCGACGGGTTCTTGACGCCCTTGTCGGTCAGGCACTTGCTCAGGCCCTCGCCCTGGAGCTTGCCGACGGCCTCGTTGTCGAAGCTGACGTAGTACTGGGCGGAGCCGCCCAGGGTCAGCCGGTCGTAGTCGATGGTCGCGACGCCCTGCGACTTGGCCTTGTCGAGCACGGCCTTGCCGGTGCCGGAGTCCAGGTTGACGATCATCAGGACGTTGACGCCGCTGGTGATCATCTGGTCGGCGATGGTCTGGAACGCGGTCTTGTCGTTCTGCGCGTTCTGGATGTCGGAGTCGACGCCGGCCGCGTCGAACGCCGCCTTGAGGTACTTGCGGTCCGCGCCCTCCCAGCGGGCGGAGGACTTGCTGTCCGGCAGGATCACGCCGATCTTCGGCTTCTTGGCGTTGGAGCCGCCGGCCTCGTCGGAAGAACCGCCGTTGTCACCGCAGGCGGCCATGCTGCCGGTCGCGAGGAGACCGACGGCCGCGAAGGTGAGGAAGCCCTTGCGCATGTGCAGGGTCCTTTCGGAGGTGGGGGAGTGGTGATGTTTTGTTGTGTCCGGCAACGTATTCCCCGCCTCCCATGCGCCGCAAGACTGCCGAGGTCAGAAGTTTGTTGGCGGCGGTAACAATTCAGCAACGCGGTTGTCACCCGCGGGACGCCGCCGGGAGAGCGCGCTCCGGGAACGCTCCCACACGTACCGTCACGAGCCCGCTCAGGTGGCGGCGATCGATGCCGTGGCCGCCCCGGTGAGCGCCACCAGATCCGTCGGCGTGAGCTGCACCTGCAATCCCCGGCGGCCCGCCGACACGTACATGGTCGGGTGCGCCAGCGCCGAGGAGTCGACGACTGTCGGTAGCCGCTTACGTTGGCCGAGCGGACTGATGCCGCCCCGCACGTACCCGGTCGCCCGCTCGGCCACCGCCCGGTCCGCCATCACCGCGCGCTTGCCGCCCACCGCGGCGGCCAGCGCCTTCAGGTCCAGCTCGCCGGTCACCGGCACCACCGCCACGGTCAGCCCGCCGTCGACCTCGGTGACCAGCGACTTGAACACCCGGTCCGGCGCCACCCCGAGCGCCGCGGCCACGAGCGCGCCGTAGTTCGGCGCGTCCGGCGAGACGTCGTACGGGTGGATGCTGTGGGCGATCTTCCGCTTGCTCAGCAACGCGATCGCCGGAGTGCCAGGGCCCGCCACGGGCTCAAGCTAACCCGCGCGCCGCGACACCGCGAGCTGGAAACGTGAGCCGGGTCAGCCGCCGACCGGAACCGGCCGGCACACGAGCACCGTGGGGTCGCCCGCCACCCGGGTCAGCACCAGGTCGGCCGCCGCCTCGCCGGACAGCCGCAGGTCACGGCGCAGCTTCTCCGGCTCCAGCGCCGACCCGCGCTTGCGGATCTCCACCCGGCCGACCCGGCGTTCCCGCAGCAGGGCGCGCAGCCGCTTCAGCGAGAACGGCAGCACGTCGGTGATCTCCAGGCAGCGGGCGAACGGGGTGGGCCGGGGCTCGTCGGCGTACAGGTAGGCGATCGACGGGTCGGCGAGCGTGGCGTCGAGGTCGGCAGCGAGCTCGGCGACCAGGTGCGCGCGGACGACCGCCGGGTCCGGGTCGTAGAGGAACCGCCGGACCGGCCCCACCGGCGCTTCCTGCGCGCCCGTGCCGGTGAGGTGATAGGAAGGGACCCTTTTACTACCGGAGGCGTTAAGAAGGGGCCCCTCCTTCTCGCGCAGCAGGGTGGCGCGGCGGGGGACCTCGGCCAGCTCGCCGCACCAGAGCGCGGCCTCGACCAGGTCGCCGTCCACGCTCACCCACTCCGCCTCGGCGCCCGCCGGGATCAGCGTGTGGTCCAGCCCCGGCGCGACCTTCACCACTGTGCGCGGCACCCGCGCGGCGAGACCGGTGACGAAGTCCCACGGCGGGGAGTAGGAGTTCGGGTCGAAGACGCGCCGCCCGGTGCCGGCCCGCCGCCGCGCCGGATCGCAGAACGCGCCGTCGACGCGGCTCACGTCGAACTCCGTGGCGTCGCCGCACTCGACTGTCACCAGATCGGCGAGCCCGGCCGCCTCGGCGTTCGCGGCGGCCATCGCGGCGGTCAGCGGGTCGGCCTCCACCGCGTACACCCGGATGCCGGCGCGGGCAGCGGCGAGCGCGTCGGCGCCCAGGCCGCAACCCAGGTCGGCCAGCGTGGTCACGCCCGCGGCGCGCAGCCGTGCGGCCCGGCGGCCGGCGACCACCCCGCGGGTGGCCTGCTCCAGCCCGGGCCGGGTGAGGAACATCCCGGCCGCCGCCGCGCCGAACTTGCCTGCTGCCCGGCGGCGCAGCTCGGCCTGGGTCAGCGCGGCGGCGGCGAGGTCGCCCGGAATCCCGGCCGAGCGCAGCGCGGCCGCCGCCGCCAGCGGGTCGCCGCCGGCCACCCGCCCGGCCGCGGCGAGCGCCGCCGACCCCTCGGGGGTACGCAGCACGGCGAGCAGGTCGAGATCCACGCGCCCATTCTCCCGGGCCGGTTCCGGCGCGACACAAAGGGCGACGCGCGTTGGCACTCTCCTTGACGGAGTGCTAGCCGAGGAATAACCTGCGATTAGCACTCTCACCCTGAGGGTGCCAACGCCCGAGCCTCGTGCCCGGGGGTTGAGCGCCAGGCGGACCGGCACCCGCGACGACGGCCCCGCCCGGTGGCATGTGGCAGATTGACGCTGGTCGGCACGCCCGGCCGGCAACGACACCAAGTACCCGGGAGGGTATGCCCGTGACTACCGCGACCAAGGTTGCGATCAAGCCGCTCGAGGACCGCATCGTGGTCCAGGCGAACGAGGCCGAGACCACCACCGCCTCGGGCATCGTGATCCCCGACACCGCCAAGGAGAAGCCGCAGGAGGGCACCGTCCTCGCTGTCGGCCCGGGCCGGATCGACGACAAGGGCAACCGCGTGCCGATCGACGTGAAGGTCGGCGACACCGTCCTCTACTCGAAGTACGGCGGCACCGAGGTCAAGTACGCCGGCGAGGAGTACCTGGTGCTCTCCGCCCGCGACGTCCTCGCGGTCATCGAGAAGTAAGCAACCGATCAGTGTCGTTGCCCCGGTCCGGCTCGCCGGGCCGGGGCAACGTCGCTTCGAAGGGATACTGATGGCGAAGATCCTCAGCTTCTCGGACGACGCCCGGCACCTGCTCGAGCACGGTGTCAACGCCCTCGCGGACGCGGTCAAGGTCACCCTCGGCCCGCGCGGGCGCAACGTCGTCCTGGACAAGAAGTTCGGTGCGCCCACGATCACCAACGACGGCGTGACCATCGCCAAGGAGATCGAGCTCACCAACCCGTACGAGAACCTCGGCGCGCAGCTGGTCAAGGAGGTGGCGACCAAGACCAACGACGTCGCCGGCGACGGGACCACCACCGCCACCGTGCTGGCCCAGGCCATGGTCCGCGAGGGCCTGCGCAACGTGGCCGCCGGCACCAACCCGACCGGCCTGAAGCGGGGCATCGACGCGGCGGCCGCCAAGGTCTCCGAGGCGCTGCTCGACAAGGCCGTCGAGGTCGCCGGCAAGGAGTCGATCGCGCACGTCGCGACCGTCTCCGCGCAGGACGCCGCGATCGGTGAGCTGATCGCCGAGGCGATGGAGAAGGTCGGCCGCGACGGCGTCATCACCGTCGAGGAGGGCTCCGCGCTCACCACCGAGCTGGAGGTGACCGAGGGTCTCCAGTTCGACAAGGGCTTCATCTCGCCGAACTTCGTCACCGACCTGGAGGCGCAGGAGGCGGTCCTGGAGGACCCGTACATCCTGATCACCACGCAGAAGATCTCGGCGATCGAGGAGCTGCTGCCGCTGCTGGAGAAGGTTCTCCAGAACAACAAGCCGCTGCTCATCGTCGCCGAGGACGTCGAGGGCCAGGCCCTGTCGACGCTCGTGGTCAACGCGCTGCGCAAGACCGTCAAGGTCTGCGCGGTCAAGGCCCCCGGCTTCGGCGACCGCCGCAAGGCGATGCTCCAGGACATGGCGATCCTGACCGGCGCCGAGCTGGTCGCCCCGGAGTTGGGCTACAAGCTCGACCAGGTCGGCCTGGAGGTGCTCGGCACCGCCCGCCGCGTCGTGGTCGACAAGGAGAACACCACTGTCGTCGACGGTGGCGGGCAGGCCTCCGAGGTCGCCGACCGGGTCGCCCAGATCCGCAAGGAGATCGAGGCCTCCGACTCGGAGTGGGACCGGGAGAAGCTGGCCGAGCGGCTGGCGAAGCTCTCCGGCGGCATCGCCGTGATCAAGGTCGGCGCGGCCACCGAGGTCGAGATGAAGGAGCGCAAGCACCGCATCGAGGACGCCATCGCCGCGACCAAGGCCGCGGTCGAGGAGGGCACGGTCCCGGGTGGCGGCGCCGCCCTGGCCCAGATCCTGCCGGCGCTCGACGACGACCTGGGCTTCACCGGTGACGAGAAGGTCGGCGTCTCGATCGTGCGCAAGTCGCTCGTCGAGCCGCTGCGCTGGATCGCCCAGAACGCCGGCCACGACGGCTACGTGGTGGTGCAGAAGGTCGTCGGCAAGGACTGGGGCCACGGCCTCGACGCCGCCACCGGCGAGTACGTCGACCTGGCCAAGTCCGGCATCATCGACCCGGTGAAGGTGACCCGCAACGCGGTCAGCAACGCCGCCTCGATCGCCGGCCTGCTGCTCACCACCGAGAGCCTCGTGGTGGAGAAGCCGGCCGAGCCGGAGCCGGCCGCCGGTGGCCACGGCCACTCGCACGGGCACGGCCACCAGCACGGCCCGGGCTTCTGACCCGAGGAGTACGCCCGACGTCAGGGCACACCGCCGACCCGGTGGTGTGCCCTGACGCATATGTCCTTACGGATCGCTGACGAGATTGGCAGCCGGGCCCGCGGGGCGACCAGACTGGAGCCCGTGAGCACCCTCTCCCCCCGCCGGGCGGCGCCGGCCGGTGTCGTCGCCGCCGTGGTGGCGCTCGGCGCCGCCGAACCCGTGGCGGTCCTGACCGGCCCCCGGTCCGCTCCACTCGTCGCCGTCGGCGGACTCGTGGTCGACCTGGTGCCCGAGCCGCTCAAGCAGTTCGCCATCGACGTCTTCGGCACGTACGACAAGATCGCGCTGCTGATGGGGACGGCGCTGCTGCTGGCCGTCTTCGGCGCGCTGCTGGGCCTGGCAGCGGCCCGGCGGCTGGTGATCGGCCTGGCCGGCATCGCCGCGTTCGCCGCGCTCGGTGTCGCCGCCGCGCTGACCCGGGCCGGCGCGGACGCCTTCGACGCGCTGCCCTCCCTGGTCGGCGGCGGACTGGGCGCGCTGACGCTGTGGGCGTTCGTGGCCGGCCCGCTGAGCGCCGACCCGGCGCATCGGAAGCGACCGGGGCGTGACCGGTCCGACGCCGTGCGACGCGACCGGGCCGGGACCGGTCCGGCGGAGCGCGACGGGGCCGCTTCGGCGGACAGCGAGCCGCCGTCCGCGTCGCCCCCGCCATCCGCCCTGCCTCCGGCGGTCGCCGCGCTGGCCCGGGAGGGGGAGACGCCGGGCGGCTGGGAGCCGGTCTGGCACGACGACGCGGAGTCGCGGCGGCGGTTCCTGCGTGGCGCCGGGCTGCTCACCGGCGCGGCGGCGGTGGCCGGGCTGGGCGGGCACTGGCTGGCCGGCCGGCGCGGCGTATCGGCGGCCCGGGACGCGGTGACGCTGCCCGCCCCGGTCGCGCCCGCCCCACCGGTGCCCGCCGGAGCGGACCTGTCGCTGTCCCGGCTCGCGCCGTACGTCACGCCGAACCGGGAGTTCTACCGGATCGACACCGCGCTGGTGGTGCCGCAGGTGGACCCGGTCACCTGGCGGCTGCGCATCCACGGGCGGGTCCGCAACCCGATCGAGCTGAGCTTCGACGACCTGCTCGCCCGCCCGCTGGTCGAGCGCTACGTGACGCTTGCCTGCGTCTCCAACGAGGTGGGCGGCGACCTGATCGGCAACGCGCGCTGGCTCGGCGTACCGATCAGGGAACTGCTGGACGAGGCGGACCCGGAGGACGGGGCGGACCAGGTCGTCGGGCGCGCCGTCGACGGCTGGACCTGCGGCACGCCCACCTCGGTGCTGCGCGACGGGCGGGACGCGCTGCTCGCGGTCGGCATGAACGGCGAGCCGCTGCCGATCCAGCACGGCTTCCCGGTGCGGATGGTGGTGCCAGGCCTCTACGGGTACGTCTCCGCGTGCAAGTGGATCACCGAGCTGGAGCTGACCAGCTTCGCCGACTTCGACGCGTACTGGGTGCCGCGCGGCTGGTCAGCGCAGGGTCCGGTCAAGACGCAGTCGCGGATCGACACGCCCCGGCCCCGCAGCCGTCCCGCCGCCGGTGCGGTGACCGTCGCCGGTGTGGCGTGGGCGCAGCACAGGGGCGTGCGGCGCGTCGAGGTGCGCGTCGACGGCGGCCCCTGGCAGGAGGCGACGCTCGCCCCGGCGGTGTCGGCGGACACCTGGGTTCAGTGGTCCTGGCGGTGGGACGCCACACCGGGCGAGCACACGCTCCAGGTCCGGGCGACCGACAGCACCGGCGAGACCCAGACGGAACAGCGCGCCCCGGTCGCCCCGGACGGCGCGACGGGATGGCACACGGTAAGGGTCACAGTCACCTGACCCGCACCGTCGCGAGGACCGCTCTCGGTGGGGAGATGGCCTGCCCGTGCCACTGGCGGGTGCCTGCCGATCGGGTGCGCGCCGCTTGGCTCCGGCCTGAGTCCAGACTTCCGAGCGCTCACGAAAGAGATCTTGGTATGAAACGGCCCCTATAAGGGCCGTTTCATACCAAGATCTATGTGGTGTCCTAGCCTCTGGAACGCCGATCCTGGTATTCGAAACGGTAGGCGAGTCGCCCAGCGGCGGCCTTCACCGCGCCGGGGTGCGGGGGCCAGCGGATGCCCCGGGCCACGACACGACGCCGCGCCCCGGGATCCGGGGCGCGGTGTCGGGGGTCGTGAAGCCGGTCAGGCGACCTTGCGCTGGTCCGGCACGGCGGTGTTGTGCGGGCGGCCGAGGCGCGCCTCCAGCCGGGCGATGTCCACCTTGGTCTGGCGGCGGTCGGCCAGGTCCTCCCAGCCGAGCGCGAGCAGACGCAGCCGCTCGGACTCGCTGAACCCGCCCCAGACGCCGTACGGCTCGCGTACGGAGAGCGCGTGGGCGGCGCACTCGGCGCGTACCGGGCAGGCGCGGCAGACGGACTTGGCGCCCATCTCGCGGCGCAGCCGGGAGGAGCCGCGCTCGCCGTCCGGGTGGAAGAACTGCGCGCTGTCGCGGCCACGGCAGGCCCCGAGCCGCTGCCAGTCCCAGAGCTCGTCGATCGGTCCAGGCAGCCTACGTACGTTCGACATCAGCACCCCTCCTCCCGCGCGGCACCGCGGAGAATGTTCGTGGCCAGCTACCGGGCGGCGGTCCGCGCGGGATGCCGGTTCCGGATGAACCCCTCGGTACCCGAGCGGTCCGCGCCTCACACATCTGTGATCGAAAACCTCGGACAATCGGTGGCATATGCCCCATCTGTCGGAAAAGTTCGGATGATTGCCCGGAACCCCCTCCCGAGCCCACCTCCGCATGGTCTGCTCTGAGTCGGAGAGGAGACCACTGTGCGTAGTGTTCTTGTGTGCGTTCGGACACCATTGGCGGCCCAGCATCTGACCTCCGCGGCGGCGCGGCTCGGGCTGTCCGGCGTCGTCCGGACGGCCGTCTCCGATCCGGAGGTGATGTTGCGGCTCGCCGAGCGCCCGGTGGACGTGGTGCTCGCCGACACCGCGCTGACCCGGCCGGACAGCGCCGGTTTCGTGCGCCGGGTGCTGGCCCGCGCGCCGCAGGCGGCGGTGCTGCTGCTCGGGGCCGAGGAGTCGGAGTCGGCGGCGGCCACCATCAGCGCCGGAGCGCGCGGCCTGATCCAGAACGCGGACCACGATCTGACCAGCGCGGTCGCCAAGGCGCTGCTGCTGCTCTCCGCTCCCGGCCGGAGCAACAGGCACCGGGTGGCGGACACCGCCCGGGACGCGGCAGCGGTCGGCGGTCCGACCCGGTCGGCGGGGCGTACCCCGGGTGGGCCCGGCTGGCCGGCGGCGGCGCCGGTGGACGCGGCCGGCCTGCCCACGGTGGTGCCGGTGCAGCGGGGTGAGGACGCGGAGGATCCGGCGGCGGCCGACGCGGCGGAGGCGGCCCGCCCGGGCACCGGTCAGCGGCCGGCCCGGACGCCGCGCGGCGCCATCGGGCTGACCGAGCGGGAGCTTCAGGTGCTGCTCGGCATGGCCGAGGGCAAGAGCAACGCGGAGATCGGGCGGGAGTTGTTCGTCTCCGAGGACACGGTCAAGACGCACGCCCGACGGTTGTTCCGCAAGCTCGGGGCGCGGGACCGGGCACACGCCGTGGCGGCCGGATTCCGGGCCGGCCTGGTCGCCTGACCCGGGCCGGAGTCACTCCGACGCGGAGTCGTCGGTGCCCTCGGTGAGCGTGTCGTGCACGCCGTCGGCGTAGCCACGGGCGTAGTCCCAGCTCACGTAATGGTCCGGGTCCGGGTCGTAGGCCGGTTCGTGCACCCGGGGGCGCCCCGAGTTGAGCAGGTGGCGCAGGTTTCCGCGCAGCAGGTCCCAGTCGAAGTAGTGCGGCTCGCGGCAGTCCTCGCACTCGATCACCAGGCCGCGCACCCCGATCGGCTGGAGCAGCGCCTGGTAGATCTCCAGATCGGCGAGGTCCTCCAGCACGTCCTGGCGTTCGACGTCGGTCAGCGGGTCGAGCGCGTCGTCGTCGCCGGGATCGTGCAGACCGGCAGCCGGATCGGCGGGGTCGCCGTTGAACGGGTCGATGGGCTCGTCGTGCACCCCCTCACCGTAGTCCCCGGGCCGCCGGAAAGCCCGCCCCAGGCCGCGCTGTGGCCCGGCCTACCCCCGGGCCCGCCGCTGCCCGGACGGGAACGGGCCAGTGGGTACCATGAGGCGACGCGCCGTCACCAGGCGCCTGCCGGTGCCCCCGCGCGCCGCCTCGCTGCAGCCCGATCGACCAGCTCAGGGGAGCAATCGTGGAGAATTCGCCCAGCACCGAGATCCCGGCCGGCACCGACGGCGGGGAGCTGGGTGGCCATCTGCCCGAGCTGCCGGCCGGTTCGGCCCGGGTGGTACCGCTCGGGTTGACCTTCGACGACGTGCTCCTGCAGCCGGGCGAGTCGGACGTCGTACCCAGCCGGGTGAACACCCGTACCCGCCTGACCCGCAACATCGAGCTGACCGTGCCGCTGCTGTCCAGCGCGATGGACACGGTCACCGAGGGGCGGATGGCGATCGCCATGGCCCGCCAGGGCGGCATCGGCGTGCTGCACCGCAACCTGTCGGTGGAGGACCAGGCGCTCCAGGTCGACCTGGTGAAGCGCTCCGAGTCCGGCATGATCACCAACCCGGTGACCGCCAGCCCGGACGACACGCTGCGCGAGGTCGACGCGCTCTGCGGTCGCTACCGCATCTCCGGCGTGCCGGTGATCGACGGGCAGGGCCAGCTGGTCGGCATCGTCACCAACCGCGACATGCGCTTCGTCTCCGACCCGGCCACGCCGGTCCGCGAGATCATGACGCGCACCCCGCTGATCACCGCCCCGGTCGGCGTGAGCAAGGACGACGCGCTCGGCCTGCTGCGCCAGCACAAGATCGAGAAGCTGCCGATCGTGGACGCGGGCGGCAAGCTGCGCGGCCTGATCACGGTGAAGGACTTCACCAAGAGCGAGCAGTACCCGAACGCGACCAAGGACGACGCGGGCCGGCTCCGGGTCGCCGCCGCGGTGGGCGTGGGCGAGGACGGCTACAAGCGGGCCCGTGCCCTGGTCGACGCCGGCGTGGACGTGGTCATCGTGGACACCGCGCACGGCCACCAGCGGGCCGTGCTGGAGATGGTGGCCCGGCTCAAGCGGGACGTCAGCATCGACATCGTGGGCGGCAACATCGCCACGTACGCGGGCGCGAAGGCGCTCGTCGAGGCCGGCGCGGACGGCGTGAAGGTGGGCGTCGGCCCGGGCGCCATCTGCACCACCCGGATCGTGGCCGGGGTCGGCGTACCGCAGATCACCGCGATCATGGAGGCGGCCCGTGCCGCCCGCCCGGCCGGCGTGCCGGTGATCGGTGACGGCGGCATCCAGTACTCCGGCGACATCGCCAAGGCGCTCGTCGCCGGCGCCGACACGGTGATGCTCGGCAGCCTGCTGGCCGGCTGCGAGGAGAGCCCCGGCGAGCTGATCTTCATCAACGGCAAGCAGTACAAGGCGTACCGGGGGATGGGCTCGCTCGGCGCGATGCAGTCGCGTGGCCAGGGCAAGTCCTACTCCAAGGACCGTTACTTCCAGCAGGACGTGCTCGCCGAGGACAAGCTGGTCCCGGAGGGCGTCGAGGGCCAGGTGCCCTACCGGGGTCCGCTGTCCGCCGTCGCCCACCAGCTCATCGGCGGCCTCCGCGCCGCCATGGGGTACGTGGGCGCGGAGAGCATCCCGGAGCTGCACCGGCGTGGCCAGCTCATCCGGATCACCGCGGCCGGGCTCAAGGAGAGCCACCCGCACGACATCCAGATGACGGTCGAGGCGCCCAACTACCACTCCCGCTGACCCACCACCCCCAACCACCTGGAGTCCCTCATGCGTGACGTGGTCGAGATCGGGCTGGGCAAGACCGCGCAGCGCGGCTACCACCTGGACGACATCGCCATCGTGCCGAGTCGCCGCACCCGGGACGTCGACGACGTCTCCACGGCGTGGCAGCTCGACGCGTACCAGTTCGGCATCCCCTGCGTCGGCCACCCCTCGGACGCGACCATGAGCCCCGCCTCGGCGGTCCGGCTGGGCCAGCTCGGCGGCCTCGGCGTGCTCAACGTCGAGGGCCTCTGGACCCGGTACGAGAACCCGGCCAAGGTGCTGGAGGAGCTGGCCGGTCTCGGCGAGGACGCGCGGGCGACCAAGCGCCTCCAGGAGGTCTACGCCGAGCCGATCCGGCCCGACCTGATCGCCGAGCGGGTACGCGAGCTGCGCGAGGGCGGCGGCACGGTGGCGGTGCGGGTATCGCCGCAGCACACCCTCGCGCTGGCCCCGGTGATCCTCGACGCCGGCGTGGACATCCTGGTCATCCAGGGCACGCTCGTCTCGGCCGAGCACGTCTCCACCACCGACGAGCCGCTGAACCTCAAGGAGTTCATCGCCGACCTCGACCTGCCGGTCATCGTCGGCGGCTGCACCGACTACAAGACCGCGCTGCACCTGATGCGTACCGGCGCGGCCGGTGTGATCGTGGGCATCGGCGGCGACGACTGGTCGACCACCGAGTCGGTGCTCGGCATCCGGGTGCCGATGGCCACCGCGATCGCCGACGCCGCCGCTGCCCGCCGCGACTACCTGGACGAGACCGGCGGCCGGTACGTGCACCTGATCGCCGACGGCGACATGCAGACCTCCGGCGACATCGCCAAGGCACTCGGCTGCGGCGCGGACGCGGTGATGCTCGGCGAGCCGCTGTCGCTCTGCGAGGAGGCGCCGGCCGGTGGCGCCTGGTGGCACTCCGCGGCCAGCCACCCGTCGCTGCCCCGGGGCGCGTTCGAGGTGGCCGGCGAGCCGCTCGGCTCGATGGAGAAGCTGCTGTTCGGCCCGGCCGACGAGCCGGACGGCCAGCTCAACCTCTTCGGCGGCCTGCGCCGCGCGATGGCCAAGTGCGGCTACCGCGACCTGAAGGAGTTCCAGAAGGTCGGGCTGGTCCTCGACCGCTGAGCACCGCTGAGCACCGGCTGAGCACCGCATGACGGCGCGGGCGGCGGCCCGGACGTGTTCCGGCCCCGCCCGCGCCGTCGCGCGTCTAGGCTCGCCGGGTGAGACGGGGGCGGATCTGGGCGGCAGGGCTGGTGGCGGCGCTGGCGGTGAGCGGATGCACGGGCGGCGACGACAACGGGTTCCGGCCGGGCGCGGCGGACGCCGGTGACCCGTACGTGCCGGGGGCCGGCAACGGCGGCTACGACGTGGGCCACTACGCGCTGGACGTGCGCTACGACCCGGCCGGCGACAGGCTCACCGGCACGGCCACGCTGACCGTCACCACCACCCGTGCGCTGTCCCGGTTCCAGCTCGACCTGGCCGGGCTGGACGTCGAGCGGGTCCGGGTGGACGGGGAGGCGGCCGAGCACCGCCACGACGGCGCCGAGCTGATCGTCACCCCGCCGCGCGGGCTGCCGCCGGGGAAGCGGCTCACCGTCGAGGTGACGTACGGCGGGGTGCCGCAACCGCTGCCGAACGCCGAACTCGGCGACGGCGGCTTCCACGCCACACCGGACGGCGCGATCGCGCTCGGCCAGCCGGAGTCGGCGAGCACCTGGTACCCGGTGAACGACCACCCGTCGGACAAGGCGACCTACGACTTCACGGTCACCGTGCCGGACGGGCTCGCCGCGCTCGCGAACGGCGTGCCGCAGGGCAAGACGTCAAGCGGCGGCTGGACCACCTGGCGCTGGTCGGAGCGCGCGCCGATGGCCAGCTACCTGAGCACGCTGGTGATCGGCGACTACCGGGTCAGCACCGGCACGCACGCGGGCAAGCCGCTGGTCACCGCCGTCGCCGAGGCGCTGCCCGAGGACGGGCCGGCCGCCGCGTCGGTGGCCCGCACCGGTGAGATCGCCGACTTCCTGGCCGAGCGGTTCGGTCCGTACCCGTTCGAGGCGTACGGCGGGATCGTGGTGGCCGACGAGCGCATCCGGTACGCGCTGGAGACGCAGAGCCGGCCGGTCTACGGGCCGGGCTTCTTCCGGGGCGACCGCCCGAACACCGAAGTGGTCGCGCACGAGCTGGCCCACCAGTGGTTCGGCGACAGCGTATCGGTGGCCCGGTGGAGCGACATCTGGCTCAACGAGGGCTTCGCCACGTACGCCGAATGGCTCTGGGCCGAGCACGACGGCGGCCGGACGGTGGCGCAGACGGTCGCCGAGCGGTACGCGGACACCGACTGGTCGAAGCCCACTGTCGACCCGGGCCGGTCCGGGATGTTCGGCGACGCGGTCTACCAGCGGGGCGCGCTCGCGGTGCACGCGCTGCGCCGCGCGGTCGGCGACGAGACGTTCTACCGGGTGCTGCGCGGCTGGCTGGCGCAGCACCGCAACGGCAACGTCACCACCGCCGACTTCGTCGGGTACGCCGAACGCACGTCGGGGCGTCCGTTGCGGACGCTGCTGGACGCCTGGCTGGTCGGCGCGACGCCACCGGGACTGCCGTGACGTGGGCGTGACCGCCGCTGGGTAGGCTGCCGCGGGCGGAGCGGCCCGTGGGCGGGGCCGCTGTTCGGGACCCCGGAGGGATCGAGGCGATGACGCGGCGCGGCGGACGACGACGGCTCGGGCTGCTGGCCTGCACGACGCTGCTGGTGGCCGGCTGCGGCTCGGCCGAGCCGGACCCGGGACCGGCGGCTTCCACCACTGCCGCCCCGGCGGCCACGCGCAGCTTCGCGGCGGGCGCGCCCGGCGCCGGGGACCCCTACTTCCCGAGCTACGGCAACGGCGGCTACGACGTCGCGCACTACACGGTGAAGGTGCGCTACGACCCGGAGACGGACAAGCTCAACGGCACCACCACGCTGCGGGCCACCGCGACCGCCGACCTGTCCGCGTTCAACCTGGACCTGGCCGGGCTGACCGTCCGCTCGGTGACTGTGGACGGCGCCGCCGCCCGGCACAGCCGTACCGGCAACGAACTGGTGGTCACCCCGGCCACCGGGCTGACCTCCGGCAACGGGTTCACCGCCGAGATCCGGTACGACGGGCGGCCGGAGCCGCTGCGTACCGAGTCGCTGGGCGAGGGCGGCTGGCTGCACACCTCGGACGGGGCGATCGCGCTCGGTCAGCCGGAGTCGGCGAGCACCTGGTTCCCGGTGAACGACCACCCGTCGGACAAGGCGACCTACGACTTCGAGATCACCGTCCCGAAGGGACTGACGGCGGTCTCCAACGGCGTGCCGAAGGGGAAGTCGACAAGCGGCGACTGGACCACCTGGAAATGGTCGGAGGGCGCGCCGGCGGCCAGCTACCTGACCACCGTGGCGATCGGGAAGTTCCGGGTCACCACCGGCGAGCACAAGGGGCGGCCGGTGTACAGCGCGGTCACCACGCAGCTGCCCCAGGGCGCCCCGGACCGGTCGATCGCGCGTACCGTCGAGGTCGCCGACTACCTGGAGAGCGTCTTCGGGCCGTACCCGTTCGACTCGTACGGCGGCGTGGTGATCGACGACGACCGGATCCGGTACGCGCTGGAGACGCAGAGCCGTCCGGTCTACTCGGCCAGCTTCTTCCGGCAGGGCGACAACACCGGCGTGGTCGCGCACGAGCTGGCCCACCAGTGGTACGGCAACAGCGTGTCGATCCAGCGCTGGCAGGACATCTGGCTCAACGAAGGGCTGGCCACGTACGCCGAGTGGCTGTGGGCCGAGCACAGCGGCTCGACCACAGTGCAGCGCACGTTCGAGCAGAAGTACGCGAACGCCGGCTCGCAGGTGTGGCGGACGCCGCCGGGCAAGCCGGGGGTGGAGAACCTGTTCAGCCGCTCGGTCTACGACCGGGGCGGGATGACTGTGCACGCGCTGCGGGTGGCGGTGGGCGACACCGCGTTCTTCACCGTCCTGCGTACCTGGGCGGCGGAGCGGAAGAACGGCAACGCCACCACAGCCGACTTCGTCGCGCTGGCCGAGCGGGTCTCGGGCAAGAAGCTGGCGAAGGTCTTCGACCCGTGGCTGTACGGCACCGAGCGCCCGCCCGCCCCGAAACCGCTGTAGGTCCTCAGTTCTTGACGCGCAGCGACGGGTGGGCGGTCAGGAAGGCGTCGGCCCGCCCGTCGCGCAGCGCGGTGAGGAAGTCGCGGCCCAGCGGTTTGAGCTGCTCGCCCCGGTACGCGCCGCCGCTGCTCACCCCGGCGCCGGGCAGCACGACGAGCGTGAGCCGGTCGGCGGGCAGGCCACCGAGGGCGTATGCGAAGTCGACCAGGTCGCGGCCGCCTCCGGCGTACACCAGGGTCTTGCCGAGCGCGGCGACCACCTGCTCGACCCGCTGCGGGTCGCGCGCGGTGCCCTGGTCGACGATCTTGCGGGCCAGCGCCCGGAGCAGTTGCTGCTGGTGCCGCTGCCGGGTGTAGTCGCCGCCCGCGGTGTAGCGCTGCCGCGCGTAGTCCAGCGCCTGCCAGCCGGTCAGGTGGCGGGTGCCCTTCTCGTAGACCATCTGCGGCCCGGTGTAGCCGCCGCCGGTCAGCGTCCGCATGGTGCCGTCCGGGCGGCGGTGCCGGGACTCGACCCGCTGGTCGACGTAGAGGTCCACCCCGCCGAGCGTGTCCACCAGCTTGTCGAAGCCGCCGAACGTGATCACCGCGCCGGCGTCGATGCGCAGCCCGGTGTAGCGGGTGACGGTGGTGCGCAGCAGCTCGTACCCCTGGGCGGTGCTGGGGTTGGCCTTGTCGCCCGGCACCCGGCTGCCGTAGCTCATCGCGTGGGTGAGCTTGGTCCGGCCGCCCGGGTAGCGCGCCTTCGGGTAGGCGGGGATGTCCACCACCAGGTCGCGGGGGAGCGAGAACAGGTACGCCCGGTCCAGCCCGGCGGGTACGTGCAGCAGCAGCACCGCGTCGGCGTGCGGCTCCCAGCCGGGGATGCTGACCCGGGTGTCGACGCCGACGAGCAGCAGGTTGAGCGGGCCTTTCAGGTCGGCGCCGGGCGGCGGCGTCGGGCTGGCGGTGGTCGGGGCGGGCGTCGGCGAGGCCGGTGGCGTGGTGCTCGGGCCGGCGGCCGGGGCGGCCGGACGGTTCGCCACCAGCCGGGTGGTCACCACCGCTCCGGTGGCGACCAGCAGCGCGGCCACCAGCGCGGCCAGGCCCAGCAGGCGTCGTCTCGTCACGTTCGTGCCTCCCCGTGTGATTCGACGCGCCAGGAGGGCCCAGAGGTTGCAGTGGTGGGAATCCCGGCGATCGAGCGCTCTGCATGATGTGCGAAAAGGTCTCGTTGGCGCTATAGCTACTCGTCGGTAATGATGCGTCCATGCGCTACGACGTGGTCGTCATCGGGTCCGGGTTCGGCGGCAGCGTCACCGCGCTGCGGCTGGCCGAGAAGGGTTACTCGGTCGGCGTCCTGGAGGCCGGGCGGCGCTTCGCCGACGACGAGTTCCCGCGTACGTCCTGGCGGGCGCGACGGTTCCTCTGGGCGCCCCGGCTCGGCTGCTTCGGGCTCCAGCGGATCACGCTGCTGCGCTCGGCCGACCGCAAGGCCGGCGGCGGCGTGCTCGTGCTCTCCGGCGCCGGGGTGGGCGGCGGCTCGCTCGTCTACGCGAACACGCTCTACGAGCCGCTCGACGCGTTCTACGCCGACCCGCAGTGGCGCGACATCACCGACTGGCGCGACGAACTGGCCCGCCACTACGACCAGGCGAAGCGGATGCTCGGCGTCACCACGTACCCGATCGACACCCGCGCGGACCGGGCCGTCCGCGCGGTGGCCGAGCGGATGGGGGTGGCGCACACCTACCACCCGACGCCGGTCGGCGTGCACATCGGGCGGCCGGGCGAGCGGGTGGCCGACCCGTACTTCGGCGGGGCCGGCCCGGACCGCACCGGGTGCAGCCACTGCGGTTCGTGCATGACCGGCTGCCGGCACGGCGCCAAGAACACGCTCGTGAAGAACTACCTCTGGCTGGCCGAGCGGCTCGGCGTGCAGGTGCACCCGCTGACCACCGTGACCGCCGTCCGCCCCGACCCGGCCGGCGGCTACGCGGTGCACACCGAACGCACCGGCGCCTGGCTGCGCAAGCGGCGCGAGGTGATCCACGCCGACCAGGTCGTCTTCGCGGCCGGCGCGCTCGGCACCCAGCGGCTGCTGCACGAGATGAAGGCGACCGGCGCGCTGCCGGCGCTCTCGCCCCGCCTCGGCGAGCTGACCCGCACCAACTCCGAGGCCATCCTCGGCGCCTCGGTGGCGCCCGGCGCGGCCCGGAAGCGCGGCCTCGACTTCACCGAGGGGGTGGCGATCACCAGCTCGTTCCACCCCGACCCGCAGACCCACATCGAGCCGGTCCGGTACGGCAAGGGCTCCAACGCGATGGGCCTGCTCCAGTCGCTGCTCGTCGACGGCGGTCCCCGCCGCGCCCGGCGCTGGCTGGGCAGCATCGTCCGGCAGCCCCTGCTGGCGGCGCGGATGCTGTCCGTACGCCGCTGGTCCGAGCGCACCGTGATCGCGCTCGTCATGCAGTCGGTCGACAACTCGCTGACCACCCGCTACCGCCGGGGCCGGCTGGTCTCCGGCCCCGGCCACGGCGCGCCCAACCCGACCTGGATCCCGGCCGGCAACACGGCGGCCCGGCTGCTCGCCGAGGAGATCGGCGGCACCCCGGGCGGGGCGGTCACCGAGCCGTTCAACATCCCGGTCACCGCGCACATCCTCGGCGGCGCGGTCATCGGCGCCTCCCCGGACGAGGGCGTCATCGACCCCTGGCACCGGGTGTACGGCCACCCGGGGCTGCACGTGGTGGACGGCGCGGCGGTCTCGGCGAACCTGGGCGTCAACCCGTCGCTGACGATCACCGCGCAGGCCGAGCGGGCCATGTCGTACTGGCCGAACAAGGACGAGGCGGACCCGCGTCCGGCGCTCGGCTCGCCGTACACCCGGGTCGCGCCGGTCCCGCCGCGGCGGCCGGCCGTCCCCGCGCACGCCCCCGCCGCCCTGCGGTGAAAGGAAGGGCCCCTTCTTAACGCCTCCGGTAGAGGAAGGGGCCCCTGTTAACACATTCACCCCGCCACACCGCCGGGGCGCGTCCGCGCGCCCGGTGACTGTCGGTAGGCTTTGCGCACATGAGCACGCCTCGCCCCGTCCTCGTGGTGGACTTCGGAGCCCAGTACGCCCAGCTCATCGCGCGCCGTGTCCGCGAGGCGAAGGTCTACTCGGAGATCGTCCCGCACTCCATGCCGGTGTCCGAGATGCTGGCGAAGAACCCCGCCGCGATCATCCTGTCCGGCGGTCCGGCCAGCGTGTACGCGCCGGACGCGCCCCAGATCGACGCCGGCGTGTTCACCGCCGACGTGCCGGTCTTCGGCATCTGTTACGGCTTCCAGGCCATGGCCCAGGCGCTCGGTGGCACCGTCGCGCGCACCGGCAACCGCGAGTACGGCGGCACCCCGCTGCGCCCGCGCCTGACCGAGCCCGGTGTGCTGCTGCGCGACCTCCCGGCCGACCTGCCGGTCTGGATGAGCCACGGCGACTGCGTCACCGAGGCGCCGGAGGGCTTCACCGTCACCGCCGAGTCGGCGGGCGCCCCGGTCGCCGCGTTCGAGGACCTGGCCGGCCGCCGCGCCGGCGTGCAGTTCCACCCGGAGGTCGGGCACACCGCGCACGGTCAGGAGATGCTCACCCGCTTCCTGTACGACATCGCCGGCATCGAACCGACGTGGACGCCGTCGAACATCATCGACGAGCAGGTCGCCCGGATCCGCGAGCAGATCGGCGACAAGGAGGTCATCTGCGGTCTCTCCGGCGGCGTCGACTCGGCGGTCGCCGCGGCGCTCGTGCACCGCGCCGTGGGCGACCAGCTCACCTGCGTGTTCGTGGACCACGGCCTGCTGCGGGCCGGTGAGGCCGAGCAGGTCGAGAAGGACTACGTCGCCGCCACCGGCATCAAGCTGAAGGTGGTCGACGCGCGGGAGCGGTTCCTCGGCGCGCTGGCCGGGGTGACCGACCCGGAGCAGAAGCGCAAGATCATCGGCCGGGAGTTCATCCGGGTCTTCGAGGCCGCCGCCCGGGAGATCGCGGCGCACGGCGACGTGGAATACCTCGTGCAGGGCACGCTCTACCCGGACGTGGTGGAGTCCGGCGGCGGCACCGGCACCGCCAACATCAAGAGCCACCACAACGTCGGCGGCCTCCCGGAGGACCTGAAGTTCTCACTGGTCGAGCCGCTGCGCACGCTGTTCAAGGACGAGGTTCGCACGATCGGCCTGGAGCTGGGCCTGCCCGAGGCGATGATCTGGCGGCACCCGTTCCCCGGCCCGGGCCTGGCCATCCGGATCATCGGCGCGGTCGACGAGGAGCGTCTCGCCGTGCTCCGCAAGGCCGACCTGATCGCCCGGCAGGAGCTGACCACTGCCGGCCTGGACCGGGGCGTCTGGCAGTTCCCGGTGGTGCTGCTGGCCGACGTCCGCAGCGTCGGGGTGCAGGGTGACGGGCGCACCTACGGTCACCCGGTGGTGCTGCGCCCGGTCTCCAGCGAGGACGCGATGACCGCCGACTGGTCCCGGCTGCCCTACGACGTGGTGGCCCGGATCTCCACCCGGATCACGAACGAGGTCGCCGAGGTCAACCGCGTGGTCCTGGACGTGACGAGCAAGCCGCCGGGCACCATCGAGTGGGAGTGACGCCGCTCAGGCCGCGGGCGGCGGTCCGGCGTCCGGCCCGGTCGGCGGGACCGGCGGCCACCCGGGCGCGGTGCCCGGCGGGTGCGGCCAGGCGGGCGCGCCGGCCGGCTCCTCGGGCATCAGGAACCACATGATCGGGTACGCGAGCGCGGCGAGCCCGCCGGTGAGCACCGTGGCGGTCGCGAAGATCACCCGGATCAGTGTGGGGTCGGCGGCGAAGTAGCGGCCGAGGCCGCTCGCCACGCCGGCGATCATGCGGTCGCTGACCGGGCGGCGGAGCTGCTTGTACGGGGCGTGGGAGGGATTCGGAGAGGTCATGTCTCCACGGTCCCGCGCGCCGCGGCGGGCGACCTCGGTGACCGCCCGGAGCCCTACCCTGATGCGTCCCTGAGACGCCAGCGAAGAGTCAGGAATCTGACTCTTTTCGATCCCGGTAACCCGCTCCGGGGAGAATTTGATCCCGTGACCACCTCGCTGGAGCCGCTCCGCAGGATCGCGGCATACGCAGTTTGTGCTGATTCAAACGGCCGAGTGTTGCTGGTCCGCGCATCGGAGCGCTCCGGCACCCCCGGCACCTGGTCGCTCCCCGGAGGAGCGGTCGACCACGGTGAGGACCCCAAGCACACAGTCGTCCGGGAGACCGCGGCCGAGACCGGGCTCTCGGTCGCCGTCGCCGGCCTCCAGGACGTGCTCGCCGACATGCGGGCCCTGCCCGAGCGGCGCATCACGATCCACACCGACCGCCTCCTCTACACCGTCTCGGTACGCGGCGGGACGCTCACCGAGCGGATCGACCGCCCGACCGACCTGGCCCGCTGGTTCACCCTCGACGAGGCCCGGGAGCTGCCGCTGCGGTCGTTCACCGCGCGTGCGCTGGGCCTGCCCACCTCCACCGACGACATCGTGCCGGAGGAGGTGCCCGAGTTCCCCTCGTTCTACGCCGTGCCCGGCCCGGACGGGCTGCACCGGGCGCAGCGCTTCGCCGCGTACGCGGTGGTGACCGACCCGGAGGAGCGCGTGCTGCTGACCCGGGTGTCCGACGGCTACCCGGGCGCCGGTTGCTGGCACCTGCCCGGTGGCGGCACCGACTACGGCGAGCAGCCGGGCGCGGCGCTGATCCGGGAGCTGGTCGAGGAGACCGGGCAGACCGGCCGCCTGGTCGAGCTGCTCGGCGTGGCCAGCCACCGGGACGCCGCCTCGCTCGGCCCGGAGGGCTACCCGATCGACTGGCACGGCGTACGCGCCTTCTACCGGGTTGTGGTCGACCAGCCGGCGCCGCCCACGGTGGCCGACGTCGGCGGCTCCACCTGCGAAGCCCGCTGGTTCCGGCGCGAGGAACTCGGCGCCCTGCCCACCGACCGCCTCACCGAGGTGACCGCCGAGGCGGTCCAGGCCGCCCATCTCCTCTAGACCCACCCGACCCGCTCACACCCGCGCCCCACTCCGGCGATCATGAAGTTGACGGCGGGAAATGTCCGCCCCGGTACCGCTAACCTCATGATCGACGGAGTGGGGCGCTCGGGTGCGGGGGAGTGGTGCGGGTGGAGCAGCAGCGGCGGGTCGGGGCGTACGGGATGCTGCGGGACTCCGAGGGGCGGGTGCTGCTGGCGCGTGGCTCGGCGAAGTGCCCGTACCCGGGGGTGTGGCAGCTGCCCGGCGGCGGCGTCGAGCACGCGGAACACCCGGCCGACGCGGTGGTCCGCGAGTTCGCCGAGGAGACCGGGCTGACCGTCGCGCCCGGCGCGATCCGGGCCGCCGTCGCCGACGTGACCGCGTTCCGCGCCGAGAACGTCGCGATGCACACCGACCGGTTGATCTTCGACGTCGAGGCGCGCGGCGGGCGGCTGCGACCCGAGCCCGCCGGCGGCACCGACGAGGTGGGCTGGTTCACCCCGGAGGAGGCGGCGAGCCTCCCGCTGATGGTGTTCACCGCCGAGCTGCTCGGCCTGCCGGTGACTCCGCTGCCGGCCGACATGCCCCGCGGGCTGCCCGTCGACCCGGCCGGGCCGGCCGTCGACCGACGGCAGCGCTTCGCCGCGTACGGGCTGGTCACCGATCCGGCCGACCGGGTGCTGCTCACCATGATCGCCGACGGCTACCCGGGCGCGGGCCGCTGGCACCTGCCCGGCGGCGGCACCGACCACGGCGAGCAGCCGGCCACCGGGCTGCTGCGTGAGCTGGTCGAGGAGGCCGGACAGCTGGGCCGGGTGGTCGACCTGATGGCGGTGGACAACCTGCACAACCCGGCCGCGCTCGGCCCGGAGGGCCGGCCGCTGGACTGGCACGGCATCCGGGTGATCTACCGGGTACGCGTGGACGCGCCGACCGAGGCGGTGGTGACCGAGCTGGCCGGTGGCTCCACCGCCCGGGCGGCCTGGTTCGCGCCGGAGCAGGTCGGCGGCCTGTCGATGACCGATGTGGCGGCCCGCGCCACCGGGCAGCGGGTGAGGTGAATCGCTCGCCGAGCCGCCCTGGGTGACCTCCGGTACAGTCGGAAGGAAGGGTTGGCCGACAAAAACGGACGTTGAAGCCCGAGATGGGAATGATTGAGCGGTTCGTGCGGTTAAGGGAGATATAAGTACCGCCGGCAGCTATCGCCAAGCCCCTGTTCCCTGTGCAATGGTGTACTCCGCAAAAGGGCTGCCGGACCCGAAAGGTCCGGCACGAGACAGCCGGACACCCGCCCCGTCGAGGGCGGCCAGCCGATCCGGTGATGGAGGAAACGTGCCGAGAGCCCCATGGCGCCGGCGTCGTACGACTGACAGTCCGCGCCCCGCAGGGCGTCGCTGGGCGGGCCGGTTGCGCCGCAGCAGCACGTTCGCCCGCCAGGTGCTGCTGGTCCGGGTGGGCCGCCGGGACGGCGCGGCCGTTCCGGGGACCGACCTGGTCACCCCCGACCACCGTTACGCAGACCGCCAGCGTCTCCGCTACGGCCGGCTCGACACCGACATCGAGGTGGTACGCCCGGTCAGCCCGGCGCTCGCCCCGGTCGCCCCGGTCGACGACGAGTCATCGGCGATGTCGATCCCGCTCCTGCCGGGTGAGCGCACCGCCGCCCGCCGGGTCAAGTTCGCGCTCGTCAACGCGTGCACGCTGAGCAGCCTCATGCTCGGCATGCTGGCCATCTTCCTGGCCATGCGCGGTGACGTGCAGATCGCCGCGATCTGCCTGATCGCGTGCGTCGCGTTCGACGGCCTCGACGGCGCGCTGGCCCGCAAGCTCGGCGTGGCCAGCCCGTTCGGCGCGCAGATGGACTCGCTCGCCGACATGTGCTCCTTCGGCCTCGCCGCGCCGGTGGTGGTCTACGCCTCGCTGGCCGGTTCGGTGCCCCCGGCGGCCGCCGCGGTCTCCTGCGCGCTCGTCGCCGCCTGCGCGGCGATCCGGCTCGCCCGGTTCAACGTCTCGCCGAAGGACGGCCGCTTCTTCTGCGGCGTGCCGACCACCATGGCGGCGGCAGTGCTGGCCCTGACCGTGGCCATTGGCGTGCCGGTCCCCGGCCTGGTGATGGTGGCCGGCGTGGCGCTGCTCGCCTTCGCCATGGTGTCGAGCTTCCCGTACGCCAAGCTCGCCCGGCTGCTGAAGCTGCCGCCGTGGCTCTGGCTGGCCCCGGTGATCGGCGCGCTCGTCGACATCCGGCTCACGTTCGCCCTCGTGGTGGTGGGCTACCTGGTCAGCGGGCCGCTGCTCTGGCTGCACCAGCGCCGTACCGCCTGATCCGAGAACGACAGAAGGGGCGCCGCCGCAGCGGCGCCCCTTCTGTCGTGTCCGGCGTTCAGCGCCAGCGGGCGATCACCGTCGCGCCGCCGACCACCTTGTCGCCCGGACCGACCAGCGGGTCCGCCGCGTCGGCCGGCAGGTAGACGTCGGTACGCGAGCCGAACCGGATCAGGCCGAAGCGCTCACCCCGGGCCAGCAGCGAACCGACCGGCGCCCGCTGCACGATCCGGCGGGCGATCAGCCCGGTGCGCTGCGCCACGACCACGGTGCCGTGGTCGGTGTCCAGCACCGTGTACGCCGCCACGTTGTGCTCGGCATCAGGCTTCATGGCGTTGACGAACCCGCCGTCGGCGACGAAGTAGTCGACCACCTTGCCGGCCACCGGGGCGCGGTTGACGTGCACGTCCAGCACGGACAGGAACACCGCGATCCGCAGCCACTCACCGTCGCCGAAGCGCTCGTCCTGCAGGCGCTGCACGGAGAGCACCTGGCCGTCCGCCGAGGCGACCACTGCCGACGGGTCCTCCGGCACGTCCCGCTCCGGGTCCCGGAAGAACGCGGCCACCGGCGCGGCGGCCAGCGCCGGAAGCAGCCAGAGCTTCGACTTAGGGCGGGCGGCCCGGGCCAGGGCGGCCAGGCCGAGCGTGATGCCGGCGGCGGCCACCCCGTTCGAGTCGATGTGCATGCCCCGGGTCAGCGGCACGCTCGACGGCCGGTACGCCGGGGACAGCGAGGCCGCGAGCGCGACCGGCGCCGGGGTGAACCGCAGGTGGTGCACGCGTACCGGCGGGGTGTTGCGCAGCACCAGGTCGGTGCGTACGCCGTGCAGCACGCCCTGCCGGTCCAGTTCGCCGTCCGCGCCCTCGGTGCGGAACAGCGGCGCGGCGACGCTCAGCACCGCGCCGTCGGCCAGGTATTTCGTCAGCCCGTCCACAGCGGCACGCGCCTGCTCGGCGGTGCCGGTGAACGGCTCGGCGACGACCACCACGGCGGCGGCGTCCGCCTCGGCGAGGGTGTCGACCACCCGTACCCGGTCGGCGACCCAACGGCCCTGCGCGGTGACGTGCTCCCGCAGCGCGGCCGCCGCGGCGCCCTCCGCCGGCACCACTGTGAGCCGGTCGCCGGGTAGCAGCGCCTCGATCGCCGCGGCCAGCACCGCGGACTCCGGAGTCGCGCCGACCAGCAGGCCGGCCTTCGGGTCGTTACGCCGGGCGAACTCGCTGACGAGCGTGCGGGCGGCGCGCTCGCCGATGCGGACCGCACCGGAGGGACCGGTGACGCGCACGGCGGGGGACTGGGTCATGTCGGGCGGGCTCCTGACGAGGTAGCGGACGGACGGGCGGCGGCTCTCCGGCGACCCGACCGGCGGCTCCGGCGTGGTCGGGTGCGCGGGCCGGCCGGCGGAGGCGAGATCTCCGCCGACCAGCATAGGCCGCGTTCCGAGGGCCCCGCAGTGGCGCGGTCAGGCCGGGTCGCCCGGCGTACGCCGTTCCTCGCGTGTCTCGTCCGCCGGCGGGTCCACCGCCGGCATCTCGCGGGTGGCGGGCCCCGCGTCGTCGGTCGTCGCTTCGGTGGCCCACTCGTCGGCCACGTCGGACGTCGTCTCGCCGTCGCCGGCCGGGCTGTCGTCCCGGTACGGCGCGGAGACCGTCGCTTCCGGCGGCGCGGGCTGCTCCGCGGCCCGCCCCGAGCGCAGCGCGCCGATCAGCCCGAGCAACCCGATCAGGACCAGGCCGCCGGCCAGGAACCAGCCGACCGGAGGTACGGACAGCCCGAGGATGCGGGCCAGCAGCCACCAGACGGACAGGCCGAGGAAGACGAGTCCGAAAGCGAACGACACGATGTCGGTGCGGTGCGCCTTCATCGGGTCACCTCCAGCTTGCCGGCGTTCACGTGGATGTAGAGGCGCAGCTTGCCCCCGCCGGGGCCGTCGGCGCCGGTGTCGGTGCTCTCCCACTGGCGGTTGCCGAGCCCGCCGCTGCGCTTGCCGAAGACCGAGGCGTCACCGGCGTTCACCTCGGCGACGGTTGTCACGTCCACGTCCGGCGGTACGACCACTGTGGCGTTGCCGAGGTTCACGTCGAGGGTCACCTGCACGTCCTGCTTGTCGAAGTTGATCCCACGCAGGTCGAGCACAGCGTCACCGAGGTTGTTCTCGTACCGGTCGGCCAGGTCGCGCAGGTCGGTCGGCGCCCAGGTGACGTTGCCGTCGATGCCGCGCACCCGGTCGTAGGACTCGGCGACGGTGGCGATGCCGAGCGCCGCCGCGGTCACCAGGCCGAGGGCGATGAGCCAGCGGGCCCGGCCGAACCAGGTGCCCACGAGCAGGCCGAGGCCGATGGTGGCGAGCACCGCGGCGAAGTAGCCGGCGGCGCCGACCGGGAAGACGTCGAGCAGGTCGAGCATGGCCACCACGCCCAGCGCCAGGAAGATCAGCGAGAACGTGATCGCGCCGAGCGGGGACCGCTCCTTGGGCCGCTTCGGCGGTCGTGGCGGCCGGCCCGGCGGTGGCGAGGGCGGCGACCCGGCGTACGGGCCGTGCGGGGCGAACGGCGGGCGGTATCCGCCGGGCGGCAGCGGCGAGCCCACCGGCGCGGGGGGCGGCACGGCGGCCGGCTCACCCAGCGGGGCACCGGTGCCCGGCGCACCCGGCCAGGAGGGCGCCGCGCCGTAGGCCGGCCAGGTGGCGGTGTCCGCGACCGGACCGCTCACCGGGGGCATCGCGGCGGTCGTCGGCTCGGACCAGCCCGGCCGGGTGCCGGCCGCGGCGGGCCAGCCCGGCGCCGGGAGCGTCGGGTAGCTCGTCCCGGCCTCCGGGAGGCCCGGCTCGCGTCCCGGCGTCGCCGGGTGGCCCGGGCCGGACGGGGACGCCGGTTGGTAGCCGGGCTCGGAGGCGGGCGCCGGGGGATAGCCCGGCTCGGTGCGGCCGGCCGGCGGGTAGCCGGGCTCGGCGTGGGCGGCGTACGACGCTGCTTCGGGGCGTACCGGTGGCGTGGTACCGACCGGCGGCGCGGCGGTCCACGGCGGCCCGGCGGCCCCCGCGGTCCACGTGCCGGGGGCCGGCGGCGCGGGCCAGGCCACCGGCGGCACCGGACCCGGCACCGGGCCGGGCGGCGGTGCCGGCTGAGCCGGCCGCTGCCCCGGGCCGCGCTGCTCGCGGTTGAGCAGCAGCGCGCCGCCGATCAGGATCACCGCGCCCAGCAGGATGGCCCGGAACCCGTCGGTGACGACGTAGGCGAAGCCGAGCGCCACCACGATGCCGAGCACGATCACGGTGATCGGGGACATGCTGGACCGGCCGCGGCCGAGCATGGCCTCCACCGGGGAGGCGGTGTCGCCCTCGCCGGGGATGATCAGCCAGCCGGCGACGTACACGATGATGCCGATGCCACCGAAGAAGCCGAGCACGGCCAGCAGCACGCGCCACAGCACCGGGTCGGTGTTCGTGGCCCGGCCGATGGCGGCGCACACCCCGGCCAGGTAGCGGCCCTCGCGAGGGCGCACCAGCCCGTACCGGGTGGTGAAGCCGGCGGCGCCGGGCGGCGGGGCGTACCCCCCGGGTGGCGGGCCGGTGAACGGCGCGCCGCCGCCGGGCGGCGTGGTCGCGTGGTCGGTGGGGGGCGCCGACCCCGGTGGGGGCGGCGGCGGGGCGTCCTGTGCTGCCGCCCAGGGGCGGGGCGGACGGGCAGCGTCCTCGGTCATGCCTCCGATACTGCTTGCCCGGCCGCCCGGACTGCCTCAGGACCCGACCCTGACCCCACCCTGAGATCCGCCGGTGGCGAAAGTCCGGGGCGTCCCCGTGGTCCGGGACGTCGCCGCCGTGTGACGATCTGAGCGTCGGCGCCGCCGCCCTCTCCATCTCGACCTGGGAGTTTCCGATCAGCAGCACCCCTGCCCCGCACGCCCCGCGCCTCTACCGGGCCACCGAGCACCGGCTGGCCGCCGGGGTGGCCGCGGGCATCGCCGAGCACCTGGGCATCCCGGTGCTGCGGGTGCGGATGGCGTTCATGGTCCTGCTCGGGCTCAGCGGCCTCGGGCTGCTGCTGTACGCCGCCTTCTGGGCGGTGGTGCCACCCCGCCCCGGCGACACCGCCGTCCCGCCGCGCCGTGACCTGGCCCAGCTGCTGCCGTTCGTGGCGATCGGGCTGGGCGTACTGCTGTTGCAGGTCTTCGCCTTCAACTCGGTGGGCGCGGCCGGGACCGCCGGCTGGCTGGTGGCGATCATCGCGGTCGGCGCGGGCGTCATCTGGCACCAGTCCGGGCCGGAGCGGCGCCGGCAGTGGGGCGACGCGGCGGTGCCCTGGCTGGGCGCGGTGGTGGAAGAGACCGACCGGCGCGCGTTCGTGCTGCGCTTCATCGGCGGCGGCGTGCTCGTCGCGGTCGGCATCATCGGCGTGGCGGCCGTCTACTCGCCGGCGCAGAACTTCGACGCGGTGCTCAACGGCGTGATCTTCGCGCTGGTCGGGCTGGCCGGCGTCGGCGTGGTGACCGGACCGGTGCTCTGGCGGACCTGGAACCAGCTCCGCTCGGAGCGGGAGGGACGCATCCGCGAGCAGGAGCGGGCCGAGCTGGCCGCCATGGTCCACGACCAGGTGCTGCACACGCTGGCCCTGATCCAGCGCAACGCCAGCGACGTCAAGACGGTGCAGCGGCTGGCCCGTGGCCAGGAGCGCTCGCTGCGCAACTGGCTCTACAAGCCGACCGCCTCGCCGACCGAGCGGTTCGCGGCCGCGCTGGAGCAGGCCGCCGCCGAGGTGGAGGACACGTTCGCCATCACTGTCGAGGCGGTGGTCGTCGGCGACCGGGAGACCGACGAGCGGGTCGGCGCGCTCGTGGCCGCCGCCCGGGAGGCCCTGGTCAACGCGGCCCGGCACGCCGGTGTGCAGACCGTGTCGCTCTACGCCGAGGTGGAGCCGGAGCAGGTGAGCGTCTTCGTCCGGGACCGGGGCAAGGGCTTCGACCCGGATACGGTGGAGAATCACCGGCACGGCGTCCGAGGATCGATCATCGGGCGGATGAAGCGGCACGGCGGCCGGGCGGAGATCCGGTCCGAGCCGGGAGAAGGGACCGAGGTCCGGCTGATCCTGCCGATCAGCGGCTCCGGCTCCACGGCGGAAAGGGACAGGTGACATGTCCGAGCAGGAACCGGTCGAGGGCACGGCGCCGCGCGGGCCGCTGCGGGTCTTCCTCGTCGACGACCACGCGATGTTCCGGGCCGGCGTGCGCGCCGAGCTGGGCGCGCGGGTCGAGGTGGTCGGCGAGGCCAGCTCGGTGGCCGAGGCGGTGACCCGGATCGCGGCCACCGCGCCGGACGTGGTGCTGCTCGACGTGCACATGCCCGACGGCGGCGGCCGCGCGGTGCTGGAGGCGATGCGGCGTACCCACCCGCAGGTGCGGTTCCTCGCGCTGAGCGTGTCCGACGCCGCCGAGGACGTGATCGGGCTGATCCGGGCCGGCGCGCGGGGCTACGTCACCAAGACGATCTCCCCGGAGGAGCTGACCGACGCGATCCGCCGGGTGGCCGACGGCGACGCCGTGTTCAGCCCCCGGCTGGCCGGGTTCGTGCTTGACGCGTTCGCGTCCCGGCCGGACGCGCCGGTGGCCGACCCCGAGCTGGACCAGCTCACCAACCGGGAGCGCGAGGTGCTCCGGCTGCTCGCCCGCGGGTACGCCTACAAGGAAATCGCCAAGGAGCTGTACATCTCGATCAAGACGGTCGAGACGCACGTCTCCAACGTCCTGCGCAAGCTCCAGATGTCGAACCGGTACGAGCTGTCCCGCTGGGCTGCCGACCGCCGCCTGGTCTGAGCCCACGTCGCTCGGCGACCCCTGGGAGGCATCGTCCCCCCGGGGGGGTCGTTCTTGTCCGCACAGTCGACGTCGGTATCCTCCGGACGGACAAAAAAGCCGCAGCCGTGCGCCCGTTGACGGGCCGGGAGCGGGCGCGGTCCACGTCACAGCGCTTGCGGGCGGCAGGGATGCCCGTCAACCTCCATGTGCCCGTCTTGCCTGTTCAGGGCCCTATCGTCCGTACGCTTTGTGATCTTTTCTCAAGTATCGGCAACGTGGCGGGCAACTAACGTCTTGATAACGGCACCTTCACGGAAAGGGCCGGTGGGTGTCACAGTGGCAGCACCTCACCCCCCGGTGTGAGGCATCTCGTCGGGCCTGCCGACCACGTGGACGCCGCCACCAGCGTCGCCGCGTGGTTGTCGACCCTGCGCGGTGCCCACGTCCAAGGTGTGGCGCCCGGCGGATCGGTACCCCTGGGGTGTCCCGAAATCCTCTGCGGTAAACCGACGTCCGGCTTGTCCGGGTCGCCGGTGGTGTCACCCCCAAACGTGCGTGAAACCCACGACGGAACCAGGTTAAGAAAGAGGAGGCCCCTCGGAATGAGAGTCTCGAAGCGGGCGAGCGGCGCGCTCGCGGTGGGCGCGGCATTCGCGCTCGTCGCGTCCGGCTGCTCCAGCGGGAACAACGACGGTGGCGACGCCGGCGCCAGCTCGGACGGCGCGATCGTCATCGACGGTACCCAGCCGGAGAACCCCCTGGTTCCGGCGAACACCACCGAGACCGGTGGCGGCGCGATCATCGACTGGATGTGGAGCGGTCTGGTCGAGTACCCCAACAACGGTGGGGCGCCGCAGAACCTGCTCGCCGAGTCGATCGAGACGAGCGACTCGAAGGTCTTCAAGATCAAGATCAAGCAGAACACCAAGTTCCACGACGGCACCACCGTCAAGGCCGAGAGCTTCGTCAAGGCCTGGAACTGGGCGGCGTACGGCCCGAACGGCGCGCAGAACGCCTCCTTCTTCTCCGACATCCAGGGCTTCGACGAGGTCTACACCGAGGACCCGGACGGCCCGGACGGCCCGCAGAAGGCCCCGGAGCCCAAGGCCAAGGACATGTCCGGCCTCAAGGTCGTCGACGACTGGAACTTCGAGGTCACGCTGAACGCGCCGACCGCCGTGTTCCCGACCAAGCTCGGCTACAGCGCCTTCGTGCCGCTGCCGGACGCCTTCTTCTCCACCACCCCGGCGGAGTTCGGCAAGAAGCCGATCGGTAACGGCCCGGTCAAGCTCGTCTCCTGGCAGGACGACGTCGAGATCAAGCTGACCCGCTTCGACGACTACAGCCTGCGCGACAAGATGAAGATCAAGGACGTCACCGTCAAGATCTACCAGGACGACACGGCGGCCTACAACGACCTGCTCGCCGGCAACCTGGACTTCCAGCAGCAGGTTCCGGTCTCCGCGCTGGCCGGTGAGAAGTGGAAGACCGACCTGGCCGAGCGGGCCATGTCCTCGACCACCCCGTCGACCGGCATCATCGCCTTCCCGATCTACGACAAGCGCTTCCAGAACCCGAAGCTGCGCAAGGCGATCTCGCTGTCCATCGACCGGCAGGCGATCACCGACAAGATCTTCTTCGGTACCCGTAAGCCGGCCGACAGCTGGGCCAACCCGCTGACCCCGGGCGCCGAGCCGGGCAACTGCACCGCCTGCAAGTTCGACGTGGCCGAGGCCAAGAAGCTCTACGCCGAGTCCGGTGGCTTCCAGGGCAAGCTGACCCTGTCGTACAACGCGGACGCCAGCCACAAGGAGTGGATGGAGGCCGTCGCCCAGCAGATCAAGACCAACCTGGGCATCGACGCGGTCGCCGTCGGCGTGCCGACCTTCGCGGTCTTCCGCGCCAACATCAACGCCTACAAGATGACCGGCGCGTACCGGGCCGGCTGGCAGCAGGACTACCCGGACGTGGAGAACTGGATCAACCCGCTCTACGTCACCGGTGGTTCCTCGAACGACGGCAAGTACAGCAACCCGCAGGTGGACGCCCTCGCCAAGGAGGCCACCGCGGCCCCCAGCATCGAGGAGGCCCACAAGAAGTTCGCTGAGGCCGTCAAGCTGATCGACCAGGACGTTCCGTCGATGCCGATCTACTTCGGTGGCCAGCAGTCCGGCCACTCGGAGAAGATCAAGAAGCTCGAGCTGACCAACGTCGGCGAGCTCGACATCACCTCGGTCGAGCTCTGATCCGAACGCTCTGACCCCGGGTCGGGCTCGCCTACCGGTGAGCCCGACCCGGGGCCGTTCCGCGAGGGGGTGTACAACGAACCCCTCGCAACGTTGTCGCCGCCGCGCCGGCCCGCCCCGGCGCTCCCTGTCTGGAGGACCACCCCATGGGCCGTTATCTCTTGAGACGGCTGCTGCAACTCGTGCCGGTGTTCATCGGTACGACGTTCCTGATCTACTGGCTCGTCTGGTCAGTGCCCGGTGACCCCTTCGCCGGCAAGTGCGGCGACCGCGGTTGCCCGCCGAACTACCGCGCCATGATGACCGAGAAGTACAACCTCGACGAGTCGATCTGGGTGCAGTACGCCAGCTACATGAAGAACCTTCTGCAGGGTGACTTCGGTATCACGTTCGGCGGTCGCGAGATCAGCGACATCATCGCCACGTCGTACCCGAACACCCTGAAGCTGGCGGTGGTCGCCCTCGCCATCGAGGCCGTGATCGGTCTCGGCGCCGGCATCCTCACCGGCCTGCGGCGCAACGGCTTCCTGGACAACCTGGTCCTGGTCTCCACCCTCTTCCTGATCGCCCTCCCGGTCTTCGTCATCGGCTTCGTGCTGCAGTGGCTGCTCGGCGTGAAGTGGGGCATCATCAACCCGACCGTGTCCAACGAGATGCGGTTCAGTGAACTGATCGTGCCGGGCTTCGTGCTCGGAAGCGCATCGATGGCGTACATCGCCCGGGTGGCGCGTACGAGCATCGCCGAGAACCGGCGTGCCGACTACGTCCGCACCGCGATCGCCAAGGGCCTCCCGATGCGCCGCGTGGTCGGCGTGCACCTGCTGCGCAACTCGCTCATCCCGGTGGTCACCCTGCTCGGCACCGACCTCGGCGCGCTGATGGGTGGCGCGATCGTGACGGAGGGCATCTTCGGCATCAACGGCATCGGCCGTCAGGTGCTCCGCTCGATCGTCACCAAGGAGAGCGCTACCGTTGTCGGCATCGTCGTGGTGTTGGTGCTCGTCTATCTCATCATGAACCTGGTGGTGGACCTGCTCTACGCCGCCCTCGACCCGAGGATCCGCTATGAGTGACCGCCGCAGCGTACGAAACGTCCCAGCAGTCTGCGCGGGTAACCACGCCCGCGCCGAGCGCAGCGAGGTACGGGCATGAGTGACCCGAATACCGCGTCGATCGTGTCGACGCCGCCCGCGACCATGCCCACCGAGGCGGGGTCGGGCGCGCCCACCAACGCGGGCCTGCCGGAGAGCGCGAAGCAGAACAAGCCGCGTGGCCTGCTCGGTGACGCCTGGATCGACCTGCGCCGCAAGCCGCTGTTCTGGATCTCGGCGACGATCATCCTGATCTTCCTCGTGATGGCGGCCTTCCCGTGGCTGTTCACCTCCGGCGACGCGGTCAACGGCTCGCTTGACCGCAGCCGGGTCGAGCCGTCGTCGGCCGCCTGGTTCGGCTACGACGTGCAGGGCCGCGACGTCTACGCCCGGGTCATCTACGGCGCCCGCGCCTCGATCGTGGTCGCAGTGGTCTCCACCGTCCTGACGCTGCTCGTCGGCGGCACGATGGGCATCATCGCCGGCTACCGCGGCGGCTGGGTGGACGCGCTGCTGTCCCGTGTCGCGGACATCTTCTTCGGCCTGCCGTTCGTGCTCGGCTCGATCGTCATCCTGACCACGTTCAACGGCTCCGGCACCGACAACGGCGAGTGGACGATCATGGGCCTGGTCATCCTGTCCCTGAGCGTGCTGAGCTGGCCGGTGGTGATGCGGCTGATGCGCTCCTCGGTGCTCGCCACCAAGGAGGCCGACTACATCGTCGCGGCCCGCGCGCTCGGCGCCAGCACCGGCCGGATCATCCTCAAGCACCTGCTGCCGAACTGCCTGGCCCCGCTTCTGGTCTACGGCACGATCATGGTCGGCTCGTTCATCGGCGCGGAGGCCACGCTCTCGTTCCTGGGCATCGGCCTGAAGAGCCCGGTCGTCTCCTGGGGCATCATGATCAGCGAGGCGCAGAACTACATCCGGGTCTCGCCGTACCTGCTGTTCTTCCCCTCCGCGTTCCTCGTCGCCGCAGTGCTGAGCTTCGTCATGCTCGGCGAGGCGGTCCGCGAGGCCCTCGACCCGAAGCTTCGATAGGGGAACTGAGTTGTCCGACATTCTCGTGTCCGAGCAGTCCGCGCCGGGCGCCGACGGATCCGGTCGCCCCTCGGGCCGGTTGCTCGAGGTCGACGACCTTCGGGTGGAGTTCCGTACCCGGGACGGCGTCGCCAAGGTCATCAACGGAGTCACGTACCACGTCGACGCGGGGGAGACCCTCGCCGTGCTCGGCGAATCGGGCTCCGGCAAGAGCGTCACCGCGCAGACCATCATGGGCATCCTGGACACCCCGCCCGGGTTCGTCACCGGCGGCCAGGTCCGCTTCCACGGCAAGGACATGCTCACCATGTCCCCCGAGCAGCGGCGGCGGATCCGGGGCGAGGGCATCGCCATGATCTTCCAGGACTCGCTCTCGGCCCTCAACCCGGTTTTCACAGTCGGCTTCCAGATCGCCGAGCAGTTCCGCATCCGGCGCGGCATGAGCCGCTCGGACGCCAAGAAGCGCGCGATCGAGATGCTCGACCAGGTGAAGATCCCCAACGCCAAGGGCCGGTTCAGCAACTACCCGCACCAGTTCTCCGGCGGTATGCGGCAGCGCGCCATGATCGCCATGTCGCTGGCGCTGGACCCCGAGGTGCTGATCGCCGACGAGCCGACCACCGCCCTGGACGTGACCGTGCAGGCCCAGATCATGGACCTGCTCGGTGAGCTCCAGCGGGAACGGCAGATGGGCATGATCCTGATCACCCACGACCTCGGCGTGGTCGCCGACGTCGCGGACCGGATCGCGGTCATGTACGCCGGTCGGATCGTCGAGGAAGCCGACGTCTACGACCTGTACCGCAAGCCGGCCCACCCGTACACGCTCGGCCTGCTCAACTCGATCCCGCGGATGGACGAGAAGGGCCAGGAGCTCCGCACGATCAAGGGCCTCCCGCCGAACCTGATGAACATCCCGCCGGGCTGCGCGTTCAACCCGCGCTGCCCGATGGCGCAGCCGGTGTGCCGGGAGAAGGTCCCGCCGCTGCTGCAACTGGGCAACGGCCGGGCCAGCGCCTGCCACTTCGCCGAGGAACTGGTGAACCGTGACTGAGAACATCATCGAGGTTCGTGACCTGGTCAAGCACTACCCCGTGACCCGGGGCGTGGTGTTCAAGAAGACCATCGGCCACGTCAAGGCGGTCGACGGCGTCTCCTTCGACCTCAAGGCCGGCGAGACGCTCGGCGTGGTCGGCGAGTCCGGCTGTGGCAAGTCCACGCTGGCCCGGGTGCTGATGAACCTGGAGAAGCCGACCGGCGGCCAGGTGCTCTACAAGGGCCAGGACATCTCCAAGCTCTCCGGTGGCGCGCTGCGGCGGCTGCGCCGGCAGATCCAGCTGGTGATGCAGGACCCGTACACCTCGCTCAACCCCCGGATGACGGTGGGTGATCTGATCGGCGAGCCGTTCGAGATCCACCCCGAGGTGGCTCCGCGCGGCAGCCGGCGCACCAAGGTCAAGGAGCTGCTCGACCTGGTCGGCCTCAACCCGGAGCACATCAACCGGTACCCGCACCAGTTCTCCGGCGGCCAGCGGCAGCGCATCGGCATCGCCCGGGCGCTCGCGCTGCGGCCCGAGGTGATCGTCTGCGACGAGCCGGTGTCGGCGCTGGACGTCTCCATCCAGGCGCAGGTGATGAACCTGTTGGAGAAGCTCCAGGGCGAGTTCGGCCTGTCGTACGTCTTCATCGCCCACGACCTGTCGGTGGTGCGTCACCTCTCCGACCGGGTCGCGGTGATGTACCTGGGCAAGATGGTGGAGATCGGCACCGAGGACGAGATCTACGAGCGTCCGACCCACCCGTACACCCAGGCGCTGCTGTCGGCGGTGCCGGTGCCCGACCCGACGGTGCGGGAGAGCAAGGCGATCATCCGGCTCCAGGGCGACGTCCCCTCGCCGGTCAGCCCGCCCTCGGGCTGCCGGTTCCGGACCCGGTGCTGGAAGGCGCAGGACGTCTGCGCCCAGGAGGTGCCGCTGCTCCAGATCCGGCCGGGCTCGGACCACCCGAGCGCCTGCCACTTCGCGGAGAAGCGGGAGATCGTCGTCACCCACGACGCGGCCTGACCCGAATCGGACCGCCTGCCGGCGTCAACTCGACGCCGGCAGGCGGTTCGTCGTATCCGGGGGCGTCACGCGTCACGGCGTCACAGCGGGCCGCGACCGGCGCGCAGCAGAAGGAGCGCGAGCTGGGTGCCGTCCGCGCCGAGCTCGGCCCGGAACCGCTCCAGGATCTCCCGTTCGCGGGAGAGCACGAGCCGGGTCCCACCGGAGGCCATCCGGGTCGCGCCGACCTCCTGGGAGAGCGCGGCCCGCTCCTGCCAGAGCGCGATGAGCGTGCTGTCGATCTCGTCGATCCGCCGCCGGATCTCACCGATCCGCTCGGCGGCCGTCGCGTCGTCGGTGCCGGTCCGGGACGCCGCGGCGCCGCTCGGGTCGGCGTCGGCCGGCCGGCCGTTGCGCGCCGGGCTGCCGCTGGACTCCACCACGTCAGTCATCATCGTCGTCCCTCTCGGGGCTCGGGCCCGGTACCCGGATCCCGGGACGGAAACGCCCCGGGCTCTCCGAGCCCGGGGCGTTTCGTAGGTCTGTGATCAGGCGCGACCCACGGCTGCCGGACTCCCGGTGCCGTAGTAAAAGTAGAAGCGCTGATCGAACACGTCGTCGAGTATGCCGACCACCCGGGCGGGCGCGCAAGAAGACGCACCAACAGGTGAGACGTGCCGCCGGGCGCCGACCGGCCGCGCGGGCGGGGAAGTGTCCGGCCGACGGCATAGACTCGGACTGCGATGCATCCTCTCTTCGACATCCCCGCGTCCCCGCCTGCGCCGGAGTCCCGGCCGACCCCGCCGCGCCGCCCCGGGGCCCCCGGGTCGGACCCGCAGGCCCTCCTCGACGGCCTGAACGGCCCCCAGCGGGACGCGGTGACCCACGCCGGCTCCCCGCTGCTCATCGTGGCCGGCGCCGGCTCCGGCAAGACCCGGGTGCTGACCAACCGGATCGCCTACCTGCTCGCCGCCCGGGACGTGCATCCCGGCGAGATCATCGCGATCACCTTCACCAACAAGGCCGCCGGCGAGATGAAGGAGCGGGTGGCCGCGCTCGTCGGCCCGCGCGCCCGGATGATGTGGGTGTCGACGTTCCACTCCGCGTGCGTACGCATCCTGCGGGCCGAGCACGAGCACGCCGGCCTGAAGTCGACGTTCTCGATCTACGACGCGGACGACTCGCGCCGGCTGATGCAGATGGTCGCCCGCGAGCTGGACCTGGACCCGAAGCGCTACCCGGCCCGGGGTCTGGCCGCCCAGGTGTCGAACCTGAAGAACGAGCTGGTCGACCCGGAGGAGTTCGCCGGCCGGGCCAAGGGGCCGAACGAGCGGGCGCTCGCCGAGGCGTACACGCTCTACCAGCGGCGGCTGCGCGAGGCGCACGCGCTGGACTTCGACGACCTGATCATGACCACGGTGCACCTGCTCCAGTCGCACCCGCACGTGGCGGAGAGTTACCGGCGGCGGTTCCGGCACGTGCTGGTCGACGAATACCAGGACACCAACCACGCCCAGTACGTGCTGATCAAGGAGTTGGTCTCCGGGACCGAGGGGATCCCGCCGGCCGAGCTGTGCGTGGTCGGCGACGCCGACCAGTCGATCTACGCGTTCCGCGGCGCGACCATCCGCAACATCCTGGAGTTCGAGCGGGACTTCACCGACGCCCGCACGATCCTGCTGGAGCAGAACTACCGCTCGACCCAGACCATCCTCAACGCGGCGAACGCGGTCATCGACCGCAACACCTCGCGCAAGCCGAAGCGGCTGTGGAGCGACGCCGGGGCCGGGGAGCAGATCGTCGGGTACGTCGCCGACACCGAGCACGCCGAGGCCGACTGGGTCGCCCGCGAGATCGACCGCCTGGTCGACGACGGCGACACCCGCCCGGGCGACGTGGCCGTCTTCTACCGCACCAACGCCATGTCCCGCGTGTTCGAGGAGGTGTTCATCCGGGTCGGCCTGCCCTACAAGGTGGTCGGCGGGGTGCGCTTCTACGAGCGCAAGGAGGTCCGCGACGCGCTCGCGTACCTGCGCGCGGTGGTGAACGACGACGACACGGTCAGCCTGCGGCGGATCCTGAACACCCCGCGCCGGGGCATCGGCGAGCGGGCCGAGGCGTGCGTGGAGGCGCTGGCCGCGCGCGACCGCATCTCCTTCGGCGCCGCGCTGCGCCGGGCCAAGGACGCACCCGGCATCTCCACCCGGGCCGCGAACGGCATCGCCGAGTTCGTCGCGCTGCTCGACGCGGCGCGGGAGCTGGCCGCCACCGGCACGCCGGAGGAGGTGCTGGAGGCGGTGCTGACCCGCTCGGGTTACCTGGCCGAGCTGGAGGAGAGCCTCGACCCGCAGGACGCCGGCCGGGTGGACAACCTCCAGGAGCTGGTGAGCGTCGCCCGGGAGTACACCGAACGGATCGAGGCGCTCGGCGCCGACGACGAGCGGGCCACCCTGGCCGGGTTCCTGGAGCAGGTGGCGCTCGTCGCCGACGCCGACCAGATCCCCTCCGACGACCCGGACCACCAGGGCGTGGTCACGCTGATGACGCTGCACACGGCCAAGGGCCTGGAGTTCCCGGTGGTCTTCCTGACCGGCCTGGAGGACGGCGTCTTCCCGCACCTGCGCTCGCTCGGCGACACCCGGGAGCTGGAGGAGGAGCGGCGGCTGGCGTACGTGGGCATCACCCGGGCCCGCCAGCGTCTCTACCTGTCCCGCGCGGTGACCCGGTCGGCGTGGGGCGCGCCCGCGTACAACCCGCCGTCGCGGTTCCTGGAGGAGCTGCCGCCGGAGCTGGTCCGCTGGGAGCGCACCGAGGGGTCGTACACCTCGTGGGGTGGCGGGGGCGGCGGCGTCGGCGGCCGGGCGGACCGCCTGGGCCGCGGCGGCTTCGCCGGCGGCACGCCGAAGGCGACCGAGCTGGCGAAGCGGCTGGGCGTGGACGCCAGCCGGCTGTCCACGGCGAGTGAGCTGAAGCAGGCCCCGAAGGTCTCGGCCGGGGACCGGGTCAACCACCAGCGGTACGGCCTGGGCCGGGTGCTGGCGGTGGAGGGGGCCGGGCCGGGTGCCCGGGCGCAGATCGACTTCGGCGACCAGACGATGTGGCTGGTGCTGCGGCACGCCCCGATCGACAAGCTCTGAGCGTGAGCGTGAGCGTGAGCGGGCCCGGCCCGGCTCGTGGCCGGACCGGGCCCTGCCCCTGTCGTGGCGCGGTCAGCAGGCCACGTCGATGCCCCGCGCGCGCAGGAACGGCGCCGGGTCGATCTGGTTCCACATGGCGCCCTGGTGCACCTCGAAGTGCAGGTGCGGGCCGGTGGAGTCGCCGGTGGAGCCTTCGTAGCCGATGACCTGACCGGCGGTGACCTTGTCGCCCACGGCGACGGCGAGCCGGCTCTGGTGGGCGTAGTGGGTCAGGTAGCCGTTGTGGTGGTCGATGAAGACCGAGATGCCGTAGCCGTCGCCCACGTCGCCGGCCTTGACCACGGTGCCCGCCGCGGCGGCGTGGATCGGGGTGCCGGCCGGCATGGCGAAGTCGATGCCGGCGTGCTGGGTGCCCCAGCGGGGCCCGTAGCAGGACGTGATGTCCGCGCCCTTCATCGGGATGACCCAGGTCGGCTTCTTCGCCACCGCCTTCTTCGCCACGGTCTTCTTCGGCTTGGGCTTGGCGGTGGCCGTCTTCTTCGGCGCCGGGGTGGTCGCGCTCGGGCTCGGCGCGGGGCTGGCCGGGACGGCGGACGGGGTGATCGGTTCGCGGGCCGAGCGGTCGGCGCGGGCCGCGTCGTCGACGCGGGCCTGTACGCCGAGGTCGACGGCGGCCGGTGTCGGCGCGGACCGGTCGGCGACGGTGACCACGCCGCCGATGCCGAGGCCGAGCAGGGCCACCGCGCCGGTGACCACGTATGCGGTGCGCCGGGCGCGGCGCGGACGCCGGTGCCGGGCGGGAGCGTTGTCCGGGGTGGGGCTGCTGTGCTGCACGGGATCCTTCACCAGTCGAGGGGCACGTGACCACGAAATACTGGTGTCGGCGCAGGTGGTGGCGGGTATCGGGTGGCCGGAGCGGTGGCTGCGGGCCGTCGCGGCGTGCCCGGTTGCGGACCGGACGGGCGGTTCATCGGCGAAGACGATCACCTACCGATGTGGTCCCGCTCACACCGGCGGGTGTGACGTGGCAGACTTCCGCCAAACGAAACCGCCCGGATCGTGTGATCCGGGCGGTGACGGGGCGTACTGAGCGTCAGGAGGCGGCTACGTCGCCGTAAATCGCTTCGATTTCGAGCTGGATGTCCACTCCTCGCTCCTTGAGGAACGCCACCGGGTCCTGCGGCTGGCCCTTGACATGGATCTCCAGGTGCAGGTGGGAGCCGTAGGAGTGGCCGGTGTTGCCGACCAGGCCGAGCTGGTCGCCGGCCTTCACCTCCTGGCCCTCCTTGACCGACACGGCGGAGGAGTGGCCGTAGATGGCCTCGGTGCCGTCGGAGTGCTTCACGATCACCGCGTAGCCGTAGCCGCCGAACCAGCCCGCCTTGGTGACCGTCCCGGCGTGGACCGCCTTGTACGGCGTGCCCTCCGGCGCAACCAGGTCGATGCCGGTGTGCAGCTTGCCCCAGCGCATGCCGTAGGGGGACTTGAAGTCGTAGCCGTGCAGCGGCAGGAGCCACGGGTCCTGCTCGGTGATCTTGCTGTCGGTGCGGTCGGACCGGGACGCGCGGTCGGCGCTGTCGGCACGGGCCGCCGCGTCCTGGCTGGCGACCGAGGCCTGCCGGAGCTCGTCGAGGACCGAGGGGTTGACGCTCTTGGCGTCAGGAAGGGCGTTCGCGCCGATGGCGACGATGCCGGCGCCGACGAACGCGGTGGTGACCACCGCCGCGTAGCGGCTCCGCGGGGGGGTGGGTACGCGACGGCGGCCGCGATAGCGATCGGGCTCAGACGACAGGCGCTGGCGCACGCACACCCTCCGTTGTCGGGGATCCGATGCGACTCCGGACCGTTCGGTGAAGCTCGGTGGAACCTCCGGTGTCGCGTCGTCACCCGTCCGTGGACCTGATGACAACCGTGGACACGTTAGCCAACTGCCACTCCTGTCACAAGCCGAAGCGCCGAACTGGCGATTCGTTATGTCCGTTTCCATCCTGGCTTGTCATGTCTCGTGCCGCCGGTCGGATGGGCCTCCGACTGTCCATTCGTCGCGGACAGTGACCGATCGGCGGAGGTGTCCGGCTTTCCGCGTCCGCGCCTGAGCGGTAGGAGGGTAGCCCGGGCGTGGGACGGTCCGGGCCCCGCTTTCCGCCCCCCGCTCCGCCGGGTTACCGTTCGTTCAGGTCAGTGTCCTGGTGAAAGGTGTGCGCAGATGAGCTCTCGTATCCGGGTCGTCGTCGCGAAGCCCGGCCTGGACGGCCACGACCGGGGCGCGAAGGTCGTCGCGCGTGCCCTGCGCGACGCGGGCATGGAGGTCATCTACACCGGCCTGCACCAGACGCCCGAGCAGATCGTGGAGACCGCCATCCAGGAGGACGCGGACGCGGTCGGCCTGTCCGTGCTCTCCGGCGCGCACATGACGCTGTTCAAGCGCGTACTTGAACTGCTCGCCGAGCGCGAGGCCACCGACATCGTGGTGTTCGGCGGCGGGATCATCCCCGAGGCCGACCTGCCGGAGCTGGAGCGGCTCGGCGTCGCGAAGATCTTCACCCCCGGCGCGACCACCGGGTCGATCGTCGAATGGGTGCGGGAGAACGTGGCCCAGCCGGTCGGCTGACCCGCCGCATTTGCGGCTCCGGGCACGGGGGAGGGGCCGGACGCACCCCTCACACGCCCGGCCCCTCTATGCACGATGCCCCGCCGCCACCCCTCGACCGACAGGGCATCGGCCGCTCCCGTCGTCGCGCTTGACCAGCGCTCCGACATCACACTCAACGACGCCCCCGACCGGCGGTTACGCCCGGTCCGGCACATCCCCCGGACGGCTGACAACCGCGGCCGCCGCCGCGTGCCGGCGCCGCCGGAAACCGGTGCCGGCCGAAGAGGGCTGTGCATTACCGCACACCCCGCACCCGCTCGGTTGCCGCCGGTTCCCATCTCGTTAGGCTGCGGCAAATGGCCTGTCTCTTCTGATGACAGGCGTCAAACTGATTTTCCAACGCTGGTGGCGGCGCGACGGCGCGCCGCGGAGACGGGACGGGACGCGCAAACGTGGACCTGTACGAGTACCAGGGGCGGGACCTGTTCGAGCGGCACGGCTTGCCCGTGCTCGCCGGCGGCGTCGCCACTACCCCGGAGGAGGCCCGCGCGATCGCCGAACGCCTCGGCGGTCGGGTGGTCGTCAAGGCGCAGGTGAAGGTCGGTGGCCGCGGCAAGGCCGGCGGCGTGAAGCTGGCCGAGGGCGCGGAGGAGACGGTGGCCCGGGCCACCGACATCCTCGGCATGGACATCAAGGGTCACACCGTCCACAAGGTCATGATCACCGTGACCGCGGACGTGGCCGAGGAGTACTACTTCTCTTACCTGCTCGACCGGGCGAACCGCACCTTCCTCTGCATCGCCAGCGTGGCCGGCGGCATGGACATCGAGCAGGTCGCCGCCGAGACGCCCGAGAAGGTCGTCAAGGCTCCGATCGACGCCAACACCGGCGTCGACGAGGCGAAGGCCCGGGAGATCGTCACCGCGGCCGGCTTCCCGGCCGAGGTCGCCGACCAGGTCGTCGACGTCGCGGTGAAGCTGTGGCAGGCGTTCGTCGCCGAGGACGCCACGCTCGTCGAGGTGAACCCGCTGGCCACCACCAAGGACGGCAAGCTGCTGCTCCTGGACGCCAAGGTCACGCTGGACGAGAACGCCGCGTTCCGGCACCCGGACCACGAGGCCCTGGTCGACCAGGCGTCGGTGGACCCGCTGGAGCAGGCCGCCAAGGCCAAGGACCTCAACTACGTCAAGCTCGACGGCGAGGTCGGCATCATCGGCAACGGCGCGGGCCTGGTCATGTCCACGCTCGACGTGGTCGCGTACGCGGGCGAGCGGCACGGCGGCGTCAAGCCGGCCAACTTCCTCGACATCGGCGGCGGCGCGAGCGCCGAGGTGATGGCGAACGGCCTGGAGATCGTCCTGTCCGACCCGTCGGTCAAGAGCGTCTTCGTCAACGTCTTCGGCGGCATCACCGCGTGCGACGCGGTCGCCAACGGCATCGTGCAGGCGCTGGCGCTGCTGGAGCAGCGCGGCGAGAAGGCCACCAAGCCGCTCGTCGTCCGTCTCGACGGCAACAACGCCGAGGCCGGTCGGGCGATCCTCGACGGCGCGGCCAACCCGCTGATCCAGCGGGTCGACACCATGGACGGCGCGGCCGAGCGGGCCGCCGAGCTGGCAGCTGCGGGGGTCTGACAATGGCTATCTGGCTGACCAAGGACTCCAAGGTCATCGTGCAGGGGATGACCGGTTCCGAGGGTTCCAAGCACACCCGGCGGATGCTCGCCGCCGGCACCAACGTGGTCGGCGGCGTGAACCCGCGCAAGGCCGGCACCACCGTCGACTTCGACGGCACCGAGCTGCCCGTCTTCGCGTCCGTCGCGGACGCGATGAAGTCCACCGGCGCGGACGTCACAGTCATCTTCGTGCCGCCGCAGTTCACCAAGGCCGCCGTGGTCGAGGCGATCGACGCCGGCATCGACCTGGCCGTGGTGATCACCGAGGGCGTGCCGGTGCACGACACCGCCGCGTTCTGGGCGTACAACAAGTCCAAGGGCGAGCGCACCCGGATCATCGGCCCGAACTGCCCGGGCATCGCCTCGCCGGGCGCGTCCAACGCCGGCATCATCCCGGCCGACATCACCGGCTCCGGCCGCATCGGCCTGGTCAGCAAGAGCGGCACGCTGACCTACCAGATGATGTACGAGCTGCGCGACATCGGCTTCTCCACCTGCGTCGGCATCGGCGGTGACCCGATCATCGGCACCACCCACATCGACGCCCTGGCCGCCTTCGAGGCGGACCCGGAGACCGACGCGATCGTCATGATCGGTGAGATCGGCGGCGACGCCGAGGAGCGGGCGGCCGAGTTCATCAAGGCCAACGTCACCAAGCCGGTGGTCGGCTACATCGCCGGCTTCACCGCCCCGCCCGGCAAGACCATGGGTCACGCCGGCGCGATCATCTCGGGCTCGGCGGGCACCGCCGACGCCAAGAAGGCGGCGCTGGAGGCGGTGGGCGTCAAGGTCGGCAAGACCCCGACCGAGACCGCCAACCTGATGCGGGAGCTCATGTCCGGCCGCTGAGCGGCCGTACCACGCGCCGAGGGGGCCGACCGGGGAACCGGCCGGCCCCCTCGCGTTCAGCGGTACCAGTACGGGTAGTACGAGTTGCCCCGGGCCCGCACGATGGCGCTGGCGACGATGTTGATCACACCGAACGCGATGGCCAGCCAGCCGAGCAGCTGCGACTTGCCGTTGCGCCGCGCGTCGCGGATCGACAGCGCGCCGAAGACGATGCCCAGGATGCCGCAGCAGAACAGGCCGAAGACGATGCCGAGGACGCCCCAGAGCGTGGTCCGGTCCCGGCCGACGGCCGGCGGCGGCGGTGGTGGCGGATACGGAGCGTGCACGGCTTCCTCCGAACGGTAGGCGCCGCGACGGGAATGGTCGCGTCTGAGGCCGAGGCTAGACCGGATCACCACCGCTGAGGCGGGGGTTCGGCGAACTCGCCGCGCTGCCGACCCGGTATCGGACTGCCGTCCTTCCCGCGGCGTGCCAGAGTAGACCCGATGTCACGTGTCACCCCTGACCAGCCACGCCGTCCGGCTTCCGGTCCCCGAGCCGGGGAACGGCCACCCGGCCGCGCCCGCCCGGCCGCGCGGGTGCCCGCGCCGCGCTCGGGCGAGGAGCCGCGCAGCCGGGCGCCGTTGCCCGTCGCGGCCGGGGTGGCGGCGCTCTGGGCCGCCCTGACCTCGTGGCTGCCGGTCTCCGTCGTGCTGGGCCTCGCCCAGCTCAGCGAGGACGCCGGCTCGCTCGGTGGCGCGCTGCGCGCCGGCCTGGCCGGCTGGCTGCTCGGGCACGGCGTGCCGCTGCAGACCACAGCCGGGCCGCTGGGCCTGATCCCGCTCGCGCTGAGCGCGCTCGCCGTCTGGCGGCTCACCCGCGCCGGCGTGCACGTCAGCCGGGCCGTCGGCGCGCGCGGGGCCGGCTCGCCCCGCCAGGCGCTCACCGTCGCGGCCGCCGTCGGGATCGCGTACGCGCTGCTCGGCGCGCTCGCCGCGTTCGCCGTCGACGCGGGCGGGCTGCGGGTCTCCCCGGTCACCGCCGCGCTCACGTTCGCCGCGTTCGGCGTGCCGGCCGCCCTGGTCGGGGCGCTGCGCACCACAGGCGTCTGGGCGCTGCTGACCGCGCGCTGCCCACCGCCGCTGCGCGACGGCCTGCGTACCGGCCTGGTCGCGGCGCTGCTGCTGCTCGGCGCGGGCGCGGGGGCGGCCGGACTGGCGGTGGCCACCGGCGGCGGCGACGCGGCCGACATGATCGGCGCCTACCGGACCGGGGTGGCCGGTCAGGCCGGCATCACCCTGGTCAGCCTCGCGTACGCGCCGAACGCCATCGCCTGGTCGGCCAGCTACCTGCTCGGTCCCGGGTTCGCCGTCGGCACCGACACCGCCGTCCGCACGAGTGAGGTGTCGGTCGGCGCGCTGCCGGCCGTACCGTTGCTGGCCGGCCTGCCGCGCGGCCCGATGGACGGGCTCGGCGCCGCGCTGCTCGCGGTGCCGGTGCTGGCCGCGATGGCGGCCGGCTGGCTCCTGGCCCGGCGGCTGATCCGGGCGGCCGCCGAGGAACGGGCCGATGTGGCCTGGCCGGCGCTGCTCGGGCCGGCCGCGCTCGCCGGACCGGTGGCCGGCGTGCTGCTGGGGCTGGTCGCGGCGGTCTCCGGCGGGCCGCTCGGCGGCGGGCGGCTGGCCGAGGTCGGCCCGTCGCCCTGGCCGGTGGCGGTGGTGGCCACCCTGGTGATCGCGGTGGGCGCGGTACTCGGCGCGGCCGCCACCCGCACCCTGACCCGCCCGGCGCGTCCGGCACCCCCGCCCCGCGCCACCCCGGCGCCCCGCTGATCCGTCCGGCGCCGCGCGGGGAGAGAGACGCGCGAGGGGCGCCCGGCGGTTGCCGGACGCCCCTCGTTCGAACGACGGTCAGGCGCCGAAGTTGTTCATGTTGATCGCAGCGCCCGCGATGGCGCTGACGATGCCGACGACCACGCCGACGGCGCCGCAGATCAGGGCGGCCCGCGCCTGGCCGGCGTTGCTGGCCTCGCCCGCCTGGACCTTCTTCTGGCCGAGCACGCCGAGGACGACCGCCACGATGCCGGCCGGGACACCCAGCAGCGGGCAGCACAGGCCGAGCACGATCGAGGCGATGCCGACGATCATGCCGGCCAGGCCCATGGTGTTGTTCTGGCCCTGACCCTGCGCCGGGCCGGCCGGGTAGCCGGCGGTCGGGTACTGCGGCGCGGCACCGTACGGCGGCTGCTGCTGCGCGTACGGGTCCTGGCCGTAGGCGGGCTGACCCGAGGTGGGCTGGCCGTACGGCTGGCCCGACGTCGGCTGCTGGCCGTACTGGGGCTGCTGGCCGTACTGCGGGGCCTGCGGCGGCTGGGCGTACGGGTCGTTCGGCTGAGCGGTCGGGTCCTGGTTCGGCTGCTGGCCGTACGGGTCCTGGCCGGGGTAACCGGGCTGCATGTCTGGGTGCTCCTCAGGTTCGGTTCGGTTGTGCGTCAGTTGCTGCCGCTGTTGCCGGCGATACCAGCCAGGCCGCCGAGGAGGCAACATCCCACCACGATGATGGCGATCCAGGCCAGGCCGGCGATGAGGGCCCACTTGGACCACTTCTTGGACTCGGCGGCGGCAGCCTGGGCGCCGGCGTAGTCGCCCTGCTGGATCAGCGGGTTGACCTTCGACGCGTTGATGATGGCCGGGATCGCGAGCGGCCAGAACAGGAAGATCGCGACGATGGACATCGTCATGTTGTTGTCGATCTGCTGCGGCTGCTGCGGGGGGTATCCGGGCTGCATGCGACGTACTCCTCGGTCCGACGGCACGCGGCGTGCCGGATTCTTCGTGGGGGTGCGGGCCGGGCGCGAGGCCGGACACCGGGCGACCGGCAGCGTACCGCGAGCACGCCACCCGGGAGGTCAACCGTTGAGCCGCCGCCCCGAGGCCGGGGCGCCTGACCTGCCCGATAGGGTTGCCGCGTGACCGAGCCCGCGTCCGTCGCCCGCCTCGTCGTCCTCGTCTCCGGTTCCGGCAGCAACCTCCAGGCGCTGCTGGACGCCACCGCCGACCCCGGCTTCGGCGCCCGGGTCGTCGCCGTCGGCGCCGACCGGGACGGGATCGCCGGCCTGGACCGGGCCGCCGCCGCCGGCGTGCCGTCCTTCGTCGAGCGGCTCAAGGACCACCCCACCCGCGCCGACTGGGACAAGGCGCTCACCGCGCGGGTCGCCGAGCACCGGCCGGACCTGGTCATCAGCGCCGGGTTCCTCAAGCTGGTCGGGCCGGAGTTCCTGGCCGCGTTCGGCGACCGCTACCTCAACACGCACAACACGCTGCTGCCGGCGTTCCCCGGCATCCACGGCCCCCGTGACGCGCTGGCGTACGGCGTGAAGGTCACCGGGGCCACGCTGTTCTTCGTCGACGCCGGGATGGACACCGGGCCGATCGTGGCCCAGGTCGCCGTGCCGGTGCTCGACGGCGACGACGAGGACACGCTCACCGAGCGCATCAAGTCCGCCGAGCGGCGCCAGCTCGTCGAGCAGGTCGGCCGCCTGGTCCGTGAAGGCTGGACGATCACCGGAAGAAAGGTCACCATCCCGTGAACGCCACTGAGGACGCCGGCCGCCGCCCGATCCGGCGCGCGCTGGTCAGCGTCTACGACAAGACCGGCCTGGCCGAGCTGGCCCGCGCCCTGCACGAGGCCGGCGTGGAGATCGTGTCGACCGGGAGCACCGCGTCGACGATCTCCGGCGCCGGGGTGCCGGTCACGCCGGTCGAGCAGGTCACCGGCTTCCCGGAGATCCTCGACGGGCGGGTCAAGACGCTGCACCCGAAGATCCACGGTGGTCTCCTCGCCGACCTGCGCAAGGACGCGCACGCCGCCCAGCTCGACGAGCACGGCATCGCCGGCATCGACCTGCTGGTCTCCAACCTCTACCCGTTCCAGGCCACCGTCGCCTCCGGCGCCGACACCGAAGAGTGTGTCGAGCAGATCGACATCGGCGGCCCGGCGATGGTGCGGGCCGCGGCGAAGAACCACGCCTCGGTCGCGGTGGTGACCGACCCGGCCGCGTACCCGGCGGTGGTGGCCGCGCTCGCCGACGGCGGTTTCACGATCGCCCAGCGCCGGGCGCTCGCCGCCCGGGCCTTCGCCGACATCGCCGACTACGACGTGGCGGTGGCCGACTGGTTCGCCACCACCGTGGCGCCGGCCGAGGACGGCTGGCCGCAGTTCGCCGGGCTGGCGCTGCGCCGCCAGGCCGTGCTGCGGTACGGCGAGAACCCGCACCAGGCGGCGGCGCTCTACACCGATCCGGGCGCGCCGGCCGGGCTGGCCCAGGCCGAGCAGCTGCACGGCAAGGAGATGTCCTACAACAACTACGTCGACGCGGACGCCGCCTGGCGGGCCGCCAACGACTTCCCGGACCAGCCGGCGGTGGCGATCATCAAGCACGCCAACCCGTGTGGCATCGCGGTCGGCGCGGACGTGGCCGAGGCGCACCGCAAGGCGCACGCCTGCGATCCGGTCTCCGCGTTCGGCGGGGTGATCGCGGTGAACCGGCCGGTCGACGCGGCGATGGCCGGCCAGGTCGCGGAGATCTTCACCGAGGTGCTGGTGGCGCCCGGCTTCGACGAGGACGCGCTGGAGCTGCTGCGGGCCAAGAAGAACCTCCGCCTGCTGCGGGCGCCCGAGTTCGCTGTGCGGCCCGCCGAGTGGCGGCAGGTCAGCGGCGGCGTGCTGGTGCAGTCGCGGGACGCCGTCGACGCGCCCGGCGACGACCCGTCCGGCTGGACGCTGGCCACCGGCGACCCGGCCGACTCCGCGACGCTGCGCGACCTGGCGTTCGCCTGGCGGGCGGTCCGCGCGGTCAAGAGCAACGCGATCCTGCTGGCCCGCGACGGCGCCACCGTCGGCGTCGGCATGGGTCAGGTCAACCGGGTGGACTCGGCGCGGCTGGCGGTCAGCCGCGCCGGCGACGAGCGGGCCCGCGGCTCGGTCTGCGCCTCCGACGCGTTCTTCCCGTTCGCCGACGGCCCGCAGATCCTCATCGACGCCGGGGTACGGGCGATCGTCCAGCCGGGCGGCTCGATCCGGGACGAGGAGACCATCGCGGCCTGCAAGGCGGCCGGCGTCACCATGTACCTGACCGGGACGCGGCACTTCTTCCACTGACCAGGCCGTAGTCGCCCGGGTGCGTCGGTCGTCCACCCGACGGACGCACCCGGACGCCGGGCCGTTGCCCGCCGCCGGAACCGGTTGCTAGCGTGTGCGCGGCGACGATCGACCGTCTCCGCCGCCCGTGAGACCGGCAGGTGTGCCATGCGCGTTCGCGACCGGTTGACCGCCGTCGTCGTCACGCTGGCCTTCGTCCTGGCCGGACTGGGATCGGCCGCCGCGCCCGCCGTCGCACCGGCCCCCGCCCCGATCGTTGCCGCGCTCGCCGCCGCGCCGCCCGCCGATACGCCCGCCGCCGCGCCGCCTGCCGGAACGCTCGCCGCCGCGCCGTCCGCCGGAACGAGCCCGGTCGCGCTGCGTACCGCGTACCCCGGAATCTCCTGGTCGGAGCTTGCCGCCGGGCCGTGGCACGACCACGGCGGCGGCCTCGGCTACGCCGACGGACCGGACGACCTGGCCCCGGCCGCGCTCCAGCGCGTGGCCGGTCCGGCCGTGCCGGAACCCGTCGTGCCCGCGCCCCGGCCGCCGGTCGTGCCGCTGCCGCCGCGCGGCCCGCTCGCCGCGCGCGCCCCGCCGGCCGCCTGAGCCACGCCGGACCCGGGACCCGCACGCCGGGACACCTCACCCGAGCCGCACCGGACCGCCGCGTCGACCCGGCGGTTCCGTCGCGGGACACCGATCACGTACGGCGGCGCGCCTCAACGCCGCCGGGATCGCCCCGGGTCCACGCCCAACCCGCCGCAGCGGAGGCCCCGCCCCCTCTTCCTCCGGGGGACGGGGCCTTCGTCACGCTCACACGTCGGTGCGGACCTCGGCGAAGTGGCAGGCGCTGGGGTGCGGGTCCGCCGCCCGGGGCACGGTCTGCGGGTCCTGGACCGCGCAGACCTCCTCGGCCTTCCAGCAGCGGGTCCGGAAGTGGCAGCCGGACGGCGGGTCGGCCGGGCTGGGCACGTCGCCGCTGAGCCGGATGATGGTCTGCCGGTCGCGGGCCTCCGGATCGGGCACCGGGACCGCCGACAGCAGCGCCTGGGTGTACGGGTGGGTGGCCCGCTGGTAGATCTGCTCCTCGGTGCCGATCTCGACGATCCGGCCCAGGTACATCACCGCGACCCGGTCGGAGATGTGCCGCACCACCGACAGGTCGTGGGCGATGAAGATGTACGACAGCCCGAACTCGTCCTGGAGCTGCTCCAGCAGGTTGATCACCTGGGCCTGGATGGAGACGTCGAGCGCCGACACCGGCTCGTCGCAGACGATGATCTCGGGCCGCAGCGCGAGCGCCCGGGCGATGCCGATGCGTTGCCGCTGGCCGCCGGAGAACTGGTGCGGGTACCGGTTGACGTGTTCCGGGTTGAGCCCGACCACGTCCAGCAGCTCCTGCACCCGCTGCCGCCGGCTGCGCTTCGGCGCCACCTCCGGGTGGATCTCGAACGGCTCGCCGACGATGTCGCCGACAGTCATCCGCGGGTTGAGCGAGGTGTACGGGTCCTGCATCACCATCTGCATGTTGCGGCGCAGCCGGCGCAGGTCCGCCCCGCCGGCCCGCAGCAGGTCGCGGCCCTCCAGCGTGACCCGCCCGGCGGTGGGCGTCTCCAGGCGCATCAGCAGCCGGGCCAACGTGGACTTGCCGCAGCCGGACTCGCCGACCACGCCGAGCGTCTCACCGCGCCGCAGCTCGAAGGAGACGCCGTCGACCGCCTTGACCTGGCCGATGGTCTTCTTGAACAGCACGCCCTGGCTGATCGGGAAGTGCTTGACCAGGTGGTCGACGGAGAGGATGGTCTCGCCGCGCACCTTCGTGGCGTCAGCCGGCGCTGTCATCGTGCACCTCCTGCGCGAAGTGGCACGCGCTGGTCCGCCCGTCGCCGAGCACCAGGTCGTGCGGCACCTCGTCCACACAGACCTGCTGGACGTACGGGCACCGGGGGTGGAACGGGCAGCCGGAGGGGATCGCCATCAGGTTCGGCGGCAGGCCGCGGATGCTCGACAGCTCCTGGCCGCGCACGTCCAGGCGCGGGATCGACTCCAGCAACCCCTTCGTGTACGGGTGGGCCGGCGCCCGGTACAGCGCGTGCACGTCGGCGTGCTCGACGATGCGGCCCGCGTACATGACCGCGATCCGGTCCGCGACACCGGCGACCACGCCCAGGTCGTGGGTGATCAGGATGAGCGCCGTGCCGAGGTCGCGGCGCAGGTCGGCCAGGAGGTCCATGATCTGCGCCTGCACCGTCACGTCCAGCGCGGTGGTCGGCTCGTCGGCGATCAGCACCTTCGGGTCGAGAGCCAGCGCCATGGCGATCATGACCCGCTGGCGCATGCCGCCGGAGAACTGGTGCGGGTAGTCGCCGAGCCGCTTCGCCGCGGCCGGGATCCGGACCAGGTCCATCAGCTCGATCGTGCGCCTGCGCGCGTCGGCCCGGGACATCCCGGCCCGCTCGCGCAGCGACTCGCCGATCTGCCAGCCGACCGGGAAGACCGGGTTCAACGCCGACAGCGCGTCCTGGAAGATCATCGCGATCTCGGTGCCCCGGATCTGACGGCGTTCCTCCTCCGGCCGGGTCAGCAGGTCCCGCCCCTGGTAGAGGATCTGCCCGCCGCGCACGTACGCGGGCGGGGTGTCCAGGATGCCCATGATCGCCTGGGCGGTGACGGACTTGCCGGAGCCGGACTCGCCGAGCACCGCGAGCGTCTCCCCGGCGTCCAGGTGGTACGTCACCCCGTTGATGACCCGGGCCACGCCCTCGCGGGTGCGGAACTCGACGTGCAGGTCCCGTACCTCCAGCAGGTGCCCGCCCGGCGGGGTGGGCGAGGCCGGCGTGGGCCGGGCCGACGACTGGGTCATGGGTTGTCACCGCAGCTTCGGGTCGAAGGCGTCGCGGATCGCGTCGCCGAGCATGATGAAAGCGAGCACGGTCAGGGCGAGGAAGGCCGACGGCACGATCAGCGGTGTCGCCGACTCGCGCATGTGCACCCGCCCGGCGTCGATGTCGATGCCCCAGGAGATGGTCGGCGCCTTCAGGCCGATGCCGAGGAAGCTCAGCGTCGCCTCGGCCGCGATGAACGAGCCGAGCGCGATGGTGAGCACCACGATGGCCGGGGCGAGCGCGTTCGGCAGGATGTGCCGCCACATGATCCGGCCGTTGCCGGCCCCCAGCATCCGGGCTGCGGCCACGTAGTCCTGCTCCCGGGCGGTGATCACCGAGGAGCGGACCACCCGGGCCGCTGTGGTCCACCCGAGCAGCGCCAGCACGAAGATCACCGCGAACAGCCGTACCGTGTCGCCGCTGGTGCTGACCCGCTTGAGCAGCACGATCGCGGCCAGCAGCAGCGGGATGCCGAGCACGATGTCGATCACCCGGGAGAGCACCGCGTCGACCCAGCCGCCGAAGTAGCCGGCGAGCATCCCGACGACGAGCGCGATCACGCCGGTGATCAGCGCGGAGAGCGCCCCCACCAGCAGTGAGGCGCGGGCGCCGTAGACCGCGCGGGCGAACGTGTCGCAGCCCTGGAAGTCGTACCCGAAGATGGCCCCGCCGGACGGCCCGGCGTGCTGGCGGGAGAGCACGCAGTCGCGCGGGTCGTTCGCGGCGAACAGCCCGGGGGCCACCGCCATCGCGGCGACGAGCACCACCAGGAGCAGGCTGATCCAGAAGACCGGGTTGCGGCGCAGGTCCCGCCACGCGTCCCCGGCCAGGCTGCGGGCCCGGTCGGGGCGCCCGGCCCGGCCGGGCGTGCCCGGTTCGCCGGAGACGCCGCGCCGCGCCGCCTGGTTCTCGGTGGCCGCCACCGTCTCGAAGTCACTCATAGCGGATCCTCGGGTCGAGGACGGCGTAGAGCACGTCCACCACCAGGTTGGAGAGCAGGTAGACCACGACGAGCACGCTGACGATGCCGACCACCAGGGGGCCGTCCTCGGTGCGGATGCCGCGGAACAGGTTGAAGCCGACGCCGGGCACGTTGAACACGCCCTCGGTGATGATCGCGCCGCCCATCAGGTTGCCCAGCTCGACGCCGAGGAAGGTGATCACCGGGATGAGCGAGTTGCGCAGCACGTGCACGCCGACGATGCGGCGTCGCCGCAGGCCCTTCGAGCGGGCGGTGCGGACGTAGTCGGCGCGCAGGTTCTCGGTCACCGAGGTACGGGTCAGCCGCAGCGCGGTGGCCAGGGACAGCGAGCCGAGCACGATGCCGGGCAGCAGCAGCGCGTAGAAGGAGGGTTGCGCTCCGGCGGTGGGCGGGAAGATCGGCCAGCGTACGCCGAGGAAGTACTGCGCCAGCGGCGCGAGCACGATGGTGGGTATGCCGAGCACCAGCAGCGTGAGCACGAGCGTGGCGTGGTCGAACACGCCGGAGCGGCGGATGGCCGCGATCACGCCGGCGGTGACTCCGAAGATCACCGTGACCGCCATCGCGATCACCGCCAGCTTGAGGGTGACCGGCCAGGCGGCGGCGAGGATGTCGCTGATCTGCCGCCCGGTCAGCGACTGCCCGAGGTCACCCTGGACCAGACCGCCGAGGTAGTTGAAGTAGCGGTAGAAGAAGCCGCCGACCCCTGTCGCGTCCAGGTGGTACTTCTCGGTCAGGTAGGCCCGCTGCGCGGGGGTCACCGGCCGCTCCCCGGCGAGGGCCTGGATCGGGTCGCCCTGCCCGGCGAACATCAGCGCGTAGACGATCAGAGTGGTCCCGAAGAAGGCGAGGAGCATCTGCAGGAGTCGCCGCAGGATGAAGCGGAGCATGCTGGCAAGTCTGCCGAAAACGGCGCAAATGCGGGCCAATGCCAGGGCCGGGCCACCCGGTGGGGGTGGCCCGGCCCGTCAGCAGGGTGTCAGGCGAGTTCGATCTTCAGCAGGTCCACCCGGTCGAAGAGGTCCACGTGGACGTTCTTGACCTTGGTCGAGTGGCCGAAGTTGTTCTGCCCGTACCGTAGCGGGATCACCGGCATGTCCTGCGCGAGCAGGTCCTCCGCCGCCTGGTACTTCTTGATCGCCTCGTCCTCGGTCGCCGCGCGGGCGCCCTCGGCGAGCAGCTTGTCGAACTCCGGGTTGCTGTAGCCGTAGTAGTTCGACGAGCCGGTGCTGCTGTACAGCGGGCCGAGGTAGTTCTCCATGGACGGGTAGTCCATGACCCAGCCCATCCGGAACAGGCCGACCGGCTGCTTCTTCTTGACCTTGGTCAGCAGGTCCGCGAACTTCGGCTCGGCGGTGCCGACGCAGTCCACGCCCAGGTTGGCCTTGAGCTGGTTACAGGTGGCGTCGATCCAGTCCTTGTGGCCGCCGTCGCCGTTGTAGGACAGCTCGATCTTCTTCGGGCCGCCCGCGGCCTCGTACATGGCCTTGGCCTTGACCGGGTCGAACGCGCCCGCGGTGCCGATGGTGTTCTCCCGGTAGCCGGCGACCACCGGCGAGACGAACGAGCGGGCCGGCCGCTGCGAGTCCTTGAAGATCGACTTGGTGATCTCGTCCCGGTCGATCGCCATCGAGATGGCCTTGCGCACCTCGGGCTTGCTGAACTCCTCCTGGAACGTCGGGAAGGCCAGCACCTGCAGCGAGGAGGCCGGGCTCTCCTGGTAGCGGTCGCCCAGGTCGGTCGCGGCGGTGGACAGGTTCTCGGTCGGGATCGTCTTGATCACGTCGAGGTTGTCCGACAGCACGTCCGCGTACGCGGCGGTCGGCTGCTGGTAGATGCGGAACTCGACACCGGCGACCTTGGGCTGCTGGCCCGGGAAGGCGTCGTAGCGCTCCACCTCGACCTTGGCGTCGTGCTGCCAGCTGCCCTTCATCTTGAACGGGCCCTGACCGATCGGGGCCTGCTCGTAGCCCTCGGCCAGCACGCCCGGCGCGGAGAAGGCCGCCTCGGGCAGCGGGTAGAAGGCGGTGTAGCCGAGCATCGACTTGAAGTCCACGTACGGCTCGTTGAGCGTCACGGTGAAGGTCAGGTCGTCGACCTTCTGCAGGCCGCTGAGCGTCTTCGCCTTCGGCGTCTCGCCCTGGAGGTCGTCGTAGCCGGCCACCTTCTCGAAGAAGTAGCTGGAGTTCTGGCCGTTCGGGGCGTACGCGCCGTAGTTCCAGGCGTCGATGTAGTTGTCGGCGGTGACCTTCTCGCCGTTGTGGAACGTGTAGCCGGGCTTCAGCTTGATCGTCCAGACCTTGTTGTCCGACGTCGTCACCGAGTCCGCCGCCACCTCGTGCGGCTTGTTCGCCTCGTCGTAGTCGACGAGCGGGCTGAACAGGGCCGACAGGACCTGGGAGCCGCTCGTCTCGTTGGTGTTTGTGGGCACCAGGTGCTGCGGCTCGGCGATCTCGATCCGCACGGCCGCGTCGGGGTTGCCGGCACCGCCGCTGCCGCCGCCCGAGCCGCAGGCCGTCAGGCCGAGCGTCACCGCGAGCGGGAGCGCGGCCCAGGCCGCGAGCCTACGAACACGCATGGGGTCTCCTCATCTCCTCACGCTGCGCGGTCGTCCCGACGTTGGGTGACTCTGCGCAACGAGCGGTAACGGTAGGTCGCGGTTCGGCCCATCGACAACTGGCGCGTGGTTGATCGATGACGGATCGTGTTCGCCCTGTCTTGTCGTTGCCGCTCGCGCGTGCTAAACCTCGCTCCTGCCTGGTTCTTTCCTGGTTGCCTCTGTTCCGGTCCGCGCGTGGCCGGGCGGTCTGCGACGGCTGTTCCCGCTGTCCGGTCCCTGCCCGTCCGGGTGTGACCGGGCTGCGGCGTCACCGTGATTGGTGACTCTCCGTGACTTAGCGCACGTTGCGCAGCGTGATCGTCGGCCGTCGTCGTCCGGGCCCGCCAGCGGGCGTGAGACGATCACGACGTGACGGCGACGATCCTGGACGGCAAGGCCACCGCGGCGGAGATCAAGGACGAGCTACGGGCCCGGGTCAAGGCGCTCGCGGAACGCGGCATCACCCCCGGCCTCGGCACGGTGCTGGTCGGGGAGGACCCCGGCTCCCAGGCGTACGTCAACGGCAAGCACCGCGACTGCGCCGAGGTCGGCATCGCCTCGCTGCGGGTCACGCTGCCCGCGGACGCCACCCAGGAGCAGCTCGACGCGGCTCTGGCCGAGCTGAACGCCGACCCGGCCTGCCACGGCTACATCGTCCAGCTCCCGCTCCCCGGGCACCTCGACACCCAGCGCGCGCTGGAGTCGATCGACCCGGACAAGGACGCCGACGGGCTGCACCCGGTCAACCTGGGCCGGCTCGTCCTCGGGTACGACGCTCCGCTGCCCTGCACCCCGCGCGGCATCGTGGAGCTGCTGCGCCGCCACGACGTGCCGCTGCGCGGCGCGAACGTGGCCGTCGTCGGCCGGGGCAACACGGTCGGCCGTCCGCTGGGCCTGCTGCTGACCCGGCGCAGCGAGAACGCCACGGTGACGCTCTGCCACACCGGCACGCTCGACCTCGCCGCGCACACCCGCGCCGCCGACGTCGTCATCGTCGCCGCCGGCGTACCGGGTTTGCTCACCGCCGACATGGTCAACCCGGGCGCGACAGTGGTCGACGTCGGCATCACGCGCGTGATCGGCGACGACGGCAAGGGCCGCTACACCGGCGACGTCGACCCGGAGGTCGCCGAGGTCGCCGGCAAGCTCGTGCCGATGCCCGGCGGCGTCGGTCCGATGACCCGGGCGATGCTGCTCACCAACGTGGTCGAACGGGCCGAGCGGGCGGGCTGACACCCACCCAGGTCATAACCGTCCGCCCCTGGCCCGATCGGTGCCAGGATGGCTGATACGGTCCGGAAAACCGACTGGGATCAGGGAGTGGGACGACCATGGGTAAGAAGGTCACTGTCGTCGGCGCCGGCTTCTACGGCTCGACCACCGCACAGCGCCTGGCCGAGTACGACGTCTTCGACACCGTCGTGATCACCGACATCGTGGAGGGCAAGCCGGCGGGTCTCGCGCTCGACCTCAACCAGTCCCGCGCGGTCGAGGGCTTCGAGACCAAGGTTGTCGGCGTCACCACCGGCCCGAACGGCGAGGGCTACGACGCCATCGAGGGCTCGGACGTGGTCGTCATCACCGCCGGCCTGCCGCGCAAGCCGGGCATGAGCCGGATGGACCTGCTGGAGACCAACGCCAAGATCGTCCGGCAGGTCTCCGAGAACGTCGCCAAGTACGCGCCGAACGCCGTCGTCATCGTGGTGTCCAACCCGCTCGACGAGATGACCGCGCTGGCCCAGCTCGCCACCCAGTTCCCGCGCAACCGGGTGCTCGGCCAGGCCGGCATGCTGGACACCGCCCGCTTCACCAACTTCGTCGCCGAGGCGCTGAGCGTACCGGTGAAGGCGGTACGGACCCTGACGCTCGGCTCGCACGGCGACACGATGGTCCCGGTGCCGTCCAAGAGCACCGTGAACGGCAAGCCGCTGCGTGACGTCATGCCGGCCGAGCAGATCGAGGAGCTGGTCGTCAAGACCCGCAACGGTGGCGCCGAGGTCGTCGCGCTGCTCAAGACCGGTTCGGCGTACTACGCCCCGTCCGCCGCCGCGGCCCGGATGGCGAAGGCAGTGGCCGAGGACTCCGGCGAGGTCATGCCGGTCTGCGCCTGGGTCGACGGCGAGTACGGCATCTCCGGCGTCTACCTGGGCGTCGAGGCCGAGATCGGTGCCGAGGGCGTGAAGCGGGTCGTCGAGACCGACCTGGACGCCGACGAGCTGGCCGCGCTGAAGGAGGCCGCCGAGGCCGTCCGCGCCAAGCAGGGCGACGTCGCCAGCATGTGAGCCCGACCAACTGCGCAGAAGGCCCGCCGGCTTCCGCCGGCGGGCCTTCCGCTGTCCCGCCCGCGTCTCTCCCAGTTCTCCCCGCTCTCCCCGTCGATCATGAAGTTGACGGCGTATTCGATCTCCAATTCCGCCGCCAACCTCATGATCGACCCGGTCGGGGGTGGGGGGTGAAGGGAGCGGTCAGGTGGGGAGTGGCCAGGGTGGCGGGGGAGAGGGTTGCCAGCAGGGTCGTGCGGGAGTGGCGGGCTTCGTCCGGGTCCACCTCGTGGGCGTACGCCAGCTCCGGGGCGACCAACTGGATCGCGTGCACGAGCAGGTCGCCGGTGATCAGGAGGCGCTCGTCGTCCGCCTCGATGAGCACCGACTGGTGACCCGGCGTGTGGCCTGGGGTGTGCAGCAGCCGTACCCCCGGGGTGAGGGGCGTCTCGCCGTCGACCACCCGCAGGCGGCCGGCGGCGCGCAACGGCCCCAGGAGCCGGGCCGGCAGTTCCGGGTGGAACAGCTCCAGCGCGTCCAGCTCGGCGCGCTGTACCAGGTGGTCCGCGTTCGGGAACAGCGCGCCGGCCCAGCCCACGTGGTCGGTGTGCAGGTGGGTGAGGACCACGGTGCGGACGTCGGCCGGATCGATCCCGGCGGCGGCCAGCTCGGCCGGCAGCCGGCCGGGGACCGGCGCCCAGCTCGCGGCGAGCGAGTCGGCCGGGCCGATGCCGGCGTCGACGAGCGTGACCGGCCCGTCGCCGGTCCGCACCGCGAACGCGCGGAACCGCAGCCACCACCGGCCGTCGGCGGTGACGGCGCCCGGGTCGAGCCGGTCGGCAGCCGCCCAGTGCGCCTGGGTGGCGCCGGGAAACGCCTCGCCGCGGGGCTGGAAGAAGGGCCCCTCGCCGTCGGACAGCGCGGTGACCGTGATAGACCCGAGGGTGCGGCTGCGCGGCATCGCACGATGATGCCAGCGGGTCGCGGTACGGCGCAGCCCGCTTTTCCGGCGGCCCACCCGGGCCGCCTGGGGACTGCCGGCCAGTTTCCAGTACGCTCGTACTGCTTGAGCACGTGTCCCCCGAGAGGAGCGCCGGCCGATGGCGAAGATCAAGGTAAACAACCCGGTCGTGGAGATCGACGGCGACGAGATGACCCGGATCATCTGGAAGCAGATCCGGGAGCAGCTGATCCTGCCCTACCTCGACGTCGACCTGCACTACTACGACCTGTCGATCCAGCACCGTGACGCCACCGACGACCAGGTCACCGTCGACGCCGCCAACGCCATCAAGGAGCACGGCGTCGGCGTCAAGTGCGCCACCATCACCCCGGACGAGGCCCGGGTGGAGGAGTTCGGCCTGAAGAAGATGTGGCGGTCGCCGAACGGCACCATCCGCAACATCCTCGGCGGCGTGGTCTTCCGCGAGCCGATCATCATGTCGAACGTGCCGCGGCTCGTCCCGGGCTGGACCAAGCCGATCATCATCGGCCGGCACGCGCACGGCGACCAGTACAAGGCCACCGACTTCGTCGTCCCCGGCCCGGGCACGGTGACCATCACCTACACCCCGGCCGACGGCGGCACCCCGATGGAGATGGAGGTCGCCAACTTCCCCGGCGGCGGCATCGCCATGGGCATGTACAACTACGACGAGTCGATCCGGGACTTCGCCCGCGCCTCGTTCCGGTACGGCCTGGACCGCAACTACCCGGTCTACATGTCCACCAAGAACACCATCCTCAAGGCGTACGACGGCCGGTTCAAGGACATCTTCGCCGAGGTGTTCGAGAACGAGTTCAAGGCCGAGTTCGAGGCCGCCGGCCTCACCTACGAGCACCGGCTGATCGACGACATGGTCGCCGCCGCGCTCAAGTGGGAGGGCGGGTACGTCTGGGCCTGCAAGAACTACGACGGTGACGTGCAGTCCGACACCGTCGCGCAGGGCTTCGGCTCGCTCGGCCTGATGACCTCGGTGCTGCTCTCCCCGGACGGCCGCACCGTCGAGGCCGAGGCCGCCCACGGCACCGTCACCCGGCACTACCGGCAGTACCAGAAGGGCGAGAAGACCTCGACCAACCCGATCGCCTCGATCTACGCCTGGACCCGGGGCCTGGCCCACCGGGGCAAGCTGGACGGCACCCCGGCGGTCACCGAGTTCGCGAACACGCTGGAGAAGGTCATCGTGGACACCGTCGAGGGCGGCCAGATGACCAAGGACCTCGCGCTGCTCATCTCGCGGGACGCCCCGTGGCTGACCACCGACGAGTTCATGAACGCGCTCGACGAGAACCTGGCGCGCCGGCTCGCCGCCTGACGTGTAAGGAAGGGCCCCTTCTTAACGCCTCGCGTTGTAGAAGGGGCCCTTTTTAACACCTCAGGGCCGTCGGGGCGGCGTGACCTCGCTCGGTGCGTTCTCGTTGACAGGGTGGACGAGATGCCAGTCGCGTCCGTGAAGGTGGGCCGTCGCCGCGCGCCGGCCGGCCGACCTTCGAGGCTGCTGAGCGCAGCCAGCCGTCCCTTCCCTGCGGGGGGTCCTGTCCCGGGCCCCCCGCGCCCCCGTGCCCGGGCTGCGGTTGTTAAGAAGGGGCCCTTTCTCTACCGCAGGCGTTAACAAGGGGCCCTTCCTTTCATGCGGCGCGCAGCAGCTCGGCGGCTCGCTCGGGGGCGATGTCGTTGATGAACACCCCCATGCCGGACTCCGACCCGGCCAGGTACTTCAGCTTGTCCTTGGCCCGCCGGATGCTGAACAGCTGCAGGTGCAGGTGGCCCAGCTCCCTGTCGATCCGTACCGGCGCCTGGTGCCAGGCCGCGATGTACGGCATCGGCAGGTCGAACAGCCCGTCGAAGCGACGTAGCAGGTCCAGGTATAGCGGCCCGAACGCGTCCCGCTCGGCGTCGTCGAGCGCCGGGATGTCCGGCACCGGCCGGTGCGGCGCCACGTGCACCTCGAACGGCCAGCGCGCCGCCGCCGGGACGTACGCGGTCCAGTGCTCGTTGCTCGTCACCACCCGTTCCCCGGAGGCGCGTTCGGCGGCCAGCACGTCGGCGTACAGGTTGCCGCCGGTGCGCTCGGCGTGCCGCCGGGCGGCGGCCAGCATGTCGCGGGTGCGCGGCGTGACGAACGGGTACGCGTAGATCTGCCCGTGCGGGTGGTGAAGCGTCACCCCGATCTCCACGCCCCGGTTCTCGAACGGGAAGACCTGCTCCACGCCGGGCAGCGCGCCCAGCGCTTCGGTGCGGTCGGCGAGCGCGTCCAGCACGGTCCGCACCCGATGCGGGGGGAGCCGGGCGAACGAGGCGTTGTGGTCGTCGGTGAAGCAGACCACCTCGCACCTGCCGAGGCCGGGCCGTACCGGGGTGAACGGCGTGATCTCGGCCGGTTCGTCTGCGACCCGCTGGCTCAACGACGGGAACCGGTTCTCGAACACGACGACGTCGTAGTCGGGCGCCGGGATCTCGCTGTGCCGGTCACCTCGGGACGGGCACAGCGGGCACTGGTCGGCCGGGGGCAGGAACGTGCGGGTCTGCCGGTGCACCGCGACCGCCACCCACTCGTCGGTCAGCGGGTCGTACCGCAGCTGCGAGGCGGGCGGGGGAGGGGGCAGGTCCCGCCGGTCCGGCTGGTCCCGGACCGCGTCGTCCCGCTCGTCGAAGTAGATCAGCTCGCGGCCGTCGGCCAGCGCGATCTGCGTACGCTTCACTGCGCCCCCCTCTGCGCGGGCACCGTCACCAGCTCGCCCACCCTGTCGTCGAGTACCCGTCGTGCCTCGGGCGTCAACCGGTCGTCGGTGACCAGCACGTCCGCCGCGTCCAGCGGCACTATCGACGAGATGCCGACGGTGCCCCACTTGGTGTGGTCGGCCAGCACCACGAGCCGGTCCGCGGCGGACACGAGCGCCCGGTTCGTGTCCGCCTCCATCAGATTGGGCGTGGTGAACCCGGCCCGTTCGCTGATGCCGTGCACGCCGAGAAAGAGCACGTCCAGGTGGAGCGCGGCGATCGCGGCCACGGCGAGCGGCCCGACGAGCGCGTCCGACGGCGTGCGTACCCCGCCGGTGAGCACCACTGTCTGGTCGGGCCGGCCGCCGACGTGCAGAGCCTCCGCCACCGGCAGCGAGTTGGTGACCACCGTGAGGCCGGGCACGTCGACAAGTCGCCGGGCCAGCTCGGCGGTGGTGGTGCCGGCGGAGAGCGCGATGGCGGCGCCGGGCCGGACCAGCCCTGCGGCGTGGTCGGCGATCGCCGCCTTCTCGGCGGACTGGCGGTCGGCCTTGGCGCGGAAGCCGGGCTCGTCGGTCGAGCCGGGACCGGCGGGCGTCGCGCCGCCGTGCACCTTGGCGAGCAGGCCCTGCTCGTGCAGCGTGTCCAGGTCGCGGCGGATGGTCATGTCGGACACGCCGAACTCGGCGGCCAGTTCGGTGACCCGGACGCCGCCGGCGAGACGCAGTCGTTCCAGGATCGCCGTCTGCCGCTGCCGCGCCAGCATTCCGGCCCACCTCCGAGCGTCACCGACCGCGATGCTCACGCGGTCGAACGTGTTCCAACAAAGGCGAACACTACCGCGCAACGAGGGGCGATGCGAAACCGCCGTCGTCCGTAAGGCCGGACGACGGCGGTCGAGGTGCTCGCAGGCCGGACGCGTCCGGCGGCCGAAAGGTCAGGCGGGCTGGAGGCGGGGCTCCACCCAGCCGGTCTCGGTGAGGTGTTCCATCACCTTCCCGATGGCCTCCTCGACGCTGATGTCCGAGGTGTCCACCACGAGATCGGCGTCGGTGGGCTCCTCGTACGGGTCGTCGATGCCGGTCATCCCGGTGAGCAGGCCGGCCCGGGCGCGGGCGTACAGGCCCTTGCGGTCGCGCTGCTCACAGACCTCAAGCGGCGTCGCCACGTGGACCAGCAGGAAGCCCGCGCCGGCCGCCTCGGCCATCTCCCGCGCGGTGGCGCGGGCCGCCGCGTACGGCGCGATCGGGCAGCAGATGCCGACCCCGCGGTGCCGGGCGATCTCGGCGGCCACCCAGCCGATCCGGCGCACGTTGAGATCCCGGTCGGACTTGCTGAACCCGAGCCCGGCGGACAGCTCCCGCCGCACCACGTCGCCGTCGAGCAGCGTGATCGTGCGGTCGCCCTGCTCACGGAGCACGTCGGCCAGGCCCCGGGCGATCGTCGACTTGCCCGAGCCGGACAGCCCGGTCAGGAAGATCACCAGTCCCCGGTACCGCCGCGGCGGGCGGGCCCGGACCAGTTCCTTCGCCACCGCCGGCGGGGTGTGCCACTCGGGCAGCGGGAAGCCCCGGTCCAGCAGGTCGTCGATCTCCTCCACGCTCAGCGCCAGCCGGCGGTTGCGCGGCGGGATGTCCTCCCGCCAGCGCCACTGCCCGTCCCGGTTGTCGTAGGCCAGCTCGCGGGGCACCAGCACACGCAGGCCGGCGCCGGAGAGCATGCCCTCGGTGGAGAGCAGGTGGGTCACGCCGTACGCGGCGGCGACCCGGGCCCGCAGCAGCGCGTCGCTGATCTCGTCACGCCGGCGGGCCAGCGGCACCGCCACCAGCGTCGCCGGGGGCATCCGGTCGCGGGCGGCGAACACGGTACGCACCAGCGCCTCGGACGGCAGGCCACCGGTCGACCCCTCGCCCACCGGGATCAGCACCAGCAGGTGCGCGCCGAGCGTGCGGGCCGCGTGCGCGATCTGCGCCAGTTGCGGGCGGTGCAGCGGACGGTCGGCGAAGACCCCGAGCACCCGGCCCGGCGGCAGCAGGCCGCGTACCTCGTCGGGGCCGCGCCGCAGGCGCTGGAACGGTCCGTGGCCGCCGTCGCCCAGGCGGCGCACCGTGCCACCGACGCCCACCAGGCCCTCGCGGCCCGGCCAGACGTCCGTCACGTCCATCGCCGCGACCGGCGCGCCCTCGCCGTCGGTGAGCACCACCGCCCGGCGGGCCGGGTCCGCCGGGTCGAGCCCGTCGGCCAGCGCGGCCGGCACCTGGAGCGTCACCGGCACCGGCCACGGGGTGCCGTCGGCCAGCCGGCCGCGCCGGCTCAGCGAGGTCAGGTCGGCCCGGCTCATGAAACCGGTGAGCGGCGCGTACGCCCCGCTCAGCAACAACTGGAGATCGGCCAGCTCAGCGGGTCTGGGCGCGTACGACGGCGCATCCCGCAGAACGTCCTCGGGCAGCAGCCACCCGTTGCTCATCGAACCCCCAACTCACCGGCCGGCACACAGTTTCGCAGCCCACCGGCGATCGGTCGAGAGCGCCACCCGGCCTCCCGGTAATCGCGCGTTCCGGCGATCGTGCCGAGGACGAACCGGGGTCTTCGAATCCTTACCGCCGGGCCGCCGCCGGTCGATCGTGCGAACGGCTGCCGGCGCGCGCCGTCCGGCCGAGCGCGCGATCCCGGATCCGCCGGACCGCCCGCCGGATCCGGGCGCGGAGCCGGCGCGGATCCTCCACCCGGGGCGGCCCGCCGTCGGCCGCGCAGCGCACCACGAGCGGCAGGTTCGCGTCCAGCGCCCACCCGGCCTGAATCACCCGGGCCCGGACCTCCCAGGTGCCCCGGGTCCGGCCGCCGTCGAGCGCCGCGAAGTCGACGGTGGCGGTGCTGCGGTGACAGACCCGGCCGTCGGCGGCCGGCTCGGTGGTGGCGTCGACCGGGAGGAAGAACTCCTCCCGGGTCTCCCGGCGGCGGATCACCACGTCGGTCCTCGCCCCGCCGGCCCGCATCACGACACCGTCCGGCGCGGCCCCGGCCACCGGGAGCACCGGCAGCCCTCGGTCGTCGAAGCGCAGCGGCTCGTCCCCGGCGCGCAGGTGGGCGGAGACGGCGACGGTCAGCGTCCGTCCCTCCACCTGCCACCGGTCGACGGCGGCGTGCGCCCGGACACTCACGTCCCACTCCGCCAGCCGGCGCAGGTCGGCCATCCGCCCCTGCGCGGCGAGATGCGCGATCACCTGGTACATCGGCGGCACCCCGGCGATCGCCTCGGGTGCGACACGCTCCTTCACGAGCTGCCCCACCTCGTCCGCCACCTGCCCGGCCCAGGGCTCCGGCGCGCTCAGCAGCGCCTGCCCGCGCAGCCGGTTCAGCATCTCCTTGCGCAGCCAGCGCCGGTGCAGCCGCAGGCGGGCCGCAGCCGGTGGGCGGTGGGCGTCCACGATGTCCATCGCGGCCCGCAGCGCCGCGTAGTACTCCGCCGGGTCCATCCGGGTGGCGGTGACGTTGCCCGCGTCCTCGCGGCGGGCGTGGTGGTAGCAGGGGTGGTCGGCCAGCACGCAGATCCGCTCGGCGAGCAGGTAGGCCGCCGCCATCAGCCGGTGGTCCTCCAGGCGTCGCGGGTGGCCCTCCGGGAAGCGCAGCCCGTGCCGGTCGAGGAAGGACCGCCGGAACAGCTTGTGACAGGTCATGCTGTCGGCCAGCGGCGCGTTCGCCAGGGTGGCGTCGAACCGGTTCTCCCGGAACAGCTCCCGCGGTACGCCCCGCCGGTGCCCGATCATCCGTCCGACGACGATGTCCGCGTCGTGTGCCCGGGCGCAGGAGTGCAGGCGGGCCAGCGCCTCGTCGCCGAACCAGTCGTCGTCGTCGGCGAAGAAGACGTACTCGCCGCGTGCCTGCTCCAGCCCCTGGTTGCGCGGGCGCGACGGCCAGCCCGAGTGCGGCAGGCGCAGCACCCGCACGTGCGGGTCGGCAGCGGCCAGCTCGTCCAGGCGCTGCGGCGTCCCGTCGGTCGACCCGTCGTCGGCGAAGATCACCTCGTATCCGCCGGGCGGCAACCCCTGCCGCGACAGCGACGCGACGAGCGGATCGAGGTGGGCCCCGCAGTTGTACGTGGGCACCACCACGCTCACCGCCGGCCGATCCGTACCGTCGCTCATGACGCCCCCCGTCGAGTCGCCTCACACGGTGGCAGCTTCCCCGCGGCGCCGCTACCCCGTCGGTCACCTAGGGGGCCCGGAGCCGAGGGATCAGGGGATCGCCCGGGTCAGGACGGGCTCCGGCGCGGCCCCGGAGTTCTACGCTGAACGGCGTGACACTGCTCGCGACCGAGTCGCTGACCAAGACGTACGGAGGCCGGGTCACCGCGTTGACCGACCTCACCGTATCGGTCGAGCCGGGGATCATCGGGCTGGTGGGCGCGAACGGCGCCGGCAAGTCCACTCTGATCAAGATCCTGCTGGGTCTGCTCCCGCCGACCAGCGGCCGGGTACAGGTGCTCGGCCTCGACCCGACCACCGACCCGGCCGCGGTCCGCGCCCGGGTCGGATACATGCCCGAGCACGACGCCCTCCCGCCCGACCTGTCCGCCGCCGAGCTGGTCACCCACCTGGGCCGGATCAGCGGACTGCCGCGCACCGTCGCCCGGGAACGGGCCTCCGAGGCGCTGCGCCACGTCGGTCTGCACGAGGAGCGGCACCGGGCCGTCGGTGGCTACTCCACCGGCATGAAGCAGCGGGTCAAGCTCGCCCAGGCGCTCGTACACGATCCCGATCTGCTGCTGCTCGACGAGCCGACGAACGGCCTCGACCCGGCCGGCCGGGACGCCATGCTCGCGCTGATCCACCGGATCGGCACCGAGTTCGGCATCTCGGTGGTGGTCTGCTCGCACCTGCTCGGCGAGGTGGAGCGGATCTGCGACACGCTCGTCGCCATCGACGGCGGCCGGCTGCTGCGCGCCGACCGGGTGTCCGCCATGACCACCGCCACCGACGTGCTCGCCGTCGAGGTGAGCGAGGGCACCGACGACCTGGCCGCCCGGCTCGCCGCGCTCGACCTGCCGGTGACCCGCGACGGGCGGCTGCTGCTCGTCCCGCTCGCCGACGACGCCACCTACGACCAGATCCTCGGCGCGGTCGCCGAGCTGGACCTGCCGCTGCACCGGCTGGACCAGCGGCGGCACCGGGTGGCCGAACTCTTCGCCGCGAGGGAGCCCAGCCATGTCTGACGCGACCGGGGTCATCCACGACATCGGCTACCAGCGCTACACCGGCCCGCGGCTCGGCCGCCGGCAGGTCTTCGGCGCGCTCTACCTGCACGGCGTGCGTACCGTCTTCGGGCTGGGCCGCAGCGCCAAGGCCAAGATCTTCCCGTGGCTGGTCGTCTCCGTGGTGACCGTGGTGGCCGCCGGGGTCACCGCGGTGCGCAGCCAGATCGGCGAGGTGGTGATGACGTACGCCCAGTTCGCCGACGCGATGAGCTGGCTGGTCATCTTCTTCGCCGCGGTGGCCGCGCCCGAGCTGGTCTCCCGCGACCTGCGCAGCGGCGTGCTGCCGCTGTACTTCTCCCGGCCGCTGCCGCGCGGCGACTACGCGCTGTCCAAGCTGCTGGCGCTTGTCACCGCGCTGTGGCTGCTGCTCGGCGGCCCGCAGCTGGTGATGTTCCTCGGCGCCGCGTTCACCACGAACCGGGGCGTACGCGGGGTGTGGGACGAACTGCTCGACCTGCTGCCCGGGCTGCTCTACGCCGGGCTCTGGGCGGTGGTGTTCGCCTCGATCGCGCTGCTCGTCGCCTCGCTGACCGGCAAGCGCGCGTTCGCGGCCGGCGGCATCGTGGCGGTCTTCCTGATGACCACGCCGGTCGTCGGCGTGCTGTCCATCCTGCCCTCGCGGACGATCAACGAGCTGGCCTTCGTCGCCTCCCCGCCGACGCTCGTCGGCGGCGTGGGCAACTGGGCGCTCGGCGACCGGCTGACCCAGGGACGGGGTGGCATGCCGATCGGCGACTTCGGGCCGGTCTACGCCGTGGTCGCCGTGCTGCTGGTCGCCGCCTGCGTCAGCCTGCTGCTCCTGCGATACCGGAAGGTGGCCGCCCGATGACGGCGATCAGCACCCAGTCGACGACCGGCGCGCCCGCCGCCGCGACGAGCACGCTCGACCTGGCCGGTGTCTCCCGCTGGTACGGCAACGTGGTGGCGGTGAACGACGTCACCATGCGGCTCGGCCCCGGCGTGACCGGCCTGCTCGGCCCCAACGGCGCCGGCAAGACCACGCTGCTGCACATGATGGCGGGCTTCCTGTCCCCGTCGCGCGGCACGGTGACGCTGGACGGGGAGCCGACCTGGCGCAACCCCGGCGTCTACCGGCGGCTCGGCCTGGTCAGCGAGCGCGAGGCGGTGCACACGTTCCTCAGCGCGTACGAGTTCGTGCTGGCCAGCGCGAAGCTGCACCGGCTGCCCGACCCGGAGGCCGCCACGAAGCGGGCGATCGAGCTGGTCGAGATGGAGGACGCGCAGACCCGCCGGATCGGCACCTACTCCAAGGGCATGCGGCAGCGCACCCGGGTCGCCGCCGCGCTGGTGCACGACCCGCAGGTGCTGCTGCTCGACGAGCCGTTCAACGGGATGGACCCGCGCCAGCGGCTGCACATGATGGCGCTGCTGCACCGGCTCGGCGACGCGGGACGGACCATCCTGTTCAGCTCGCACATCCTGGAGGAGGTCGAGCAGGTCTCCGGCACCGTCCAGGTGATGGTCGCCGGCCGGCTGGCCGCCTCCGGCGACTACCGGACCATCCGCCGCCTGATGACCAACCGGCCGCACGTGTTCGCGGTCCGCTCCACCGACGACCGCGCCCTGGCGGTGGCGCTGATGGCCGAGGCGTCGGTCTCCGGCGTCGAGCTGGGCCGCACCGGCCTGACCGTCAAGGCCGGCGACTACGGCGCGTTCACCCGGGCACTGCCCCGGATCGCGCTCCGGCACGGCATCCGGGTCCGGCAGCTCCTGCCGGAGGACGAGTCGCTGGAGAGCGTCTTCTCGTATCTGGTGGAGGCATGATGTCGACAGTCACCTGGATCACCGCGCGCGGCCTGTTCGGCCGGAGCCGGTTCCTCATGCTGCTGCCGTTGCCGCTGATCCTGATCGGCCTGGCGGTGCTCTGCCGGTCGCTCGGCGTCGACCCCGGCCAGTGGGGCCCGCCGGTGCTCGTCGGTCTCGGCCTGGCGGTGGTGCTGCCGGTGGTGGCGCTGATCGTGGGCACCGGCGTGCTCGGCGCGGAGATCGACGACGGCACCGTCGTGCACATCCTCACCAAGCCGCTGCCGCGCTGGCAGATCGTGCTGCCGAAGCTGGCGGTCGCGGCCGGCGTCACGGCGGTCACCGTCGGTGTCCCGATCTACGTCGCGGGCGTGCTCGCCGATTCGGTACGCCTCGGACTCGCCCTGGTCGTCGCCTCGGCGGCGGGCGCGCTGGCGTACTCGGCGCTGTTCCTGGCGCTGAGCCTGGTGACCCGGCGGCCGGTGCTGCTCGGCCTGGTCTACGTGCTGATCTGGGAAGGCCTGCTGGGCCGGTTCGTCAGCGGCACCCGGGTGCTGTCGATCCAGCAGTGGGTGATCGCCCTGGCCGACCGGATGGCGCCGACGCCGCTGCTCGGCACCAGTGTCTCGGTGCCGGTCGCGGCAGTGCTCACCGCGCTGGTGGCGGTCGGGTTCACCGTGCTGGCGATCGACCGCCTGCGCTCGTTCAGCGTGGCCGGCGAGACGAGCTGAGCCCGCAGGGCGGGACCCGTTTTCCGGCGTTCGCGACGGAAAACGGGTTCCGCCCTGCCGTGTCCGGTCTGCTAGTTTGCGGCGGCTACGAACACCGACACGGGGAGAACACTGTGCGTTCAGCTCGCTTCGCCCTGCTGGCTCCGGCCGCGGTGGCGATGATCGTCATGTCCGGCTGCGGCGACGACGAGGACACCCCCTCGGCCGGGTCGGCGGCGCCCTCCGCCCCGGCCGCCACGTCCGTGCCGCCGGTGACGCCGGCCCCGGTGGGCCTCGACGAGGCCACCCGGAAGACCTGCGCGACGGCGGAGAAGGACATCACGGCCGCCCTGAAGGAGGTGGCCGAGGCGGAGAAGATCGGCCCACCGGCCGGTCACTCGGCGGTCAGCGCGCAGTACTCGGCGGGCGCGGCCACGCTCTACACGCACGCCTTCACCAACAGCGACGAGGTGAACAGCGCGGTGAAGGGCGTCGCGACCGAGATGAGCGACCTCGCCGACGCCTGGGCCAAGGCGCCGGGCAAGGCGCCGAGCAGGGCGGATCTCACCGCCGCCCGGGACAAGCTCAAGGCGGCCTGCGCGGCCGACTGAGGAATGCACCGCCGCGGGCCGGTCCGGCCGGCCCTTCGGGGTGTTAAGAAGGGCCCCTTCTACGACGCCAGGCGTTAAGAAGGGGCCCTTCCTTACATCGCCGGCGGCGCTCAGAACGCGCAGGCGATGACCAGTTCGGTGGTGCGATCCGGCAGCAGGTCCAGCTTCGCGATCCGGCCCGCCGCGCGCAGGTCGTCGGCGACCGTGCCGAGCTGGTCCAGCACCGCGGCCGGTCCGAGTGCCTCGGCCAGCGGCACGTCCGCCTTCATCGACAGCTTCCGTTCCGACTTGGCGCGGCGCACCTGACCCAGCGCGTCGGCGGCCAGTCGCAGCAGTTCCGGGTCACCCGGCGCCTGCGTCGCGCGGCCCACCTCGTACGTGGTCGGCCACGGCGAGCGGTGCACCGAGCCGTACCGCCACCACGACCAGACCTCCTCGGTGACGAACGGCAGCACCGGCGCGAACAGGCGCAACTGCACCGTCAACGCGGTCGCCAGCGCCGCCCGGGCCGAGTCGGCCGCCGGCCCGGTGCCGTAGGCGCGCTCCTTCACCAACTCGATGTAGTCGTCGCAGAACCGCCAGAAGAACGCTTCGGTGGCCATCAGGGCGGCCGTGTGGTCGTACCCGTCGAAGGCGGTGGTCGCGGTCGCGACCACGCCGGACAGTTCGGCGAGCATCGCGGTGTCCAGCGGTTGGGTCGCCGCGGCCCGCAGCGCGTCGGCGGCGCCCAGCCCGAGCGCGAACCGCGACGCGTTGAGCAGCTTGGTGGCCAGCCGCCGGCCCACCTTGACCTGGGCCGGGTCGAAGGCGAGGTCCATGCCCGGCTTGCCGTTGGCGGCCCAGTAGCGGACCGCGTCGGAGCCGTTCTGTTCCAGCAGCGCCATCGGCGTGACCACGTTGCCCTTGGACTTCGACATCTTCTTGCGGTCCGGGTCGAGGATCCAGCCGGAGAGCACAGTGGTGTGCCAGGGCAGCGCGCCGTGCTCCAGGTGGGACCGGGCGACGGTGGCGAACAGCCAGGTCCGGATGATGTCGTGCCCCTGCGGGCGCAGGTCCATCGGGAAGACCCTGGCGAACAGGTCCGGGTCGGTCTCCCAGCCGCCGACGATCTGCGGGGTCAGCGACGAGGTGGCCCAGGTGTCCAGCACGTCCGGGTCGCCGGTGAAACCGCCCGGCACACCGCGCTGCGACTCCTCGTATCCGGGCGGCGGTTCGCTGCTCGGGTCGATCGGGAGCGTCGCCTCGTCCGGTGTGAGAGGGTGGGTCCAGTCCGGCTCGCCAGTGTCGTCGAGCCGGTACCACACCGGCACCGGCACGCCGAAGAACCGCTGCCGGCTGACCAGCCAGTCACCGGTGAGGCCGCCCACCCAGTGTTCGTAGCGGTGCCGCATGTGCTCCGGCACCCAGCGCAGCTCCCGACCCCGGGCCAGCAGCTCCTCGCGCAGGCCGGCGTCCCGGCCGCCGTTGCGCAGATACCACTGCCGGGTCGAGACGATCTCCAGCGGCCGGTCGCCGCGCTCGTAGAACTTCACCGGGTGCGTGATCGGGCGCGGCTCGCCGACCAGATCACCCGCGTCGGCCAGCAGCTCCACCAGCGTCCGCCGGGCGCCGTTCACCGTCTGCCCGGCCAGCGCCGCGTAGGGCGCCGCCGGCACGCCGGCCGGCGGCTCCGGCAGCAGCCGCCCGTCCCGGCCGATCACCACGCGGGTGTCCAGCCGCAGCTCACGCCACCAGGTCACGTCGGTCAGGTCACCGAACGTGCAGACCATCGCGATGCCCGTGCCCTTGGCCGGGTCCGCCAGCGGGTGCGCGCGCACCGGCACCTCGACCCCGAACACCGGGGTACGCGCGGACGCGCCGACCAGGTCCGCGTACCGCTCGTCGTCGGGGTGGCAGACCAGCGCCACGCAGGCCGGCAGCAGCTCCGGGCGGGTGGTGTCGATCAGCACCTCGCGGCCGTCCGGCCCGGTGAACCGCAGCCGGTGGTACGCGCCGGGCCGCTCCCGGTCCTCCAGCTCGGCCTGCGCCACGGCGGTGCCGTACCCGACGTCCCACAGCGTCGGCGCCTCGGCCTGGTACGCCTCGCCCCGCGCCAGATTGCGCAGGAACGCGCGCTGGCTCGCGGCGCGGGCCGCCGACCCGATCGTGGTGTACGTCAGCGACCAGTCCACCGACAGCCCGAGCCGCCGCCACAGCGCCTCGAACGCCTTCTCGTCCTCGACGGTGAGCAGTTCGCACAGCTCGATGAAGTTGCGCCGGGAGATCGCCGTCGGGTTCTTCCGGGCCGTGTCGTCCACCGGCGCGGACGGCGGCCGCCAGTTGCTGTCGTATGGCAGCGCCGGGTCGGGACGCACGCCGTACACGTTCTGCACCCGGCGTTCGGTGGGCAGCCCGTTGTCGTCCCAGCCCATCGGGTAGAAGACCGTGCGCCCGCGCATCCGCTGGAACCGGGCCACCGTGTCGGTGTGCGTGTACGAGAACACGTGCCCCATGTGCAGTTCGCCCGACACGGTCGGCGGGGGAGTGTCGATCGCGTATACGTCCGACCGCTCCTTCGTACGGTCGAACGCGTACGTGCCGTCGGACTGCCAGCGGCGGGCCCAGGTCTCCTCGATGCCGTCCAGGCTCGGACGCTCGGGGACGCCGCCGCGGGCGCTGATCGTCGTGTCGGTCATCGTCCGATGGTAGGCAGCCCGGTTGCCGCACTCCACGACTTTCCCCACCCCGCGCGTCCTCGCCGATCTTGCGCTTGCCGCCCCGGCACAAGCCGCTTTTCGGGCATCCCTCGGGCCGCAAGTGCAAGATCAACGAGGGTCGGAGGAGCGAGCTAGAGGAGCGAGTCGCGCCACTGGCGGTGCAGGGCGGCGTAGCGGCCGTCGGCGGCGATCAGCTCGGCCGGTGGGCCGTCCTCCACGATCCGGCCGTCGTCGAGCACCAGCACCCGGTCCGCCGTCTCCACGGTGGAGAGACGATGGGCGATCACCAAGGCGGTACGGTCGCGCAGCACGTTGTGCAGGGCCCGCTGCACCAACCGCTCGGTCGGCACGTCCAGCGACGAGGTCGCCTCGTCCAGGATCAGCACCCGCGGGTCGGCGAGGAACGCCCGGGCGAACGCGACGAGCTGCCGCTGACCGGCGGACAGCCGCCCGCCGCGCCGGTGCACGTCCGTGGCGTACCCGTCGGGCAGCGCGGCGATGAAGTCGTGCGCGCCGATCGCCCGCGCCGCCGCGACCACCGCCTCGTCGTCCGCGTCCGGCCGCCCGAACCTGATGTTGTCGGCCACGGATCCGCTGAACAGGTGGGTCTCCTGGGTCACCAGCACCACCGCCCGGCGCAGTTCGGCGTCGGCCAGGTCACGCAGGTTCACCCCGTCCAGGTCGACAGCGCCCGCGTCCGGGTCGTGGAACCGGGCCAGCAGCTTCGCGACTGTGGACTTCCCGGCGCCGGTCGGCCCGATCAGCGCCACCGTCTGCCCGGGCGGCACGGTCAGGTCCAGGCCGGACAGGATCGGCGTCTGCCGCCGGTAGCCGAAGTCGACGGCGCGGAACGTCACCGCCCCGCGCGGCGGCCCGGCCGGCAGCGGCACCGGGTCCGCCGGTTCGGCCACCGCCGGGCGCTCGTCCAGCACCCCGGCCAGCTTCTCCAACGCGGCGGTCGCCGACTGGAGCGCGTTGTAGAACTGGCTCAACTCCTCCATCGGCTCGAAGAACCGGCGCAGGTAGAGCAGGAACGCGGCGAGCACGCCCACCTCGACGCCGCCGCCCAGCACCCGCCAGCCGCCGTACCCGAGCACCACCGCCGTGGTCAGGTTGCCGATCAGCCGGATGCCCGGCGAGTAGATCGCGATCAGCCGGAACGCGCGCAGGCTGGAGCGCCGGTAGTCGTCGTTCACGGCGGCGAAGATGCGCTCGTTGCGCTCCTCCCGCCGGTACGCCTGCACCGCCCGGATCCCGCGCAGCGACTCCACGAAGTGCACGATGACCAGCGCCACCGCCTCCCGGGTACGCCGGTACGCGCCCGCCGACGCGCGCGCGAACCAGCGTGACAGCAGGAACAGGAACGGGAACGCGAGCAGCGTCACCGCCGCCAGCGGCAGGTCCAGCCAGAGCAGGATGCCCGCCACCGACAGCACCGACAGCCCGGCCATCACCAGCTTGTCGATGCCGCCGTCGACCAGTTCGGCGATCGACTCCAGGTCGCTCGTCAGCCGGGACACCATCCGCCCGGAGGTGTAGCGCTCGTGGAAACCGACGTCGAGGCGGAGGAAGTGCCCGTACACCCGTCGGCGCAGGTCCAGCAGGACGGCCTGGCCGATCCGGGCGGCGAGGGTGAGGAACGCGCGCCGGGCCGCGTACTCGACGGCTGTCGCCACCACGAACGCGGCGGCGACAGCGATCAGCGGGCCGGGATCACCGGCCCGCAGTGGCCCGATGCCCCGGTCGATGCCGAGCATGACCAGGTACGGGCCGGACATCGCGGCGGCGTTCTGGGCCAGCAGAAGCGCCACCGCCAGCCCGAGCGCACGCCGGTGCGGGCGCAGCAGTTGCCGCAGCAGGAGCCGGCTGCGGGCGCGGAGCCGGGCCACCGCCGCCGGGGAGGAGTCCTCGGCGCGGCTGCGGTCGGCGTCCGGGTCGGTGGCCCGGCCGCGCCAGCGGGACAGGTCGTCGCGTCCGCCGGTGCGGTTCGGTTCGTCGTGGTGTGCGCCGGCTGCGTGGTGCGCCTGCCGGCGCCCGGCGGTGCGCGCGCCGGTGTCGCGCGGCGCGTCGCGGGGCCGGGGCACCCGCGGCACGCCGCCGGTCACGAGCGCACCAGACCGACGCCGCCGGAACGGCGCTCCGGCTCGGCGGAGAGCACCGCCCGGTACGCCGGCACCCGGGCCAGCAGCTCCGAGTGGGTGCCGACGGCGACGATCCGGCCGCCGTCCAGCAGCGCCACCCGGTCCGCCAGCGCCACTGTCGAGGGGCGGTGCGCCACCAGCAGGGCCGTGGTGCGGCTCTCCCGCAGCACCCGGCGCAGCGCCGCCTCCACGAGCGCCTCGGTGTGCACGTCGAGCGCGGAGAGCGGATCGTCGAGCACCAGCAGTGCGGGCCGCCCGAGCACCGCGCGGGCCAGCGCGAGGCGCTGCCGCTGCCCGCCGGACAGCGACAGCCCCTGTTCACCGACCCGGGTGGCCAGCCCCCAGGGCAACTCGTACGCGAAGTCCGCCTGCGCCAGCGCCAGCGCCGCCCGGACCTCCTCCTCGCCCGCGTCCGGCCGCCCCAGCGTCAGGTTCTCCCAGACCGACATGGAGAACAGGGTCGGCTCCTCGAACGCCACCCCGACCAGCCGTCGCAGCGAGCCGAGCCGCAGGTCACGCACGTCGTGCCCGTCGACGGTGATCCGGCCGCCGGTCACCTCGTGCAGCCGCGGGACGAGCGACAGCAGCGTGCTCTTGCCGCAGCCGGTGACGCCGACGAGCGCCATCGTCTCGCCCGGCTCGACGGTCAGGTCCAGGTCGTGCAGCACCGGCGCCGAGGTGCCCGGGTAGCGAAAGGTGACCCCCTCGAAGCGGAGCCGGCCGCGTACGTCGGCGCGCTCCAGCGACCGGGCGTGCGGCGCGTCCACGATCGTCGGGCGGGTGTCGAGGACCTCCTGGATCCGGTCGGCGGCGGTGGCGGCCTCCTGGCCGTTGGCGATGATCCAGCCGAGCGACTGCACCGGCCAGATCAGCATGAGCTGGAGGCTGACGAACGCGACCAGCTCCCCGATGGACAGCGCGCCCTCGGCGACGGCCGCCGCGCCGGTCACCAGGACCGCGCCGAGGGTCAGGTTGGGCACCAGGTCGAACAGCGCCGAGGTGCGGGCCAGCAGCCGCGCCTTGCCGATCCCGGTGTCGTGCAGCCGGCGCGCGCCGACGGCGAACCGGGTCGCCAGTTCCGGCCCCCGCCCGTACGCCCGCATGGTGCGCAGCCCCTGCGCGGTCTCCTCGACGAGCGTGGCCACGTCGCCCTGCTGGTCCTGCATCCGGCGCGACGCCGCGTGGTAGTGCCGGGCGAAGCGGCGGCTGATCAGGAACAGCGGTACGGCGCTGGCCGCGACCAGCGACCCCAGCCAGGGGTGCAGCCGGATCAGCAGCACCACCACGGCGACGTAGGTGATCAGGTTGAGGACCAGGAACAGCAGCCCGAAGGAGAGGAACCGCCGGATCACCGAGAGGTCGCTGGTGATCCGGGACAGCAACTGGCCGGACTGCCAGCGGTCGTGGAAGCCGGCCGGGAGCCGTTGCAGGTGGGCGTAGATGTCGGCGCGGATGGCCGCCTCCATGCCCACCGAGGACGACGACTGGGTCCAGCGGCGGATGAAGATGAGAACCGCCTCGGCCAGCCCGAGCAGCAGCGCCAGGGCGCCGAGCCGCAGCAGCCCGGCCTCGTCGTGCCGGGCCACCGGCCCGTCGACCACCCGCTGCACCACCAGCGGAACGGCGAGGCTCGCCGCGGTGGCCGCGAGCGCCGCCACCAGCAGCCAGGCGAACTCCGTCGCGTACGGGCGCAGGTAGGGCCGCAGCCGCCAGAGGTTGCGCAGCGGCTTGGACCGGGCGTCGTTCTGCGCCGCGGGGTTGCCGTCGCTGGGCGCGGGCACTACCCGACGGTAGCCGCCGGGGGTGACGTTTCCGCTGTCAGCTAGCCGTCACCCGTCCCTCATGCCCGAGAAGCCACTTCTTCACGGGCAGGCCCCAGCGGTAGCCGCCGAGCGTGCCGTCGGTGCGCAGCACGCGGTGACAGGGCACGAAGAGCGCTGCCGCGTTGCGCGCGCATGCCGCCGCGGCGGCGCGGACCGCGGCGGGGCGTCCGGCCAGCGCGGCGAACCCGGTGTAGGTGACCGGGTCGCCGGGCTTGATGTCGCGCAGCACCTGCCAGGCATGCGTCAGGAAGAGCCCGCCGCTGTGCTGCTCCACTGGGACCGCGTCGATCGCGGCGAGGTCTCCGTCCAGGTAGGCCCGGACGGCGGCGGTGACCGGACCGAGGTCGGCCCGCTCCCGCAGGTCACCACGCAGGCTCGGGTGGGTCAACGGCGCCAGGGCCGCCGGGTCGGGCGTGAAGCCGGCCGCGCGTACCGCGCCGTCGGGGCCGGCGAGCACGCTCAACGGGCCGACCGGTGTGTCGATGACGGTGCTGTCCACAGTGCTCATGCTGCTCTCCAGAGTCGGATCGTCGCGTAGGACCGCCAGGGGCGCCAGCGTTCGGCGTACGCGAGCAGGGTCTTGGGGGTGTCGGGCAGGCCGAGCGCGGTTGCGCCGCGGCGTACGCCCAGGTCGGTGGTGAGGGCGACGTCGGGGTCGCCGAGTGCGCGCATGGCCAGGTAGCCGGTGGTCCACGGGCCGACGCCGGGCACCGCGGCAAGGAGCCGGACCGTCTCCTCCCGGTCGCCCCCGGGTTCCAGGTCCAGCGTCCCGTCGGTGACGGCGCGGGCCAGCGCCCGGATCGTCTCCCGGCGGGCGGCCGGCATCCGGAACGCCGGGTCCGGCGCCGCGAGCACGTCGGCGGGACCCGGGAACGCCACCAGGCCGTCGGCCGGGTCGTCGGTGCCCGAACCGCTCGCCGACCGGACGGCGGAGAGCAGGCGGGTGAGCGTGGTCCGCGCCGAGGTCAGCGAGACCTGCTGGGTCACGACGGCGCGGACGGCCAGCTCGAAGCCGTCGACCGCGTGCGGAAGCCGGACGCCCGGCTCGGCGACGACCGCCGGGGCCAGCGCCGGGTCGGCGGCCAGGGTGGCGTCCACCGCGACCGGGTCGGCGTCCAGGTCGAGCAGGCGGCGGCAGCGGGCCACCGCGGGAGCCAGGTCACGCATGTCGGCCAGCCGCAACGTGGCGTCGATGTGGCCGTCGGACGGGGTCAGCGCCACCGTGCCGGGACCGTGCGGCAGGCGCAGCCCCCGGTGGTAGGTGCCGTCGCGGACCACCTCGACGCCGGGCAGCGCGCGCAGCGCGAGGAAGTCCAGCAGCGCGCCCGCGTGCAGCGGTGGCCGGTATGCCAGCCGCAGCGAGAGCGTGCCCGCGCCGGTGGCCGAGGCCGGACCGCGTCGCCCGGCGCGCAGCTCGGACGGGGTGCCGCCGTAGACCTCACGGACCGTCTCGTTGAACTGCCGGACGCTGCCGAACCCGGCGGCGAAGGCCACCTCGGCCAGGCCGAGGCCGGTGGTCTCGATCAGGATCCGGGCGGTCTGCGCGCGCTGTGCCCGGGCCAGCGCCAGCGGGCCGGCGCCCAGCTCGGCCTGGAGCATCCGGTGCAGGTGCCGCTCGGTGTAGCCCAGCCGGCCGGCCAGCCCGGGCACCCCGTCGCGGTCGACCACGCCGTCGGCGATCAGCCGCATGGCGCGGCCGACCAGGTCGGCCCGGACGTCCCACTGCGGGGAGCCCGGCGCCGCGTCCGGCCGGCACCGGCGGCACGCCCGCAGCCCGGCTCCCTGCGCGGCGGCGGCCGACGGGAAGAAGCGGACATTTTGCCGCTTGGGTGTCATCGCCGGACAGGACGGCCGGCAGTAGATCCCGGTCGACGTCACGCCGGTGTAGAACCAGCCGTCGAACCGCGGATCGCGGCTGTCGACGGCCCGGTAACACCGCTCAAAGTCCAGCTCCATGCCCCCGATCCTGCCCCCCGCCCCGCCGGCGTGGCTGGCGGTATTCGGACATGACGTGTGGCAGTCGCGCCAGCTCGGGGAGGTGGCGGTATCGCCGGTTCCCGGATGCCGCCACCTCGGCGGAATGGTGTGGATCATGCCCGGCGGACCCGAGAAAGTGTCGTAAGTGGTCGGTACGGTCCCGCCACCAACTCAAGAAAAGGTGCGGGGCATGGCGAGCGTGGCCGGGCGGGGTGTCCGCTGATGCGATCGGGGCGGGCACCGTTGGACGCCGCGGTGGTGCAGGGCTTCTACGAGCGGATGAGGTTGGTGGCGCCGGCCGCCTACGGCGCGATCGAGCGCGACCGGGCCGGTGACCCCGGGCGCCCCTTCCCCGACACCGCCTGCGGCCGGCTGGCCGGCTCGCTCGACCCGGACGGGCTGCGCGCGCTCGGCATGTGGGCGCACCACTGGTGCATGCGCTTCTACGACGACGACACCCGCGTCGGCCTGCGGCTGGTCCGGGAGATCGCCGCCCGGTCCGGCCTGGGCTGGACCGCCGACGAGGTGCGGTGGCTGCTCGACCGGTCGTACGAGGCCGGGCCCGCCGCCGCGCACCGGTTCACGCTGCCGCTGGCCGCCGCGGCGCAACTGCCGGCCGGTGCGCTGCCCGAGGGTGTCGCCGCCGAGGCGTGGCCGGACGACTGGCGCCGGCTGCGGGCCGGCTGACGGCGCCGCCACCAGCCCACCGCTCCGCCGCCCGCCCGAACGCCGACCAGCGCCATCGCCGGGTGGTCCGCGTCGCCACCCAGCCGCGGGCGAGGAGGCCGGTCCGGCATCTGGGCGAGCACCATCGCCGCCACGGCCACCGCGAAACCGGCGAGCTGGACCGGGTCCAGCGCCTCACCGAGCACCGCCCAGCCGAGCGTCGCCGCAGTCAGCGGGCTCAACGCGCCGAGCACCGACACGCGGGACACCGGCAGTCGCGCCGCGCCCCGGAGCCACAGCACGTACGCCAGCGCGGTGCCGGCCAGCCCGAGCCACGCGTACCCGAGCACTGCCGGCCCGTCGGGCACGGGCGGCGCGCCCTCGACGGCGGCGGCGACCGGCACGATCATCAGGCCACCGGCGACGAGCTGCCAGCTCGTCGCGGCCAGGACGCCCACTCCGGGCGGCCGGCCCCAGCGGCGGGTGAGCACCAGCCCGGCGGCCATCGCCACGGCCCCGGCGAGCCCGGCGGCGACGCCGAGCGGGTCGAGGCCGGCGCCGGGGCGCAGCACCACGAGGGCGACGCCGAGCGGGGCGGCCACGGCGGCGACCAGCGCCGGCCGGGTGGGGCGGTCGCGGAGCAGCGCGACCGTCAGCACCGCCACCAGCAGCGGCTGGGCGGCGCCGAGCACGGCGGCGGTGCCACCGGGCAGCCGGTACGCGGCGAGGAAGAGCAGCGGGAAGAACACCCCGATGTTGAGCGCGCCGAGCACGGCGGCCCGCCCCCACCAGCGGCCGTGTGGTCGCCTTCGGGTCAGCGCGAGCAGCAGCAGACCGGCCGGGAGGGCGCGGATCGCGCCGGCCCAGAGCGGCCGGTCCGGGGGTAGGAGTTCGGCGGTGACCAGGTAGGTGGTGCCCCAGGTGACGGGGGCGGCGGCGGTGAGCGCGACGTCGGTCCAGCGAGAGTTCACAGTAGCTTCCTCAGTTATAAGTATCTTAGGGCTAAGCTACTCAGGCCCGAGCGAAAAGGGAAGTGGGACGTGGGGCACAATCGGCAGCCGTGACAGGCGACGAGGTGGACGCGATCGTCGAGCAGTGGCGGCGGGAACGACCTGGCATGCGGCCCGAGCCGATGGCCGTGTTCGGCCGCATCTACCGGCTCGCCCGGCTGGTCGGCGACGGCCAGGAGAAGGTGTACGCGGCCTGGGGCATCGGCCGAGGTGAGTTCGACGTGCTCGCCGCGCTGCGCCGCTCCGGTGAGCCGTACACGCTGGCGCCGAAGGCGCTCGCCGCCTCGCTGATGCTCACCTCGGGCGGCATGACCGGGCGGCTCGACCGCCTCGAACGGGCCGGCCTGGTACGGCGCTCGCCGGACCCGGCCGACCGGCGGGCGCTGCGGGTCACACTCACCGACACCGGTCGCCGGGTGGTCGAGGAGTCCGCCGAGGCCGGGCTCGCGGTGCAGCGGCGGATCCTCGACGCGCTGCCGCCGGCCGACCAGGAGCGGCTGGCCGACCTGCTGCGTACGCTGCTCGCCGCGGCCGACACCTCCGGTCCGGCACAATGATCGTCACTGTCATCGGCCGGAAGGACGCCCGTGCCCGCCACTGAACCGACGATCGTCGCCACCAGCATGGGTTTCGCCAGCCGTCGTCGTGGCCCCTGGGACGCCCGGCCCAGCGCCCTGTTCGACCTGATGGCCGACCTGGCCGGGGCCGGTGACGCGCCGCGCGTCTGCTACCTCGGCCAGGCCACCGGGGACCAGCCGACCGGGTTCACAGTCTTCTACGGCGCCTTCGCCGGCACCCGGTTCCGCGCCTCCCACCTGGCGCTCTACCCGATGCCGAACGTCGAGGACATCCGCGCCCACCTGCTCGCGCAGGACGTCATCTGGGTCGGCGGCGGCAGCGTGGCCAACCTCTGCGCGGTCTGGCGGGTGCACGGCCTGCCGGAGATCCTGCACGAGTGCTGGCAGGCAGGCGTGGTGCTCGGCGGTGTCTCCGCCGGCTCGATCTGCTGGCACACCGGCGGCGCCACCGACAGCTACGGCCCGACGCTGCGGCCCTTCACCGAAGGGCTGGGCTGGCTCCCGTACGGCAACGGCGTGCACTACGACAGCGAGGAACAGCGGCGACCGCTGATGCACCAGCTGGTCGCCGACGGCACGCTCCCGGCCAGCCACTGCACCGACGACGGCGTCGGGCTGATCTACCGGGGCACGCGGCTGGCCGAGGCGGTGGCCGACCGGCCGGGCGTGGCCGCGTACGAGCTGGTCCGCGCCGAGGACGGCACCGCCCGGGAGACCCGGATCGAGCCGAGCCTGCTGTCGGAGTGACAGGCTTCGCGGACCTGCCTGCCCGGCGCGGGCGGCGAACCGCGTAAGCTGGTTCGTCGTGAGTCTCACCATCGGCATCGTCGGCCTGCCCAACGTGGGCAAGAGCACCCTGTTCAACGCGCTGACCAAGAACGACGTGCTCGCCGCGAACTACCCGTTCGCCACCATCGAGCCGAACGTCGGCGTGGTCGGGCTGCCCGACGAGCGGCTGGCCAAGCTGGCCGAGATCTTCTCCTCGCAGAAGGTGCTGCCGGCGCCCGTCTCCTTCGTCGACATCGCCGGCCTGGTCCGCGGCGCGTCCAAGGGGCAGGGCCGGGGCAACGCGTTCCTCGCCAACATCCGCGACGCCTCGGCGATCTGCCAGGTGGTGCGCGCCTTCTCCGACCCGAACGTCGTGCACGTCGACGGCAAGGTCTCCCCGGCCGACGACATCGAGACGATCAACACCGAGCTGATCCTGGCCGACATCCAGACGCTGGAGAAGGCGCTGCCCCGGCTGGAGAAGGAGGCCAAGCTCCGCAAGGACCGGGCCGCCGCCGTCGAGGCAGCCAAGAAGGCGGTCGAGGTCCTCGACAACGGTGTGACCCTGTACGCGGGCGCCGCCGCCGCGAAGGTCGAGCTGGAACACCTGCGTGAACTGCACCTGCTCACCACCAAGCCGTTCCTCTACGTCTTCAACGTCGACGAGGCCGAGCTGGGCAACGCCGAGTTCCTCGACGAGCTGCGCGGCCTGGTCGCGCCCGCCGAGGCGATCTTCATGGACGCCAAGATCGAGTCCGAGCTGGTCGACCTGCCCGAGGACGAGGCCCGCGAGCTGCTGGAGTCGATCGGGCAGTCCGAGCCCGGCCTGAACCAGCTCGTCCGGGTCGGCTTCCGGACGCTCGGGCTCCAGACGTACCTGACGGCCGGCCCCAAGGAGGCGCGGGCCTGGACCGTCCCGGTCGGCGCGACCGCGCCGGAGGCCGCCGGGGTGATCCACAGCGACTTCCAGCGCGGCTTCATCAAGGCCGAGGTGGTCTCCTACGACGACCTGGTCGAGGCCGGATCGATGGCGGCGGCGAAGGCCGCCGGCAAGGTCCGGATCGAAGGCAAGGAGTACGTGATGCAGGACGGCGACGTGGTGGAGTTCCGCTTCAACGTCTGAATCCGGCCCGTTTCCGCAGGTCAGAAGGGTGGTTCCTCGCTCTGGGGCACACCGGGGGGCAACTCCACGCCTCATCGACCGCCCGGCGGGTGCGCTCCTCCGAGTCCGGCATGCACCAGCAGTTCGGCCACGATGATGACCGACTCGCCCTGCATCAGCAGGACCGAAGCGTAGTGGTTGCGCAGGTCGTGAGTCGACTTGAAGGGTTGCAGTTCGCCGGCCCACTTCGGGCCATGGCCTCACAGTGCCGCTACCACGCTGGATCAGCTCTGATCCCGCACCCGAACTCCTCGCGGGTCTTGCGGCCGGCTACAGCACGCGTAGAAGGCCGTACCTCACGGCGAAGTCAGTGTCGGAGCGTGGTGGTGTCCGCCGCAGAAGTTGCTCAGCCTCGCAGCTGCGGCGCTCGGTGCCTAGGCCGACGCTGACGTGTTCAAGCGTCGGGTGATCAACGAATGGCTTGAACGCATCAGCAGGGAGCAGGGCCTCAGTTACCGACAGCTCCCGCAGCTGGGGTGCGGCAGCGAGGCCCTGTAGGGATGTCGTGTGCCGAAGGTGTCGCATGGCGGTGCAGTCGGCGCGTAGCAGCGTAGTGCAGGAGCTGAAGTCGGGAAGTCGGTCTGCAGTGAGCGCGTCCAAACACAGCCATTGCAGTGCGGGCAGGCGTGTCACCGGGTCGAGGTCGGTGAGCTTGCGAACTGCGCGTAGCGCGACGTAGCGAAGCGTGGGGACCTGGAGCAGCCATTCGCCGTGTGCCAACGAGCCGAGGGTCAGCGCCAATGACTGCAGGTGGGGCAGGGCAATCAGTGGGAGATATTGGTCGACCGGGAGTCGCCACAGCGAAAGTCCCTGCAGGTTGGGGTTGGCGTCGATCAGTTCCGGAAGGCCGCCTCGGTGCGCGACGATCCGCAGTTGGCGAAGGTCACGGAACGCGGCGGCCGGGGTCAGGTTGAGAGGCTTGCGGGTCTCGCCGATGTCGAGGAGCTCGACGTCGGCGCTCAGTTGGTGCAGCGGCGCCAAGTCAGTCAGGTTGTGTAGGTGGGCGACGCTGAAGCGACGGAGGCGTGGGAACCAGCGCAGGAACCGCAGCGTAGCGAGGTCCTCGTCGAAGCCGTACGCGCGCAGAGTGACCGTCGGATGCTCCGCCAATAGCGCGGCGAGCAACCTGTACTCCGCCTCGGCGAGTGGCTGGCTGAACTGAACAACCGAAGCATCGTCGAGCCTGACTCGAAGCTGCTGCATGTCGAGAGGGCTCGACACGTCCACGATGCGGCTCATGACCTGCGATCTTCCTGCCCAGGCTGCCAGCACGCCAGCGTCGTGAACCATGGTGTCACCGTCGGTGCCCGGCGCTCTCCGGGCCTGTGTAACCCGTCAACTGGCATCGCCGTTTAGCGCATCAACCGGATTACGACACCGGCTGCCAGCGGCTGCCAGCGATGTCGGGTCTCAGGACCTGCGTGACAGATCAGTCTCGGGACGTGGGTGACACGTCCGGCTAGACGATCTTCGGTTGAGGGTAGCGCTTGTGTATGCCCTGGCTAGTTGGGGTTGGCAAGAACTTCGATGTGGATCGGTTCTTGGCTGTTGAGGTAGAGGACGTAGCCCGCTTCTTGGTCCTCGATCGCGTCGACAGGAACCATCTCAAGCGCGTAGTCCGGCCGGGGTAGGAATCCGAAGTCGGCGGGAGGGTCGAACCTCTCGATGGAGGTAACCCGCACCTCCGTCGGTGGGATGCCGACGAAGCAAGGGTCACTGGCTTGCAGTTCGGAGGCGTCGGGCTCCAGTCGCCACGGTGTGTTGAGCCAGCCGTGCGCGTCAGGGTCACGAGGAAAGCCCACGGTGCCATCCCATGAGTTGGTTGACTCGGGGTCCGCCTCCCGCCATGGCCAGTCGATGAGCAGGCGCTGGGGCGTGGTCCTGACGACCCGCGTGTCGAACGCCTCGGCCGAGATCAGGAGCAGGTCGCCGACGGTGTAGCCGAGGGCCTTCGTCAACCTGGTGCTATCCATGGTCTGATCTGCCAGTTTCCTTGCTCCAGCTCATGAGCGACAAAGCTAGGAATGGCACCGGCGGGGCGTCAAGCTTCGTCCCGGTGCTGCGGGGTGCGGGCCGCGCGTGAGGGTTCGGGTTTGCGGACCTTGAACCGGGCGATCGGCTTGACAGTGGTGCGGGTGACCTCGGCGACGAGTTGGTCGCCGTTGTGGACGCGGAAGGTGGTGTCGGAGGCTTCGACGGTGAGGGTGGTTCCGGCGTGGTGGATGCCGACGTGGATGCGTTGGCCGGCGATGACGAGGTTCCTCGGCAGCTGACGCGGCGTTCGACCCGGATCGGTTCGGGTGCCGGGGCGGGTGGGGGTCCGGCGGGGGCGACGACTTCCGGTCCCGGCCCGGGCGAGTGATCGACCGAGCCGCAGGCTCCCCCTGCGCGCGTTCGTGCCGAGAGACGTGTCCGTCGTGGTCAGGCGCGACGCTCGGCAAGGACCCTGCGGAACAGGGCGGGGTAGCCGGCATGAGCCAGCGGTAGCGCTCCGAGCGCGTCCTCGGTGAACCAGCCGATGGCGTCGTGTTCCTCCGGCGCCAGGTTGGCCGGAGACCCGCTCCACGCTTCGATCAGCCAGATCCGCATGTCGAACGTGTCGGCGTGAACCTCGTGCACTGGTGGACCCGCCGGCACCGCCACGTCGACGCCCAGTTCCTCTCGAAGCTCACGGGCAAGTGCGACACGGGGCGGTTCCCCGGGCTCGACGTGCCCGCCGGGCAGGTCCCAGACGTCGGGCAGCACACGACGCAGGGGAGAGCGGTGGCACAGGAGTATCCGGTTGCCGTCGCACAGCAACCCGGTGACGATGCGCGCCTTGGGAGATCCGTCCGCCGAGGCCTCCGATGCGGGGCCGGTCCACGTGGACACCGGACGCTACGCCTGCGCGTCCAGGTCGCGCACTGCGAAGCGGAGGTGTTCCCACTCCTCGTCGAAGATGACGTGAAGGCAGTGCAGGACCGGCTTCTCGTGTTCGGGTGACCACGCTGACGGCCGAGGCTCGGTGAGCAGCTCCGGAGTGACGCCCGTGAGGAAGTCCCGCACCATGGCCTGCCGCTCGGCGCGCAGATCGAGCACCTGGGCGAGACTCGGCCGCGCCGCGGGGAAGATCGACATGTCGAGTCCGTCCGTCTCGTACTCGGCGTGCGGCTGCCCGAGCGGATGGAAGGGCTGCGGCAGGCGCAGGATCGCCTTGCCGAGCCAGGCGTCGGTGGCGAACGCGAGGTGGCGCAGGGTCTGCGCGAACGACCACTCGCCGTCGATCGAGATGTCGGCGGCACCCTCGGGCATGGACACGACCCGGTCGACCGCGGCCGCCCAGGCTCGTTCGAGCGCCGCCCACGCCGCGCGCAGGCCGTCGGGATCCTCGGCACGCCTCAGCTCGCGCCCGGGGAACCGCCGGTTGAGTTCGGCCTCGACGAGCGGCACGACGTCGACACCGTTGACCAGCAGCGTGCCGTCGGTGAGCCACGGCGCGTCGATGTCGAGCCCGCGCACGTCGACGCCGCGCATCACCGCGCCGGCCAGCGTCGACCTGGTGAAGCGCGCGCCTTGCAGGTCCCGGTCCACGAACGTCGTGAGGTCGCTCTGGTCCACGGCGCACCCCTCTCGTCGGCGATCGCGGCAATGCTAGCGAGCAGGTCCGACAACAGCTGTCGATGCGACCGGACCGGGGAGCTGCGGGTGGCGGCCGACGACCCGCATAACGCGGATCGTCGGCCGACCATCCGTGCCCGCCGTCAGGCGTTGGCCCGGCGGATGGCCGCCATCCCCCCGAGGGCGGCCACCGCGGCGATCAGGGCGGGCCACCCCACCAGCAGGCTGACCTGGTGCTGGCTGCTCAGCCACTGCCAGATGTCATCGAACCATCCCTGCCAGGTGATCAACGCGACGAGCAGGCCGGTCACCAGGATCAGGGCCGCGCCGGCCCCGAACAGGCCGTTCATGCCGAACCGGACGTACCAGACGGCGACGAAGACGGAGACGAAGTTCAGGAACAGGAACGGCACCGCGTAGACGGCGATCTGCAACAGCACGTTGTCGACGTCGACGTACGGGATTCGGAAGAACCGCAGCTGGATCCCGAAGCCGCCGGTGGCGCCCTCGATCAGGTTGAGCAGGTAGAGCAGGACGCCGTAGACGACCGCCTGCACCACGTTGACGAGCACCGTGGCGAGGTAGAAGGTGCGCCGGGTGACGCCCATGCCGAGCGCGAACGGGAACACCTGGCTGATCGAGGTGGCGGCGACGATCGAGCAGACGATGTAGATACTGACCAGACCGCCCGTGGTGTTCTTGCCCGGCGCGGCCTCGTCGATCGAGGCAAAGATCAGCAGGTTGACGCCGAGCGAGATGGCCATGATGCCCCATGGCCAGGCCAACTGGCTGACCCAGGCGATGGTGTGCATCCGGGCGACGTCGAGGATACGAGTCATCGCGCGTTCGTCCTTTCCGTCGTCAGGCGCACCACGGCCTGTTGGAGCGACACCGGCGCCAGGTCGATGCCGAGCTTCTTGGCGCGCGTCCGTTCGGCGTCGTCGAACGACCCGCGCAGCGACGCGCGGACCGCGCCGCCGAGTTGCTCACGATGCAGCGCCTGGTGCGCGGCGGCGAACTCGTCCACCGCAGCGGCCGGGCCGGACGCCTCCACCACCTCGCCGCGCAGCTCGTCGCTGGGCGCGTCGAGCAGCAGCTTTCCGCGGTCGAGCAGCAGTACGTGCTCGATCAGGTCGGCCACCTCGTCGATGAGGTGTGTGGAGAGCACGACGGTGCGCGGGTTCTCGGCGTAGTCGGCGAGCAGCCGGTCGTAGAAGAGTTGCCGGGCGACCGCGTCGAGACCGAGGTACGGCTCGTCGAAGAAGGTCAGCGGCGCGCGTGCGGCCAGGCCGATCGTCACGCCCAGCGCGGACAGCATGCCGCGGGACAGTTTGCGCACCTTGCGCTTGCGCGGCAGGTCGAAGTCGTCCACCAGGGACTGCGCGAAGTCCTCGTCCCAGTTGGGGAACAGCCGCTTGGCCAGGCTCAGCACGTGCCGGACCTGGTACGCGGTCGGGTACGTCTGACTCTCCTTGATGAAGACCACCCGCGACAGCACCCGCTCGTTCTCGTACGGCCGCTCACCGAAGAGCATGAGGTCGCCGCTGGTGCCGCTGTTCTGGCCGGTGATCAGCTGCATCAGCGTCGTCTTGCCGGCGCCGTTGCGGCCGAGAAGCCCATAGATCTTGTCGCCCGTCAACGTGAAGGTGACGTCATCGAGAGCGGTCACCTCGCCGAACCGCTTCGTGAGCCCGGCTGCCGCCACGACGCTCATCGCTGTTCCTCCCCTGTGTCGATGAGCTTCTTCAGCTCCTCGGTGCCGATGCCCAACTTGCGTGCCTCCTCGATGAGGGGCCGCACGTACTGGTCGGAGAACTCGCGCCGGCGGCGTTCCCGGAGTGTTTCGACGGCGCCCGTTGCCACGAACATTCCGATCCCCCTGCGCTTGTAGAGAAGCCCGTCATCGACCAGGCGGTTGATCCCCTTGGCGGCGGTCGCCGGGTTGATCCGGTGGAACGCCGCAAGCTCGTTCGTCGACGGCACCTGGGTCTCCTCCGCGTACGTCCCGTCGATGATCGAGTTTTCGATCATCTCCGCGATCTGGACGAAGATCGGCCGGCCGTCATCCATCCTGGTTCTTTGGTTCATTACTCATGTAACTAACCTTGGCGCTCGCGGGCCGGGGCGTCAAGTCTTCTTCGGGTACGCGCGGCCGATTACGGCTCGATCGAGTTCGCGCCGTGACACTGACGATCGACGAGAGCACCCGCCAGGTACGGCAGTCCGTCTGCGGCTGTTGCGACACCGCCGCGGAGCGGACCTGGGCCGACCTCCATGCTGACGACGCGTCACCTTCGGCTGTGCCGGGTCGGGCCGGTGGCCGGCTCGCCGGGGCCGGCCGCGACGCTCGTCAACGGCGGTGAGGTCGCGGGGGACAGCCCGATCTTCGGCCGCAAGCTCCCCGAGTTCCGGCAGATGGTTGACCTGATCCTGGAGCGTGTCCTGCCGCGACCTCACCCGGTGATCAAGGGGTTTACGTCTCCCGGACCGCGCCGACCGGACACAAACTCCTTGATCACCGGGCGGGCCGGGGCGGGACCGGGGCGGGCCCGGGCGGGGCGGGGGAGCGTCAGGTGACTGCGGGGCTGCGGCGTTCGATCAGGGTCACGTCGCGCCAGGTGCCGTAGTGGCGGCCCACCCGCTCGCGGGTGCCGACGACGCGGAAGCCGCACGTCGCGTGCAGCGCGAGACTCGCCGTGTTCTCCGGGAACACACCGGACTGGATGGTCCAGATCCCGGCCGCCTCGGTCGAGGCGATCAGCGCCTCCAGCAGCGCCCGGCCGACCCCGCGCCCGCGCCCCCGCGGGTGCACGTAGACGGAGTGCTCGACCACACCGGCGTAGACGCAGCGGTCGGAGACAGCGGAGCAGGCCACCCAGCCGAGCACGTCGCCTGCCTCGTCGAGCGCCACCCAGCGGTGGCCGGGCAGCCGGGTGGCGGTGAACCTCGTCCAGTCCGGCGGCTCGGTCTCGAACGTGGCGTTGCCCTCGGCGATGCCCAGACGGTAGATCTCCAGTACGGCGTCGGCGTGCGAGTCGTCCATCGCGACGACGGTGACAGTCATCGGTTCCCCCTGTCCGGACCGGCGGTCGTCAGCGTAGTCGCGCGTCGAGGGGCCGGTACGACGCCCGGCCCCTCGACGTGAGCGCTACCGCCGCCGGTAGACGGAGATGTGCGAGCGGCTGTCCGCGTCGAACGGCGACCGGTCCCAGTCGGCGTACCGCTCGGTGAGCCGCAGCCCGGCCCGCTCCGCCAGCTCGTCGACCTGATCCGGCCAGGCGTAGCGCATGGCGAACGGCTTCAGGTGCACGCCGGAGGCGTCGAACGTGACGGTCTGCCGCACGAACGTCTGCGCCGCGCGGTCGTACCGGTGCACGCGGATGGTGGCCGAGTCCTCGGTCACCTCCCGCACCTGGACCTGCTCGTCCCGGTCGAAGTCCGCCGGGTCGGGCACGAACGTCTCGATGACGAACGCCCCGCCAGGCGCGAGCACCCGGGCGACGTTGCGGAAGCACGCCGCCTGGCGTTCCTCGGAGACCAGGTTGAACAGCGTGTTGAACACCAGGAAGACCAGACGGTACGGCCCGGCGACCGGGACGTCCGCCATGTCGCCGATGGTCACGGGCAGGTCCGCGCCGCCCGGCTTGGCGCGCAGGTGCGCGACCATCTCCGGGGACGCCTCGACGCCCTCCACGGTCAGACCGCGGGCGGCCAGCGGCAGGGCCACCCGGCCGGTGCCGACCGCCAGTTCGAGCACCGGGCCGCCCTCGGCCAGCGGTGCGAGGAAGTCGACGGCCGGGGCCGGGTCGGGATTGCCGGGGCCGTCGTAGGTGTCGGCCCAGAGCCGGCCGAACAAGCCGGGATCGTCGAAGACGGACATCACACGCCCTCCCGCCGGGCGGAAGGGACAGGACGCGGCGCGAGGTCAGCGACCTCCGCCGGAATGGGGTACGGAAACACGAAGCCTCGTTTCGGCAAGGGTGACGACGGGTCGGTTGGGCTTCGCAGCGTGTGGCATGGCGGTGCTCCCTCCGGTCGGCTTCGAGGGGTCCAGCAGACCAGCAGCCGACCGGGGCGACAACCGGATTACGCCCGCAGCGCGTCGTCCACAGCGGTCTCCCGGCGGCCGAGGTGCACCGGGTCGCGCCCGCTGAGCACGTCCACGGCGGCCTTGACGCAGGCGGCGTGCTCCCGGGTGGAGCTGATCCGCCACTGGCCGGCGTACCGGCGGGCGGTGTCGTCGCCGACGCCGACGGTCTCGATGCCGGCGTCCCGGCAGAGCGCCACCGCGCGCGGCAGGTGGAACGACTGGGTGACCACAGTGGCCCGCCGAACCCCGAAGATGCGGTGCGCGCGCACGCACGAGTCGTACGTGTCGAAGCCGGCATGGTCCAGCACCGTCTTCTCCGCCGGGACGCCCCGCTCGACGAGCCAGCGCCGCATCGCGTCCGGCTCGTCGTAGTCCCAGTCCATGTGGTCGCCGGAGAGCAGGAGCACCTTGACCTTGCCGGCGGCGTACAACTGGCGGGCGATCTCCAGCCGGCCGGCGAGGAACGGCGCCGGGGTGCCGTCCGGGTCCACCCTGGTGCCCAGCACCAGCGCGACCGGCGTCTCGGGCACGTCCGCGGCGCCGAACAGGCGACCCTCGGCGGCGCCGCGGACCCAGGTCACGCTGGCGATCGTGGCGGCGCCCAGCAGCACCACGGCGGCCGTGGCGAGCACCAGGAGCCGGCGGACCAGGCGTACGGCCCGGCGGTGGTCGCCCCGCCAGGCCCGCCAGCGCGCCGTCAGCCCTCGCATGGCGGCGATTGTGCCAGTGCAGGTCAGGAGATGTGGTGCAGGATCACGTTGTGCACGTGGTGGCTCTTCTCCGCGCCCCGGAACTCGACCTCGTAGGTGTGCGTGCCGACGTGCACGGCGATCGACCCGGTGGAGAAGAACGAACCGCCCCAGGACTTGTTGCTCACCACGCTCACGCTGGTGATCTTCGAGTACGGGATGCTGGTGATGGCGTACCGCTTGCCGACGAAGGAGCGGTCCTGGATGATCACCCGCCGGTCGGTCAGGCCGATGAAGCCGGTGCCGGTGCCCACCGCGTCGTAGACGGCGATGATCTGCTCACCGGGCAGCAGCCCGCTCTGGATCTGCTGGAACTGTTCCTTGCGGTCGTACGTGGGGCCAGACATGCATCTGAGGGTAGGCGGGGCGCGCCAGCGCTCAGGGCTCGGTGACCGCGCGGACCGCGTCCTCGATGCGCGCCGCGAGCAGCACCTCACCCTCGGTGAGTGGCTCGCCGTCGCCGTGGCCCAGGCGGATCTGGGTACGATCTGCCCGGCGGCTGATCTCCGGGCGCAGCCGCAGCGCGTCGGCGACCACCGCCACCCGTTCGGTGAGCGCGGCGTGCTGGGTGTCGTCGAGGACGATCGTGCGGCGGATCTGTTCGCCCTCGCGCGTCCATCCCGACAGCAGGGCGAGCGCGTCGCTGAGGTAGTCGTGCTTCGCACGGCCGCTGAACAGCACGCGCATCACCGCACCTCCCAGGCGTCGTTGCCGGCTTGTGGCCAAATCGTCGCCATCCCGTGTCCCAGTCGACGCTCTCTAGTCTCTCGCCACTCAGATGGTGTGTCCACGCCCACACTTCCGTGTTCTGCTGACCTGACGGCCGACGCAGCTACCCAAACCGCCGATTGATCTGGCACGCTGGTGGCCCGTGCGGACCGAACGGATTAGCGGGGGCGGACACGCCGACCGGCGGGAGCCGAGGGTGGTCGTCGGGGCCGCGATCATCGAGGGCGGCCGGGTGCTGGCGTGCGAGCGCTCCGCGCCCCCCGAGGTGGCGGGCCGGTGGGAGTTCCCCGGCGGGAAGGTCGAGCCGGGTGAGGCCGAGACCGACGCGCTGGCCCGCGAGTGCGCCGAGGAGCTGGGCGTACGGGTGGCTGTCGGCGCCCGCGTCGGCCGTGACGTACGGATGGCGCACGGCCGGTCCGTGCTGCGCGTCTACGCCGCCCGCCTGCTGCACGGCGACCAGCCGAAGGCCCTGGAGCACGCGGAGCTGCGCTGGCTCTCCGCCGCCGAGCTGGACAGCGTCGACTGGCTTCCGGCCGACGTGCCGATCGTGGCCGCGTTGCGTCCGCTGCTCGCCGCGTCCGACTGAGGCTCCGGACCGGACAGGCGGGCCGAAACGGGACGGGGGCCGGCGGCGTGTGCCGCTGGCCCCCGTCGTCGTGCTGTCGTTCAGTGCTTCGGCTCGTCCTGCTGCGGGTGGGCGAAGTTGAGGTGCTCCGGGGGCAGCGGGAACGTCACGTCGTCGCCGAACGGCGACGGCGCGGCGGCCCGGTTGAACGTCAGTTCGGTCAGCGGCAGCTTGCCGTTGGCGTCCACCGCCGGGGCGGTCGGGTGCGGCACCTCGCGGTGCCAGTTGACGCCCTGCTGGGCCTGACGCTCGGCGGCGCTGTCGTGCGAGCCGCCCGCGTGCGAGTGCACCCCGCCGTGCGAGTGCGTTCCGCCGGAGTGCGCGTGCGCCCCGCCGTGCGCCCCTCCGGACGTGACGGCACCGCTGGAATGCCCGCTGGTCGCGCTGGTCTGAGGCACCTGACCCCTCCGGAAGATCTTGTTACCGAGCCACACAAGGGGATCGTACCTGCGGTCGACGACCCGTTCCTTCATGGGGATGATCCCGTTGTCGGTGATCTTGATGTGCTCGGGGCAGACCTCGGTGCAGCACTTGGTGATGTTGCAGAAGCCGAGTCCCATGTCGGACTGCGCGTACTCCCGGCGGTCGGTACGCGCGTCCAGCGGGTGCATGTCCAGCTCGGCCGCCCGGATGAAGAACCGGGGGCCGGAGAACGCCGGCTTGTTCTCCTCGTGGTCCCGGATCACGTGGCAGACGTTCTGGCACAGGAAGCACTCGATGCACTTGCGGAACTCCTGCGAGCGCTCCACGTCGACCTGCTGCATCCGGTAGTCGCCGGGCGCCACGTCGGCCGGCGGCGCGAACGCCGGGGTCTCCCGGGCCTTCTCGTAGTTGAACGAGACGTCGGTGACCAGGTCCCGGATCACCGGGAACGTGCGCAGCGGGGTGACCGTGACGGTCTCGGACTCCTCGAACGTCGACATCCGGGTCATGCAGCCCAGCCGCGGCTTGCCGTTGATCTCCATGGAGCAGGAGCCGCACTTGCCGGCCTTGCAGTTCCACCGGCACGCCAGGTCCGGCGCCTCGGTGGCCTGCAGCCGGTGGATCACGTCGAGGACCACCTCGCCCTCGTTCACCTCGACCGTGTAGTCCTTCAGGTCGCCGCCGGTCTCGTCGCCCCGCCAGATGCGGAACTGGCGCTTACTTCCCATCAGTGTTCGCCTCCTCGGTGAGGGCGTCGAACTCGGCGAGTTCCTCGTCGGTCAGGTACTTGGCCAGCTCGGCCCGGTCGAACAGCCCGATCAGCTCCGGCCGCATCTTCGGCAGCGGCTTGTGGGTCAGCCGGACCGCGTCCCCGTCCAGCGAGCAGACCAGGTTGACCCGCCGCCACTTCGGGTCCATCGCCGGGTAGTCCTCCCGGGTGTGCCCGCCGCGCGACTCCTGCCGCTCCAGCGCCGCCATCGCGGTGCACTCCGAGACCACGAGCATGTTGCGCAGGTCCAGCGCCAGGTGCCAGCCCGGGTTGTAGCGCCGGCCGCCGACCGCGCTCACCTTCGCCACCCGCTCCCGCAGCTCGGCCAGCCGGCGCATGGCGTCCGCGAGCTCGCCCTCGCGCCGGATGATGCCGACCAGGTCGCCCATCACCGCCTGGAGGTCCTGCTGGAGCTGGTACGGGCTCTCGCCGGTGTCGCGCTGCAACGGCGCCAGCGCCGTCTCCACGGCGGCCTCCACCGCCGCCACCGACACCGCCGGGCGGCTGGTGAGCTGATCGGTGTACGTGGCCGCGTGCCCGCCCGCGCGCTTGCCGAATACCAGCAGGTCGGACAGGGAGTTGCCGCCGAGCCGGTTGGAGCCGTGCATGCCGCCGGACACCTCACCGGCGGCGTAGAGCCCGCGCACCGTGCCGTACGCCGCGCCGGAGTCCGGGTCGACCTCGACGCCGCCCATCACGTAGTGACAGGTCGGGCCGACCTCCATCGGCTCCTTGGTGATGTCGACGTCGGCCAGCTCCTTGAACTGGTGGTACATCGACGGGAGGCGGCGGCGGATCTCCTCGGCCGACTTGCGGGAGGCGATGTCCAGGTAGACGCCGCCGGCCGGCGTACCCCGGCCCTCCTTGACCTCGCTGTTGATCGCGCGGGCGACCTCGTCACGGGGCAGCAGCTCCGGCGGACGCCGGTTGTTGTCCGGGTCGGTGTACCAGCGGTCCGCCTCCTCCTCGGTCTCCGCGTACTGCTTGCGGAACACGTCCGGGACGTAGTCGAACATGAACCGCTTGCCCTCGGAGTTCTTCAGCACCCCGCCGTCGCCGCGCACCGACTCGGTGACCAGGATGCCCTTCACCGAGGGCGGCCAGACCATGCCGGTCGGGTGGAACTGGAGGAACTCCATGTTGATCAGCGTCGCCCCGGCGCGCAGCGCCAGCGCGTGGCCGTCCCCGGTGTACTCCCAGGAGTTCGAGGTGACCTTGTAGGACCGTCCGACGCCGCCGGTGGCGAGCACCACGGCGGGCGCCTCGAAGAGGATGAACTCGCCGGACTCGCGGTAGTAGCCGAACGCGCCGGCGACGCGGTCGCCGTCGAGCAGCAACTCGGTGATCGTGGTCTCGGAGAAGACCCGGATCCGCGCGTCGTAGCTGCCGAACTCCTGCTTGTCCTCCTGCTGGAGCGAGACGATCTTCTGCTGGAGCGTACGGATCAGCTCCAGGCCGGTCCGGTCGCCGACGTGCGCCAGGCGCGGGTACTCGTGGCCGCCGAAGTTGCGCTGCGAGATCTTCCCGTCCTTGGTGCGGTCGAACAGCGCGCCGTACGTCTCCAGCTCCCAGATCCGCTGCGGCGCCTCCTTGGCGTGCAGCTCGGCCATCCGGAAGTTGTTCAGGAACTTGCCGCCGCGCATGGTGTCCCGGAAGTGCACCTGCCAGTTGTCCCGCGAGTTCACGTTGCCCATCGCGGCGGCGGCGCCACCCTCGGCCATCACCGTGTGCGCCTTGCCGAACAGCGACTTCGAGATGATCGCGGTCTTCTTGCCGGCCAGCCGGGCCTCGATCGCCGCGCGCAGGCCGGCGCCGCCGGCCCCGATCACGACGACGTCGTAGTGGTGTCGTTCGATTCGCGTCTCAGTCATGTCCAGGCTCTCAGTTGATGAACCGCAGGTCGTTGATCCAGCCGGCGGCGACCGCCATCACGTAGAAGTCGGTGAGCGCCAGGGTGCCCAGGGTGATCCAGGCGAGCTGCATGTGCCGGACGTTCAACCAGGACACCCCGGTCCACGCCTTGTAGCGCATCGGGTGCTTGGAGAAGTGCTTGAGCCGCCCGCCGATGATGTGGCGGCAGGAGTGGCAGGAGATCGTGTACGCCCACAGCATCACCACGTTGCCGACCAGGATGATGTTGCCCAGGCCGAAGCCGAAGCCGTCGGGGGAGTGGAAGGCCAGGATCGCGTCCCAGGTGTTGATCAGCGAGATGATCGCGGCGGCGTAGAAGAAGTAGCGGTGCAGGTTCTGCCCGAGCAGCGGGAACCGCGTCTCACCGCTGTACGACTGGTGACCGTCCGGCACCGCGCAGGCCGGCGGCGACAGCCAGAACGACCGGTAGTACGCCTTGCGGTAGTAGTAGCAGGTCAGGCGGAACAGCAGCAGGAACGGCAGGGTGAGCGCCGCGTCCGGGATGATCCACCAGCCGGGCAGGAACTGGCCGAAGTGCGAGGAGCCCTCGACACAGCGGTCGGTGACGCAGGGGGAGTAGAACGGTGTCAGGTAGTGGTACTGCTCCACCCAGTACCACTTGTGCATGAAGACCCGGACCGTCGCGTAGATGACCCACGCGCTGAGCCCGACCACGGTGATCAGCGGAGCGAACCACCACCGGTCGGTCCGCAACGTCTTCGCCGCGATGGCGGCGCGCGCCCGCCCTCCCCGCGGCTGCGATCTCGGCGTCTTGGCCGACGTAGTTGTCATTCGAGTCATCTCCCTGACGTCACTGTCACGTCTTGCGCACGCACGAGGCCACACCGGCGAACCGGTGCGGCTAAGTGACACACGTTACGCCGATCTTCACGGCCCGGCCGCGCAACGCAGTGTCCCGTGTGTCCCGCAGCTTGGAAAGAGTCAGTTCATGATCAATGTGGCGGGTCGGTCGAACGGTGCGCCGACCGGCGCCGCGGGTGCGCCCGGCGACGCGCCGGATCACCCGGACGCGCCGCCGGTGAAGTGCCAGGAGGACAGTCGCAGCGTCGGCGCCTCGTACCAGGACCCGTCGACCCGGCCCGGCTGCCGGACCGGCGCCCGGCCCAGGCCCAGCACCCGCCCCGGCCCCAGCGCCCGCGGGTACGACTCGGTGAACCGGAAGTCGCGCACCGCCCGGGTCGGCACGCCGTCCTCGACCAGCCACACCCCGTTGCGCGTCAGCCCGGTGACCACCAGCTGCTTCGGGTCCAGCACCCGCGTGTACCAGAAGTCGCTCACCAGCAGCCCGCGCCGCATCCCGGCCACCAGCGCGGCGGTGTCCGGGTCGCCCACCGCTCCGGTGACGCCAGCGCTCACCGGCCCGGCCGCGACTGTCGTGCCCGCATCGGCGACGCCCGGATCCGCCAGCAGGCGGATGTTGTGCGGGATCGGCCCGAACGTCGCGCTACCCGGCATGCCGTGGCCGGTCGACCCGCTGCCCGCCTCCGCGCCGCCGCGCCTGTCGTACGCCACCGCCCCGGTGATGCCGCCCTCGACCAGCGGCAACGCCCGCCGCGGCGTGCCCTCCAGGTCGAACGGCAGAGTACCGGCGTGCAGCGGGTCGTCCACCAGCGTCACCAGCGGGTCGAACTGGGCGGTGCCCGGCTCGGCGAACGACTGCCGTTCGGCGTACCGCTTGCCGTTGAAGCCGAACCAGGCGAGGTTCTGCAGCAGGTCGGCGACGGCAGCCGGTTCGAGCACCACCTCGTAGTGCCCGGGCGGCAGCTCGACCGGGTCGGCCGCGGCCCGTGCCTTCGCCGCCGCGTGCGCGCCGAGCGCCGCGCCGTCGAGGTCGGCGAGCCGGTCGGCGCAGAGCCGCGCCACCCCGTCCGCGGCGCCGGCGCGGGCGATGCCGTCCATGGCCGCCTCGGCCGCGCTTCCGGCCGCCGTGTGCCCGGCCGAGTTGGCGAACGCCCCCGACCGGTACGCGGTGCGGCAGTAGCCGGCCGCCTCCAGCCCGTCGACCGCGTCCACGAACGCGCGTACCCGCTCGGCCCGCTCGCCGGGCGAGGCGAACGCGGTGGCCTCGTCGGTGGCCGGGCCGGACGGCACGGGCGTCGGCGCGGTCAGTCCCGGCCAGGCCGGGTCGGGCGGCGCGAGCCGGGCCGCGGCCCGGGTCCGCTCGACCAGGGCGGCCAGCCCGTCGGCGTCGACCCGGCTGCCGCTGCCGGTCGCGGTCCGCCCGTCCACGTGCAACCGCAGGTGTACGGAGACACCGGTCTCGGACACGTTCTGATGGATGAAGGAATTGGCGAACCGGGTCAGGGCCAGGTCGGTGCGGGTCACCAGCACCTCGGCCTCGGCGCCCGGACCGGCCGTACGCCGGACCAGGTCCACCACTCCCGCGGCGATCCCCAGTTCGGCGCTCATGCCGGCACTCCGCTTCGCTCCGTGCCGTCATGAGGCACTGTCGCCCTGAGCCTGCTGATTCGCTCGCTGCGCTCGCTCATGCCCGCACCCCCACCCGGACGCCGCGGAACCGGGCCGGCGCGGCCGGATGGCCGGTGTGTCCGACCTGGCCGGGCTGCCCCTTCCCGCAGTTGGGCGTGCCCCAGGCGACCGTCTCCGAGGAGAGCATGTCCATCGAGCGCCAGAAGACCGGCCCGATGCCGGTGTACGTCGGGTTGCGCAGCATCCGCCCCCGGCGGCCGTTCTTGACCTCCCAGCCGACCTCGCAGCCGAACTGGAAGTTGAGCCGCTTGTCGTCGATCGACCAGGACCGGTTGATGTCCATCAGCACCCCGTCGTCGGTGGCCGCGATGATCTCGTCCAGCGTGTGCGGGCCGGGCTCCAGGCCCACGTTCGTCATCCGCACCATCGGCAGCCGGGCCCAGCCGTCGGCCCGTACGCTGCCGCCGTGGTCCAGGCCGGCGACGGCGGCCGAGTCCCGGCCGGCGAGCACCCCGACCCACCGCCCCTCGCGGACCGCGTCCCGGGCCACGGCGGGGGAGCCCTCGTCGTCGTAGCCGAAGCTGCCCAGCGCCCCGGGGATGGTCGGGTCGATGGTCACGTTCATCAGCTCCGAGCCGTAGCGCAGCGAGCCGAGGCGGGCCAGGTCGAGCCAGGACGTGCCGGCGAACGCCGCCTCCCAGCCGAGGATGCGGTCCAGCTCGATGGCGTGCCCGACCGACTCGTGGATCTGCAGCGCGAGCTGCTCGCCGCCGAGGATCAGGTCGGTCTCGCCGGCCGGGCAGAGCGGCGCGGTGAGCAGCTCGCGGGACTCCTCGGCGATCCGGGCGGCGTGCGCGGCCAGGTCCAGCGAGGTGACCAGCTCCCAGCCGGTCGTGCCGTACTGCCCGCGGTAGCTCGGGTAGGACCGGCGCTGCGTCTCGCCGTCGCCGATCGACGTGGCCGAGATGCCGCCGCCGCACTCCCGGATGTGCTGGTCGATCCGGTGGCCCTCGCTGGAGACGAACCATTTCGTGGTGTCCCAGATCTGGTAGAGCCCTTCGGCCAGGTCGGCGCCGTGCTCGCGCATCGTCGCGGTGGCGCGGACCAGCAGGTCGCCCTTGTCCGACAGCGGCACCCCGAGCGGGTCGACGGCGCACTCCGAGGCCCAGCTCGCCACCGCCGCCTCGGAAGGCACCAGGTCGATCGGCGGGCCGGGAACCCGCGCGCTCGCGGTGGCGATCGCCGCGGCGCGCCGGCCGGCGTCGCGGGCCGCCGCGTCGGACAGATCGGGTACGGCGTGGAAGCCCCACCCCGAACCGACGAGCGCGCGTACGCCCAGCCCGATGCTCTCGTCCTGGCTCAGCTCCTCGATGTCGCCGTTGCGCGCAGACATCGACTCGTAGCGGCGGTGCATGACCCGGGCGTCGGCGTAGCGGGCGCCCGCGTCCAGGGCGGCTTGGACGGCAGCGGTCGCCGCGTCGAACTCGCTCATGCGCCCGACCCTAGGCCAGCGCACCGACATCCGTCAGGGGACGACGTCATCCGACCGGCTCCGAGGCGGGCTGTGGCGAAATCGATGCCGACCTGCGCGTGAACGGGACAACCCGAGTCGCCGGACGCTGATAAGAAATGGTCCATGTCTGCCACTTCCGCGCACCGACTACTCCGCGGTGCGTTGACGCTCGTCGTCATGGTCGCCGCAACCATGTTCGGTGCCACTGCCGCCCACGCCGCGGCCCCGCGACTCAAGCTCACCGCCCTCGCCTTCGCCAACGACACGGTCGACGCCACCGGCGACTACGCCAGCAACAAGCTCACCTGGACGGTCACCAACACCGACCCGGAGGCCGGCTCCATCTTCGGCACCGTCACCATGCGCATGCGCAGCACCGTCACCGGTGAACTGGTCGGTCACGACCTGGTCGCGCGCTACGCGTACCAGGAGACCTGCTGCGGTGACGGTGTGTACGAGTCGGGCACGCCGCAGGAGTCCACCTACTCCTTCGACCTTCCGGTGCGGGCCTACTCCGACGCGGACACCGCGATCTGGGAGGTCACGAAGGTCACCATCGGTTCCCAGGGCACCACCGCCACGGTCTCGGGCACCCGCCTCCAGGCGTTCGGTTACCGGTTCACGGCCCGGACGCTGATCGACTCGTCGGGGCCGAGCGCCGACTCCATCTCGCTGAGCTCCCCGGTGCGCCGTCCCTACTTCTACGTGGGGAACGGCGCGGCTACTGTGACCTACGACTTCACGGTGCAGGACGGGCAGTCCGGCTTCTGGAAGGGCACCATCCGGCTGGCCGGTCCGGGCGGCGCGAGCGTCACCACCGCCTTCACCTGGGAGCGGGACGAGTACAGCACCGGGCTGCGATGCGGCCGGGTCACCGGCGGCCAGCAGGACGGCATCTACATGCCGTGTGTGCTCGACGTGACCGTGCCCGCGGATGCCGCCACCGGCAACTGGCGGGTTGCCGCGTTGGTGCTGCGCAACAACGCCGGCGGGACGACCACCTACAAGAACCCGACCGCGCCGTCCGTCACCACGACGACCAACTCGACGGTACGGGCCAGCGACTTCGCGATCGAGCCGAACCCGGTGGACAACTGGCGTGACTCGGTGATGACCGACATCACCATGGTCGTGACCGACACCCGCAAGGGTCTGTCGACAGTGCAGCTCGATCTCGTCGGCGGCTGCCAGCAGTGGGGTCTCCCGACCACCAGGGCGGACGGTCGTGTCGCCGTCAAGGTCATGGTGTATCAGCAGACCGCGCAGTGTGAGGTCGAGGGCTTGGCGGTGATCGACGGTGCCGGCAACGTCGCGCTCTACGGAAGCATGTACGGCGCGCCGGATCCGGATCTGACGATCACGCGGGTGCCGAGCACCGAGCCGCCGACGGCCCGCAGCGCCAGCCTCGACCCGTCCTCACTGCCGGTGAGCGAGGTGGGGCAGACCTCGATCAAGCTCACCATCGACGCCGATGTGAAGGTCGCACCGATCACCGGCGTGAGCGTCTACGTGTACGACGTCAACGGCGAGGTGGTGTCGCAGTCGGGTGGGGGTAGCAGCCAGGCCCCCGACGGGACGCTTACCGCGTGGCTCTACCTTCCGTGGTGGCAGGATCTGCCCGCCGGGGCGTACACGGTGGGCTTCGAGCTGAGCGACGCCGCCCGGAACAGCACCGCGTGGAACATGCCGGATCGCTCGGACAGCCGCACGCTTCCCGGCGGCCCGGTGGTCCTCACCCTCACCGCCGCAGGCTGATATCTCCCGGTGGGCGGGCCGAGCCCCGCCCACCGGGAGCGCGGGTGGTGGGTCTGGCTCTGCGGCAGGATCGGCGGACCAGAAACCATGTCGTTACGCTACGGCCGCTGACAGACCGCTCGATGTAGCTTATTTTCGCCTCCTGGGTTTTCCTGTAGGTTCTCTTCATCACCGAAGGGGAGGCGGTCAATGGGCAGGTCGGAGGCGGTGCCGTCCGGGGAGCCGGACCGCCCGGAGGTGCCGGAGCAGCGCTCCGGCGACGGGCCCTATCTCCAGGTCCGGGATCTGCGGGTGCGGTTCGACACCGAGGACGGTGTCGTCAAGGCCGTGGACGGGGTGTCGTTCGCCGTCGAGCGGGGCCGCACGCTGGGGATCGTGGGGGAGTCCGGTTCCGGTAAGAGCGTGACGTCGCTGGCGATCCTGGGTCTGCACAACGTGAAGCGGACGGCCATTTCGGGGGAGATCTCGGTGGGTGGTCGTCAGTTGGTGGGTCTGGGTGAGGAGGAGATTCGTC
>NZ_QMEZ01000011.1:0-175435 GCF_003315815.1 Micromonospora sp. LHW51205 | reverse complement strand
AGGTGCGCCGGTCGTCGGCGGTGATGTCGCGCCAGTTGCTGTCGTTGCCGCAGGGCGGGCACCACAGCGTCGAGGTGCCGGTGGTGATGCGGCCGGTGGACCGGCCGATCGAAATGCGTGCCATCAGAGGGCTCTCCCTTCAGGGGTGGGTTAGGCGGCGCAGAACAGGGCGGCGATGAACAGGAATCCGTAGTGCCAGGACTGGTCGAGGGCGTACATGCCGCCGCCTCGGGTCAGCCAATGCGGGTCTTTGCCGAGCACCTCGGCCAGGCGGCGCAGCGGGGTACGCCGGTCGGCGATGTAGTGCGACACCGCCGACACCGCCAGCCCGACCCCGACGCCCCACAGGTCCAGGCGCAGCCCGGTCGCCAGAACGACGGTGGTGAGGGTGACGGCGGCGGTGAGGGTGTAGGTGGCCACGTGCGCGGCGCAGGCGAGGCGGCCGAGCCACCCGGGCTTGCTCTTGCAGTCGGCCTGCCACTGGGTCTGCACCCAGTGATCGGCGACCTGATGAGCGACGTAGAGAGCGGCGAACACGGCGGCGAACACGGCAGCACGCGCGCCGGTCGGATCTGCGAACATGGATGGTCTCTCCTTGAGGTCGATTGGGCTGAGGGGTGGAGGGCCGGCGGCACGGCATCGGTTTGCAGGCCAGGGGCCGTGCCGCCGGGCGGCGCTAGTCGTGGGTGCGGACCAGGTGGGCCAGAGCGGCGCCCATGCCGAGCACCGCCACCGGCAGACAGGCCACGGCGGTGGTGATCCACCACGGGGCCGAGGTGACCCCGGCGGCTTCCAACAGGTGGTAGGCGACCTGGCCGAGCGCGCCGACCAGGAGTGACGCGATGGCCGACCACTTCGCGAAGCGGCGCGCCCGGCCGGGTACGCGGCCGGACAGCCACACGTACAGCGCGTACGCGCCGTAGGTCTCCACCCCGATCGGCAGGGTGATCGCGGAGTTGATGGAGAAGCTGTCCCAGATCCCCGGCAGCGGGTGCACCACGCCGAAGCCGGTGAGTCCGCCGAGGCCGACCCACCCGGACCAGATCGCCACGAACGCCGGAAGCGCGAGCAGCACCACCGGCCACACCACCGCCGACCGCACCGGCGCGGCCGAGGTGGGCGTGTCCGGGCGACCGACCGGCGTGACCTCGGCCTCCGGCTCGGGCGGCGTGATCTCCGGTACGGGCGTCGGGTCCACCGCCAGCGGCGCGACGGGTGCGGCGGGCTCGGGGATGTCCGGCCCGGCGGCCGGTTCCGGGGCCTCGGGGGCGGTGGTTTCGCCGGGCGGGGTGGTGGGCTCGGCCTTGAGCAGGGCCAGGAGTTCACCGGCCTTGGGAGCGCCGATGCGGAACTCGCGCATCAGCCGGTTCCGCGACGGGAACCGCTGCCCCTCGGGCAGGTCCAGCCCTCGGGCGGCGGGCAACAGGTCTTCGATGGGCTGCGGGTAGCGGGTGCCGTTGATCGTGGGGGCGGTCATGCTGCGTCCTCCAACGGATAGGCGCACGCGAGGCATTCACCCAGCGAGCGCGGGATGTAGTAGGGCCGGACGTGCCGGCAGGTCGGGCAGGTACGGCGGGCGGTCAGCGCCTTGCCGATGGCGGCGCGTTGGGCGGGGGTGGCGGTGCGCTTCGGCGTGGCCAGGTCGAGCCGGTACAGGTAGGCGGCGCGGGTGCCGCCGACGCCGCGCCAGAGCACCTGAGCGGCGATGGGCTGACCACCGGGGCGTAGGCCGGCGGCGGTCAGTTGGCGGCGGGTGGCGTAGCCGGGCGGGGCACCTCGCCACCAGTAGGTGGGGATGCCGTACCGCGCTCCGTCCGGGTCGTGGAAGGCGGCGCGGATGCGGGACATCAGGCCGCGCGGTGCGGGTCGGTGCGGGTGCTCAGGAAGGTGGCGGCGCGGGTGACGCGGGCCTCGGCCCGGCGCAACCGTCGCCAGTCCAGCGGCGAGGGGCCGCCGTGGTCCTCGGCGTAGAGCATCGTGATCTCGGCGTCGAGTACGTCCAGCTCGGCGGCGATCAGCGGCCACTCCGACTCGATCGCGGCCAGGTCGGCGGCGGTCGGCTCGGTGGCCACGGGGGCAAGGTGCTTCCTCACGGGAAACCTCCGGGAGAGTCGCTGAAGTCGGGAAAGCCCCGGAGTGCGACCAGACCGGCCGCACCCCGGGACGAACAGAAACCAGAGGCAGAAGTCCATGCCGCGCGCCGGATCCGGCCCGCTCGCCCCGCTCGCCCGGGAAGACACCGGGGTCGGCCACCGTGTGGCTCAAGGCGGGGATGCCGCAGACGGATCTACGCGGCGCTTCTGCTGTTCAGTTCTCAATGACCAAGTGCGCGGGTGGCTCGTGGGCGCGCAGCGCTGCGAAGCGCTGCCTTCCCCGGGACCAACCGGCGGCGTAGCTGATTTCAGCGCTAAAATTAGCGCTGATGTTGTGCGGTGTCAACGAGGGTGGAGGAACTAGGATCAGCGGATCAGGCAGTCAGACAGGGAGGCAGTCGGTGGAGGATTGGCAGGCGGTAGCCAGCGCCATGAACAGCCGGATGACCGAGTTGCCGATGACCCAGCAGGAGTTGGCCGAGCGATCGAAGGTGTCGGTTGCGACCCTGCGTGAGCTGCAATACGCGACCGCGACTCGCAAGCGGTCCACTCGCACGCTCGCTGCAATCTCTCAGGCTCTCGGCTGGCCGGACGACTACCTCCGAGCCGTGCTGACGGGGTCCGCACCGCCGAGCGGCATCGGGAAGGCGGGACAGACGGACGGTTCCTCGTTGGTGCTCGCGCGGCTGGATCAGCTCCACGCCGAGGTACGGCGGCTCGCGGATGCCGTCGAGCGGATCGCGGTCGATGTCGGTCATGGCGACAAGGACACCAGTTCCGTACGCACATCCAAACGCCGTTCAACAGGCGAGTAAGCGCCGTTCACTAGGCATCAACTAGGCACGGGTGGTGCGCGTCCCGGTGCCTACGCCAGCAAAGGAGGGCGGCTATGCCTGCTCGCGCCAGAGATGCCACCCCGAATTTCGCGCTCTACAACCTCCGCGACGCTGAGGGTGAGACTCAGCAGGACGTGGCGGACGGGCTCAATCACCTTGGGGCGGGGCGCGGGAAGCGGCTGGCCGTCACCGCCAACCAGGTGAGCAGGTGGGAGCGGGGAATCACGTTCCCGTCGGCGCTCTACCGACAGCTCCTCGCCGAGCACTTCGGTGTATCGGTGCAGGATCTTGGACTGACGCGGCAGCGCGTCACGCCGCAGCAACGCGATAGCCCCGAGAACGACTCCGGAGGTTTCGCGATCCACCAGGAATCCGAGTCTCACCCGCACGCCGAGGAAAGCCAGGAAGAGTGGCGGGCTGTCCGCCGGAAGTTGAACGTCCACCGGGTGCAGCTCGCGCGGGAGGCAGCGCGGCTCTACGAAGCGAAGGATCGAGTAGGCGACACTGGCTTGATCGCGCCACCGGAATGGCTGCCGTCGACCCCCATCGAGTTGACGCAGTTCGGCATCGGCCTCGCGCCGGAAGGGACCACCCCTGCCGTCACCGGTAGCGAAGACGCGTCGGCCTGCGTACGGCCGTTGGCATCGGACGGACGGCGCCACCAGCGCTACAGTCTCGCCCTGCGGGACGTCGAACAGCCCCGGCTCTTTGAGAACCGGCTCGCCTGGCATCTCGCGGGAGTCGACTGGAGCCAGCCCGACCAAGCACTCACCTTCACCACCGGCACGTACTTCGGTGGTGTCGACGTCTCAGAGGCGCTCGCGCACGAGATGGCGATGTACCACGTTGCGGGCGACGGAAGCGGCGTCCTGCCGGCGTCCTGGCGGAACCTGGGATTTCGGCGGCTTGTCGGCGACCCGTTCACGCCGAGCCGTCGGCCGACGGCACCGTCAACCGACACGCTCACCCTGCGGGTGGACGAAGACGGGGTGTCCTTCGTGCTGCACAACCGGGCGGCTGGCAACGTAGCCGTGGCTGGGGGAATGCTGCACATCATGCCGGCGGGGGTCTTCCAGCCGTCGAGCGTCCTACCGGCGGCCTTGGCGGCGGACTTCGATCTATGGCGCAACATGATGCGGGAGTACAGCGAGGAATTTCTCGGCACGGCCGAGCACGGTGGTGACGGTGAGCCGGCGGATTACACCGCCGAGCCGCTGGCAAGCTTCCAACGCCACTACGTGGCGGGTGGGATACGAGTCTTCTGCCTCGGCGTCGCGCTCGACGCGCTCACTCTCTGGGGCGAAATCTTGACCGTGGCCGTGTTCGATGGCCCTACCTATGACCGCCTATTCGCCGACATGGTCAGCGCCAACGACGAGGGAACCGTGGTGAAGACCGGGCGGGTACGGCCCACATCGGCACTGCCGTTCACCCGACACACCATCGAGGAACTGACTGCCAGCGGGCGGCTAGCTCCGGCGGCAGCCGGCTGCATCCAGCTCGCGTGGGAGCACCGCCGCACGATCCTGGGGAGAGGCTGACGTGCACGTGCTGGTAACCGGTGGCCTCGGATTTCTCGGCCGCGCCGTCGCCTGTGACCTACTCACCGCCGGACACCGGGTCACCGTCATGAGCCGGGGTCGCGGGGACCGCAACCCACCCGCTGATGTCGCGATCGTGACGGGAGACATCCGAGACCGCGCCCGGGTCGCCCAGATCGTCAAGGAAGGCGAATACGACGGAGTCGTTCATCTGGCCGCGTTAACCAGCGGCCGGGACTCGCTCGCTGACCCGCTCGGCTACTTCGACGTCAATGCGACCGGCACCCTGAACCTGCTCATGGCTCTCGACGCCACCCGGACGACCACCGACCCCGCCGCCCTGGTCTTCGCCTCCACCAACATCGTCTATGGGTCGCAGCACCAAGGCGCGCTGTCCGAAGACCTCCCCCCGCACCCCGAGAGCCCATACGCGGCCTCGAAGGTCGCCGCCGAGCACATGGTCGCCGCCTACGCGGCGACCGGGGCAGTCGGAGCGATCATCGTTCGGCCCTTTAACATCGCCGGAGCCGTCGACGGGGTCACCGACACCGACCGCGCACGGATCATCCCGAACGTCTTCCGTGCGATCAGCGGCCAGCTCGACCACGTCACCCTCAACGGCGACGGATCAGCAGTCCGAGACTTCGTCCACGTTGCCGACGTCGCTACTGCCATCCGGCAGGGCCTGGCCTCCTGTGTTCCCGGCACCTGCCCGACCATCAACCTTGGCTCCGGTACCGGGACGAGCATGGCCACCGTGGTGGCCATCGCCGAGCAGATCACCGGTTATCCGGTGACCGTCCACCGCCAGCCACCCAAGCCAGAGCCGCCGAACCTGATCGCGGACATCAGCCGCGCTCAAGCCCTCCTTGGCTGGACCCCTGTGAGGTCCAATTTCAGCGACATTCTCACTGACGCATGGGAAGCATGGGCCTAACAGCCCGTTCGGGCCGAATTCACGCCTCAGCCCTTAAAGGGACATCCGCATTAATCCCCAACTCCGAGCAATGGGAAGGCCGCCCGCGACATCAGAGGCTATCCAAGGTGCCCCGCCAATTTCGTGCGCAGCGACCGCGCCCACGGGGCCGAGAAGTCGAGTCTGTGAACAAGGTGGCGGACAATGTGCTTGCCGAATCCCTGCGCTGTCACTGAAGGCAACATGCTCGTCACATCCCTTTCCAGGTGATGGACGTACCACTTCCCGTTAAAGATTCGATCATGCCGCCAGGTCGAATAGTAGTTCTCGGTCAGGCTCCGCGCCTTGTCGATTACCTCGTCTATCGTTCTCGAATCGTGAGGACACGCACTCCTGAGAGCAGTCAGGAAAGCCAACACCCTCTGGGCGTCTACACTCCCAGCTTGACCACCGTTCACAGCAGATGGGGCGCTATAGTTCGCATGGTGTCTAACTTGGAGCATTGCCGCCACCAGACAGAGGAAGGCCCAATCCTTCCACGCATGCGCCCTCGATACCCGCCACACTTTCGGATCGGGCACTAAAGCGGCTGCTGTTTGTAGCGGTATATCAAGGGATGCCGCAAGCGCATCTGCGATGTCTCCGTATTTGAAAGCGTAGTTTTCGACGTTGTAGTACTCCGTGTAGATGACGTGAGGGCTACGCCTTCGACCCCCCGTAATGTCGGCGACATCTTTATCCACGAAGAATACCGCCCGAGTCTCTTTACCCCCGAGCCTGGAAATCAAGCCGCCTGTTTCTCGAAGTTGATCGAAAAAGGATAGCAGGACGCTCTTTCCTCCGCCCTTACCAGGGCTTCCAAGCAGTTCATCCGCCATGGCCACAATGAAGCTATTGCGGGACCGACGAGTCGCCGTGGCTTCCGCCAGCTTCGAGTAGAAATAGCGATCGGTCTTCCCTTCGACAAAAATCCACACTTTGTATGTGGACATCTGCATCTGCCTGAGATAGCCCTTGGGGGAGTGGACTAGGCGGTTCATAGACGGAAGATCTTCTCATCCTCGTAGTCGGCCATGATCTCGGGGGAGTGCGTCGCGACGATGATCTGAGCGTCTGGGTTAAGTGTTCGCATTGCCGCCAACAACTTCCGCTGCCAGTCAATATGCATTGACAGCTCCGGCTCGTCGATAATGATCGGGTTTGGTCCAGCCATCGTTGCCTCCACCAACACCCTCAATAGCTGCTTTTCACCCGACGAAAGCCGCGCAAGTCCGATCATACGATTACTGTCGAGCTGAACTCGAATTTCTTCGTCAGTAAACGTGAGCTTCTTGTTTTCGCGGCCCATCAATTCAGTTACGAGGTCCTGGAGGGCTACCCTGGTCTTCATGATGTGCTCAATCTGACCTTCCACTTGGTCGATCAGATTAACGACTCGCCGCAACTTAGGGTCATTTTTGTATTCTTTACCAAAGTCGATCTTCGGGAAACCGCTTCTGCGGTGGCTCTGCCCGCCTTGCCTTCCCAGAAAGTTCCTAACCCGCTTGTATGCCTGCTCGGTATCGATGTCATCACCGGTCGCCTCGGATTCGCCCTGCGGCGATAGTACTACTCCGAGAATCTGAGCCAGGGCGCCCTCTTGGGCTCGGCGCACTTCCGACAAGACCCGGTTGGTGTACGTCTTCCAACGATCCTGGAGCGCTTCTCCGAAGATCTCATCAAATTCCCATTCGTCAAGAGTGTGAGCCGGCGAGCCGTAGCGGCCTGAGCGACTGAGGTCCGTTGTCAATCGCGTTATGGACAAGAAGCCGTGCGGCAGGTGACGAATCCGCCGATTGGGAGGCAGCAGGCCCTCTTGCGATGCGCCCCGTCGGTTTCTCTTGGCCTTTACCTCGGCCTGCCAACCCAATCCATTCTGACGAATTGGCTCCTCAATTGAGCCAGGATGGAAGTAACCTCGCCGATTCGCGCGGAGTTCACGTGCCATTAGCTCGAACTCGTCGTCACGCTGAAGAGTCCTTGATTCCTCACCGACATCGTCGGTTTCAACAAGAACACTTGCGCTGTCGAATGCTACGGGTATCACCGGCATCACTTCGCTCGCCAGAGCCCCGTGCAAGATCTTTAAAAGTCCCGTCTTTCCTGAACCATTCTGGCCAAAGAATATGTTGACGTCGGGGTTGAGTTTGTATTGGACGGCCCTGGTCCGGCCTGCTAGCCCGCGGACTTCGACTCGCTTGATCCAGATCATCTCGGCCCTGTTCGTAAGCAATGGGTCACGATGCACCATACAGGACTGTGCGCTGTCCCCTCATGCCCCTCGGATGCCGAATCTTATAGCCAGCAGCTACTGCTTCTGCGAGGACTCTGACGGATGCTGGTCATTCTCATGAGAAGCGGCAGTTCCTATGGTATGGGCCATTACAACGGCCCTCGTGACATGCTGCGCGCCTCCGGATCGGGCTGTTTGAGGGCCATTGCTGGGGCCTCTGGCTGGGCTCGGGAGCTGAGCGACAAAGGGCACGCCAAGGAGTACCCGAGTGCGGAGTGGGGAAGGCAGTCGCTGGGCGGCGTTCATTCTGGTCCATCCGCTGCGTGCGCAGGGGGCATGCCGGACGCCTCTGCGCCAAATCCGTGCCAAAGCTTGCGGCCCTGTCTGCTCTGGCTTGCTGTTTGCCCAGCTCAACGGTCAGATGCGGCCTGACACGGTGCCTCTCTCCGGAGGCGGGAGCGCAGGTTCGAATCCTGCCGGGGGCACCAGAGCAGTCATCGCAAGGCCCTTGACCAGCCCGGTCAGGGGCCTTCGTCGTGTCCCCGGCGTGCGCAGCAGTGTCCCCGAATTCGGGGATGGGCAGGTCACGAGGTGGCTAACCTCGCGGTGAACGGGTCGAACCCCAGCACCTGCGAAGGTGAGCCAGTTGCCCGAGACTCCGTTGACCAACCGCCCCAAGATGCACACGGGCGTACCCTCCTCGCTGACCACCGCGCACCGATCGGTGATGCGCGCCGTCGCCGTCGCGGACGCCCCTTGCGGGCTGTGGTTCCTCGAAGCGGTGGCCGCGCACACCGGCACCACGTCGGACGAGCGGATCGACGCGACGGTGGAGGAGCTGATCGCGCGCGGGTTCCTCGTCGACACCGCCGCCGGGCTGCGGCTGTCTTCCATCGCGTTGCGCGACGACGTACTGCGGGACACCCCGCCCTCGGTGCGGCAGGCGCTGCGCGAGGCGGCGGCCGAGGTGCTCGCCGACGCCGGGCGCCCGGCCCAGGCGGCCCGGCAGCTGCTGCGGGTCCTGCCGGCGGTGAGCCGGTCCGCCTCGGCGCTGGCCGCGCGGCTGGCGGTCGACCCGGCGGTCGGTCCCAGCCTGGCCGCTGATCTGCTGCTGGCCGCCCCCGCGCCCGGGGCGGCGGAGGCGCGCCTGGCCTGGCTGGTCGACGTCGCCGACAACCTCTACCTGGCGGGCCGGGTGGACGAGACGCTGCGGATGCTGCACCGGGAGGTCGCCGCCGACCGGTACGGGCCACGCCAGCGGGCGATGCTGCTCGGGCGGCTCGGCGCCTACTACGCGACCCAGCGTCCCTCGCTGTCCCTGACGTACCTCGGGCGGGCGCTGAACCAGGAGCTGGACGTCGCGGGGCGGAGCTGGACGCTCACCATGCTGGCGTCGCTGGCGGCCCGGTTCGGGCACCCCGACGCCGCCGAGCTGGTGGCGGCGGCTCAGCGGGCGCACGAACGCAGCCCCTCCCCCGGCGGCGCCATCCGGCTGGCCCTGGCGAACGCGGCCGCGCAACCGCCTGCGGCGACCTGCCCCGCGCCGCGCGGATCCTGCGGGAGGTGGACGCGGGCGAGCCCGCCGCCCGGCCACCGAGACCCACCCGATCTGGACGATGATCGTCACCTGGGCCCTGGCCGTGGTGCTGATCGCGTTCACCTGGGGCAAGCACCCGCCGGCGGCGAGGACCGGGCGGCGCTGACGCGGACCGGGCTCACCCGGCCTCGCGGCGGGCCTTGGCGCGTCGCTTGCCCTCGTGCATCGCCTGCACCCGGGCCACCGGGATGGTCCGTCCCTGCTCGACCAGGTCCGCCGGCAGCCGCTGCGGCGCGGGCAGCGCCTCCGCCCAGGGATCCCGGTCGCCCAGCAGCGCGGGCACGGTCCGCACGGTGAAGTCTGCCGGGCTCGCGCTCTCCAGGTCGGTCCAGCCCACCGGGTACGACACGGGGGCGCCGGGCCGGATCCGGGGACTGTAGGCGGCCACCACAGTCGCCCCGTACGCCCGGGTGGAGTCGACGAAGACGCGGCCGCCGCGGTCGGCGACGATGAACGCGGTGGTCGCGGCCGCCGGGTCGAGCCGTTCGGTACGGACGGCGAGCGCCCGGGTCGCGGCGGCGGCCTCCTCCGCCGTGGTGGCCGGGTCGACCGGCACGATCACGTGCAGCCCTTTCGCGCCGCTCGTCTTCACCGCGCCGGCCAGCCCGGCGTCGGCGAGCGCCTGCCGGACCAGCAGCGCGACCCGCACGGCGGCCGGGAACGAGTCGCCCTCCGGCGGGTCGAGGTCGAGCACCAGGTGGGTCGGGTGCTCGGGCTGCGCGGCCCGGCCGAGCGTCGGGTGGTATTCGACGGCCCGCTGGTTGGCGAACCAGAGCAGCGTCCGCCGGTCGTCGCAGAGGGCGTACGAGATGCGCCGGCGCGACGCCTCGGCCCACACCTCGGTACGGCGCACCCAGTCGGGCGTGTACTTCGGCAGGTTCTTCTGCATGAACGGCTCCTGGCCGGGCCGCACCCGCAGCACCGACAGCGGCCGGTCCCGCAGTTCCGGCAGGATCCGGTCAGCCATCGCGTCGAGGTAGTCGACCAGGTCGCGTTTGGTCGCCCCGGCGCCGTCGAACAGCGGCTGGTCGAGGTTGGTCAGCGACACTCCGGCCCGGGTCTCGTCGGCGGCGCCCATCGGACCACCATCCCGGGCCGGGCCCGGCTCGGCAACCCCGACACGGTGCCCGGCGCGCGCCTCACCGGCCGGCACCTGCGACGATCGGGGCGTGGGCGAGGCAGAGGCGGACCGGTGCGGATCGGGCGCGGCGGAGCAGGCGAGCGCCTGCACCGTGCGGGAGGCGCTGGACCGGGTGGGCGGGAAGTGGGCCATCGGCATCCTGATCGCCGCCTCGGCCGGCCCGGTCCGCTTCACCGAGCTGGAGCGCCGGGTGGAGGGGATCAGCCGCCGGATGCTCACGCTGACGCTGCGCAACCTGGAGCGGGACGGGCTGCTGGACCGGCATGTCCACCCCTGCGTGCCGCCAAAGGTCGAGTACACGGCCACCCCGATGGCCCGCGAGCTGTACGACTCGCTGGTGGCGCTGACCAGCTGGGCCGAACGGCACCGCGAGGCGATCAGCGCGGCCCGGGCCGAGTACGACCGTAGGCACGGCCACCCACCGGCCTGAACAACTGAAATCGCCCTTATGTGGCGAACGCCACGCGCTCTATCTGACCGATCGGTCAGCACCTGACCGATCGGTCAGGCATGCTTGATGTCATGGCGCGCCCCACCCCGGCCACCCACGACGAGTTGCTCACCGCGGCGGCTCGGCGGTTCGCCGTCACCGGCTACAAGGGCACCTCACTCCAGGACATCGCCCGTGAGGTCGGCTGCTCCAAAGCCACAGTGCTCTACCACTTCGCCAGCAAGGACGCGCTGCTCGGCGAGCTGATGGCGCCGGCCATCGCGGTGCTGGAGGAACTCGACACCCGGATCGCCGAGCACACCGGCGCGGACGCACAGCGCGTCGCGGCGGAGGGCTTCGTCGACCTGGCGGTCCGCTTCCGCCGCGAGATCGCGCTGCTCCGCGGCGAGTTCTCCGACCTGCTCCAGCAGCCCACGTTCATGCACATCCAGCAGATCTCCGAACGGCTGGTCGCGGCGTTCGCCGGCTTCTCCGACCGGCCCGAGGCCCGGGTCGCGGCGCTCGTCGTACTCGCCGGCATCGCCGAGACCTGCGGCGAGTTCCTGGACATCCCCGACGAACAGCTGCGACCCGCGCTGCTCGCCGTGGCGTACCGCGCGCTCGAAGTCTCCATCTGATCCGAACCTGCGAGGACAAGGAAGGTCCATGGCGACCCTGCTGTACCGGCTCGGCCGGGCATCTCTGCGCCGACGGCGACTCGTCGCCGTCATCTGGCTCGTCGTACTCGTCGGCCTCGGCCTGGCCGCGGCCACGCTGCGGGGCCCGACGGCGAGCAACTTCACCATGCCCGGCACCGAGTCGCAGAAGGCGATCGACCTGCTCGCCGACCGCTTCCCGGCGGCCAGCGGCGCCACCGGCACGATCGCTATCAAGGCGCCACAGGACGGCGCGCTCACCACGCCCGCCGGCCAGGGGTTGGTCAAGCAGGTCACGCAGGAGGCGGCCACGCTGCCCGGCGTGGTCGGCGCGGTCGACCCGTACCAGGCGCAGGCGCTCACCCCGGACGGCCGCTACGCGCTGATCCAGGTGCAGTTCGCCGGCGGGGTCGACGAGATCACCGACGAGCAGCGCGACGCGTACGAGAAGGTCGGCGAGCAGGCCGAGGCGCAGGGCTGGCAGATCGCCCCCGGCGGCGAGGTGCTGAACGCCGAGCCGGAGGTCGGCTCGACCGAGGCCATCGGCGTGCTGGTCGCGGCGATCGTCCTGGTGATCACGTTCGGCTCGCTCGTGGCGGCCGGGATGACCATGCTGAACGCGCTGATCGGCGTCGGCGTCGGCATGGCCGGTCTGTTCGCGCTCAGCGGCGCGGTCGAGCTGACCAGCACCGCGCCGATCCTGGCGCTGATGCTCGGCCTCGCGGTCGGCATCGACTACTCGCTGTTCATCACCTCCCGGCACCGGCAGAACCTCCTCGACGGGCTCTCCCCGGAGGAGGCGGTCGGCCGCGCGGTCGGCACCGCCGGCTCGGCTGTGGTCTTCGCCGGCGCCACGGTGGTGGTGGCGCTCGCCGGCCTGGCCGTGGTGGGCATCCCGTTCCTCACCGTGATGGGCCTGGCCGCGGCCGGCACCGTCACGATCGCCGTGCTGGTGGCGATCACGCTGGCCCCGGCGCTGCTCGGCTTCGCCGGCCACAAGGTGCTGCCGCGCAAGCTGCGTGACCGCAAGGCGGTCGAGGACCCGGCCACCGGCTCGGAGGACCGCACCGGCTTCGGCTTCCGCTGGGCGAACTGGGTCACCAAGCTGCGCATCCCGGTGATCCTGGTCGGGCTGCTCGGCCTCGGCCTGCTCGCGATCCCGGCCCAGGACATGCGCCTGGCGCTGCCGGACGCCTCCGCCGCCGCCGAGGGCACCCCGGCCCGGGTCAGCAGCGACCTGATCCGGGAGGGCTTCGGCCCCGGCTTCACCGGCCGGCTCGCGGTCGTGGTGACCGCCGACTCGCCGCAGGCGACCCAGGCCGCCATCCCGCAGGTCACCGCGCTGATCCAGAAGACCGACGGGGTGCTCGCGGTGGCCCCGCCGCAGGTCGACCCGTCGGGGCGTACCGCGCTGCTCGGCGTGATCCCGGAGAGCGGGCCGACCGACGAGGCCACCGAGACGGTGGTGCAGGACATCCGCAAGCAGGTCGCCGGCATCCAGAACGCCGACGTGCTGCTCACCGGCGTCACCGCGGTCGGCATCGACGTGTCCGAGAAGCTCTCCGACGCGCTGCCGGTCTACCTGCTGCTGGTGGTGGGCCTGTCGATCCTGCTGCTGATGCTGGTGTTCCGGTCGATCCTGGTGCCGGTCAAGGCGGCGCTGGGCTTCCTGCTCACCGTGGCGGCCACGTTCGGCATCACCGTGGCGGTGTTCCAGCAGGGCCACCTGGCCGACCTGGTCGGCCTGGACACCCCGGCCCCGCTGGTCAGCTTCCTGCCCATCCTGCTCATCGGCATCCTGTTCGGCCTGGCCATGGACTACGAGGTCTTCCTGGTCTCCCGGATGCGCGAGGACTTCGTGCACGGCGACACCGCGCAGCAGGCCACCATCAACGGCATGGGGCACGGCGCCCGGGTGGTCACCGCCGCCGCGCTCATCATGATCTCGGTGTTCGGCGGCTTCGTCTTCCTGGAGGACCCGATCATCAAGTCGATGGGCTTCGCGCTCGCGATCGGTGTCGCCATCGACGCGTTCGTGGTCCGGATGACCATCGTGCCGGCGGTCATGTCGCTGCTGAACAACGCCGCCTGGTGGCTGCCGCGCTGGCTGAACAAGATCCTGCCCAACGTGGACGTCGAGGGTGAGGGCCTGCGCGCCCACCTCGCCGAGAAGCAGCACGCCCAGGTGTGAGCCGTACCGGGTGGGGTCCGACGGGCCCCACCCGGTCACACCCCCGCCGGGTACGTCTCCATCTCGCCGGGCGTGACGTGCGCCGGCAGCGGGTGCAGCGCCGTGGTCTCGTCGCACCAGATGAACGCGTCGTAGCGCTCGCCCAGCCGGGTCGGCACGTAGTTGCCCCAGGACTCGAAGCTCGGGTCGTACACCACCCCGATGGCCCGGTGGTCCGCCTCGCCGGTCACCCACTCCGGCTGGTCGTCGCCGCCGAAGACCAGCACCGCCCGGTCCGGCATCAGCTCGTGCAGCCGGTGCTCCACCGAGCCCTTCCGGGCCGGCGGCACCACCATCGCCTCGGCCGGGGAACCCCAGCGCGGAGCGGCTATCACGCTGCCGCGCCAGCTCCCGAAGCCGATCAGCGCCACCGTGTCCCGGCCGTGCCGTTCCCGGCCCAACTGCCCGATGTTGACCATCCCGTCCGCCGCCATGTCGGTGGCCCGGGCGTCGCCGACGTGCGTGTTGTGCGCCCACACGATTCCCCGCGAGCCCGGCCCGTACCGGTCGAGCAGCCGGTCGAGCGTGTCGGCCATGTGGATGTCGCGCACGTTCCACGACTCGGGGCCGCCGCCGACCATGGCCCGGTAGTACCGCTCCGCGCCGGCCACCACCTCCGCGTTCTGCCAGGCCGAGAAGCGGTCCGGGCCGTCCGCGGCGGCCTGTTCCCGGGTACGCGCCAGCAGCCGGACCACCTCCTCCTCGCACCGGGCGGAGACGAACCGGCTGGCCATCGCGTACTCCTCGGGCCGCTTGCCGTACGGCTCGAAGCAGCGGTACGCCTCCAGCGAGGCCGGGTCCTCCTCGCCCAGGTAGTCGAAGATGGCCTGCATCGACTCCCAGAGGGAATACACGTCCAGCCCGTGGAAGCCGGCCCGTTCCCCCTCCGGGCGTTCCAGGTTCCACGCCCGCAGCCAGCGGCAGAAGCGGGCCACCTCGGCGTTCGCCCACATCCAGGTGGGCCAGCGTTCGAACCGTTCCAGCGCCACCAGCGGATCGGCGAGCCCGTCCGGCGCGCCGACCACCGACCGGTGCACCCGGTCGCAGTCCGGCCAGTCCCCCTCCACCGCCACGAAGTCGAACCCCTGCTCGGCGATGAGGCGCCGGGTCAACTGCTCCCGCAGCCGGTAGTAGTCGTAGCTGCCGTGCGTCGCCTCGCCGATCATCACCACGCGGGCGTCCCGGACGCGCTCCAGCAGCGGGTCGAAGTCGCTCGGCGCGCCGAGCCGCTGTACCAGCATGTCCGCGGCTACCCGGGGCCCGCCGGGACAAACCGCCGCCGTCGAGTCGGGCGGCGGGCGTACGGCGGCGGCTGCGGCCCGGGTCGGCGGGGCGGGCGTAGTGGCGGACGCGGGCCCGGCGGGGGGCATGGCGCCGGGCTCATTGGGTAGCCGGGCGGCATGACCGTCACCGGCGCGCAGTTGCAGGAGTTCCTGGCCGGGCTGGACTACCCGGTCTCCCGGGAGGACCTGGTTCGCTGGGGCCAGGAGAACGGTGCCAGCACCGAGGCGCTGCAGGCGCTGCGGTCCCTGCCGGCCGAGGAGTTCCAGTCCCCCACCGAACTGGGCGAGGCGATCGTCACGCTGGCCGGCGCCTGACCTGCGGGTGTTAAGAGGGGCCCCTTCCTCTACCGGAGGCGTTAATAAGGGGCCCTTCCTTACAGCTCGACGGTGCGGCCCTGGGCGCGGGCGGTCTGCGCGGCGTCCAGCACCGCCACCACCTCGCGGCCGAACCGCACGTCGCAGCGGTGGTCGCGGGTGCCCGCGTCGACCTCTTCCAGCAGCTGGTCGAGCGCGGTGGAGAACGCCTGGAGCGCGCTGCCGTCGCCGGGCGGGACGGTCTCGGTGCCGTTCTCGCCGAAGAAGACGAAGTCCCGGGTGACCGCCTCGGACGGCGCGTCCAGGGTGAGCGAGAGCGAGCTGGTGGCGCCGCCGTCGTGGGTGAGCAGCAGGTGCACCAGACCGCTCGGGCCGTCCATCGCGGCGACCCGGGTGACCCGGCCGAGCACCGGCAGGATCAGCGACAGCGCGTGCGGGCCGATGTCCCAGAGCGCGCCGCGCTCCCGCCGCCAGGTCGAGTCGCCGTACGGGTTCCCCGGCTGGAAGATCGACGCGAACATGGTGGCCCGGGCGTGCTGCCAGCCGCCGGCCGCGGCGGTCGAGGCGAGGAACCCGGTGACGTTCGGGTGGAAGCGCTGGGTGAAGAAGACCACCGAGGCCACACCGGACGCCTGGGCCGCGTCGACCACCCGGTCGGCGCCGGCGAGGTCGAGCGCCAACGGCTTGTCCAGCAGCAGGTGCCGCCCGGCGGTGGCGGCGCGGACGGCGATGTCGGCCTGCACGTCCGGCGGGAGCGCCACGGCGATCGCGTCGCACGCGTCGATCAGCGCGTCGACGTCGGTGAAGGCCGGTACGCCGTGCCGGGTGGCCAGTTCCTCCGCCTTGGCGGGGTTGCGCCCCCACACGCCGGCGAGGCGTGCCCGCGGGTGCGCCTCGATGGCCGCGGCGTGCGTCTGCGCCGCCCAGTAACCCGTGCCGAACAACCCGAACCGCACCCGGACCCCCTGCCGTCGACGTCCGCCACCGGCGTACGCCGGGACCGTGATCCACGCTAGTCGTCCGGCCGGTCCGGCGCGCCTCGACCCGGCGGGCGGGCCGCTACTACACCGGTTAGTAGGCTGTGCCGGTGAACGACACTGTGTCGACGACCGTCGCGGCGGCCGCCGGATCGCCGGTGGACGGGCCGCTCGCCACGGTCGCGATCGTGATCTCGCTGGCGGTCGCGCTCTGGGCCCTGGTGGCGGCGGTACGCCACCGGCCGCCGGACCGGATCCAGTTCGTCGGCCTGGCCGTGCTGGAGGTGGCGCTGCTCGCGCTGACCGTGGTGGCGCTCGTCGCGCTCGGCGGCGGCGAGCGGCCGGGCGAGCCGGGCGCGTTCTTCGGCTACCTGGCGACGCTCGTCTGCCTGCCGCCGCTGGCCTGGGTGCTGGCGCGGATGGAGCCGACCCGGTGGGGCTCGGGCATCGTCTGCGCGATCTGCCTTGTCACGCCGGTCGTGGCGGTCCGGCTCCAGCAGACCTGGGAGGCGCTCGGTGGCTGACACCACGACCGCGCACGAGCATCGCGCCACCAACCGCGGCCCGGGCCGGCTGCTGATCGCCGTCTACATCGTCTTCGCCATCGCCGCGACCTCGCGGGCCGGCCTGCAGATCGCCACGAAGTTCGACGAGGCGCCGGTGGCGTATCTGCTGTCCGCGGTGGCGGCGCTGATCTACATCGTGGCGGCGGTCGGGCTGGCCCGGGCCGGGCACGCCGGCCGCCGGGTCGCGCTGGCCTGCTGCGCCGTCGAACTGGTCGGGGTGCTCGGCGTCGGTGTGCTGAGCATCGCCGACAAGGAGCTGTTCCCGGACGAGACGGTCTGGTCCGGCTTCGGCAGCGGCTACGGCTACGTGCCGCTGGTGCTGCCGGTGCTCGGTCTGTTCTGGCTCTGGCGCACCCGGCGCGACCCCGCCTGAGCGGGCCCGCGCCGGGTCGGGGGCGGTCAGTCCTTCGGACCGCCGGCGACGTAGATGACCTGGCCGGAGACGAACGACGCGCCCTCGCTGGCGAGGAACGAGATGGTGTGCGCGACGTCCTCCGGGCGGCCGGGGCGGCGTACCGGGATCTCGGCGGCGGCGTGCTTCTGGAGGTCGTCGAAGTCGACCTTCATCCGGGCCGCGGTGGCGGCGGTCATGTCGGTGACGATGAAGCCCGGCGCGACCGCGTTGACAGTCACCCCGAACGGGCCCAGCTCGATCGCCAGCGTCTTGGTGAAGCCCTGGAGGCCGGCCTTCGCGGCCGAGTAGTTCGCCTGGCCCCGGTTGCCGAGCGCGGACGTGCTGGACAGGTTGACGATCCGGCCCCACTTCGCCTCGACCATGTGCTTCTGCGCGGCCTGGCTGAACAGGAACGCGCCGCGCAGGTGCACGCCCATGACCGTGTCCCAGTCGCCCTCGGTCATCTTGAACAGCAGGTTGTCGCGCAGCACACCCGCGTTGTTGACGAGCACTGTCGGTGCGCCCAGCTCGGCGGCGATCCGCTCCACGGCTGCCTCGACCTGGGCCCGGTCGGACACGTCGGCGCCGACGCCGAGCGCCCGGCCGCCGGCCGAGCCGATGGCGTCCACCGTCTCCTTGGTGGCGGACTCGTCGATGTCGACCACGGCGACGGCCATGCCGTCGGCCGCCAGCCGGCGGGCGGTCGCCGCGCCGATGCCGCGCGCGGCTCCGGTGACGACGGCGATGCGGGGCTCCTCCGACATGCTTACCTCCCGGTAACTTGTGGCTCGATCGAAGGAGCTTAACCCGCCGGTACGCCGCGCCTACCGCCCGTGGCCCCGGCAGAGCCGGATCCACCGGTAGCCGTACCCGCCGAGCTTGAGCCGGTCGAGCTTGCCCACGTCCTCGTAGTTGCGGTCGCTCAGCACGTCGATCGGCAGGTCCGCCTCCGGGGCCAGCGTGCTCAGGTCCACCTCGACGTCCTCGGTGCCGAGGTTGTGCAGGAAGACCATCGTCCCGGTACGCCCGTCGGCGCGGTGCGCGAGCACGCCCGGCGGCATCGGCACGTCGATGTGGGTGGTGCTGCCCGAGCCGGTCTCCGGCGCCTCCCGCAGCGTCCGGATCATCCGCTCGAACCAGCCGAGCAGCGACCGCGGGTCCTTGCGCTGGGCGGTGACGTTGACGTTCTGGTAGCCGTACTCGCCCTTGTCGATCACCGGGCGGACCAGCTTCTCCGGCTCGGCGGTGGAGAAGCCGGCGTTGTCCGCGTAGGACCACTGCATCGGGGTGCGGATCGCGTCGCGCCCGTCCAGCGACAGGTCCTCCCCCATGCCGATCTCCTCGCCGTAGCGCAGCACCGGCGTGCCGCGCAGCGAGAACTGCAGCGAGTACGCCAGCTCCATGTGCCGGCGGTCGTTGCCGAGCATGGGCGCGAGACGACGGCGGATGCCCCGGCCGTAGAGCTGCATGTTCTCGTCCGGGCCGAACTTCGCCAGCACGTCGTTGCGCTGGTCGGCGGTGAGCCGGGACAGGTCGATCTCGTCGTGGTTGCGCAGGAACGTGGCCCACTGACCGCCGGTGGGCAGCTTGGGGGTGTCCCGCAACGCCTCGATGATCACCTCCGGGTCCTCCCGGGCCAGGGCGAGCATCAGCCGGCCGTTGAGCATGAAGTCGAACAGCATGTGGATCCGGTTGCCCGAGCCGCTGCCGTCACCGAAGTAGACGGGCAGCTCGTCCGGCTCCACGTTCGCCTCGGCCAGCAGGACCGCGTCGCCACGTCGCCACTGCACGTGCTGGCGCAGGTCGGTGAGGAAGTCGAAGTCCTTCGGCGAGTTCGGGTTGCCCGGCTCGGTGCGCTCGATGATGAACGGCACGGCGTCCATCCGGAAGCCGGAGACGCCGAGCTGGAGCCAGAACGAGGTGATCTTCTTGATCTCCGCGCGGACCTTGGGGTTCTCGATGTTCAGGTCCGGCTGGAACTTGTAGAAGCGGTGGTAGTACCAGGCCTTGGCGGTCCGGTCGTAGGTCCAGGTCTCGTGCTGTTCGCCCGGGAAGACCATGCCCTGGTGGCGGTCGGCCGGCTCGTGGTCGGCCCAGACGTACCAGTCCCGGTACGGCGAGTCCGGCGAGGACCGGGCGGACTGGAACCACGGGTGCTGGTCCGAGGTGTGGTTGACCACCAGGTCGATGATCACCCGGATGCCCCTGTTGCTCGCCTGGTGCAGCAGTTCGGCGAAGTCGCCGAGCGTGCCCAGTCGCGGGTCGACGTTGTAGAAGTCGGTCGCGTCGTACCCGTCGTCCTCGTTGGGCGAGGGGTGGATCGGGTTCAGCCACAGGCAGGTCACGCCGAGCCGGGCCAGGTAGTCCAGCCGGCCGATCAGCCCCTGGAAGTCACCCACTCCGTCGCCGTCGGAGTCCGCGTACGTGTCGACGTCGAGGCAGTAGACGACCGCCTCCTGATACCACCTGTCACCCATGCGAGGACTACTTCTCCGAACGTGCGCGCCGTCAAACCCGGTACGGTGCCGGGATGAACGAGGCGTACGACTGGTCCGCCGGCCACTGGCTGAACCCGCCCGAGCGGGCCGAGCCGGTCGACGGCGGCCTGCTCGTCGAGCCGCACGGCGGCAGCGACTTCTGGCGGCGCACCAGCTACGGCTTCGTGCACGACGACGGCTCGGCACTGCTCGCGCCGTTCGGCGCGGGCAGCGCCGTGGAGGTGTCTTTCCTCCTCGACTACTCGGAGCAGTTCGATCAGGCCGGTGTGCTGGTCCGGGTGGACGAGCGGCGGTGGACCAAGGCCGGGGTCGAGGTGAGCGACGGCGCGCCGCAGGTCGGCGCCGTGGTCACCGAGGAGTTCTCGGACTGGTCGGTGGCGCCGGTGCCGCAGTGGTCGGGCCGGGAGGTGACGGTCCGGGTGAGCCGGGCCGGGGACGCGCTGACCGTCCGGGCCCGGTGCGACGACGAGCCGTGGCGGCTGGTCCGCGTCGCCCCGCTCGACCCGGCGGCGCAGGCGTCGGCCGGGCCGTACTGCTGCTCGCCCAGCCGGGGCGGGCTGCGGGTCCGCTTCACCGGCTGGCGACGGGGTCCGGCGGACGCCGCGCTGCACCCGGAGGGCTGAGTCACAGGTGTGACACCGGCCGGTCCGGGTAACACTTTCGGATCTCCGGCTCTCGCGTGGAAGGACCGACATGGCCCTGGCCCAGGACGTCGACCCGAACCAGTTCACCGGGCTGACCGGCTGGGTGGCGAGCGTGATCGACTCGCTCGGCGCGGTCGGCGTGGCGTTGCTGGTGGCGCTGGAGAGCATCATCCCGCCGATCCCGAGCGAGATCGTGCTGGCGATGGCCGGTTACCTGTCCGCCGAGGGCCGGTTCAACGTGGTGTTCATCGTGCTCGCCGCGACGGTCGGCTCGCTGCTCGGCGCGCTGGTGCTCTACTGGCTCGGCGCGGCGCTCGGCGAGGAGCGGCTCAAGCGCTGGCTGGACCACATCCCGCTGGTCGACCTGCAGGATCTGGAGAAGGCCGACCGTTGGTTCGAACGGCACGGGCGGTGGGCGGTGCTGATCGGCCGGGTGGTGCCGGTGGTCCGCAGCCTGGTCTCCGTCCCGGCCGGCGCGAACCGGATGCCGCTCGGTGAGTTCATCCTGCTCACCACGCTCGGCAGCGGGGTGTGGAACGCGCTGATCGTCGGCGCCGGGTTCACCCTCGGGTCGCGGTGGGAGGACGTCGACAGGTACAGCTCGTGGTTCAACTACGCGATCTTCGCCGTCTTCGGTTTCATGATCGTGAGCTGGGCGGTGAAGAAGGTGCGCCGGCGGCGCGCCCGGCAGTCGGTGACCGCCGGGCGCTGACCGCGTCGCGGGCTCAGAAGCCCGCGGTGATGCCGGTGAACTCCCAGGTGTTCTGCGCGATGCCGGAGCAGTTGGCGACCACGCCGCCGCCGGGGCAGGGCCGGTCCCGGTTGACCGACCAGAACGTGAACCGGGCCAGGCCGCGCGCCTTCGCCCAGTCGCGGATCTGCGTCCAAGTGGCCGGCGAGGTCAGCTCCTGCTGGTCGGAGAGGCCGTTCATGCCGGACAGGCCCATGTGGGCGTACGCGGTGGCGTCGGACCAGCCGAACGCGTTCTTGAGCGCGGTCTTCAGGCCCTCGGCCGCGTTGACGGTGCTCTGGTACATGTTCGCGCCGCCGCCGAAGTCGAACGGCATGATCGTGAACACGTCGATCCCGGCGCCCTTGGCCGCGGCCTGGTTGATCAGCCGGGTGCCGTAGTACGACGGCCCGGTGGTCGAGGTGCCGAACGTGATGATCGTCTTGATCCCCGGGTTGTTCTGCTTGACGATCTTCAGGGCGTCCAGGATGCGGTCCTGCACCACCTCGTTCTCGAACTCGTCGCTGTTCTCGATGTCGATGTCGATGGCCTTCAGCCCGTACGCGTTGATGACCTGCTGGTACGCGCCGGCCAGCGCGGCGGCGGACGAGCAGTTCGGGCCGAGCTTGTTGCCGCTCCACCCGCCGAAGGACGGGATGACGTCGCCGCCGGCCGCCTTGATCGCGGCGATGGTGGCGGCGTGCGTGCCGCCGGTCAGCGGACCGCTGCCGTCCCAGGCCGGGGTGCAGCCGCCGCCGGAGAGCACGAACGCGATGGTGAACCACTTGATCCCGGTCGCGCCCATCACGGTGGACGGCGCGGGCGGGTCGCCCCAGCCCGGGTAGAGGTAGGGAGCGGCGGCCATCGCGCCCCCGCCGCCACCGGTGCAGCCGCTGGTGGTGGCCGCGACCGCCGCCGACTTCGCCGACTCGCCGCTGCCGTTGTACGCGGTCACCGTGTAGCTGTGCCCGCTGCACGCGGCCAGCCCGGAGACGGTGGCCGAGGTGCCGGTGACGGTGGCCTTGACCGTGCTGCCCTCGTAGACCCGGTAGCCGGTGACGGTGCCGGAGACCGCGTTCCAGGCGAGCGAGACCGACGACGCGGTGGTGCCGGTGACCCGCAGGCCGCCGGGGGTGGCGGGCGCGCCCGGGTTGCCGGGGTTGCCGCCGCCGGCGCAGGAGGCGCCGTTGACGGTGCAGTTCACCGGGTCGCCGGTGCCGCTGACGACGAAGCCGAAGCTGGTGCTGGCGCCCGGGGCGAGCGCGCCGTTCCAGGACTGGTTCACGGCGGTGACGTGCTGGCCGGAGGTGGTGAGGCGGGCGTCCCAGAACGAGCCGAGCGTGCTGCCGGACGGCAGGTCGAACTGGACGTTCCACGAGGAGATGGCAGCGGAGCTGTCGTTTGTGACGGTGAACCGGGCCTCGTACCCGCTGCTCCAGCTGGAGGTGCGGACGAAGGCCGCGGTGGCGGCGGAGGCGGGCGGGGCGGCGAGCAGCGCGCCGGCGACCACGGCGGTGGTCAGCGCGGCGGCGAGCGTCGCCAGGCGGGGGCGGAGTCTCACGGCGTCCTCCAGGGGACGGGCGGGGGGGGTGGAGAGGGATTCACAACCGTCGACGTGCGCCTATTATTAGGAGTGTTAACTGTTTCTGTCCAGCACCGGTTCGACGCGACCCGGACCGGGGTCCGGGTCGCGCCCCCATCGGCCTCAGCGACGGAAGGTGAACCAGTTGACGTTGACGAAGTCGGACGGCTGCCCGCTGCTGAACGTCAGGTAGACCGTGCGCCGCCCGGTCACCGCGCCGACGTTGCCCGGCACCGAGCGCCAGGTCTGCCAGCCGCCGGTGTTGCCGATCGCGAAACTGCCGATCGGCGGCGCGGTCGGGCTGTCCACCCGGACCTCCACCAGCCCGCTCACCCCGGACGCCGCGCCGGAGGCCACCCGGGCCACGAAGTCGCGCGGCGGCGTGGAGCCGAAGTCGACGTTGTCGTAGCGGGCCCAGTCGCCGTTGGCGAGCCAGCCGATGTCCTGGCCGCCCTCGGAGCACGTCTCCACCTGCACGCCGTTCTGCGCGTTGAACGACTCGGCCTGGATCGTCGAGTAGGCGTCACGCACCCCGCCCGGCGGCGGCGTGGTCGGGGTCGGCGACGGGTTGCTCCCGCCACCCCGGGTGTAGACGGCCACGTAGTCGACGAGCATCGACCGGCCGGACACCGTCGACGCGGTCGGCGTCGCCGAGCCGGCCACACCGTCCGGGAAGCCGCCGCCCATCGCCACGTTGAGCAGCAGGAAGTAGCCGGCGTGGCTGGTCATCTGACTCCAGTACGGCTCACCGATCTGGTTCTGCCCGACGGTGTGGAAGAGCTGGCCGTCGACGTACCAGCGCAGCTGCTGCGGGCTGATCGAGGCGTCCCACTCGAACCGGTAGGTGTGGAACGCCGACTGGCAGGTGCTGCCCGGGCAGGCCCGGGACGCGCCGATGCCGTTGAACTCCCCGCACGGGCCGCCCGGCGCGACGCCGCAGTGCAGCACGCCCCAGACCGAGTTGATCCCGTTGACGTTCTCCATCACGTCGAACTCGCCGATACCAGGCCAGTTCTGGTAGTTGCCCCGGTACGGCGAGCCGAGCGCCCAGAACGCCGGCCAGTACCCGGATGCCGCCGCGCCGGTCACGTTCGGCATCTGGATCCGGCCCTCCAGGGCCAGCACGCCGCCCGACGGCGGCTTGAAGTTCGCCCGTACCGTCTCGATCCGGGCCGAGGTCCAGCGGCCGGCCGAGTCCCGCAGCGGCGTGATGCGCAGGTTGCCCGAGCCGTCGTGGGCCAGGTTGGCGGTGCTGGAGGTGTAGGTCTGGATCTCGCCGGTGCCCCAGTTGGCCGGGCCGCCCGGGTAGCTGGTGCCGGTATCGATGATCCAGTTGGCGGACGAGGGCAGCGTGCCGGCCGAGCCGGTGAAGTCGTCGCTCCACACCAGGCTCCAGCCGGAGGGAGTCGGGGGCACCGCGGCCTGGGCGGTCATCGAGACGCCCGCGAGCGCTGTGGTGAGCGCGAGCACACCCGCGGCCAGGGCGAGGCGGCGGCGCGATCGGGGCACGGTGGCGGAGGCGGCCGGAGCCGCCGGGATCGGGTTCATTCGGGGTGCCTCTCTGCGGGGACGGGTCCGGGAGAGCGCTCTCTGAGAGCGATTTCTACGCGCCCGCCCCCGCACTTGTCAACGCTTGTCGATGGCTGCCGCCGGCTGCGGGCGACGCAGCATCACCTGCTCCAGCGCCGTCCACGCCGTGGTGGTCACCAGATAGAGCACCGCCGCCAGCGGCACCACCAGCGCGACGAGCACCGTGCCGTACGGCAGCAGCGGCAGCAGCCGGCCGAGCACCGCCGCGCCCGGACCCTCGGTCGGCGTCCCGGCCACCGTGCCGGTGGCGGCTGCCGCCCGGCGCATCCGCCGCGACGACCACCAGGCCAGCGCGAGCAACGCGGCCAGCAGCACGCCGAACACCAGCGGCACCGGGCCGGCCAGGCCGTCGCCGAGGTGCCACCCCAGCGGTACGCCGGCCAGCCGCTCCCCCAGCAGTTGCGGCGCGCCGTCACCGGTGGCGAACAGTCGGTACATGACCAGGAAGAACGGCGCCTGCAACAGCGCCGGCAGGCAGCCCGCGACCGGACTGGCCCCGGCGTTGCGGTAGAGCGCGAACAACTCGGTCTGGAGGCGGGCCGGGTCGTCGGCGTACCGGCGCTGGAGTTCCCGTACCTCGGGGGCGAGTGCGGTCCGGCGCCGCTCCCCGCGGACCTGGGCCACTGTCAGCGGCGAGATCAGCAGCCGGACCGCGGCGGTGAACAGGACGATGGCGGCCGCCGTGGCGGCGCCGCCGGTGAGCGGGGCGAGCACGTCGGCGAGCCAGGTGACGACGGTGGCCGCGGCCGACGCCGCGGAGTGCAACGGTGCGAAGGCGAGCATGGGTGGACCCCTCGATGGCGATTCCGGGTGTCCCGGGCGGCGACGTGCCGCACGGCGGGACGGATGACGACGGAATCGGCCGCGAAAGCCGGGAAGGAAACGGCGGCCCGCCGGCGCGGGCCGGAGGGTGGCTACGCGGCCGAGGGGCGCAGGCCGGGTGCGCGGGGGCGCGGACGCCCCGGCGCGTTCGGGTCGACCTGGCGGGGAACGCCGCGACGGCGGGCGCGGGCCCGCAACGCGGCGGCGAACCGGGTGCCGGGCGGCGTGGGCAGCGCGCGGACCCGCAGCGCGAGCAGGGTGGCGAGCAGCAGCGCGGCGACCACCGCCGCGCCGGCGAGCAGCCCGGCCGGCCGGTCGGCGAACAGGGCGAGCGCGTACGCCCACGCCCCCGTCAGCACCGCCAGCATCCCCGCCACGCGACCACGGTATCCCGCCGTGTCACGCCCTGCTGCCCCGTGCGCGAACGCACTCGACCGACCCGAACGGGCGAACCGGCGCCGACACGCCCACCGGCACGTTTTCCGGAACGGACACGGTGGGTAACAGGTCCTCGGCCACGCGGCACCGTGCCGCGAGTGGTCCGGAGGAGACGGTGGTGGCGATGAGCGGCTCAGTGGCGGAGCGTGAGCGGAGCGCCGCGTCGGGCGGAACCGACCTGCTGACAGTCGGCGTCGAGGAGGAGTTCCTGCTCGCCGACCCGCACACCGGGACCGCCGTACCCGCCGTCGACCTGGTCATGGAGCAGGTGCCGGCCGAGCTGCGCGGTCAGGTGGAGCGCGAGTTCCAGACCAGCCAGATCGAGATCGGCAGCCCGCCCGGGCTGGACCTGTCCTCGATCCGGCACTCGCTGTCGATGCTGCGCGCCGAACTGGCCGACGCGGCCGAGCGGGCCGGCGTACGGCTGCTCGCGATCGGCACCGGACCGGTCGACGGGCCGGTGCCGCCGGTGGTGGACAAGCCCCGCTTCGACCGGATGATCGAGCGGTTCCGGCTGCTGGTGCCCGGTCCCGGCAACAACGGCATGCACGTGCACGTCGGCATCCCCGACCCGGACACCGGCGTGCAGGTGCTCAACCACGTCCGGCCGTGGCTGCCGATCCTGCAGGCGGTCACCGCGAACTCCCCGTTCTCCCGCAGCGAGGACACCGGGTACGCGAGCTGGCGCTCGGTGGAGTGGGAACGCTGGCCGTCGGTCGCGCCCACCCCGTACCTGGAGTCGCACGAGCACTACGAGCGGCTCATCCGGCAGCTCATCGCCAGCGGCGTGATGCTGGACGAGGGAATGCTCTACTGGTACGCCCGGCTCTCCGCCAAGTACCCCACCGTGGAGATCAGGATCGGCGACGTCTGCCCGACCGTGGACGACGCGGTGCTCGTCGCCGCGCTGGTCCGCGCGCTCGTGGCGACCGCGCTCACCGACATCGCCGCCGGCCGTCCCGCCGTCAACACCGACCACCACCTGCTCGTCGCGGCGCACTGGCGGGCCGCCCACGACGGGCTGGAGGGCGAGGGCGTCGACCTCACCGACGGTGAGCTGCGCCCGGCCTGGGAGCTGCTGGACCGGCTCGTCGACCGGCTGCGCCCGAAACTGGATCGGCACGGCGACCTGGACCGGGTGACCGATCTGCTGGGCGGGCTGCGCCGGCACGGCAGCGGAGCGGCCCGGCAGCGGGCGGTGTTCGCGCGTACCGGACGGCTCGTCGACGTGGTCACGGACGTGGCACGCCAGACCCGTGGCTGAGCGGCCGCACGGCCGTGTCCCGGCGTGACAGGATGGGCGGCGTGGCGGAGCGCATGATCGTCATCGGCGGCGACGCCGCCGGCATGTCGGCGGCGTCACAGGCGCGTCGCCGCCGCCGCGACCGGTCCGACCTGGAGATCGTCGCGTTCGAGCGGGGGCACTTCACCTCCTACTCGGCCTGCGGCATCCCCTACTGGGTGAGCGGCTTGGTCGAGGAGCGGGACGAGCTGATCAGCCGCGATCCGCAGACCTTCCGCGACGACTTCGGCATCGACGTCCGTACCCGGCACGAGGTCACCGCCGTCGACCTGGACCGCCGCGAGGTGATCGCGCGGGACCTGGACGGCGGCGGCGAGGTCCGCGCCGGTTTCGACACCCTGGTGTACGCCACCGGCGCGTCCCCGGTGCAGCCGGACTGGGCGCGCGACGACGTGTCGGGCGTGTTCGGCGTACAGACGCTGGGCGACGGCGCGGCGCTGATCGACTGGCTGGAACGCGAGCCCCGGCCCCGGCGCGCGGTGGTGGTCGGCGGCGGCTACGTCGGCGTGGAGATGGCCGAGGCGCTCGTGCAGCGCGGGCTCTCCGTCCAACTGGTGGAGCAGGCCGACCAACCCATGTCGACCGTCGACCCGGACATGGGCGAGCTGGTGGCCGACGCGATGCGTGCCACCGGCATCGGCGTCCGCACCGGCCTCACCGTCACCGGGCTGGAGGAGCGGGACGGCCGGATCTCCGCCGTGGTCACCGACGAGGGACCGGTCCCGGCCGACGTCGTGGTCCTGGGTCTCGGGGTACGCCCCAACACCGCGCTCGCCGAGGCCGCCGGCCTGCCGATCGGGCCCTCCGGCGGCGTCCGGACGGACCGCCGGATGCGGGTTCCGGGCGTGCCCGGCGTCTGGGCTGCCGGTGACTGCGTGGAGTCGCTGCACCGGGTCAGCGGCATGCCGGTGCACATCCCGCTCGGCACGCACGCCAACAAGCAGGGCCGCGTCGCCGGCATCAACATCGGCGGCGGCTACGCCACCTTCCCCGGCGTGATCGGCACCGCCGTCACCAAGGTCTGCGAGCTGGAGGTGGGCCGCACCGGGCTGCGCGAGCGGGACGCGCTGGACGCCGGCTTCGAGTTCGTCACGGTGCTGGCCCAGTCGACGAACCGGGCCGGCTACTACCCGGGCGCGCGGGAGATGACGGTCAAGCTGATCGCCGAGCGGCCCAGCGGGCGGCTGCTCGGGGCGCAGATCGTCGGCTGGTCCGAGGCGGCCAAGCGGATCGACGCGCTCGCCGTGGCGCTGTGGAACGGCATGACGGTGGACGAGATGACAGCGCTCGACCTGGGTTACGCGCCGCCGTACGCCCCGGTGTGGGACCCGGTGCTGATCGCCGCCCGCAAGGCCGTCGACGCCCTCGCCGCCGCTGTGTAAGGAAGGGCCCCCTATTAACGCCTCCGGTAGAGGAAGGGCCCCTTCTTAACACCGAGACCCGGGTTTGTCGGTGCTCGGCGTTAGCGTGTGCGCGTTGCCGGTCCGGCACTTCCCCTCGGAGGTAAACCCCCATGTCACAGGAGACGACCTACCTCGAACTGTCCGAAGTGGACGGTGGAGCGCACAAGTTCTACGAGGTGGTGGTCGACGACACCGCGATGACCGTGCGCTACGGGCGCATCGGCGACCAGGGCCAGGTGAAGACGAGCACCTTCCCGGACAACGCCCGCGCCCGCGCCGCCGCCGCGAAGAAGATCGGCGAGAAGGTCCGCAAGGGGTACGCCCCGGCGGTGCGCGGCGTACGCCAGAAGCGCACGGTCTCGCGCCGGCAGATCGTCAGCACCCGCTCCACCGCCCGCACCGCGCCGGTCCTCTGGCGGTACGCCTCGGGCGCGCCCGCCTTCGGCATCTTCGTCGACGACCGGCACTGCATGGTCGGCAACGAGCACGGCGTGATCACCACGCTCGACCACGACGCCCGGCTGGTCAACCAGGTCCGGCTCCCCGACGGGGTGAAGTGCATCGTCGCCGACGACGCCTGGGTCTACGCCGGCTGCGACGACGGCAACGTCTACGACCTGTCCGGCAAGGTGCCGCGCGCGGCGTACGCGATCGCGCCCGAGATCGACATCTACTGGCTGGACATCCACGACGGCGTGCTGGGCGTGTCCGATCGCGACGGCGGCATCTCGGCGATCGACCACGAGGACGAGTTCCTCTGGCGCCGGCCGGGGCGCGGCCGGTCCGCGTGGATGGTGCGCTGCGACGCCGACGCGATCTACCACGGCCACTCGCAGGGGGTCACCGGCTACGACTGGCGTACCGGGCGGGAACTGTGGCACACCGGCACCGGGGCGGTCCTGTTCGGCTGGCAGGAACGGGACGCCGTGTTCGCCGGCACCGGCACCCGCGAGGTGGTCCGCCTGCGCAAGGACGGGCGGGCCGAGCAGACGTACCGCTGTGACGCCGCGGTCTTCTCCTGCGCCACCGCCGAGGGCGGCCGGTACGTGTTCGCGGGCGACAGCGCGTCCTCGATCTACTGCTTCGACCAGGCCGGCAACCGGCTGTGGAAGCTGGGCACCGGCTGCGGCTCGGCGTACTCGATGCAGTACCACGACAACCGGCTCTACGTGGTCACCACGAGCGGCCACCTGGCCTGCATCGACGCGAGCGAGGCGGCGATCCGGGCGGCCGAGGCGGGCAGCGTGCCGGACGTGGTCGACGTGAAGGCGCCGGCCCGGCTGCCCGAGCCGGCCGCCTGGACCTCCGTCGAGGTGACCACCGACGACCGCGACGGCGTGCTGGTGCAGTGCGTCGAGCAGGGCGGCCGGCTGCGCGTCCACGTTCTGGCCGACGGCTACCGGCGGGACTGGCCGGTGCAGTTCCCCAAGGGCATCCGCGAGCCGGGCGCGCGCTTCCTGGTCACCGAGGTCCGCGAGTCCGGCCGGGGCGGCTTCTACCGGGCGTACGGGGACATCCGCCGGCTGCGCTGAGCCGCCGGCCGAGTCGGAGGGCGGGTCGGCCGGGGTCCTCGGCCGACCGTCCCGGCGAATCGACAGGCCGACGGGGCAGCCGGCAACACATCGACGGAGTACGGTACCGACAGGAGAACTCTCCGTTACCGGTCAACCTCGGAAGGGGCACCGACATGCGAGTGTGGCGCATGGCCGCGACGGCTCTTCTCCTGCTGCCCGGCGGTGTCCTCGTCGCCGCGCCGCCCGCAACCGCCGCACCTTCCGCAACCGCCACGCCCTCCGCAACCGCCACGCCTTCCCCTGCGGCCGTGGCGGACCAGACGCCACCGGTGCTGGTGGACGTCACGGTCTCACCCGACGCGGTCTCCGTCTCGGGCGTCGACCTGGTGCCGGTGACGGTGACGGTGCACCTGACCGACGACACCGGCGTGGTCGAGGCCTCCGAGATGGACGGCGGCTCCCTGCCCTACGTCGGTCTGCGCCTCGTCGGCACGGACCGCACCGACGGCGCCGAGTTGTCGCTCACCGCCGGCACCCCGCAGGACGGCACCTGGAGCGCGACGATCCAGGTGCCGTCGACCTGGAACGGCACCTGGGAGGTCAACCACCTGGTGGCTACGGACGCCGCCTGGAACCGGCTCGACGTCGACCCGTCCGCCTCGGCGAACACCAGGCTGAAGGTCACCGGCACCCACCGGCCCGCGGTCACCATGCGTTTCACCCCGGACCCACTGGTCGGTGACGGTCCGCTGACCGTGGCGGGACGGTTCTACTACGAGGACACCGGCGAGGGCATCGGCAACCAGCCGATCTTCTTCGGCAGCGACAACGTCTGCGTCGAATACCTGAGCGAGCCCAACGGCACCACCAAGGCCGACGGGACGTTCTCCCGGACCTATCCGAAGGGCGACAACTACCTCAAGTGCGTCGGCATCATCCGTCCGTCCCCCTCGGAGATCTCGCCGCGCTACATCGTCGTCGCGGCTGACCACCCCCGGGTGAGGCCGACAGTCACGGCGAAAGCGAACCGCACCACCGTCAGGCCCGGCACCACAGTCACCATCACCGGCGTGGTCAAGCCCGACGGCAGCTTGGACATCGAACTCCAGCAGCTCCAGGGCAGGACGTGGCGGAAGGTGGCCGCCGACCTGACGAACGGCGACCGCGGCGCGTACCGCATCACCATCACGCCGAAGACACCCGGCACCTTGCGCTACCGCGTGGTCGTCCCGAGCGAAGACCCGGCGCTGGTCGGCGTGTCCGAGGTGGTCACCGTACGCGTGTCGACACCCGGCGGCGAGCCCTCGCCGGGCGGCGGCGGAGGCGGTGGCACCGTCGGAGGCGGAGGCACCGGAGGGCTTCCGATCACCGGTCCCGCCACCGCGCCGCTGGTGGCTGGCGGCGGGGCTCTCCTGATCGTCGGCGCCGGCCTGATGCTGCTGGCCCGCCGCCGCCGACCGACCCCGGACGGATGGTAGATCCGGACGGGCACCGGGCCGGGCACGACGACTGCCCCGGCCCGGCTCCCCTGACCGCGGATCACACTGGCGCCCCTTCCCCAACCACACCCGGCACCTGACGTCCCGCGCCGAACCCTCCACTCCTGCCAGTTGATCAAGGAGTTTGCGGCGAATTTCTGACGCTCCGGTGACGCGAACTCCTTGGTCAACACCGGGTGCCGAATGCTGCCCGCCGACTGACAGCCACGGCCCAGCTTGATCAACACCAGGTCGCCGAGGTGGTGGCATCAACGGCTCCGCGACACCACCACCTCGGCGAGGTGGTGTTGATCAAGGGTGATGATGCCACCACCTCGGCGAGCTGGTGGGAGGCGTGGCTGCGTCAAGGGTGGGACCGGCGTCGGCGGTGATCTCGGGCAGATGAGCACCGTCCGGTTGATCCATCTCGTCTTCGTCAGGCCGCTCGGCGAGGGCCGGGACGGCCATGAGCGTCACTTCGTCGGCGTGCGCGTCGAGGACGCCGCGGTGCACGGCCGGTCGCCTCGCTCGGCCAGGATGACCGGATGCGGTGTGACATTCCTGAGAGCCTGCGCTGGGTCGAGCGGACGGAGGCCGGGCGGGCCTGGCTCGCGGAGCTGCCGGACCGGCTCGCCGCGTGCGTCGCACGGTGGGAGCTGACGGTCGGGCCGCCGTTCGGGTACGCGTTCGCGTCGCTGGCGCTGCCCGCGACGCTGCCCGACGGGACGCGGGCGGTGCTGAAGCTGCAGTACCCGGACGACGACAGCCGTCACGAGGCCACCGCGTTGGCGCACTGGGACGGCCGGGGCGCGATCCGGCTGCTCGCCCACGATCCGGGCCGGCGCGCGTTGCTCGTCGAGCGCTGTGACCCCGGCACCCCGCTGTACGGCCTGCCGCCCGACGCCGCGCTCGACGTGGCGGTCGAGCTGCTGCCCCGCCTCGGGGTGCCGGCCGGACCGCCGTTCACTCCGCTCGCCGAGGAGGCGGCCGGCTGGGCGGAGCGGATGCCGGGCAACTGGCAGCGGGCCAACCGCCCGTACGAGCGGCGGCTGCTGGACGCCGCGCTCGGGCTGCTCGCCGACCTGGCGCCGAGCCAGGGTGAGCAGGTGCTGGTCAACCAGGACCTGCACGCCGGCAACATCCTGGCGGCGGGACGCGATCCGTGGCTGGTGATCGACCCGAAGCCGCTGGTCGGCGAGCGGGAGTTCGCGGTGGTGCCGCTGGTGCGCGGCGCCGAGCTGGGCCACTCCCCCGCGGCGGTCCGGCACCGGCTCGACCGTCTCAGCGCCGAGCTGGGCCTGGACCGGGAGCGGGTACGCGGCTGGGCGATCGGCCAGACGGTGGCCTGGTGCATCGGCGGCGACCAGGTCTTCCCCGGCAACGTCGAGGCGGCCCGCTGGCTGCTCGACGAGATGTGAGTCAGCCCGCCTGGCAGGTGGGGCACCAGTACAGGTTGCGTCCGGCCAGCGTGCCCCGGCTCACCTCGGTGCCGCAGACGTGGCAGGGCGCGCCGGGGCGGCGGTAGACGTACACCTCGCCGCCGTGCCGGTCGACGCGCGGCGCCCGGCCGGTGACCTCCGGCAGGTCGGCGTCGCGCACCGTGTCGATCCGGCCCCGCTCGACCGCGCGGGTCATCAGCGTCACCAGGTCCGCCCAGAGTTCGGCCCAGCCGGCCGCGCTCAGGTCGCGGCCCGGCAGCAGCGGCGGCAGGCCGGCCCGGAACAGCGCCTCGGTCACGAAGATCAGGCCGGTGCCGGCCACCACCGACTGGTCCAGCAGCAGCGCGGCGAGCGGGGTGGGGCTGCGCCGGATCCGCGCGTACGCCCGGTCGGGGTCGGCGTCGGCGCGCAGCGGGTCGGGTCCGAGCCGGTCGCGCAGCGCCGTCACCTCGGGCGGGGTCAGCAGTTCGCAGGCGGTCGGGCCACGCAGCTCCAGCCAGTTCCGATCGCTGTGCAGGCGCAGCCGCACCTGCCCGACCGGGGCCGGCGGCTCCCCGGCCCCGTCGGCGAACTTCCCGTACAGCCCCAGGTGGACGTGCAGCGTCAGCTCGACCGCGTAGTGGTGCAGCAGGTGCTTGCCGTACGCCTCGGTGCCGTCCAGGACGGTGCCGCTGAGGCGGGCCGCGCCCTCGGCGAAGCGGCCCTGCGGGCTGTCTGCGTGCACCTTGTCGCCCGCGAACAGCTCGGCGTGCCGGGCGGCGAGGCGGTGGATGGTGTGTCCCTCTGGCACAACGACCAAGCGTAGCCAGCGGATCGGATGGCCGGCCACGTCGGGTGCTGGGACGACGTTGAATCGACGTTCGTCGACTGAAAGACTGGCGGCGGTAGCGCTCGGGAGCCAGTGCGAGCCGCTCGATCTCGCCGGAGGGACAAGCGCGGGGTGATGTGCCACCCCGGTGCCGGGCAGTCGTCTCCGGCGCTCCGCCGTGCCGCTACGGCGGCGACATCGCGGTCCACCACCACTCCGGCGCCGACCGCCCCCGGCGCCCCCAGCTCGGGAGAGACACATGCTCCGTACGCTCGGCGCGGCACTGGCCGCCACCCTCACCCTGACCGGCCTGACCGCCTCGGCCGGTGCCGACCAGTCACCCGCCGCCACGGCGATGACGGCCGCCGCCACGGCGACGCCCACTCCCACGCCCACCTTCGCCTGCCCGCCGGCGCTGCCGGTCACCGGCCAGGTGACCGGGGCCACCGCGACCAGCGTCACCATCACCTACTGGATGGTGCTCAGCCCGCCCTGCGGCTACGACCCGCCGCTCCTCGTCAGCCTCTTCACCAGCCGCGAGGACGCCACCGCGTGGCGCAACCCGGTGGCCGAAGCCGTCACGGGGCCGGAGCGCCAGGGAAAGGTGACAGTCACCGGCCTGGCCCCCGACACCGACTACTGGTTCCGGTTCGGCGACACCCACGGCACACGGGACCCGTACGTGATCGGCGGGCCGGCCCGGACGTCGGGAACCTGCTCCGCGACGGCCACGATCGACGCCAGCTGGGGCGGTGGCTTCGTCGCCACGGTGACGGTGCGCAACGACGGCGCCGAACCGGCACCGGGCTGGCTCGTCTCCTGGCGCTGGTCGGGTGACGAGCGCATCCAGTCGGTCTGGGGTGGGGTGGCGGAGGGCACCGGCCAGGACGTCGCGGTCCGCAACGCCTCCTGGAACGGGACGCTGCCGCCGGGTGGCTCGACGACGTTCGGCCTGCTCGTGGCGGCCGGCGCGACGCCCGGCACCATCACGCCGAAGTGCGGCAGGTGACAGCCGTGCGAGGGACGACACGGTACGGCGCGGTCGTGGTGGCGCTCGCGGTGGCGCTCGCGGCGGCGGTGCTGGGACCGGCGGCGGGCGCGCTGGCGGCGCCGGTGACAGTCACCAACGGCACCCAGTTCACCGACACGAGCGGCGCCGTGGTGCACGCCCACGGCGGCGGCGTGCTCAAGGTCGGCGACTACTACTACTGGTTCGGCGAGAACCGCAACCCGGACAACACGTTCCGGGCGGTCTCCGTCTACCGCTCGACGGACCTGCGCACCTGGGAGTTCCGCAACAACGTGCTCACCCAGTCGTCGGCGGCCGAGCTGCGGGTCGCCAACATCGAACGGCCGAAGGTCATCTACAACGCCGCCACCGGCCGGTTCGTGATGTGGATGCACAAGGAGAACGGGTCCGACTACAACGAGGCCCGGGCGGCTGTCGCCTCCTCGGCCACTGTGGACGGCAGCTACACCTATCACGGCAGCTTCCGGCCGCTCGGGCAGCACATGTCCCGGGACATCACGCTCTACAACGACAACGGCACCGCGTACATGATCTCGGCCGCCGACGACAACTACGACCTGAACATCTACCGGCTCACGTCGGACTACCTCAACGTGGCCACCCTGGTGGGCAACTTCTGGGACGGCGCGCACCGCGAGGCGCCGGCGATGTTCAAGCGGGGCAGCACCTACTTCCTGCTGACGTCGGGGGCGACGGGGTGGAGCCCGAACCAGGCCCGGTACGCCACCGCGTCGAGCATCTCGGGACCGTGGAGCGGCTGGACCGACGTGGGCAACGGCACCACGTTCAACTCGCAGCCGGCGTTCGTGTTGCCGGTCCAGGGCACGTCCGGCACCAGCTACCTCTATCTGGGTGACAGGTGGGCCGGAGCGTGGGGCGGCCCGGCCAACGACTCCCAGTACGTGTGGCTGCCGATCGCCTTCCCGACCGCCACCAGCATGAGCCTGACCTGGTACCCGTCGGTCACCATCGACGCGGCGGCGGGCACCGTCACCGGCAACTCGCCCGCGTACTACCGCGTCACCGCCCGGCACAGCGGCCGGGTGCTGGACGTGATCAACGGCTCCACGGCGAACAACGCCGAGGTCAAGCAGTGGAGCTGGAACGGCGGCGGGAACCAGAGGTGGGAGTTCCAGGACGCCGGCGGCGGATGGTTCCGCCTCGTCAACGCCGCGAGCGGCAAGTGTCTCGACGTCGCCAGCGCGAGCACCGCCGACGGCGCCAACATCATCCAGTACACCTGCGGCAGCGGCGCCAACCAGCAGTGGCAGTGGGCCGCGCGCGACGGCTGGTTCCAGTTGCGGGCCCGGCACAGCGGCAAGTGCCTGGACGTCGTCAACGCCGGCACCGGAGACGGCGCGGACGTCCAGCAGTACACCTGCGGTTCGGGCACCAACCAGCAGTGGTCACGCACGGTGGCGTGACCGGACGGCACGCCTGAGCGTGCGGAGCGAGCCCAGGGGTGTCGATTTCGGCACCCCTGGGTACTTCCTGCATGTCATGCGCGGCCTCCGCGCCTGGATCAGGAGGTGCCACAGTGAAGATCCTGTCCCGCCGGAACGCTCCGGCGACCAGTACCGATACCAACGGCGACGGTGTCGTCGACGAACGCGACCGGACCGCCGAGCAGCCGGCCGACCGGCCGGTGGTCACCGACCGCGACGAGGAGCGGACCACGTACCGCAGCGCCGCCACCGCCACCGACGACGAGCGCGCCCGGGACGCGGCGACCGACCGGGACGCACGCGACCTCGACGCCACCACCGACGGCCGGACGGCGACCACGACGACCGGCCGCCGGACCGTGGCGGCCGACGACGAGCGGGAGGCGGAGGCACGGCGGCGGGCCGCGGACCGGGGCGCGGCGGCGCGTGCGGTCACCGGCCGCCGGGTCGACGCCGACACGCGGACCGTTCCGGTGACCGACGCGCGGACCGCCGGCGCGGCGCCCGTCGCCGAGCGCACCACCGACCTGGACCGCGACGGCCGCGCCGACCTCGACCGGGACGGCCGCCCCGACGGTACGGACACCGACGGCGACGGCCGGGTGGACCGGCCGGAGCCGTACACCACGAAGCGTCCCCGGGCCAGCCTGCTCGCCACGCTCGGCCTGATCGTCTCGGTGGTCGGGGCGCTGTTCGTGCTCTCCGGCACGCTCGCCGGGTACGGCATCGGCGTCGGCGCGGCCGGCGCGGTGCTGGCGGTGCTGGGCCTGATCGCGACCCGTCGCCGGCACGTGGCGGGCAAGACCGACGCGCTGATCGGCATCGCCGTCGGCCTGGCCGCGGTGGTGCTCGGCATCGTGGCGATGACCGGCCAGTTCGACTGGCCGACCACCGACGGCGACTGGGTGGGCCGCTTCCGCGAGTGGCTCGACTCACAGTTTGCCAACTGGTTCTGACGGGCACTGTCCCGATCGCCGACGCAGGGCGTCGGCAGCCTGATCAGCTCCGGTGGTTCACCGGCCGGGCAACACCTCTTTCGGGGGCGGCGGTTCGCCGCCCCCGAAGTGTGTCCGGCGTCGACGCAACGATCGTTCGCCGCCCACTTGCTCAACGCAACGATTCGCTGCTCAACGCAACTTCTCGCGGTGGATGTCGTCTACCCGGGCCGCATAACGTTGGACCACGGCGCCAGCCCGTGGGCCGACGGTGGCCGGGCGCGCCCGACCCTGGGAGCACGACATGACGATGGACGCCATCCGCCAGCGCTTTCTGATGTGCCGGCCGACGTACTTCGCCGTCGACTACGCGATCAACCCGTGGATGGACCCGACCGCCCCGGTCGACGCCGACCTGGCGATCCGGCAGTGGGAGCAGCTTCGGCGCACGTACCTCGACCTGGGCCACGAGGTCGACCTGATCGAGCCGGTCGCCGGCCTGCCGGACATGGTCTTCGCCGCGAACGGCGGCACCGTGATCGACGGCAAGGCCATGGCGGTGCAATTCCGCGACCCGCAGCGCGCCGACGAGGCGCCCGCGTACCGGGCCTGGTTCGAGGCCGCCGGCTTCGAGATGTACGACCCGAAGCACGTCAACGAGGGCGAGGGCGACATCCTGCTGGCCGGTGACCACCTGCTCGCCGGCACCGGGTTCCGCACCGCGCACGCCTCGCACGCGCAGCTCCAGGAGGTCTTCGGCTACCCGGTGGTCACCATGCAGCTGGTGGATCCCCGCTTCTACCACCTGGACACCGCGCTCACCGTGCTCGACGAGCGCACCGTGGCGTACCTGCCGGAGGCGTTCTCCCCCGGCAGCCGGGCGGTGCTGCGCCGGCTGTTCCCGGACGCGATCCACGCCACCATGGCCGACGCCGAGGTGCTGGGCCTGAACGCGGTGAGCGACGGCCGGCACGTGGTGCTGCCCGCGCAGGCCACCGACCTGGCCGCGAAGCTGCGCGACCGGGGCTACGAGACCATCGGGATCGACCTGTCCGAGCTGCGCAAGGCCGGCGGCGGACCGAAGTGCTGCACGTTGCGACTCCGTCAGGGAAAGGCGAGCAAGTGATCATCGACGACATGCTGCGGACTCCGTCCGCGGTCCGGGACGCGGAGCGTCACACGGCGCACAACTACCACCCGCTGCCCGTGGTGATCTCGTCGGCCGAGGGCGCCTGGCTGACCGACGTGGACGGCCGCCGCTACCTGGACTGCCTGGCGGGATACTCGGCGCTGAACTTCGGCCACCGGCACCCGAAGCTGATCGAGGCCGCGCACGCGCAGCTCGACCGGCTCACGCTGACCAGCCGCGCGTTCATCCACGACCAGTTCGCCGACTTCTGCCGCGAGCTGGCCGCGCTCTGCGGCAAGGACCTGGTGCTGCCGATGAACACCGGCGCCGAGGCGGTGGAGACCGGCATCAAGGTGGCCCGCAAGTGGGGCTACCAGGTCAAGGGCGTCACGCCGGGCCAGGCCAACATCGTGGTGGCGGAGGGCAACTTCCACGGCCGTACGACCACCATCGTCAGCTTCTCCACCGACTCCGACGCACGCGCCGACTTCGGGCCGTACACCCCGGGTTTCACTGTGGTCCCCTACGGCGACCTGGCCGCGCTGACCGAGGCGATCGACGAGAACACGGTGGCCGTGCTGCTGGAGCCGATCCAGGGTGAGCAGGGCGTCGTGGTGCCGCCGGAGGGTTACCTGCCGGGTGTGCGCCGGGTCTGCACCGAGCGCAACGTGCTGTTCGTCGCCGACGAGATCCAGTCGGGCCTGGGGCGTACCGGCGCGACGTTCGCCTGCGAGCACGAGGGCGTCGAGCCGGACATGTACCTGCTGGGCAAGGCGCTCGGCGGCGGCATCGTGCCGGTGTCGGCGGTGGCCGCGAACCGCGACGTGCTGGGCGTGCTCCAGCCGGGCCAGCACGGCTCGACGTTCGGCGGCAACCCGCTTGCCTGCGCGGTCGCGACCGAGGTGGTCCGGCTGCTGGCGACCGGCGAGTTCCAGCGCCGCTCGGCCGAGCTGGGCGAGCGGCTGCACGCCGGCCTGCGCGGCCTGCTCGGCAAGGGCCTGGTGGCGGTACGCGGTCGCGGCCTGTGGGCCGGGCTGGACATCGACCCGGCGCTGATGACCGGCCGGCAGGCGTGCGAGCTGCTGATGGAGCGGGGTGTGCTCGCCAAGGACACGCACGGTTCGACCATCCGGCTCGCCCCGCCGCTGGTGATCACCGAAGAGGAGATCGACCACGCGGTGGCGCAGCTCGCCGCCGTGCTGGCCGGCTGAGGCCGTACGCGAGAAGGCGCCGGGACCGCGACGGTCCCGGCGCCTTCGCGTGCGGGTCACTGACGTGGCAGCCGCATCGCCATCGTCGGCGCCTCGGCCATCACCGAGTTCGGGGTGTACGTGGCGTCGCTGCTCATCTTGGCGGCGCGGCCCACCTGCACGCCCGGGTACAGCTCGATCAGGTCCCCCTCGGCGAGCACCCGGGACTGCTGCGGCGCCAGCGCGATCCGCTCGTTCTCCGCCATCGAGCCACCCGGGCGTACGCCGGAGCCGTTGGTGCTGGTGTCGGTGACCACCACCTCGCCCACGCGCAGCTCCAGCCGGATGTGGCTGCGGCTGATCCAGCGCCGGGCCTCGTCGTTGAGCCACTGGCCCAGCGTCACCGCGCCCGGCCCCTCCGGCGCCCGGCCGACCTGCACCGGCTCGGTCTCGGTGAGCGCGAACCGCTTGCGCACCAGCCCGCCGATGCGCACCGCGAGCACCTCGGTACGCGGGCGCGGACCGGCGTCGGAGAGCCGAGCGCCGTGCCGGGGGCAGGTCGGTGCGCCGGTGCGCAGCGTGGGCGGCGGCTGCTCGGCCGGCGCCCGGTCCACGGCGGCCAGGTCGGCGAACGCGCCGCCGCCCCCGCCGCCGCCGAACAGCGCGCAGCCCGGTTCGGGGCAGCGCCACTGCCGGGAGAGCAACTTGACGCCGGCCGGTGAGCGGCTGCCGGTGGCCGGGTCCTGGCCGCCGCCGACGTGCGCGATGAACACCGGCCCACCGGCGCCGGGCACCGGGGCGAGCACGCGCCCGGCCTGCCCGAGCCACGGGTACCGGCCGACCAGCCCGTCCAGCCGGGCCCGGGTGAGCACCGGCAGGCCGAGCAGGTCGGCCACCTCCAGCATCCGGTCACCGGGCTGGTCGAGCACCTCCACCAGGCCGTCGTCGGCCCAGCGGCGGACCACCATCCGCTCGTTGGAGGTCAGGTCGGCGTCGGACAGCAGCGCCCGGTGCACGATCGCGTAGACCGGGACGCTGTCCTCACCGATCTGCCGGGACAGCGCGTCGATGACCATGCCGAGGCGCAGCAGGCTGGCCGGCCGACCGCCGTCCAGGTTCTGCCAGCGGATGACCTCGGCCAGGTCGACCACGGCCCGGGCCAGCGACGGATCGGTGCAGACCCGTCCCTCGATGGCGTCGAGCACCTTGCTGATCTCGAATCTCATGCCGCAGCTCCGCACGATGTCGTCCCGTGACGCGGCCGGGGTGGTACGCCCCGCCGTGCCGCGCGCCACCACCGTGGCGCGCCCTCCACCAAGCGACGACCCTACCGGCAGCCGGCCGGGTCAGCCCGCGCGCAGCGGGCGGCCCACGTCGTGCAGGTGCGCCAGCGCCTGCCGGTACGACTCGATCAGCCCGGTCTCCGCGTACGGGACGCCCTGCTCCGCGCAGTACGCCATCACCAGCGGCCGGGCCCGGCGCAGGTTGGCGCGGGGCATGTTCGGGAACAGGTGGTGCTCGATCTGGTAGTTGAGCCCGCCCAGCGCCAGGTCGACGAGCCGGCCGCCGCGTACGTTGCGCGAGGTGAGCACCTGCTTACGCAGGTAGTCGAGGCCGTCCTCGTCGGTCGGCATCGGCATGCCCTTGTGGTTCGGGGCGAACGAGCAGCCCATGTAGAGGCCCCACAGCCCCTGGTGCACGGCCGCGAACACCAGCGCCTTGGCCGGTGACATGACCGCGAACAGCAGACCGAGGTAGCCGGCGGCGTGGGCGGCGAGCAGCAGCGCCTCCACCGCGCGGTGCCGCATCGGCACCCGCCACCGCCCGTCCGGTTCGCGGTCGACGAGCGCCCGCACGCTCGCCACGTGCAGCGCCAGCCCTTCCAGCAGCAGCAGCGGGAAGAACAGCCACGCCTGGCGGCGGGCCATCCACCGGCCCAGGCCGCGCGTGGCGCTCGCCTGCTCGTACGTCCACACCAGCGCGCCCGCGCCGACGTCCGGGTCCTCGTCGGTGTGGTTCGGGTTGGCGTGGTGGCGGTTGTGCTTGTCGACCCACCAGCCGTAGCTGAGCCCGACGGCGAGGTTGCCGGCGACCAGCCCGGCCGCCTCGCTGGGCCCGCGCCGCCGGAACATCTGCCGGTGCCCGGCGTCGTGGCCGAGGAACGCCACCTGTGTGGTGGCCACCGCCATCACCACTGCCAGCGGCACCTGCCACCACGAGTCACCGACGAGCGCCACCACGGCCCAGCCGGCCAGGAACGCGCCGAGCGTGAGCGCGATCCGCAGCGCGTACCGGCCGGGCCGCCGCTCCAACAGTCCCGCCTCGGCGATGCGGCGGGACAGCCGCGCGTAGTCGCTGCCCCGCCGTGCCGCGGGTTCCGTCGACGTGGAAGAAGTCATGTCGCCCCCCGATGCGCGAGCCACGCTCTCGTACGCGACTCTCCGTCACCGATTCTGGCGACGATCGTCGCCGTGGGTAATCCCGCAGACCCCCGGCTCGGGGGTGGTGCTGTCCCTACCCCGCCGGGCCGGACCCGGGCAAACGATCTTCGTCACACCGCAGCAAGCCCACGCATCGGTGGGCGCACCCCCTCTGACCAGCTAATCTGTACGTAAAGATGAGTGCCGTTCATCCGAACGGTCAGCCGTGCCGGACGCACGGTCATCGACAGACGGGAGACATCACGGTGCGTGGATTGACAGACAAGGTGGTGCTCGTGACGGGCGGCGGCTTCAGCCCCGACCAGGTCGGCTCCGGACTCGGCATGTCCATGTGCGTCGAGCTGGCCGCCGAAGGCGCGAAGGTCGTCGTCTCCGACCTCTCCCTGGAACGCGCCGAGGCGACTGTCACCCGCGTCAAGGAAGCCGGCGGCGACGCGGTGGCGGTGGCGGCCGACGTCACCGACGAGGACTCGGTACGCGCCATGGTGAGCGCCGCCCTCGACGCGTACGGGCGCATCGACGTGCTGGTGAACAACGCCGGCGTGTTCGGCGCGTACGTGCCGCTGCTGGAGATCGAGAACAAGCAGTGGGACCGCGTCATGGAGGTCGACCTGAAGGGCGTCTTCCTCGCCACAAAGGCCACGTTGCCGCACATGCTGGAGCGCGGCAAGGGTGTCGTGATCAACGTGTCGTCGGCGTCCGGCCTGGTCGCCAGCGAGGTCGGCGCGGAGTACACCACCGCCAAGCACGGCGTCATCGGGCTCACCAAGCAGATCGCCTACGACTACGGCCACCAGGGCATCCGCGCTGTGGGCATCGGCCCCGGCGTGATCAAGACCGCCGCCTTCGAGGGCGCGGAGATCACCAGCGACTTCCCGTTCTACGACCTGACCATGCAGGCGCCCGCCGGCCGGTACGGCGAACCGCACGAGATCGCCCGCGCGGTCTGCTTCCTCGCCAGCGACGACGCGTCGTTCATCCACGGCCACACCATCCCGGTCGACGGCGGCTCGCCGATCAGGTGAGGCGCACCGGCGCAGCGAAGCCCTCTCACCACAGTCGGTGAGAGGGCTCGCCGCTCGGGTCAGCCGAGCCGGGCCACGGCCTCGCGCAGCCGGACCAGATCACGCCGGCGCCGCTCGTAGGTGGCGGCCAGCCCGATCAGCAGCAGCCCGCCCACGCCCAGGAAGAGCCAGCGGGGCAGCAGGTCCCAGCCCCGGGCCAGCTCGTGCAGCGCCAGCGGCACCAGCGTGGCCGAGCCCAGCACCACCGGCGCCTGCCAGCGCCGGGCCGCCCCGCCCAGCACCACCGCCACCGCCGCCGCGCCGAGCGCGAGCCGCCGCCACGGCTGCGGCTCACCGGAGACGAGCACCGACACGAGGCTCGGCAGGAACGCCGCGCCGAGCGCCGGACCGAACGTCAGCCAGCTGGTCAGCCCGGGCCGGCGTCGCAGCGCCAGCAGCCCGGCGCCCAGGGCGAGCGCCGCCGCCGGCAGCGTGTACGCCTCCAGCACGACCACCCCGCGCGCGGCCAGCACCAGCCACCCACCGACCAGTTCGCTGCCGGCGGCCACCGCGGCCAGCACGCGACGCCCGCCCGGCGACTCGCTCCGGCGCAGCACCCGGACCGCGACGGCCACGCCCCACAGCACGCAGACCGCCGCCGCGTGCCGCAACGAGCCGCCGGTGAGCAGCAGCGCGAGCAGCGCCACCGCCTGCGCCGCCGCCTCCAGCGCCCACGCGCCGGCCCGCCCGACGCCGCCCGGACCGCCGGACCGGACCACGCGCAGCAGCGGCGCCGCGTGCAGCGTCACGGCCGCGACGGCCAGGACCGCGAACGCCCCGGTACGCAGCGACTGCCCGGCCGTCAGCGACGCGACGAGGGCGAACCCGGTGGCCGCCGCGACGGCGCCCAGCCACCCCACGATCCGGACCACCGCCGGCCGTCCGGCCACCCCGGTCACCGCCCCGGCCACCACCAGCACACCGAGCGCGGCGAGCGTCCCGGCCCGGGTGGCGAGCAGACCACCGAACCCGGGTACGGCCAGCACCACGGCCAGCGGCACGAGCACCGCCCGGTACGCCCCGGTCAGCGCGGCGGTCAGCAACGCGGCCAGCCCGACCCCGAACGCCGTCGCCGGCACCACCGGCCAGGGCGCGCCGGCCGCCTCGGCCAGCACCGGCAGCGCCACCGCGCCGAACGGCGCCCCGGCGACCCACCACGCGACGCGGCGACCCGTCGCGGCGTACGCCCCGGCGGCGACGCCCAGGAGCAGCAGCACCAGCCCGGCGCGGGCGGTCCCGGCGGAAGCCGCCGCGGCGGCGGGCACCCCGGACCCGGGCCGCACCGGCAGGCTCGCGAGCACCAGCAGCACGGTCCGCGCCGTGGCCAGCAACGCCACCACGGCCAGCGCGGCGCCCACCGCGCGCGGGGCGGCCGCCGGCCGGGAGCCACCCCCGGCGGCGAGCGCCAGCAGGACCCCCGCCGCCGCGTAGAGCGCCACCGGTTCCCCGCCCGGCGCGACGAGCGGCACCAGGCCGGTCCCGGCGAGCGCCACGGCGAGCCCGGTCGAGGCGTACCCGCTCAGGTCGGTCCACAGGCGACGGACGGCGAGGACGACGACCACCGGCACCACGACGGCGGCGGCAGCACCCCGCAGTTGCCACCACGGCGGCGCGCCGAGGCCGAACAGCGCGACGGCCACCGCCGCCGGTACGGCGACCAGCGCCACCGCGAGCGCGACGCCGCCGACGACCGGCTGCGCGCCCAGCCCGCGCCGGCCCAGCCCGGCCACCGTCACGCCGAGCAGCGCCGTCACGGCGAGCACCGCCACCGCCCCGCCGGGCGCGGCGACGCCGACCAGCAGCGCGTGCCCGAGCAGCACCGCGGCGGCCGACGCGGCGACCGGGACCGCCACCCGGCCCGGGCGCGGCCGGGCCACCGCCGCCAGCAGCAGCGCGGCGGCCGCCACGAGGTCCACCACCAGCACCAGCGGCCACGGCACGGCCGTCACGGCCGGCGCGGCGAGCGCGACCAGCCCGGCGGCGATCACACCGACCAGCGGCCGGCCGGCCCGGGGCGTCAGCAGCGCGACCGCGCCGGCGGTCAGCAGCAGGGCCGCCGGGAGCTGCCAGCCCCAGGACGGGACCGGCACGTCCCGCCCGCCCTGCCAGGCCGGGAACGAGGCGCTCGCGGTCGCCGCGCCGACCACGCCGGTGAGCACGACGGTGACCTGGCCCAGCGCGGCGGCCACCGCGAGCACGCCCACGAGCGGACCGGTCCGCACCGGCGCGGGCAGCGCCCGGACCGCACCGGCGAGCGCCGCCACCACGAGGCCGGCGGCGATCAGCAGCAGCCCGGAACGCAGCTCGGCGACCGGCCGGATCAACGCGCCCGCGAGCACCGGCGCCAGCAGTCCGGTGGTGGTCGCGCGCCAGAACCGGCCGCCGGCCGCTACCGCGCCCACGACCGCTGCCAGCACCACCAGCAGCAGCGGGCCACCGGCCAGCAGCGGCGTGCCCGCCGCGTGGCCGACCGCCAGCGGCACCAGCGCGCAGCCGGCCGCCACGACCAGCGCCACGCCGTGCCCGGTCCAGCCCAGCACCAGCCCGACCGCCACCACGGCGCGGTTGCCGGAGGTACGGCGGCGCAGCGCCACCACCACCGCGAGGTCGCCGAGCGCCACGGCGGTCAGCACCAGCGCCCAGCCGGCGGCGGTGGGCCGGAACGCGGCCACGGCCAGGGGCAGCGCCGGCTGCGCCAGCAGCCACGCCGCGAACCAGGGTGCGGTGAGCCGGCTGACCAGCGCGTATCCGGCCGCCACCGCGGTACTGACGGCAGCGACCAGCGCCGCGTACCGGCTGCCGGGCAGGCCGGTCACCCCGAACAGGTCCACCGACCAGGCGGCGTACCCGTCCAGGACCACCAGCAGCAACGCCACCGAGGCGAGCGTCTCGGCAGTGCCGCGCAGCCCGCGCGCCCGGGCGACGAGCGGCGCGGCCAGAGCAAGCGCGGTGACCGCCAGCAGGATCAGCGCCCGGCCGGTCACCCCGAACGTGGCCCAGGCGACAGCGGTGAACACCACGGCGGCGGTGCCGAGCAGCAGTCCACCCAGGACGAACAGCAGCCCCTGCACCGCCCGGGTGGAGGTTTCCGCGCCGCCGGGGCGTACCGGGGCGGGGGCCTGCGGGATTTGACGCGGCGGCGGCGCCGGGAGCGGCGCGGGACCGGCGGCGCCCGGCACGGGGATCTCCTGACGGATCCGGGCGGCCAGCGCCGACCGCCGCTGCCGGGCCGTGGACAGGCGGCCGGACAGATCGTGGTACGCGAGCCGGGCCGCCTCGACGCGCGGCGCCAGCTCGGTGATCTCCCGGTCCAGCCGGATCACCTCGGCGGCGGGCGGGTAGGGCGGACGGCCGCAGCCGCGGCATCCGGCGACGAGGTCGGCCGGGGCGCCGCAACCGGGGCAGGGGTAGCCGGTGTTCTCCACCCGGCCAGCTTCGCGGGCGGCGGGGCGGGCGGACAGAGTAGGAGTACCTAGGGCCGGGTCTGCTCGCGCACCCAGGCGGTGTAACCGGGGTTGCCGCTGTCCTCCCGGCTGACCAGGATCTCCGGCACCTCGTACGGGTGGTTGGCGCGGAGCTGGTCGACCAGCGCGTCCACCCGGTCCGGCGCGGTCTTGAACCGCACCTGCCACTCGGCGGTGGTCTGGATCGCCGACTGCCACCAGTAGGTGCTGTCCACCGGGCCGCCGACCTGGGCGCACGCCGCCAGCCGGCCGGCGACCGCCGCGGCCGCCAGCACGTCCGCGACCCCGCGGGCGTCCACCACAGTCGTCACCACGCAGATCTGCTCCACCAGCGCACCTTACGTGGCGCGCGACGGGCGCGCCGAACAGGCGCGGGGAATCGGATCAGGCGTCGACGGTGCCGTTGCGGTTGTCCGCGATCCACCTGTCGATGCGGGCCCACCAGTCGAACAGCCAGTCGATGCGTTCCTGCTCGCCGGCCGGGATCTCCTCCGGCGGCACCGACCAGAACCGCATCACGATCCGCTTGTCCATCGGCAGCTCGCGCCACACGTCGGCGACGGTGAGCATCTGGTCCAGGCCGGTGTGCGCCACGAAGATCACTCCGGCGTCCGGCGCGGCGTCGAGCGCGGCGAGCAGCCCGCCGGGCTGCGGGGCGAGCACGTGCCGCATCCGCTCGGCGCGGCGCGCCATCCGCTCCAGCCCGAGCCCGCGGAGCCGGTCGATCGCGCGCAGCCGCCGGGACGGGGTGAAGTTGCCCCCCTCCGGGAAGATCACGAAGGCGTCGTCGTCGTCCAGGCCGGTGGCCAGGTGCCCGATCTGCCGCACCACCGAGTCGCGCCCGTCCGGCCCGGCCGCGATGAACCGGTTGGGCAGCCGGTTGAGCAGCACGTCGATGGCCGGATCCCACTGGAGCGTCTCCTTGAGCACGATCCGGGGTTCCCGGTTGAACCAGTTCACCAGCGCGTGGATCAGGATGAACGAGTCACCGGGCCCGGCGTGCCGGCAGACCACCAGCTCGGGGCGGCCGGGCAGGGCGGTGTCCGGGTCGGTGCCGACCACGTCGATGCTCAGCCGCAGCGTCCACCGGGCCTGCCAGAACATCACCCGCAGGAACCACCCGGCGAGCACGTAGTGGGCCCGCTGGAAGGCCGGCGCACGCTTGTAGACGCCGAAGCCGGAGGCCAGCCAGAGCAGGAACAGGGCGAGCAGCGCGGCGGCGTCCCAGACCAGGTAGACGGTGCCGAACCAGAGCAGCCGCAGCGGGCGCAGCCGTCCCGGCACCAGCGGCGACGCGGCGAGCGCGAGCAGCGCCCAGGCCGGCAGCGTGGTCACCACGAAGAAGGCGAGCAGCACCACTCCGGGCGCGAGCACCAGCCGGCGGAGCCAGCGGGGCGGCAACGGCATCAGCGCTCCAGCGCGGTGTCCAGGTATCGGCGGGAGGCAGTGTACGCGCGACTGATCCGCCGGCCCACCGCCGCGGTGTCCCGGTACGCCCACGGGCTGTCGTCGCGCGGCTCCAGCCCGCCGGTGGGCAGCACGTGTACCTCCACGTCCTCGGGCAGCGCCGCCATCTCCCGCGCGAACCGGTGCCGGCGGGCGATCTCGAACGCCACCTGGGCGATCTCCCAGGGGCGGCGCGGCGGGCTCAGCTCACGCTCTATCCGGCCCACCTGGAGCACGAAGATCTGCTTCGCGCCGAGCAGCACCGCCTCGCCGACCGGGATCGAGTTGACCACGCCGCCGTCGATGTAGTGCTGGCCGTCGATCTGGGTCGGGGGCAGCAGCCCGGGCACCGAGGCGGAGGCGAGCACGGCCGGCACCAGCGGCCCGCTGTGGAACCAGTGCTCGGCGGCGCGCTCGATGTTCGCGGCGCAGCAGCGGAACGGCACGGCCAGGTCGGCGAAGGTGGTGTCCTCGCCCAGTGTGCTCTCCAGCAGGCGGTACAGCGGCCGGGGCGAGTGCAGGTGGGTACGGGCGGCGAACCGGCGCAGCTGGCGGGCGACCGAGTCGCCGTACACCTCGCTGGCCTCGGGCGACGCCCAGAGCCGGACCAGCCGGTCGGTGACCGCCTCGGTCGGGTCGGCGGCGACCAGGGCGCCGTTGACCGCGCCGATCGAGGTGCCCAGCACCAGGTCGGGTTTGATCCGGGCGCGGAACAGGGCGCGCAGCATCCCCACCTCGACCGCGCCGAGCACTCCCCCGCCGCCGAGCACGAACGCCACCGGACCTGCTGCCATGACGTTCATCCTGGCACGCGGCCCACAGCCGGCCGGGCGGACCGTCCCCGCTGGTCCCGGCGGTGACCGGGAGCCATCACGGATGCGCGCCGCGCGATCGGCGCCGCGCGGACTGTTGACAGGTAAGACACATTCACGCAACCTGATAGCGCTCCCGAGCCCAGGCAGGTGCGAGCTGATGGCGACACTCCAGGCCGGCCGCCTGCTGGCCCGTCGGTACCGGCTCATCGACCGGATCGGCGCCGGTGGCATGTCGGTGATCTGGCGGGCCCGCGACGAGGTGCTCGACCGGGTGGTGGCGGTCAAGGTGCTCGCGCCCTCACTCGCCGCCGACGCCCGGTTCCGCGACATGGTGCGCGAGGAGGCCCGCTCGGCCGCCCAGCTCGACCATCCACATGTCACGGCCGTGCACGACTACGGCGAGACGGTGGCGCCGGACGGCTCGATCACCTCGTTCGTGGTGATGGAGCTGCTCGCCGGTGAGGAGCTGGAACACCGGCTCACCGAGGGGCCGCTGCCCTGGCCGGAGGCGGTGGAGACGGGCGCGCAGGTGGCCGAGGCGCTCGCCGCCGCGCACCGGCTCGGCATCGTGCACCGGGACGTGACCCCGGCCAACGTGATGATGACCGGCACCGGGGCGAAGGTGCTCGACTTCGGCATCGCCACCCGGGTCGGGACGCCGGACGACGACGAGGACGGCGGCACGTTCGGCACCCCCGCGTACGTGGCGCCGGAACGGCTGGACGGGGCGCCGGCCCAGCCGGCCACCGACGTCTACTCGCTCGGCGTGCTGCTGTTCGAGACGCTGACCGGGCACCCGCCGTACCCGGCGGAGACCTGGGAGGAGCTCAGCGCCGCGCTCGCGGAGAGCCCGGAGCCCAGCCTCGACGGCGTACCGGGGCTGCCGGGACCGGTCGCGGAGATCTGCCTGCGCTGCCTGGCCCGCGACCCGCGACAGCGGCCCACCGCGCACCGGGTGGCGGCCGTGCTGCGCGACCAGATGCTGCCCGCCGACCCGCAGGCCGCCACCATGCTGGCGCCCACCATGACGCTGCCCGCGCTGCCGCCGACGCCCACTCCTGCGCCTGCCCCGACGCCCGCTCCCCCGCCGCCCGGGCCGGCCGCGGACCCGGTCCCGCCGGGCAACCCGGCCGCCGCGCCGAGCCGGCGGCGCGTCCTCGCGCTCGCGGCGGCCGGCGTGGCGGTGGTCGCCGCCGCCGCGCTGCTCGTGCCCACGCTGACACCGGACCGGCCGGAGGACCCCCGGGTGCTGCCGACCGCCGGGCCGGTCCAGCCGCCGTCCACCGTCGCGCCCGCGCCGGAGCCGCCGGTCGTCACGGCGCCGGCCACACCGTCGAGCGCGCCCGCCACCGGCGGCAACCGTCCGCCCGCGACCGGCCAGCCCGACGCCGCCGAACGGGTCGACGGGCTGATCGAGGCCGGGCTGGCGGAGGGTCAGATCCGCGAGGACGTCGGGGTGGACCTGCGCAACCTGCTGCGCAACGCGGTCGCCGCGAGCGGTGAGGGCGAGGTGACCGCCGCCGTGGACCGGCTCCGCGACAAGATCGACGAACGCCGCCGCGAGGGCAGCATCACCCCTGGGTACGCGCGGCGACTCGACGCGGCCGCCGCGGAACTCGTGGCCGGGCAGACCTGACCGGTCAGCCCGCGACCGCGGGCGCGACCGCCCGGGGTGCCCGTGTGCCCGCTCGCGCGGCCAGGAAGCCCCGGTAGACCGCCTCGTAGTCGGCGGCCATCCGCTCCACCGAGAAGTTCTCCGCGACATGCGCGACGCAGTCCGCCGGATCCAGGCCGGCTGCCGCCGACAACGCCGCCGGCAGCTCGTCGGCGTCGTCGCAGACGAACCCGGTGACCCCGGAGCGGACCAGCTCCGGCACCGCGCCCCGGCGCAGCGCCACCACCGGGGTGCCGGTCGCCATCGCCTCCACCATCACCATGCCGAACGGCTCCGCCCACTGGATCGGCATGATCAGGCAACGGGCCTCCAGCAGCAGCCGCCACGCGGCCTCGCGGTCGGCGTTCAGCACGAGCGTGACGTCGTCGCCCAGCAGCGGCCGTACCACCTGTTCCAGGTAGCGGCGCTCGGCCGGCTCGTTGCACTTGCCGGCCAGCGTGAGCGGCAGCCCGGCCGCCCGGCACGCCGCGATCGCCACGTCCGGGCCCTTGTCCGGGCTGAACCGGGCCAGCCAGAGCACCGGTCCCGTCCCGGGCGCCCGCTTGCGCGGGACGTCCCGCAGCGGCATCGCGTTGTGCACCGTGCCGGCCCAGGGCAGCCCCGGATTCGCCCGGCGCTGCGCGTGCGAGATCGCGACCAGGCCCACCCCCCGGTCGGTGTTGCCGAGCACGGTGCCGTACTCGCCCACCGGGTTGCCGTGCACGGTCGCGACAGTGGGCACCCGGCGGCGTCCGGCCACCAGCGGGCCGATCGTGCTGTGGTCGTGCACCAGATCGAAGTCCGCCGGGCCGATCAGGCGGTCGACGTGGGCCAGGTGCGCCAGCTCGGGCAGCGACTCGCCCATCCGCTCGTACTGCAGCTCGTCGCAGGTGGAGACGAAGTCGGCCGAGGTGCCGTGCCCGGTCCCCGCCCCGAACAGCGTCACCGCGTGCCCCCGCTCGACGAGCGCGTCGACCAGTCCCGCGACCAGCGTCTCCAGCCCGCCGTAGCCGGGCGGCGGCACCGACAGCCAGGGCGGCACCACCATCGCGATCCGCAGCGGCCCGGCCCGCCAGCGCTCCGAGGACTGCTGGTTCACGGCCACGAGTCCTCCCCGCTCGGTCCCCGGCGTACCCGCTGGGTCGCGGGTTCCCGGCCCGGCCCGCGGTAAACGACACGCCGTCGGCTCAGCCGGACACCACGATCCCGACGTGCACCTCACGTACGCCCGGCAGGGCCCACGCGGCCCGTTCCGCCTCCTCGCGCTGCCACCAGGCGCCCACGACGCCGTCGAGCACCACAGTGTCGCCGTCGACCCGGGCGTCGATGCGCTCGGTGCCGGTCCGCCGCAGCAGCAGGCGGCGCAGGTCGAGGCGCTGCTGCTCGTCGCTGGGCGGGGCCGGGGGCCGTACCTCGATCAGGTTCGTCACCCCACGTACGCCGCGCAGCCGGCGCAGCTCACGCTCGGCGGTACGGCGCTGGAAGCCGAACTCGACCTCGCCCCGGAGCATGACCCAGCCGGCGGCGACCGTCACGTCCAGCCGTTCGGCCGGCACGAAGCTGTCCCACTCCAGCGCCCGGCCGGCCGCGATCGCGATGTCGGCGTCGGTACGCCGGTCCGTGGCGGTCAGGTCGACCTCCAGGTCGCTGGCGACCGCGCGCACCCCGCGTACCCGGTGGGCGCAGCGCTCGACGGCCCACCGCCGCGCGTAGCTGTCCACCCGCCCGGTGAGCGTGACGACGCCGTCGGCGACCGTCACGCCGACGTCGGTGGCCCGGGTCTGCGCGTCCCAGTCCAGTTCGGCGAGGACGTCGCGCTGGATCTGCTGGTCGGTACGCACGGTGGACGTGGTGGTCATGCCCCCAGCGTGGCCCGGTTGCGGGTGAGCCGGTCTCACCCGCACCGGGTGAGAAAGAGGACGGGCGGCGGGCGACGGAGCCAACCCCCTTGGCTCCGTCGCCCGCCGCCCAGGAGGGAGGCAGGTCTTGGGGACTATGACGTCTCGGCGAGCGTCACGGTTGCGGTCTCGGCGGATCCGTTTCGCTTGTACTCGACCTCGACCCGGTCGCCGACCTTGCCGGCCTGCACCGCGCCGACCAGATCGTTCGAGTCGTTGATCACCTTGTCGCCGAACTTGGTGATCACGTCGCCGCGCTGGAGCCCGGCCTTCTCCGCGGGGCTGCCCGGAGTGACGGCGGCGACGAGCGCGCCGCCGTCCTCGGCGCCGTTCACGCTCACCCCGAGCGAGGGGTGGCTGATCTTCTCGCCGCGCTGGAGCTTCTCGGCCACGTCCTTGGCCTTGTTGCTCGGGATGGCGAAGCCCACGCCGATGTTGCCGGTGCTGCCCTGCCCGGCGGTGGCGATGGCGGTGTTGATGCCGATCACCTCGCCCCGGGTGTTGACGAGCGCGCCGCCGGAGTTGCCCGGGTTGATCGGGGCGTCGGTCTGCAGCAGGCCGGAGATCGAGCTGGCGCCCTGCTGCGGGTTCTGCTGGCCGCTGCCCGCCTGGATGGTGCGGTCGCGGGCGCTGAGGATGCCGGCGGTGACCGAGCCCTGCAGGCCGAGCGGGCTGCCCAGGGCGAGCACCTGGTCACCGACCTGCATGGCGTCGCTGTCGCCGAACTTCGCCGCCTTCAGGTCGCTGACCCCGCTGGCCTGGACCACCGCGAGGTCGGTCTTCGGGTCGGTCCCGACGATCTTGGCGGTCGCGCTCTTGCCGTTGGCGAAGACCACCCGGACGGTGTCGCCACCGGCGCTGGCGACCACGTGGTTGTTCGTCAGCACGAACCCGTCGGCGCTGAGGATCACCCCGGATCCCTCACCGCTGCCCGTCATGATCGTGACGATGCTGTCCTGGACGGACGCCGCGATCTTGGGCAGGTCGGCGCTGTTGATGATCGGGGCGGCGGAGTAGGTGCGGGTCGGGCCGTCCCCGTCGAGCGCGAGCGCCAGCGCGCCACCGGCCACGCCCGAGCCGAACATCAGCGCCAGCGCCAGCGCGCCCACGCCGACGATCTTCCCGGCCCGGCTGGGCCGCGCCGGCTGCGGCGTGCCCCACGGCGGGGTCGGCTGCCCGGCCTGGTACGGCTGGTAGCCGTGCTGCCCGTGCTGTCCGTGCTGTCCCTGGTACGGCTGCGCCTGGTACGACGGGACCGGCCCGCCGCTGTGCGGCGCCGACTGGTAGCCCGAGCCGCTCTGCTGCTGGGCCCAGCCGTGCTGCTGGTGCTGCTGCCCGTACCAGGGGTGCTGCTGCTGCGCCGCGGCCTGGTACGGCGTCCCGCCCTGCGGCGGGTACGGGCCGGCCGGCGGAGCGGCCGGGTTCGTGGTTCCGGCCTGCGCCGTGGTTCCGGCCTGCGCCGTGGTTCCGGCCTGCGCCGTGGTTCCGGCCTGCGCCGTGGTTCCGGCCTGCGCCGTGGTTCCGGCGGCCGGGGAGTCGGCCGGAACCGGCGCGGCGGCCGGTGTGTTCGAGGTGTTCGAGGAGTCCGACGTCCCGCTCTCGACGCGGGGCAGCTCGGCGGTGTGGTGCGACGGCTCGGCGTCGGCGGGGGCCGGCGACCGCTGCGGATCGGTCTCGTGGTCGGTCATGCCCCCAGCTTTCCCTGTGGCACTGTCATCAGCCTGGAATCCGCCTGGAAGTTTTCTGAACGTCACTCGCCCGGCTCGGGCGCCTCGGGCAGCAGCGGCAGCTTCACCCGGAACGTCGCCCCGCCACCGGGGGTCTTGTCCACCTCGACGGTGCCGTGGTGCGCGGCCACGAGCGCGGCCACGATGGCCAGGCCGAGGCCGGTGCTGATCGGCCCGCCGGCCCGCCGGGTACGGGCGGCGTCCACCCGGTAGAACCGTTCGAAGACCCGCTCGGCCTGCTCCGGCGTGAGGCCGGGACCGGTGTCCGCCACCTCCACCACGGCGAGGTTGCCCGCCTCCGCCCGCAGCCGCAGCGTCACCGAGGCGTCCGGTGGGGTGTGGGTGAGCGCGTTCGTCATCAGGTTGCCGATCACCTGGCGCAGCCGGGCGTCGTCGCCGAGCACCACCAGCGGGCCCGCGCCCGGGTCCCGCTCCAGCTCGATCCGCCGGTCCGGGGCGACCACCCGGGCCGCCTCCACCGCGTCCGAGGCCAGCACCGGCAGCTCGACCGGGGCCAGCGCGATCGGCCGTTCCCGGTCCATCCGCGCCAGCAGCAGCAGGTCCTCCACCAGCAGCCCCATCCGGGCCGCCTCGTCCTCGATGCGGCGCAGCAGGTCGGCGGTCTGCTCCGGCGCGCGCGCCGCGCCCTGCCGGTACAGCTCGGCGAAGCCCCGGATCGTCGTCAACGGCGTCCGCAGCTCGTGCGAGGCGTCGGCGATGAACTGCCGCATCCGCTCCTCGGACCGGCGGGCCCGCGCCTCAGACGCCTGCGCGTACGCGGCCGCGTCCCGCGCGCCCATCTCGGCGCTGCGCGCCGCCGCCTCGGAGGCCGCCCGCGCGGTGAACGCGGCCTCGATCTGCGCCAGCATCGCGTTCAGCGCCCGGGACAGGCGACCCAGCTCCGAGGTCGGGCACGGCCGTCCCATCTCCGGGTCGGGCACGCGCCGGGTCAGGTCGCCGCCGGCGATGGCCGCCGCCGTACGCTCTATCTCCACCAGCGGCTTCAGGCTGGTACGGACGATTCCGGCGCCGACGGACGCCAGTGAGATCAGCACCGCGCCCCCGACCAGAAGGTCGATCCACACGAGCTGCCGGACGGCCATGTCGACGTCGGTCAGATGTTCCCCGATCAACGCCATCTGCCCGTTCGGCAACTGGGTGTAGAGCACCCGCCAGCGGACCGAGCTGTCGCGCGCCCGGACGGTGAACGGATCTCCCTCCAGTTTCCGGAACCCGCTCACCTCCGTGGGCCAGCTCGGCAGGTCCCGCTCCTGGAACCGATCCGTGTCGTAGGCGATTCCGCCGTCGACCTCTCCGCTGCCCCGGCTGGTCAGCACCACGAGGTAGTCGCTGGGCAACGTGATACCGGTCGGCGGGATCGACTCGAACCGGTTCACCGAGTCGCTCAGCTCGGTATCGATCTGCCCGACGAGATAGCTGCGCAGGAAATAGGCGGTAGACACGCTGATCACCACCAGGGCCGCAGCCACGAGCGCGAGGACGGAGGCGACGAGCTTCAGCCGGAGCGGGACGCTGCGCAGCCTGCCCTTCGCGTCGTGGACGACGTTCACGCCGCCGGCTTGCGTAGCACGTAACCCACTCCCCGGAGCGTGTGGATCAGCCGCGGCTGGGTGTTGTCGACCTTGCGGCGCAGATACGAGATGTACGACTCGACGATGTTGTCGTCACCGCGGAAGTCGTAGTTCCAGACGTGGTCGAGGATCTGCGCCTTGCTGAGCACCCGGTTGGCGTTGAGCATCAGGTAGCGCAGCAGCTTGAACTCGGTCGGCGAGAGCTGCACCCGCTGACCGGCGCGGTGCACCTCGTGCGTCTCCTCGTCCAGCTCCAGGTCGGCGAAGGTGAGCCGGGACGGGGTCTGGTCGCCGGTCGCGGTGCGCCGCAGCACGGCCCGGATCCGGGCGGTCAACTCCTCCAGGCTGAACGGCTTGGTGACGTAGTCGTCGCCGCCCAGGGTGAGCCCGCGGATCTTGTCGTCGGTGGCGTCGCGCGCGGTCAGGAAGACCACCGGGGTACGGGTGCCGCCCTCGCGGAGCATCCGGATGACCTCGAAGCCGTCCAGGTCGGGCAGCATCACGTCCAGCACCACCAGGTCGGGCCGGTGGTCCTTGGCCGCGTTCAGCGCGGCGCTGCCGCTGGTCGCGGTGGCCACGTCGAAGCCCGCGAAACGCAGGCTCGCGGAGAGCAGTTCGAGGATGTTGGGATCGTCCTCGACCACGAGCAGTCGAGCCTCCGTCTGGGTAGCCGCCATGGGCCCCATCATCCGCGCTCCGGCTGCGGCCACGCTGGGTGGACCCTGGAAACAACCTGTGAGATCAGCGGAACAGTCGCCGCAGCCCTTCGGCCGCTCCGTCGAGCATCCGGATCGCGGTCCGGAGCTGGTTGTCACTGAGCCGCCGCGCCCGCACCAGCGCGCCGACCTCGACCGTGAACGCGGCCAGCCGCTTGTCGAACTCGGCGAGCAGCGGCGAGTCGTCCGGACGGGCCGATCCCCCGTCGCCCGCCGGACGGGCCGTGGCGGAGGCCGTCCACGCGCCCTGCCGGGTCTGTCGGGCCACCTCGCGCAGTTCGCGCTTCAGGTCGCGGACCGAGCCGCGTACCTCGTTGTGGATCTCACCGGCCAGCGCGGACAGGTCCTCGACCGCGGCGCCGATGTCGGCCTCCAGGGTCGACAGCTCGTCGGCGCGCTGCCGCAGTTCGGCGCGGCCCGCCTCGGTGATCTCGTAGACCTTGCGGCCGCCCACGGCGGTGTGCGTGACCAGGCCCTCCGCCTCCATCCGTTGCAGACGGGGGTAGATGGTGCCGGCGCTGGGCGCGTACAGGCCGAGGAAGCGGTCCTCCAGCAGGCGGATCAGCTCGTATCCGTGCTTCGGGCCGTCGTCGAGCAGCTTCAGCAGGTAGAGCCGGAGCCGGCCGTGGCTGAACACGGCGGTCACGGCAGCTCCTCCACGTCCTCGGCGGTCGCGACCGGGCGGGCGAGCAGCGCGATGCTGCCGGAGGTCGCGGAGGCCCAGAGCCTACCCGTACCGCCGCCGAGCACTCCGTGGCTGTCCTTGATCGAACCGAAGCCCCGCTGCCCGCCGTCCACCTGCGGAAAGCCGCTGGTGATCTTGCCGGCGGTGGTGTGCAGGTGCACCGTGAGGTCGCTGTCCTCGCGGACCCGTACGGTGATGCTGCCGGAGATGGCGCTGAGCCGGATCTCGCTGCCCCGCGGGTTGTCCAGGTCGCAGGTGATCGAGCCGGAGACGGCGTGGGCGCGTACCCGCTCGGGCGCGCTGTCGGCGAGGATCAGCTCACCGGAGACCGTCTCCAGGTCGAGGTCGCCGCCGATGCCGAGCGCCTCGACCGGGCCGGAGATGACCTTGGCGCTGGTGCGTCCCCGCAACCCCCGCAGCGTGACCTCGCCGGACGTGACGTCGACCCTGGTGTCCCCGCGCAGGCCGGAGGCGACGAGCGTGCCGTCCACCAGGTGCAGGTCGGCGAGGACCTCGGCCGGTACGGCGACCGACACCTCGGCGCGATACCGGCGGTGGAAGCCGCCGAAGGACCAGAGCACGCCCGGCCACCGGGTCGGCCGCTCGTGCTGGACGGTCAGCCGGCCGTCGCGCATCTCGACCAGGAGTGGCCGCCGGCCGATCCGGGTGACGTCGACCCGTGCCGGGCCGTCCGTGGCGACCACGTTGAGCCGGCCGCTGACCAGCCGGACGTCGAGCCGGGTGACCGGCTCGTCCACCGTGATCCGCTGCGGGCTGTCGACCGTCCAGTTGGTCATGGCGTCCTCCCCTCGACGACGTACCGACCGACGGCACGTCGAGTAACACGAGGAGCGTAACGCGATACATCGCGACTGAACAAGCGCCTATCGCGACTGTGTCGCGTCTCCGACGCCCGTTCGCCCCCTCGTCCGCCCGCAGCCGGTAGATCTTGGAAGCAAAAGGTCCTCATGACGGCCGTTTGCTTCCAAGATCTCTGACGGTCCGGCGCGACGCGCGCGCCGGTCAGGCCTGCGGACGGGCGGGGCCGGGCGGATCGCGGCCTCGGCGGCCCGGGCCAGCGCCCTACGGTCCGCCCCCGGCGCCGGGTACAGCGCGGCCCGCACCGTCACGACCACGGTCAGGTCCCGGGCGGCGAGCACCCGGCGCATCGAGGCCCACAGCGTCTCCTCGCCGAGGAAGGCGGCGAGCGTGCCCGGGTCACCGCCGTACCGGTAGGCGAGGTCCAGCGGCACCACCGGCGTGCCGGTGGCCACGGCGGCCTGGAACATCGCCGGGCGGAAGCCACCGGCCGGGCGACAGTCGGTGGCGGCGCCGCACCAGGTCGTACCCTCCGGGAAGACCGCCACCGGCCGCCCGGAGCGCAGCGACTCGGCCACGCGCGCGACGGTGGCGGGCAGGTCGCGCGGGCGGGACCGGTCCACGAACACGGTGCCCGCCGCGGCGGCGAGCGCACCCACCACCGGCCAGCGCCGCACCTCGCGTTTGGCCAGCATCCGGGCCGGCGAGACCGCCAGCACCGCCAGGACGTCCAGCCACGAGACGTGGTTGGCGACCAGCAACGCCCGGCCGCGCGGCGCCCGGCCCCGGGCCACCAGCCGCACCCCGAGGGTACGCAGCGTCCACCGCGCCCAGCCGCGCGTCGCGGCCCGCCCACGCGCCGCCGGCAGCAGCGGCAGGAGCGCGGCCAGGCCGGCCCCGGCCAGCAGCATTCCGAGTACGCCGAGCAGCCGTCCCGCCCGGCGCAGGCGCGACACCTCCGGGGTGGTGGGCGGCGGCAGGCAGTCCGGCCCGCAGCCCGACGCGGGCCGCCACAGGCCCTCCCCCGGCCCGCCCCCGGCACGACCGGCCACGCCCCCGACGGGACCGGCCGCGGCCCTGCCACGCGGAGGAGCAGCGGCGGTCACGAGCCGCCGCCGAGGAAGTGCCGCAGGTAGCGCGCGTTCATCCGGTCGAGCGAGAACAGCACGTAGAAGTCGGCGCAGCCGAAGTCGCTGTCGTACGCCGGCTCACCGGCCACCCAGGCGCCGAGCCGCAGGTAGCCGCGCAGCAGCGGCGGCACGAGCGCCCGGCGTTCGGCGGGGGTGAGCGCGCCCGGGTCGGCGGCGGGCGCCTCGGCGAACCAGGGTCGGCGCGGGGTCACCCGCAGCGCCGGCGGGGCCAGGTGCCGGGCGCTGACCTCGGCCCACACCGCAGCGGCGGCGACCCCGCCGTCGGTGACCGGCACCGAGGCGCAGCCGCCGAGCCAGCGGGAGCCGCGCAGATGCAGGTAGCGGCAGATCCCGGCCCACATCAGGTTGATCACGGCGCCGGTCCGGTGGTCCGGGTGCACGCACGAGCGGCCCGCCTCGACCAGGTCGTCGCGGAGCGGGGCGAGCGGGCGCAGGTCGAACTCGCCGTCGGCGTACCGGCGTGCGGTGCGGCCGGGTGGCAGCAGCCGGTACGTGCCGACGACCTCGCCGGTGCCCTCGCGCAGCACCACCAGGTGGTCGCAGTGCGCGTCGAACTCGTCGGAGTCGAGCCCGGTGACGGCGCTCGGCACTGTGGCGCCGAGTTCGCCGGCGAACACCTCGTGGCGCAGGCGTTGCGCGGCCGCGACCAGTGTCGGGTCGTCGGCGATCAGCAGGGTGTAACCGCTGGTCGTGAGCGGTGCGCCAGCGGCGTGCAGAACGGCCATGGCTCCTGTGTAGGTGCCGTGGGTTGCCACCGGGCGGGGTGAGGGGTGTCGATCCGGTGAACGCCGGTCGGCGGCGTCGTGCGCACCGGGACGGCCGGTGCGGCGCGGGGGTGTGCGAGGCTGCCGGACGCCGGCGAGGGCGCCGGCGGAGGTGAACCCGGAGGTGCGCATGCTGGTCGAGGCCCGGTTCCAGGGACCGGACGGTTCGGGCAACGGCGGCTGGAGCGCCGGGATCTTCGCCGCGCTGATCGACGACCGGGGGCCGGTGGAGGTCACGTTGCGCCGGCCGCCGCCGCTGGAGACCCCGCTGACCGCCGCCGACGGCGAGGTACGCGACCCGGACGGCCAGTTGATCGCCCAGGTACGCCGGGTGGAGCCGGTCGAGGCGGTGGTGCCGCCGGTGGACCGGGCGACGGCGGCCGACGCCGCGCGGGCGTACCCCGGTCTGCTGGACCACCCGTTTCCCCGCTGCTTCGTCTGCGGCCCGGCGCACCCGGACGGCCTGCGGATCTTCCCGGGGCGGCTGCCGGACGGGCGGACCGCCGCGCCGTTCCGCGCCCCGGCCGAGGTGACGCCCGCGACGGTGTGGGCGGCGCTGGACTGCCCCGGCGGCTGGGCTGTGCTCGCGCCCGGCCGCCCGTACGTCCTGGGGCGGATCGCCGCACAGGTCACGGCGCTGCCACGACCCGGCGACGAGTGCGTGGTGACCGGCCTCGCGGTGGGCGGCGAGGGGCGGAAGGCGGAGGTGCACACCAGCCTGTACGGTGCGGACGGCGCATTGCTCGGCCGCGCCCGGGCCACCTGGGTGGCGCTGGCGACCGCCTGATGTCCTACCTGAGGAGGACGGCGCGTACACGTCCCGCCTGATTGACCCCCTTGCGCCGGGTTGGAAGGCTGTTGCGGGGCGCCCCCGCAACAGCGCCCCCACCGGCGCGCGTCATGCCCGCCGGGGCAGGAGAGGAGAATGATGTCCGACGGGCAGCCACGCCCCAGTGCCGGGACCGGCCAGATCATCGTGTCCGGCCTGACCAAGCAATACAAGACCGTCCGCGCGGTGGACAACCTGTCGTTCACCGTCGAGCCGGGCCGGGTCACCGGCTTCCTCGGCCCGAACGGCGCCGGTAAGACGACCACGCTGCGCATGCTGCTGAACCTGGTGACGCCGAGTGCCGGCACGGCGACCATCGGCGGCAGCCGGTACGCCGACCTGCCCGACCCGCTGCGCACGGTGGGCGCGGTGCTGGAGGCGTCCAGCGCGCACAAGGGCCGCACCGGCATCAACCACCTGCGGGTGATCTGCGCGGCGGCCGGGCTGCCGAAGGAGCGCGCCGACGAGGCGCTCGCCCTGGTGGGGCTCTCGCCCGCGGCGAAGCGCAAGTTCAAGGGCTACTCGCTGGGCATGAAGCAGCGCCTCGGCATCGCCGCCGCGATGCTCGGCAACCCGCAGGTGCTGATCCTGGACGAGCCAGCCAACGGCCTGGACCCGGAGGGCATCCGCTGGATGCGCGGTTTCCTCAAGGGTCTCGCCGCCGAGGGTCGTACGGTGCTGGTCTCCAGCCACCTGCTCTCCGAGATGCAGCTGCTCGCCGACGACGTGGTGATCATCGCGGCCGGCAAGCTGGTCCGGCAGGGTCCGGTCGACCAGGTGATGGCGTCGATGACGCACGGCGTCCGGGTGCGGGTGCGCACCCCGCAGGCCGACGAGCTGGCCACGGTGCTGCGCGAGCAGTCCGCCACCGTCGACGCCGACCCGCACGGCGCGCTGCTGGTCAGCGGCGTGGACGCCCCGACCGTGGGCCGCCTCGCACTGGCCGCCAAGGTCGAGCTGCACGAGCTGACCACCGAGCGGCCCGACCTCGAAGGGGTCTTCCTGGAGCTGACGGCCGGAAAGGCGGAGATCCGATGACGCTTGTCCGATCCGAACTGCTCAAGATCCGTACCACCAGCACCTGGTGGATCTTCGGGCTGATCAGCCTGCCGCTCTGGGCGCTGGCGCTGCTGTTCAACTGGTTGCAGACCGACGCGCTGGCCGGCGGCGACCTGGGCGAGGTACCGGCCGACCAGGCCGACCAGGTGCAGGCGATCTCCAGCGCCGACAGCCTGGCCGCCAACCTCTACACGAACGGCCAGTTCTTCGGCCTGCTCATCGTGCTGCTGCTCGGCATCGTGGTGGTGACCAGCGAGTTCTTCCACCAGACGGTGACCACCACGTTCCTCACCGCGCCGCACCGCACCGCGGTGATGCTGGCCAAGCTGGTCGCGGCCGGCGTGCTGGCGCTGCTGTTCTGGGTCGTCACCACGGTGCTGAACCTGATCTTCGGGCCGATGATCCTGAATGCCACGAATGTGGGCACCCAGCTCGGCAGCGGAGAGGTCTGGACGTCGGTCGCGCTCAACGGCCTGGCCTACCTGCTCTGGTCGGTGCTCGGCGTCGGGCTCGGCGTGCTGATCCGCAGCCAGATCGGCGCCACGGTGACCGGCATCCTGCTCTACCTGGGCGGCACCATCGGCGCGGCGATCGCCATCGGCCTGCTGGCCGGCCGCTTCGGCGACTGGATCAACCAGCTCCAGCTGCTGGTGCCGTCGCTGGCCTCCAGCCTGATGGTGGCCGGCACCGAGATCCCCGGCAACCCGCCCCGCTGGGCCGGCGCCGCGGTGCTGATCGGGTACGCGGTGGTGACCGGCGCGATCGGCGTCGCCACGATCCGCAAGCGCGACATCTCCTGACCTCGCGCTCAGGCCGGGCCCCGGCCGGTGACACCCGTCACCGGCGGGGGCCTTCGCCGTCTAGCAGGAGTCGCCGGATCACGCAGCGTTTGCCGAACTTCTGGCATCTTCTGTGAAACGGACCACCAGCCGGAGGCGAGAATGCCTGCGCCCAGCGCACGGCGTAGCCTTGGCATCGGTTTACCCAGCGTCGGCAACCGGGGGTCACCGGGGGCCACCGTGACATTCACAACCGCGTGAAAGAGGCGATTAGCGGCCGTGTCGACCCAGCAGACTTCGCAGGAGAACCCACTGGCGGGTTTCGGCCCGAACGAGTGGATCGTCGAGGAGATGTACCAGCGCTACCTCGCCGACCCCTCGAGCGTCGATTCGGCCTGGCACGACTTCTTCGCCGACTACCGGCCGGCCCCGGGCGCCGCCACACCGCGCCCGGAGGGGCAGGCCAAGCCGGCCGCGAAGCCGGAGCCGGCCGAGCAGCAGGAAGCAGTGGCCACGGTCAAGGAGCAGCCCGCCAAGGCGGCCCCCGCCAAGGCCGAGCCGAAGGCGGCCGCCCCGGCCAGGCCCGCGGCGAAGCCGGCGGCGAAGGCGCCTGAGCCGGCCAAGAAGTCCGCCCCGGCCAAGCCGGCCGCCAAGGCGCCGACCGCGAGCGCCGCCGGCACCACGACGCTGCGCGGCGTGGCCGCCAAGATCGTGCAGAACATGGACGCGTCGCTGTCGGTCCCGACCGCCACCAGCGTGCGCGCCGTCCCGGCCAAGCTGCTCGTTGACAACCGCATCGTGATCAACAACCACCTGACCCGGGGTCGCGGCGGCAAGGTCAGCTTCACCCACCTGATCGGGTACGCGCTCGTGCGCGCCGTCGTCGAGCACCCGGAGATGAACAACTCCTTCGCCGAGGTCGACGGCAAGCCGGCGATGGTCCGCCCGGAGCACGTCAACCTGGGCATCGCGATCGACCTGGTCAAGCCGGACGGCTCCCGCAACCTGGTGGTGCCGTCCATCAAGGGCTGCGAGCAGATGGACTTCCGGCAGTTCTGGCAGGCGTACGAGGACGTGGTCCGGCGCGCCCGCCGCAACGAGCTGACCATGGAGGACTACTCCGGCACCACGATCTCGCTGACCAACCCGGGCGGCATCGGCACGGTGCACTCGATCCCGCGCCTGATGCAGGGGCAGAGCGCCATCATCGGCGTCGGCGCGATGGAGTACCCGGCCCCCTACCAGGGCATGAGCGAGGCCACCCTGGCCCAGCTCGCGGTCAGCAAGGTCATCACGCTGACCAGCACGTACGACCACCGGATCATCCAGGGCGCGCAGTCCGGCGAGTTCCTGAAGGTCATGCACGAGCTGCTGCTCGGCGAGCGCGGCTTCTACGACGACATCTTCACCTCGCTGCGCATCCCGTACGAGCCGGTGCGCTGGATGCGCGACGTCGCAGTCGACAGCGAAGGCCAGATCAACAAGACCGCGCGGGTGCACGAGCTGATCCACGCGTACCGGGTGCGCGGCCACCTGATGGCCGACACCGACCCGCTGGAGTTCAAGATCCGGAAGCACCCGGACCTGGACGTCCTCCAGCACGGGCTCACGCTCTGGGACCTCGACCGCGTCTTCCCGGTCAACGGCTTCGCCGGCCAGCAGCGGATGAAGCTGCGCTCGATCCTCGGCGTGCTGCGCGACTCGTACTGCCGCCGCGTCGGCATCGAGTACATGCACATCCAGGACCCGGAGGAGCGGCGCTGGATCCAGGAGCGGGTCGAGCGCAAGTACGAGAAGCCGAGCCAGGACGAGCAGAAGCACGTGCTGAACCGGCTCAACGCCGCCGAGGCGTTCGAGACGTTCCTGCAGACCAAGTACGTCGGCCAGAAGCGCTTCTCGCTGGAGGGCGGCGAGTCGCTGATCCCGCTGCTCGGCGAGGTGCTGGAGTGCTCCGCCGAGGCCGGGCTGGACGAGGTCGTCATCGGCATGGCCCACCGCGGCCGGCTCAACGTGCTGGCGAACATCGTCGGCAAGCCGTACGAGAAGATCTTCTCCGAGTTCGAGGGGCACCTCGACCCGCGCTCCACGCAGGGCTCGGGCGACGTGAAGTACCACCTCGGCCAGAACGGCAAGTTCACCACTCCGGACGGCGAGCACGCGGTCAAGGTGTCGGTGGTGGCGAACCCGTCGCACCTGGAGGCCGTCGACCCGGTGCTGGAGGGGATAGTCCGGGCCAAGCAGGACCGGATCGATCTCAAGCTGGAGGGCTACACCGTGCTGCCGCTGGCGGTGCACGGTGACGCCGCCTTCGCCGGCCAGGGCGTGGTCGCGGAGACGCTCAACCTGTCCCAGCTGCGCGGCTACCGCACCGGCGGCACCGTGCACGTGGTCGTCAACAACCAGGTCGGCTTCACCACCGCCCCGGAGTACAGCCGGTCCAGCCTCTACAGCACCGATGTGGCCCGGATGATCCAGGCGCCGATCTTCCACGTGAACGGCGACGACCCGGAGGCAGTGGTCCGGGTGGCCCGCCTCGCGTTCGAGTACCGGCAGGCGTTCAACAAGGACGTCGTGATCGACATGGTCTGCTACCGCCGGCGCGGGCACAACGAGGGCGACGACCCGTCGATGTCCAACCCGGAGATGTACAAGATCATCGACTCGAAGCGGTCGGTCCGGAAGCTCTACACCGAGGAGCTGATCGGGCGCGGCGACATCACCGTGGAGGACGCGGAGGAGCTGCTGCGCGACTACCAGGGGCAGCTGGAGCGGGTCTTCAAGGCCACCCGGGACGCCGCGACCACACCGCGTCAGCTCAGCCGCCCGCCGCGGGAGGAGGAGCCGGAGCCGCATGTCGACACCGCCACCGACGCCGCGGTGGTCAAGGCGATCGGCGAGGCGCACGTCAACCTGCCGGAGGGCTTCACCCCGCACAAGCGGATCCAGCAGCTGCTGGAGCGGCGCCGCAAGATGTCCGTCGAGGGCGGCATCGACTGGGGCTTCGCCGAGATCATCGCGTTCGGCACGCTGCTGCACGACGGCGTCACCGTCCGGCTCGCCGGGCAGGACTCGCGCCGCGGCACGTTCGTCCAGCGGCACGCCTCGGTGGTCGACGCCAAGACCGGCGAGGACTACCTGCCGCTGATGTCGCTCACCGCCGACGGCGAGCGGTCGCGCTTCTTCGTCCACGACTCGCTGCTCTCCGAGTACGCGGCCATGGGCTTCGAGTACGGCTACTCGGTGGAGAACATCAACGCGCTGGTGGCCTGGGAGGCCCAGTTCGGTGACTTCGTCAACGGCGCCCAGTCGGTGATCGACGAGTTCATCTCGTCCGGCGAGGTGAAGTGGGGTCAGCGCTCCGCGGTGACGCTGCTGCTGCCGCACGGCCACGAGGGCCAGGGCCCGGACCACACGTCCGGCCGCCCGGAGCGGTTCCTCCAGCTCTGCGCCGAGGACAACATGCGGGTGGCCATCCCGACCACCCCGGCGAACTACTTCCACCTGCTGCGCCGCCAGGCCATGTCGCCCAAGCGCAAGCCGCTGGTGGTGTTCACGCCGAAGTCGCTGCTGCGGCACAAGCTCTGCGTGTCGCCGGTGGAGGACTTCACCACCGGGACGTTCCAGCCCGTGCTGGCCGACACCGCGGCTCCGGCGCCGGAGCAGGTGAAGCGGGTGCTGCTCTGCTCGGGCAAGGTCTACTACGACCTGTTCCAGGCCCGGCAGGAGCGGGGCGTGACGGACACCGCGATCATCCGGATGGAGCAGCTCTACCCGCTGCCCGTCGAGGAGGTCCGGGCCGCGCTCGCGCAGTACCCGAACGCCGAGGACTTCGCCTGGGTCCAGGAGGAGCCGGCCAACCAGGGCGCCTGGTCGTTCGTCGCGCTCAACCTGCTGGAGCACCTGCCCGAGGTCCGGCTGCGCCGCATCTCCCGGCCGGCCGCCGCCGCCCCGGCGGTGGGCTCGGCGAAGATGCACGAGGTCGAGCAGAACGCGCTGATCGAGGCGGCTCTCCCCCGCCCGTGACACCACCGGCAGCGGCCCGTCCCGACCCGGGGCGGGCCGTTGCCGTACGACGAGAGGAACACCGTGTACTTCACCGACCGTGGCATCGAGGAGCTGGTCGAGCGCCGGGGTGACGAGCAGGTCAGCCTGGAGTGGCTGGGCGAGCGGCTGCGTGACTTCGTCGACCTGAACCCGGAGTTCGAGACCCCGATCGAGCGGTTCGCCACCTGGCTGGCCCGCCTCGACGACCCGGACGACGACTGACGCGCGCGGCCGGGCGCGGCCTCAGCCGGCCGCGCCCCGCCCGGCGACCCGCAGGTCCCCGGTACGCCGCAGCTTCTGCCAGCCCAGCCGGCCGCCGGTCAGCGCGGTGCCGACCGCCTGGAGCAGTACCAGGTACATGACCTGCCGGTAGACGAACTGCTGCAACGGCAGCACCCAGAGCACGCCGAGCTTCTCCCGGTCCAGCCGGAAGGCGAGCACCGCGGTGAGGAACTGGAGCGCGAGCATCACCAGCCAGGCCACCACCGTGTCGCTGCGGTCCAGGAAGATCAGCCCGTAGATGGCGAGCAGGTCGATCACCGGGGCGGCCAGCGGCAGCAGCACGCCGAACAGCGTCAGGAACGACAGGCACCGGCGGCCGAACCGGCCCGACGGACCGCTCTCGATCACCGAGCGCCGGTGCTTCCACATCGCCTGCATGGTGCCGTAGCTCCACCGGTACCGCTGCTTCCACAACTGGCCAATGGTGGTCGGCGCCTCGGTCCAGGCGCGGGCGCTCTCCTCGTACACGATGTGCCAGCCGGCGCGGCCGACGGCGATGGTGACGTCGGTGTCCTCGGCGAGCGTGTCGTCGGTCAGGCCGCCCACCTGCTCCAGCGCCTGCCGCCGGAACGCGCCGATCGCGCCGGGGACGGTGGGCATGCAGCGCAGCGTCTCGTAGAGGCGGCGGTCGAGGTTGAAGCCGATGACGTACTCGATGTGCTGCCACTTGGCGATCAGGCCGCGGCGGTTGCCGACCTTGACGTTGCCGGCGACCACGCCGACCCGGGGGTCGGCGAACGGCTGGACCAGCCGGCGGACCGAGTCCGGCTCGAAGATCGTGTCGCCGTCGACCATGACGATCAGGTCGTGCCGGGCCAGCGCGACGCCGGTGTTCAGCGCGCTGGGCTTGCCGCCGTTGGGCTTGCGCACGACCCGCACGTTCGGCAGGCGCAGCGCCGCGACGATGTCGGCGGTGCCGTCGGTCGAGCCGTCGTCGACCACCACCACCTCGATGCCGCCGGGGTGGTCACCCAGGGCCAGCGAGCGGACCGCCGCGGCGATGCCCTCCCGCTCGTTGTACGCGGGCACGATCACCGAGACCGGTTCGGTGACCGGCGGGCCCCAGGACCAGTCGCGGCGTCGGCGGCGGCGCGCGTGCCGCGGGGCCACGACGAACAGCAGCAGGGTACGGCCGATCGTGAGCACCCCGACGAGAACGAAGAAGACGCCGAGCACCCCGAACATGCCGTCGGCGACGCGTACCGCGCCGACCAGGACGTGGCCCCGCAACCGCTCGTCGAGCGGGGCCGCCGTGTGCCCGCCCACCGGGCCGGACACACCCGCGGCCGCGAACGTCTGGTTGAGTCCCTCGCTGACGGTGGTGAAGCGGTAGCCGCGTTCCAGCATCGCCGGGATGTACCGCTCCAGCGCGGCCACGGTGCCGGCCCGGTCGCCGCCCGAGTCGTGCCACAGCGCGATGGTGCCGGCCGTCCCGTCCGGCGTGGCGTTCGCGATCATCTCCTCGACCGGGAGCAGCTCCCAGTCCCGGCTGTCCACGTCGTTGACGACCGTGAGGTAGCCGAGCTCGCCCGCCTGCCGCAGCATCGGCCAGTCCCGGTCGGTGTACGCGTCCGCCCGGGACGAGTACGGGAAGCGCAGCAGCGACGTCCGGACACCTGTGGTGCTGGCGATGGCGAGCTGCGTCTGCGCGTACTCCAGTTCGCGCCGCCACTCCGGCAGCGCGGCGAGGTCGGGATGGGTGAACGTGTGCACGCCCAGCTCGTGGCCCTCGGCCACCAGCCGGCGGGTCACCTCCGGGTTTCTGACGACCTGCGAACCGATGACGAAGAAGGTGCCCTTGACCTGGTACTTGTCCAGGACGCGCAGCACCTCCGGCGTCCACCGCGGGTCGGGTCCGTCGTCGAAGGTGAGCGCGACGGTCCGCGGCGGCAGGCGGTGCGACTGGGTCCGGCCCTCCGCGCCGACGTTGACGATCGGGCCGCCGCCGACCACCGAGCTGGGGACCTCCCGCTGGCTGCCGGGCGTCACCCGGTTGTCCGGTACGAACGCGGCGTTCGTGTACGCCTCGACGACCAGCAGACCGCCCAGGACGACCACGACCATGGCGACCAGGGCCCAGCTCGGCCGGGGCAGGAGACGCCGCCCACGGGACCGGCGCGCGCCGGGGATCTGCCGCACGCCGGGGATCTGCCGGACGTCCAGCACGGCTGTGGGCGCGTCGTCCGGCTGCCGCCCGGCCCGGTGCCGGCGGGCGGCCCGCACACGGCGGGGGTCCAGCGTGACTGTGGGCTGCTCACTTGTCTGCGGGTTCGGGCGGGCGGGCGCCTGGTCACTCATCGGCGGGCGCGACCGGCGCGGCGGGCGGGTCGACAACCGCCGGCGGGTCGACAACGGGCGGCGGCACCTCGGCGGTGGGGGCGGTGGGCGGCGCGGTGGTGGCCGGCGTCTGGACGGGCCGGGGCGCGGTCGGTGCGGTGCGGGTCGGCCGGGGATACCGAGGGCTCGGCGGGACCGTGGCGGCGGGGGCGACGGAGGTTGCCGGCACCCGCACCGGCGCGGTGCGGATGTCGGTGGGCGTGTCCGGCGTGGCACGGGTCGGCGCGGGGGTGTCCGACGGTTTCGGCGAGGGCAGCCGCTGCTCGCTGGTCGGCTCGACGAACGGGATGACGGTGTCCGGGGTGATCGGCCCGCCGGCGAAGCTGACCCCCACCATGACCGTGTAGATCACGCCGGCCGCGCCGGCGCAGTAGGCGAGACGGCGCAGCCGCCGACGTCGCCGCCCGCTCGGGTCGACGAAGACGGGGGGCGATTCCGGTACGACGGGAATCAGTGCTGTCGGGCCTTCCACACGGCCAAGTGTAGATGCGAGAAATTTCCGCCTTCTCCCCCGGCTAGCCGTGCTGACCAGGCAGAACGGACAGCACCGACCTCGATCTTGTAGGTTGGGTGCCGTGGCGCGCAGCGTGTACCTGACCGGCGTTGGCTCGGGCGGGGGAAAATCGACAGTGGCGCTCGGGCTGGCCGAGCTGTTGTCCCGCCAGGTGGAACGAATCGGCGCGTTCCGGCCGCTCGTCACCGGCGACGGCACCGACCCGATCCTGGCCCTGCTCACCGAGCGCTACCGGATGGATCTGCCGGTCGACGAGCTGTACGGCGCCACGTACGCCGAAGCGAGCGCGCTCGTCGCGGACGGCCGCCGGGAGGAGCTGATCTCCCGGATCGTCACCCGCTACCGGGAGGTCGAGCGCCGCTGCCCGGCGATAGTGGTGGTCGGCAGCGACTTCGCCTACGGCGACGGCACCGGCCCGCGTGAGCTGGCCTTCAACGCCCGGCTCGCGACCGAGTTCAGCAGCGTCGTGGTCCCGGTGGTCGACGGTTTCGGGCAGACGCCCGAGACGATCGCGGCGGCGCTGCGCGGCGCGTACCACGATCTGGTCGACCTCGGCGCGACGGTGATCGCGGCGCTGGCCAACCGCGTGCCGGAGCCGATGACGCTGCCCGAGCTGCCGGTGCCCGCGTACGCGATCCCGGAGGTGCCGACCGTGTCGGCGCCGACGGTGGCCGAGGTCGCCGCGGCGCTGCGCGGCACCGTGCTCACCGGCGACGAGACCGCGCTCGACCGTGACGTGCTCGACTACGTGGTCGGCGCGGCGCACGTGCCGACGCTGCTGGACCACCTCACCGACGGGGCGCTGGTGATCACCCCGGGCGACCGCGCCGACCTGCTGGTGGCCGCCGGAGCCGCGCACGTCGCCGGGCAGGTGTCGCTGGCCGGGCTGGTGCTCACGCTCGGCGAACAGCCCGACCCGCGGGCCATGCGCCTGGTCGAACGGATGAACACCGGGCTCCCGGTGCTGTCGGTGCCCAGCGACAGCTACGACACGGTGTCCGCGTCCAGCCGGATCGAGGGCCGCCCCAGCACCGCCAACCCGCGCAAGGTCGAAGCAGCGCTCGGCGCGTTCGAACGCTGCGTGGACACCGACGACCTGGCCCGCCGGCTGCGGGTCAGCCGGTCCGCGCGGGTCACCCCGCTGATGTTCGAGAACGACCTGATCGACCGGGCCCGCGCCCAGCGCCGCCGGCTCGTGCTGCCCGAGGGCGCCGACGAACGGATCCTGCGCGCGACCGAGGTGCTGCTGCGCCGGAGCGTCGCCGAGATCACGCTGCTCGGCCGCCCGGACGAGATCGCCCGCCGCACCCGGGAACTGGGCGTGGACCTCGGCGACGCGCAGGTGGTCGACCCGGCGACCAGCCCGTGGCGGGACGAGTTCGCGCAGGCGTACGCGCAGTTGCGCGCCCACCGCGGCGTCACCGTGGAACTGGCGCACGACATCGTGGCGCAGCCCAACTACTTCGGCACGATGATGGTGCAGACCGGCCACGCCGACGGCATGGTGTCCGGCGCCACCCACACCACAGCCGCCACCATCCGGCCCGCGTTCGAGATCATCCGGACCGTGCCGGGCGTCTCGGTCGCCTCCAGCGTCTTCTTCATGCTGCTCGCCGACCGGGTGCTCGTCTACGGCGACTGCGCCGTCAACCCCGACCCGGACGCCGACCAGCTCGCCGACATCGCCATCTCGTCGGCCGACACCGCGGCCCGGTTCGGCATCGAGCCGCGGGTGGCGATGCTGTCCTACTCCACCGGCAGCTCCGGCGCGGGCGCCGACGTGGAGAAGGTCGCGGCGGCCACCGAGCTGGTCCGGGAACGCCGGCCCGACCTGCTGGTCGAGGGCCCGATCCAGTACGACGCGGCGATCGACCCGCAGGTGGCCGCCACCAAGCTGCCGGACAGCCCGGTCGCCGGGCGCGCCACGGTGTTCATCTTCCCGGACCTGAACACCGGCAACAACACGTACAAGGCGGTGCAGCGGTCGGCCGGCGCGGTGGCGGTCGGGCCGGTCATGCAGGGCCTGCGGCGGCCGGTGAACGACCTGTCCCGCGGCGCCACCGTGCCCGACATCGTCAACACGGTGGCGATCACCGCCATCCAGGCCGCCGCGGAGGCGTCGGAATGAGCCGCATCCTGGTCCTCAACAGCGGATCCTCGTCGGTCAAGTACCGGCTGTACGACGGCGACGACGTCCTGGACAAGGGCACCGTCGAACGGATCGGCGAACCCGGCGGCGGGCCGGCCGACCACGAGAGCGCGGTCCGGGAGATCATCGGTCGGCTCGACCTGACCGGGCTGGCCGGCGTCGGCCACCGGGTGGTGCACGGCGGGCGGAAGTTCAGCGAGCCGGTACGCATCGACGACGCGGTGGTCGCCGCCATCGAGGACCTGGTGCCGTTGGCCCCGCTGCACAACCCGGCCAACCTGGCCGGCATCCGCGTCGCGCTGGAGGCGCTGCCGGACGTCCCGCAGGTGGCCGTCTTCGACACCGCGTTCCACCACACGCTGCCCGAGGCCGCCGCCACGTACGCGATCGACAAGGCCACCGCCGAGCGGTACGGCGTCCGCCGGTACGGCTTCCACGGCACCTCGCACGCGTACGTCTCGCGGCGCACGGCGGACCTGCTCGACCGCCCGTACGACCAGCTCAACACCATCACGCTGCACCTGGGCAACGGGGCGAGCGCGTGTGCCGTCCAGGGTGGCCGCAGCGTGGCCACCTCGATGGGCATGTCACCGCTGGAGGGCCTGGTGATGGGCACCCGCAGCGGCGACCTCGACCCGACAGTCATCTTCCACCTGCGCCGCGAGGGCGGCATGGGCGTCGACGACATCGACGACCTGCTCAACCACCGCAGCGGCCTGCTCGGGCTGACCGGCGCCAACGACATGCGTGAGGTGCTGGCCCGGCGTGCCGCCGGTGACCCGGACGCGACACTGGCCTTCGACGTCTACTGCCGGCGCATCACCGGCTACGTCGGCGCGTACTACGCGCTGCTCGGCCGGGTCGACGCGATCGCGTTCACCGCCGGGGTGGGCGAGCACGCCGCGCCGGTGCGTTCCGCGTCGCTGGCCGGGCTGGAGCGGCTCGGCATCGCCGTCGACCCGGCGCGCAACGACGGCCACGGCGACCGGATCGTCTCGCCGGACGGCGCGGAGGTGGCGGTGCTCGTGGTCGGCACCGACGAGGAGCGGGAGATCGCCCGCGAGACCCGCGAGGTGCTGGGCGTCTGACCGCGTTCGGGGCGACGGTGCCGCCACCTCGGGGAAGTGGCGCGATCCCGGCCCCTCCGATGCCGCCACCTCGGGGAAGTGGCGCGATCCCGGCCCCTCCGATGCCGCCACCTCGGCGAACTGGCGTGACCCCAGCGCCTCAGGTGCCGACCCTGCCGCTGCCGGCGACCGGCGCGCGGCGGCCGGGTCAGCCCAGGGCGATCCAGGCGACCAGCGCGACCACCACGACGACGGCGACGGCCACACCGGCGATCAGCGGCACCCGGGACGGCGCCGACGCCGACGCGGCCGGCTCGGGCGAATCGACGAACGCGCGGAACTGCGCTGTGTTGCCACTCGGGTCGGTGTAGTTCTCAGCCATGCGGGTGACCCTAGCGAAACCGGCCGGACCAGGCCGCCCCGCCAGGCCGGAGCTCGACATCCGGCTCACCCGGCCCGCGCAAACCCGCCCGGCCGGTGGAGGCGTCGCCCGGCCGGGTGGTGACGGCAGCCGATCCGGACGGCGGGCGCGGACCGACCACTCGGCTGCCTACCGTGCAGGTGTGAGGGGGCAGCGGCTGGTGGCCGCGCTGATGACGGCGCTGCTGGCCGGCTGCGGCCAGGCCGTCGCCACCACCGATCCCGTACCGGCCGGTGTCCGGCCCGCGCCCGATCGCCAGTACGCGGTGGGGATGCGCCAGTTCACGCTCGACCCGGAGGGCGCGCGGCCGCTGCCGGTCACCGTCTGGTACCCGGCCGACCTGCCCACGCAGGCGACCCCGTCCACTTCCGCAGGTCCCGCCGCACCAGCCCACACCACCGCGCTACCCGGCTCCGCCCCCGCACGTGACGCCGCCACCTCGACCGGCCCCGCCGCCGGGCCGTCCGGCACCGGCACGCTGGACGGGCCACGGGTGCGGCCGGGCGCGCCGTTCGCGGCGGGCCGGTTCCCGGTGGTCCTCTACAGCCACGGGCTGCGCAGCCTGCCCGCGCTGCACGCCGCCCTGACCAGCCGCTGGGCGGCCGCCGGGTTCGTGGTGGTAGCGCCCACCTACCCGCGTACGAGCCTGCGCGCCCGCAGCTACACCCGCGACGACGTACGCAACCAGCCGGCCGACGCCTGGCGGCTGGTCCGTCACCTGGTCCGTCTGGGCACCCGCCCCGGTGACCCGCTCGGCGCGCACCTGGCCGTGGACCGGTTCGCCGCCGCCGGGCACTCGGCCGGTGGTCACACCAGCCTCGGAATGTTCGCCTCCGGGCAACCGACCCCGCTACGGGCCGGGATCGTGATCGCCGGTGGCCGGATGGTCGCCGGCTTCTCCCGTCCGCTCGCGCCGATGCTGTTCGTGCACGGGAGCGCCGACCGGATCGTGCCGGAGTCGATCGGCCGGGCCGCGTACGCCCGCTGCCTCGGACCGGCCGCCTTCCTGAGCCTGCGCGGTCAGGGCCACGGCGAGTATCTGACGCCGGGCCGGGCCGGTTTCCCCCAGGTGCTCGCCACCACCACCGACTTCCTGCGCTGGACGCTCTACGCCGACCGGGCAGCGCTGCGCCGCCTCCCCGCCGACGCGACAGCCCCCGGCACAACTTTCACGACCCACTCCCTCCCCACGTGACCGCACCCGGCCCAGCGCCGTTGATCATGAAGTTGACGGCGACAAACCGGACAGCAGATGCCGCCAACTTCATGATCGACGCGACCCACGGCGGTGGGTAGGGTGCGGGCGTGGACGGGCTGGAAGGGCGGCAACTGGGCGCCATCCGTGAGGTCGTCGAGGTGGCCGGAGCGGCCGGGATCGACGTCTGGCTGCGCGGCGGCTGGGCGATGGACTTCCACCTCGGAGCGGTGAGCCGCCCCCACGTCGATGTCGACTGGTACTGCTGGCGGCGGGACGCCGACCTGCTGGCCGACCGGCTCGGCGCGCTCAGCTGGCGGCCCGACCCCCGAATGCCGGCAACGCTCCAGCTCGACCTGGTCCGGGACGACGTCGAGCTGAGCTTCGCGTACCTCGACCGGGACGCGGCGGGCCGGGTCGTCGTGGGCGCCGGACCGTGGGCGGGCACCGTCCTGCCCGAGGGCATGCTGAGCGCCCCACCCGGCCGGATCGGTCCGCTAGCGGCCCCGGTGATCAGCATCGCCGCACAGATCGAGTTCAAGGAGATGTTCCCGGTCTGGATGCCGGAGCGGCCCCGCCATGCCAAGGACGCCGCCGACCTGGCCCGGCTCCGCGCATCGGCGTGCGACCACCCGAGGGGCTGACCGGGCGGGGTCACAGGCGATCGCGAGGCACAATTCAGTTCATGCGCCGTCGTCCCGTCGCCCTGCTCACCGCCGCCGTCCTCGGCGCCGCCCTCGCCGGCTGCTCGGAGCAGCCCGCCGCCCCGGCCGGGCGGCCCGCTCCGGACACCGCACCGACAAGCGTCACACCGACCCCGCGCGTACCCGCCGGCAAGGCGCCCACGGAGAGCTTCGCGGTCGGCGTACGCCAGGTGAAGCTCAACCGGGACGGCAACCGGCCGTTGCCGGTGACGCTCTGGTACCCGGCGGCGGGCGCGGCCGGTGGCGCGGTCGAGCGCTCCGCCCCGGCGGCGGCCGGGCGGTTCCCGGTGGTGCTGTTCAGCCATGGGCTGACCGCCCGGCCGGAGGACTACCAGGTGCTGCTCACGCGCTGGGCGGCGGCCGGTTTCGTGGTCGCCGCGCCACGATTTCCGCACACCTCGCGGGGCACCGACGGCAACGCGCTGGACGTGCTGAACCAGCCGGCCGACGTGTCGTACGTGCTGACCCGGGTGCTCGCGCTCGGCGAGAAGGCGGGCGATCCGCTGCGTGGCCGGCTGGACCCGGAGCGGGTGGCCGCGACCGGGCACAGCGCCGGTGGCGTGACCACTATCGGCCTGTTCACCGCGGGCCGGGACGCGCGGCTGGACGCGGGCATCGTCTTCGCCGGCACCGCGCTCGGCGTGGGCACCGCGTTCGCCGGCACCGTCGCGCCGCAGTTGTACGTGCACGGTGAGGCCGACGAGGTGGTGTCGTACGCCGCGGGCAAGGCCGTCTTCGACGCGGTGCCGTGGCCGAAGGCGATGCTCAGCCTGCCGAAGGGCGACCACGGCCGGGCGCTGCTCGGCGACGGCAAGGCGCTCGGCGTGGTCGCGGACACCACGATCGAGTTCCTCCGGTGGACGCTCTACGGCGACCCGGCGGCGAAGGAGCGCCTCCCCGCCGCCGCGGCCCGCGGCGGTGTGGCCACGCTCGACGACCGGCTGTAAGGAAGGGCCCCTTATTAACGCCTCCGGTAGAGAAGGGGCCCCTTCTTAACACGCCGCGCCGCGCGCCGCCAGCGCCGAGCGCCGCCAGCGCCGAGCACCATCCGCGCCGCGCGCCTCAGGCGGTGTGGTCGACGACCACCTTGCCGAAGACGTCGCCGGACTGCAGCCGGGCGAACGCCTCGGTGATCTCGCTGAACGGCACCACCCGGTCGACCACCGGCCGCACCTCGTGCTCGGCGCAGAACGCGAGCAGCTCGGTCAGCTCGTCGGGGGTGCCCATCGAGGTGCCGAGGATCTCCAGTTGCATGGCGAAGACCCGGCGCAGGTTGACCTTCGGCTCGTGGCCGGAGGTGGCGCCGGAGACCACGATCCGGGCCATCGGCGCGGCCGACTTCAGCGAGTGGTCGAACGTGGCCGCGCCGACCGTCTCGATCACCACGTCGACCCGTTCCGGCAGCCGCGCGCCGGGCTCCAGCGCGGTCGCGCCCAGCTCGGCGATCCGCTCCCGCTTGGCGGCGTCGCGGCTGGTCGCGTACACCCGCTTGCCGAGCGCGACGCCGAGTGCAACAGCCGCGGTGGCCACGCCACCGCCGGCGCCCTGGACCAGCACCGACTCGCCGTCGGCGACCCGGCCCTTGGTGGTCAGCATCCGCCAGGCGGTGAGCCAGGCCGTGGGCAGGCACGCCGCGTCGGTGGCCGACAGGCCGTCGGGCAGCGGCAGGAGGTTCATCCGGGGTACGGCGACCAGCTCGGCGAACGTGCCCTGGTAGTGCTCGGAGAGGATGGAGACCCCGCGCGGGTCGCCCGGGGTGGGCACCACCGGGTAGATGACGACCTCGTTGCCGTCCGGGTCGGTGCCGACCGCGTCGCAGCCGAGGATCATCGGGAGCTGGTCGGCGGTCAGGCCCACACCGCGCAGCGACCAGAGGTCGTGGTGGTTGAGCGAGCTGGCCCGGACCCGCACGGTGACCCAGTCGTCCTGCGGGTGGGTCGGCTCGGGACGGTCGCCGACGGCGAGCGCGGCGAGCGGGTTGTCGGTGTCGAAGGCCGAGGCGAAGGCAGCACGCATGATCGGCACGGTAACAAGCTGAGCAGCAGTTAAGAAGGGGCCCTTCCTCTACCGGAGGCGTTAAGAAGGGCCCCTTCCTTACATCTCAGCGGCGGGCGACGCCGTCGCGGCGGGCGGCTTCGGCGACCGCCTCGGCCACCGCCGGCGCGACCCGGGGGTCCAGCGGCGAGGGCACGATCGCGTCGGCGGTGAGCGACTCGGCCACCACGTTCGCGATGGCGTCGGCGGCGGCCACCTTCATCGAGTCGGTGATCCGGGTGGCGCCGGCGTCCAGCGCGCCCCGGAACACGCCGGGGAACGCGAGCACGTTGTTGATCTGGTTCGGGTAGTCGCTGCGCCCGGTGGCGACCACTGCCACGTGCCGGGCGGCCACCTCGGGGTGCACCTCCGGGGTGGGGTTGGCCAGCGCGAACACGATGCCGCCGGGCGCCATGCCGGCCACCGCCGCCTCGGGGATCTGGCCACCGGAGACGCCGATGAGCACGTCCGCGCCGCGCAGCGCCTCGGTGATGTCGCCCTGGCGCCCCTCGGCGTTTGTGAGTTCGGCCAGCTCGGCCTTGGTGCCGGTCAGCTCGCGGTGCCGGCCGATGATGCCGCGCGAGTCGCACACCACCACCCCGGCCGGGTCGACGCCGCCGGCGATCAGCATCTTGGTCACCGCGACACCGGCCGCGCCCGCGCCGCTGACGGCCACCCGCAGGTCGCCGAGCTTGCGGTTGAGCAGCGTGGCGGCGTTGCGCAGCGCGGCGAGCACCACGATCGCGGTGCCGTGCTGGTCGTCGTGGAAGACCGGGATGTCCAGCGCCTCGTCGAGCCGCCGCTCCACCTCGAAGCAGCGCGGAGCGCTGATGTCCTCCAGGTTGATCCCGCCGAACGAGGGCGCGAGCGCCTTGACCGTCGCGACGATCTCGTCCACGTCCTGCGTGTCCAGGCAGACCGGCACCGCGTCGACGCCGGCGAACTGCTTGAACAGCACCGCCTTGCCCTCCATCACGGGCAGCGCGGCGCGCGGGCCGATGTTGCCCAGACCGAGTACGGCGGAGCCGTCGGTGACGACCGCGACGGTGTGCGACACCCAGGTGTAGGTGTCGGCGAGCGCGGGGTCGGCGGCGATCGCCTCGCACACCCGGGCAACCCCCGGGGTGTACGCGAGGGAGAGGTCCTCGCGGCTGGTCAGCGGGACGGTGGAGGCGACTGCCATCTTGCCGCCGACGTGCAGGCGGAAGACGGGATCGGCGGGGTCCGGGGTGGACGAAGACATGGTGACTCCAGGATCTGTCGAGCAGACGGACCGGCCGGCGTGGTCAGCGGTGGTCAGCGACCGGCGGCGCGGCGGTGCGGGGGTCACCCGGGCACTTTCCGAGCATAGTCACGCTTCGGCAGCCAGTATGTGAGCGGGGTCATATCCGCTCCGGTCGTTACCGGCCCCTGACCAGTCCCGGACGCGGCCACCAGCGGGCCACCACCCGGCCGCGGACGTCGGCCACCCCGTACGCGCGGGAGTCGTCGGCGACGAACTCGTTGTCGCCGCGCAACCACCAGCCGCCGTCGCGCGGTTCCACCGCCCGCTTGACGACGAGCAGGTCGGGACGGCTGCGGAAGACCGCGACGACCACGTCACCGGGGCGCACCGCCCGGCCGCCGGTGCGGACCAGCACCGCGTCGCCGTGCCGCAGCGTGGGGGACATGGAGGGGCCGGTCACCAGCACCGGCGTCAGCGGGCCGCGCAGCGCCGGAGGTTCGCCGGTGGGCGCCATGTCACCTCCCAGCCCCCGAGGGCGTCTCCAGGAGTAATGTCGTCTTGGATCATCGCAAACAACCCATGGAGGACCCTGATGCGCCTTCCCCGCATCCTCACGCCCCGGGTGACGGCCAGCGCTCACTGCGACCTGCCCTGCGGCGTATACGACCCGGCCCAGGCCCGGATCGAGGCCGAGTCGGTCAAAATGATCTGTGAGAAGTACCAGGCCAACACCGACCCGGAGTTCCGCACCCGCGCCATCCTGATCAAGGAGCAGCGGGCGGAGCTGGTCAAGCACCACCTGTGGGTGCTCTGGACCGACTACTTCAAGCCGCCGCACTTCGAGAAGTACCCGCACCTGCACCAGCTGTTCAACGAGGCCACCAAGCTGGCCGGCGCGGCCGGCGCCAAGGGCGCGACCGACCCGGCCAAGGCGGACGAGCTGCTAGCGAAGATCGACGAGATCTCGAAGATCTTCTGGGAGACCAAGCAGGCGTGACGTCGCCCGACGGCACTCCGACGATCCGGCCGGTACGTCCTGGGGACGTACCGGCCGTCGTCGCGATGGTGCACGAACTCGCCGAGTATGAGCGCGCCCCGGAGCAGTGCCACCTCACCGCCGAGCAGCTGGAGGCGGCCTTGTTCGGGCCGGCGCCGGCGCTCTTCGGTCACGTGGCCGTCGACGCGGCGGACCAGCCGGTCGGCTTCGCGCTCTGGTTCCTCAACTTCTCCACCTGGGCCGGCGTGCACGGCATCTACCTGGAGGACCTGTACGTCCGCCCGTCCGCCCGGGGCACCGGCGCGGGCCGGATGCTGCTGGCCACCCTCGCCGCGATCTGCGTCGAGCGCGGCTACCAGCGGCTGGAGTGGTGGATGATCAACTGGAACCCGGCAGCCCGCTTCTACGCCGCGATCGGCGCCACGCCGATGGACGAGTGGACCCCGTACCGCCTGGCCGGGCCCGCGTTGCGCGAGCTCGCCACGCACGCGACGGCCGCGCCCACGCGGTCGGCCCCCTGACCGGGTAGAGTCCCGCACCGGGGGGAGGAGCCGTGACTCAACTGACCGGGCACCCGACGACTGACGACGACGTCGTCCACCTCACCGTGCCCGCCGACGGTGGATACCTCGGCGTGCTCCGCACCGCCACGGCCGGCCTCGCGGCCCGGCTGCAGTTCGCCCTCGACGAGATCGAGGACCTGCGCATCGCCGTCGACGAGGCGTGCGCCATGCTGCTCGCCATCGCCACCCGCGACGCCGAGCTGGAGTGCCGGTTCGCGGTCACCGAGGACGCGCTCACCGTCGAGGTCACGGTGCCGACGGTCCGGGGCGCGACGCTGCCGTCGGAGTCGTCCTTCGCCTGGAAGGTGCTCACCGCGCTGACCACCGGGGCCAACGCCCACGCGACCGACGGCCGGGCCACCATCTCGCTGCTGACCCGCCGCGCGGGCGGCTACTGACCGGGTCGCGGCCACCGCTCCGGCGGCCGTCCGGCGTTCAGCGGGCCGGGTCGCCGAAGCCGAGCGCGCGGTTGGTCGGGCCGCTCACCAGCAACCCGACCATGCCGATACCGAATGCCATGAGCGGCAGCCCGAGCCAGCCCATGCCGCCCTCGATCATGAACCAGCCGACCGGCAGCAGCATGAGCTGAAGCACGATCGCGGGCGCGCGTGCGCCGGCGCGACGGCGGGACAACGCGCCGCCGAGCGCCCAGAGCGCCACCGCGCCGCCGATCGCGAACGCGGTCACCCACAGCGCCGAGATCAGGTCTGTCGTCTCAGCGGTGAGGTCGGACCAGATGAGCCACACCGCGATCAGCCCGAGCGCCACCGCCTCCGCGCGTAGCAGGAGCACCGCGGCGCGCAGCGTGCCGGGGACCGGGTCGGAGTCGATCGTCACGGGCGCCACGATACCGGTGGGTAGTCGCGGTACAGTGCCGCCCATGCGGGCCGTCCTGGTGGTCAATCCGAAGGCCACCACCACCAGCGAGCGCAGCCGGGACGTGCTGGTCCGGGCGTTGCGCAGTGAAGTCGACCTGTCGGTGCGCTACACGCGCCGGCGGGGCCATGCCATGGACCTGGCCCGGGAGGCCGCCCAGGAGGGCGTCGACCTGGTGGTCACGCTCGGTGGCGACGGCACCGTCAACGAGGTGGTAAACGGCCTGATGGCGGCGGAGCCGCCGACGTTCCGGACCGGGCAGACCTCGGCCGAGCGGCTGCCCGCGCTGGCCACCGTGCCCGGCGGCTCGACGAACGTCTTCGCCCGCGCGCTCGGACTGCCCCGGGAATGGCCGGACGGCACCAGCATGATCCTGGAGGGACTGCGGCTGGGCCGGTCCCGCACGATCGGGCTGGGCCGTGCCGACGACCGCTACTTCACGTTCTGCGCCGGCTTCGGGCTGGACGCGGCGGTCATCCGCCGGGTGGAACAGTCCCGCAAGAAGGGGCGCGTCTCCACGCCGGCGCTCTACTTCCGGTCCACCGCGAGCCAGTACTTCGTCGGCTCGGACCGCCGCCACCCGTCGATCACGCTGGAGCGTCCGGGTGAGGCGCCGGACACGGAGCTGGCCACGGCGATCATCCAGAACACCGCGCCGTGGACGTACCTGGGCGACCGGGAGATCAACCCGAACCCGGAAGCCTCGTTCGATCTCGGGCTCGACGTGCTCGCGCTGCGGCGGCTGCGGGTGGCCAGCACGGCCCGTACGGCGGCGCAGTTCTTCTCCCGGAAGCCGGACCCGCACGGCAAGCAGGTGCTGCGCCTGCACGACCTGGCGGAGTTCACCCTGCGCTCGGAGCGCCCACTGCCGTTCCAGATGGACGGGGACTACCTCGGCGAGCGGGAGAAAGTCCGATTCACCTCCGTGCCGGCGGCACTGAGAGTAATCTGCTAGGTCTCGGGTACTCCAGTCGGCTGACGCGGATCCCCCCGCCGCGCGGGCGCGGTGGCCGCCACGCCGAGGAAGGGGCCGGAAATGTCAGCAACGTCACGCAGACCGTACTACATTGATTATCGACTGTGGCACGCCGGGTAACCAGGACCCTGGTAAACCCGGACAAATGGGTGGTGAGCCCGCTCACTGTTCGGAGTTTTTCCGAGCGGCACCCTTGACATCGCTGTAGTTCGTGAAAGTATTCACAAGCGAACTCGTGTTGCCGGGACATTGCCTGGATATGCTCGTTCGGTTGAGCTGTTCCAGCAGGTCCAGGCACCCCACAGCCTGCTCACGCTGCGCCGAATTGATGGATGCTGACCGTCACCCTTCGGCAATGCGGACGCAAATAGGAATAGCAACGAAGCGTTTACTGGCCACCCACTAAGAATGAGGAGTGTTGCCGCCATGGACTGGCGCCACGATTCGGTCTGCCGCGACGAGGACCCGGAGCTGTTCTTCCCCATCGGGACGTCCGGCCCGGCCCTCCTTCAGGTGGAGCAGGCGAAGGCCGTCTGCCGGCGCTGCCCCGTGACCGACCAGTGCCTGCAGTGGGCGCTGGAGTCCGGTCAGGACGCCGGCGTCTGGGGCGGGATGAGCGAGGAGGAGCGCCGCGCGGTGAAGCGCCGCGGCGGTCTCCGGGTGCTGCGCGCTCACTCCGCCTGACCCGTACCACACGACAACGCCCCGGCCGGGATTCCGGCCGGGGCGTTGCGTTGTCCTCACCCGTCAGGCCGCAACCGTGTCCACGCGCCGCCGGACCAGATCCGCCAACTCCGGCAGGTCGTTCAGCGGCTCCGCCACCGCCACCGCGCCCGCCGACCGGGCCGCCGCGCGTACCCCGTCGTGGAACCGGCCCGGCGCCAGGAAGTAGGCCGCCACCGCGACCCGGCGGGCCCCCGCCGCGCGCAGTCGCGCCACCGCGCCGCCGACCTCCGGCGGCGCCGCCGAGGCGTACGACACGCGGCACGGCACGCCCAGCCCGGCGCCGAACGCCGCCGCGACCCGGCCCACCGAAGCACGAGCGGCCGGATCCCGGGTACCGGCCGCCGCCAGCACCACCGCGTCCAGCCCGCCCGGCTCGTCGCCGGTCGCCTCCGCCAGGCGGCGGCGCAGCCCGTCCAGCAACCCGCCGTCCACGCCGGAGCCGGCCGGGCCCAGCACGTCGGTCACCCGTACCTCGATCTCGGCGCCGGCCGCCGCGACCGCCGCCGGGATGTCGACCTTCCGGTGGTACGCGGCGGTCAGCAGCAGCGGCACCAGAACCGCCCGGGAATGGCCGGCGGCGGCAAGCCCGCGCAGCACCTCGGCCGGGCCGGGATCGGTGTGGTCCAGCCAGCTCGGCAGCACCGCACGACCGGGCCAGGTGTCCGCCACGGCCCGGGCCAGCGCCCGGGTCGCCTCCGCCGCCCGAGGGTCACGGCTCCCGTGCGCCACCAGCACCACGGGTGGCCCGGCCCTCAGGTGTGCAGGCCGCACTCGGTCTTCTCGAACATCGCCCAGCGACCGGACCGCGGGTCCTCCCCCGCCTTCGTCCGCCGGGTGCACGGCCAGCAGCCGATCGAGCCGTAGCCACGGGCGAACAGCTCGTTGACCGGGATGTCGTACCGGGCCACGTACGCGTCCACCTCCCGCTGCGTCCACGCCGCGATCGGGTTCACCTTGACCTTGCCGCGCCGCGCGTCGAAGCCCACCACCGGCGTGTTCGCCCGGGTCGGCGACTCGTCCCGGCGCAGCCCGGCGGCCCACGCGTCGTACCCGGACAGCGCCCGCTCCAGCGGCTCGACCTTGCGCAGCTGGCAGCAGTCGTCCGGGGACCTGTTGAACAGCCGCGGACCGTACTGGCCGTCCTGCTGGCCCACGGTCATCCGAGGCCGGATCGAGCGCACCCGCACCGGCATCCGGCGGGCCACCTCGTCACGCACCCGCAGCGTCTCCGGGAAGTGCAGCCCGGTGTCCAGGAACACCACGTCGACGCCGGGCGCGACCCGGGAGACCAGGTGCGCCACCACCCCGTCGGCCATCGAGCTGGTCACGCAGAACCGCTCGCCGAACGTCTCGGCCGCCCACCGGGCGATCTCGATCGCCGGCGCGTCCGCCAGCTCCCGGCCGGCCTCCTCGGCCAGCGCGCGCAACTCCTCCGGGTCACGGCGGGCCGGCCCGGCCTCGCCGATCAGGCCGAGGCCGGCGGCGGAGACGAGGCCGCTCACCGGGTCACCGCCCGGCTCAGCAGACCGGTGAACTTGACCGCGAAGACCCGCGCGCAGGCGTGGCACTCCCAGGCGCCGTGTCCGGCCTCGTGCGGTCGCAGGTCCTCCTCCCCGCAGTACGGGCAGTAGAGAGGCGCAGATCGGGCATCGCTCATCGGAGCTCCTCCTCGTCGGCTCTGATCACCCAGTTGGCGAACGTCTCACCCTCGGTCCGGCCGGCCAGGTAGCGGCGGGCGAGCCGTTCCACGTACTCCGGAAGCTCCTCGGCGGTGGTCTTCAGGCCGCGCAGCTTGCGGCCGAAACCGGCGGTCTGGCCCTGGGCCATGCCGAGGCCGCCGCCGAGGTGCACCTGGAAACCCTCGACCTGCCGGCCGTCCGGGCCGACCACGAGCTGGCCCTTGAGCCCGATGTCCGCGACCTGGGTGCGGGCGCAGGCGTTCGGGCAGCCGTTGAGGTGGATGGAGATGTCCGCGTCGAAGTCGCGCAGCCGCTCCTCCAGGCGCGCGACCAGTTCCTCGCCGCGCCGCTTGGTCTCGACGATGGCGAGCTTGCAGAACTCGATGCCGGTGCAGGCCATCGTGCCGCGCCGCCACGCCGACGGCCGGGCCTCCAGGCCGATCCCGCGCAGCGCCGTGACCAGCTCCTCGGTCCGCTCCGGCGCCACGTCGAGCACCAGCAGCTTCTGGTACGGGGTGAGCCGCACCCGGCCGCTGCCGTGCGCCTCGACCACGTCGGCGAGCTGCGCCAGCTGGGTGCCGGAGACCCGGCCCACCACCGGGGCCGCGCCGACGTAGTTCGCGCCGTCACGCTGGGCGTGCACACCGATGTGGTCGACCGGCTTCGCCGGCAGTTCCGCGGCCGGACCGTCCAGCAGCGTGCGGCCCAGGTACTCCTTCTCCAGCACCTCCCGGAACCGCTCCACGCCCCAGTCGGCGACCAGGAACTTCAGCCGGGCCCGGTTACGCAGCCGGCGGTAGCCGTAGTCGCGGAAGATGCCGACCACACCGGCCCACACGTCCGGCACCTCGTTCAGCGGCACCCAGACGCCGAGCCGCTTGGCGAGCATCGGGTTGGTGGAGAGCCCGCCGCCGACCCAGACGTCGAAGCCGGGACCGTGCTCCGGGTGCTCCACGCCGAGGAACGCGATGTCGTTCGCCTCGTACGGCGTGTCGACCAGCCAGGAGATCGAGGTCTTGAACTTGCGGGGCAGGTTGGAGTACGCCTTGTCGCCGACGTACCGGCGGACGATCTCGTCGATCGCCGGAGTCGGGTCGAGCACCTCGTCCCGGGCCACCCCGGCGACCGGGCTGCCCAGCACGATCCGGGGGCAGTCGCCGCACGCCTCGGTGGTCTGCAGGCCGACCGCCTCCAGCCGGCGCCAGATCTCCGGCATGTCCTCGACCCGGATCCAGTGGTACTGGATGTTCTGCCGGTCGGTGATGTCGGCGGTGTCCCGGGCGAACTCGCGGGAGATGTCCGCGATCACGCGGAGCTGGGCCAGGTTGAGCTGGCCGCCGTCCACCCGGACGCGGAGCATGAAGAACTCGTCCTCCAGCTCGTGCGGCTCCAGGACTGCGGTACGCCCGCCGTCGATGCCGGCCTTACGCTGGGTGTAGAGGCCCCACCAGCGGAACCGGCCGCGCAGGTCCTGCGGGTCGATCGAGGCGAAACCGCGATGGGCGTAGATGTTCTCGATCCGGTCCCGCACGTTCAGCGGGTCGTCGTCCTTCTTGATCCGCTCGTTGGGGTTGAGCGGCTCTTTGTGCCCGAGCGCCCACTGGCCCTCGCCGCGTGGCCGGCGGGGCGCACGGGCGGCGGGCGCCGGGGAGTCGGGACGGGTCGGGGTGCTGCTGACCGCCATCGCGGCGTCCTCCATTGCTTGCTGCGGTGCCTGCGAGCGCGGACGCGGCGGCCGGCCCGGGAGTGGGCCGTGGACGGCGATGTCGATGACGGCCGGCGCGAGTGCGCGCCCGAGACGGAAGGGTCGGGCGTCGTCAGTGGGCCGGACAGATCGCGCTGCGCACGCGGCCGTAATCGACGTGGCGGCGAGCCACGAAGCGGCGGACGACAGCGGCGGTCATGTGCCTCATGCTGCCACACCACGCCCGGCCGGACCACAGCTCCGCACTGTGATCCCACATCACGGGCCCCAACCGGGATCGACTCCCATCCCTGCCCCCGCCGCCCCTCCCCGCCCTCTCCCGTTGATCAAGGAGTTGACGTCCCCCAACCCGCCACATCAGGCCGCAATCTCCTTGGTCGACACCGCCGGTCCCCGTCCACCCCCGTCACCGCACCGTTGATCATGAAGTTGGCAGGGACAAAAGGGACGGTAAGTGCCGTCAACCTCATGATCGACGGGGCGGGGGCCGGGGTGGGGTGGGCCGGGTGGGTGGGAAATGGGGGAGCTGGGGGGTGAGCGGGAGCGGGCGTGTGACGCTGCGGGGGTGAGGAGGTTCGGGCCCGCGTCTGTTCGCGCCCTTCCCGGCTGGGCGGTGTGGGTGACGCCGGGGCTGCTCACGCTCGTGGTGACGCTGGCCGGGATCGGGCACGCCCAGCCGTGGCGGGACGAGCTGGCCACCTGGAGCGCGGCCACCCGCCCGCTATCCGACCTGGCCCGGATGACCCGCACCATCGACGCCGCCACCGGGCCGTACTACCTGCTCATGCACGGCTGGACGGCGATTGCCGGCACGTCGCCGACGGCGCTGCGACTGCCCTCCGCGCTGGCCATGGCCGTGGCCGCCGCGCTCACCGCCCGCCTCGGCGCGGTGCTGGTCGGCCGTCGCGCCGGGCTGCTGGCCGGACTGCTGTTCGCGGTCCTGCCGGTCACCTCGCGGTACGGGCAGGAGGCCCGCCCGTACGCCCTAGCCACGCTGCTCGCCGTGCTGGCCACGCTGCTGCTGGTCGAGGCGCTGCGCCGGCCGACCTGGCGACGCTGGGCCGGGTACGCCGTTGCGGTCGCCGCGCTCGGCCTGCTCCACCTGGTCGCGCTCACCCTGCTCGCCGCGCACGCCGTGGTGGTGCTGCTGACCGCCGCACATGGCCCTGCGGGGGTCGTCGATCCGCCCGGCCAGTCCCGAGCCCAGATGCCCGACGCGAGCCGGCCACGCCGCAGACACCTGTGGCGTTCCACCCAGCCACGAGATCGAGCGCGAGTGGAACACCACGGGTGTCACGACGCCCCGCAGACACCCACGGCGTTCCACCCAGCCACGAGATCGAACGCCGGTGGAACGCCACGGGTGTCACCGCATCCCGGGAGCAGGGAGCATGGCACGGACGCGCCGGAAGCGGAACCGCAGTACGTGACCGGCGAGGCTCGGGAGGCGCTGGCCTGGTGGCTGCTGGCGCTGGTGCCGGCCGTCGTGCTCGTCACCCCACTGGCACTCGTCGCCCGGGGGCAGCGCGGTCGACAGCTCGACTGGGTCGACCCGGCGCGCCTGCCCGACCTGGCGGCGCTACCGGGTGCGCTGGCGCAGAGCGGCGTCGTCGGCGGTTTCGTGCTCGCGCTCGCGGCGCTCGGCGTGGCCCGGCTGGGTCGCCGGGCGCTGCTGCCGGCCGCCGCCGTGCTGCTGCCGGTGCTGCTGATGTTCGCCGCCGGAACGATGGTGCCGCTCTGGGTGACCCGCTACCTGGTCTTCACCGTGCCGTTCGCCTGCGTACTGGCCGGCGCCGCGCTGGCTGCCGCACGGGTCACTCCCGCACCGGCCCGAACGCCGGCAACAGCAACGCCCGCTGAACCAGCGCCCGCTGAAGCAACGCCCGCTGGACCAGCGCGCACGGCGACACCCGCCGCAGCCGGCCGCACTGCCGCGCCCACGGAAGCAGAGCAAGGGCCGACGTCGCCGCGCGGACGGGTCGCGGCGGGAATCGCGGTGGTGGTCCTGGCCGGACTGCTCGGGCTGCCCGATCAGGTGGCGCTGCGCCGCACCCACGAGTGGCCGCGCAGCGCACCCGTCGACTACGCGGGCGCGGCCGGGATCATCCGCGCCGGGCAGCGGCCGGGCGACGCGATCGTCTACTCGCCCCGGGACGGCTGGCTGTTCCCGGATCTCGGCATGGCGTACCACCTGGGGTCGAGGCTGCCACGCGACGTGCTGGTGGTCCGCGACCAGCGTCAGGACGCGAGCCTCTGGGCCGTGGAGTGCGACGACCCGGCGCGGTGCCTGGCCGGGGTGGACCGGGTGTGGCTGGTGGTCACCGGCCGGCGCGCGGACCCGTTGGCGGCGGTGCCGGGTGCGAAGGGCGACGCGCTGCGCGCGGGCTACACGGTGCGGCAGGTGTGGCCGCGTCCGGGGATCACAGTGGCCCTGCTCGTCCGGTGAGGCGGTCGGTGGTGCCGCGGGCCAGCGGTACGACGATGGCCGCCTCGGTGCCGCCGTCGGCGCCGTTACGCAGCTCGATGGTGCCGCGCAGCTCGCCGGTGACCAGCGCCCGGACGATCTGCAGGCCCAGGTTGCCGCCGCGCTCGGCGTCGAACTGCTCGGGCAGCCCCCGGCCGTTGTCGGTCACCGTGACGTGCAGTTGCTTGCGCGCCCGGTGCGCGGAGACCACAACCTCGGGCCGGGGCGCGGAAACCCCCGCCTCCGGCCGGGGCACGTCCACAGGAGGAGCGGCCGCCTCCTCCTCGGCCGACGGGAAACCGTGCTCGACGGCGTTGAGCAGCAGCTCGTTGAGCACCATCACCAGCGAGGTGGCGATCTCGGCGGGCAGGACGCCGAACGTGCCGCGGCGGCGCATGCCGACGCTCACCTCGGTGGCGGCGACCTCGGTGGCGGCGCTGGCGACCCGGTCCACGATGCCGTCGAACTCGACCGCCTCGTCGCTGGACATGGAGAGCGTCTCGTGCACCAGCGCGATCGAGGCGACCCGGCGTACCGATTCCTCCAGCGCGACCCGGGCCTCGGGCATGGAGACCCGCCGGGCCTGCAGGCGCAGCAGCGCGGCGACGGTCTGGAGGTTGTTCTTCACCCGGTGGTGGATCTCCCGGATGGTGGCGTCCTTGGTGATCAGGGCGCGGTCGCGGCGGCGTACCTCGGTGATGTCGCGGACCAGCACCAGCGCGCCGATCGGCACTCCGGCGGGCATCAGCGGCAGCGCCCGGGTGAGCATGGTCGCGCCGCGGGCGTCGATCTCCCGCCGGGGCGGCGCCTCGCCGCGCAGCGCGGCGAGCACGGCGTTGCCCGCGTCGGTGCCTTCGAGGGGGTCGCCGGCGAGCCGGCGGTGCAGCTTGGCCAGGTCCTCGCCGACGAGGTGGGAGGCGTAGCCGAGGCGGCGGTACGCGGACTGGGCGTTCGGGCTGGCGTAGGTGACCTTGCCGTTGGCGTCGAGCCGCACCAGGCCGTCGCCGACCCGGGGCGCCGAGGTGGTCTCGCCGGGGTGCCGGGGCGGCGGGAACGTGCCGTCGGCGATCATCTGGGCCAGGTCGTCGGCGGTGGTCAGGTAGTTCAGTTCCAGCTGGCTGGGGGTGCGCGCGGTGGACAGGTTGGTGTCCCGGCCCACCACGGCGATCACCTCGCCGGCTTCACCGTCGCCGGTACGCAGCCGGACCGGGATCGCCTCGTGGCGGGCCGGGACGTCGCCGTACCAGACCGGGTCGCCCTCGCGCCAGATCCGTCCCTGCCGGTAGGCCACCTCCAGGTGGGCCACCTCGGCCCCGCCGACGATCCGCCCGACCTGGTCGTCCAGGTAGGCGGTCGGGGCGGTGGTGGGACGGACCTGGGCCACGCAGAGGAACGTGCCGTCGCCGTCCACCGGCACCCAGAGCAGCAGGTCGGCGAAGGACAGGTCGGACAGCAGCTGCCAGTCGCCGGCGATCCGGTGCAGGTGGTCGATGTCGGCCGGGCGGAGCGCGGTGTGCTCCTCGGCGAGGTCACGGAGGGTGGACACGCCACACAGCGTGCCACGCCGGGCCTCACATCGTCGCCGTGACCTTCTTCAAGCCGCGCGGCGCGTCCGGGTCCTCGCCCCGGGCCAGCGCCAGGGCCAGCGCGAGCCGTTGCAGCGGCAGGATGTCGAGCAGCGGCGCGTACCGCTCGTCGACCTCGGGCACCGCCATCCGGGTCTCGCCGACGTCGGCGGAGCCGACCACCACCACGTCGGCGCGGCGCTCGCCGAGGCGGGGCAGCACTTCGCGCATCGACGTGCCGCCGGGGCCGGAGCCGACGACGGCGAGCACCGGTACGTCCGGGTCGGTCATGGCGAGCGGGCCGTGCAGCAGGTCGGCGCCGGAGAAGGCGAGCGCCGGCAGGTACGAGGTCTCCATCAGCTTCAGCGCCGCCTCGCGCGCGGTCGGGTACGCGTACCCCCGGCCGGTGGTGACGAGCTGGGCGGCGAACCGGTAGCGCGGCGCGAGCCGGGCCGGGGTGTCGTCGGCGAGCGTCTGCGCGGCCAGCTCGGGCAGCCGGCTCAGCGCGGCGCGCTCCTCGGCGGGCAGCACGCCGTCGCCGGCGCGTACCCCCTCGATCAGCATGAGCAGCGCGAGCAGTTCGGCGGTGTAGGTCTTGGTGGCGGCGACCGCCCGCTCGTGGCCGGCGGCGATGTCCACGCTCAGCTCGGCGGTCTCGACCAGCGGCGAGCCGGGGTTGTTGGTGACGGCCAGGGTGAGCGCGCCGGAGGCGCGGGCGACCCGCAGCACCTCGGCGAGGTCGGGCGAGCCGCCGCTCTGGCTGACGCCGACGACGAGCGCGTCGGAGAGGTCGGGCCGGGCGCCGAAGACGGTGATCGCGCTGGGCGAGGCCAGCCCGGCGGGCAGCCCGAGGCGGATCTCGGTCAGGTAGGCCGCGTAGAGCGCGGCGTGGTCGGAGGTGCCCCGCGCGGTGAACACCACGTGCCGGGGGCGCCGCTGCGCGACGACGGCCGCGACCTCGGCGATCGCCGCGGCGTGCTCGGCGGAGAGCAGACGCTCGTAACCGGCCGGCTGCTCGTCGATGTCGGCGGCCATACCGGCCCCTGCTCGCGTCACTCCAGACCTCCTTCTGCGCGTTTCTCGCGCGTTCGATGCTCAGTCTTGCACGTTTCAGCAGCCTCAATCAACGCAACGAGCAGGAGTGCGCAGTGGATCACTAATTGACGGAAGATCCCCTAGGCTTGCCCGGCTGACCGACCCCGACCGGCGGAAGGACGACGTGCCCGAGGACGACGCCGCGCTCTCGGCGGAGGAGGAACTCGCGCTGGCCCGGCTGGCGCTGGGCGAGGGCGACCTGCGGCACGCCGCCGACCACATCGCCGCCGCGCTGGTCCGCTCCCCCACGCTGCCCGAGGCGCACGAAGCGCTCGCCCGGCTGGACGCGGCCAGCGGCGGCGACCTGGACCTCTTCCCGCTCGGTCAGCAGGCGTTCGTCGGCGCCGTGGTGGCCCGCGCGCACCTGCTCGCCGCCGCCGGCCGGCCCGCCGAAGGGCTCGACCTGCTGGCCGCCGCCACCGGCTACGCGCCCGCCGCGCCGTGGGCCGCCGTGCCCTGGGTGACCGCCACCGACCTGCCGGAACGCCTCGACCCCGAACGCACCGCCCGGATCCTCATGCAGGTCTGCGCGGCGGCGCCCGACCCCGCGCCGCGCCGGCTGCGCGAGCCGCTGGCGCCGTACCTCACGCTGGCCCGCAACGCGATCACCGTGCATCCGGCCCACCCGCTGCTGCTGGGCGCGGCGTCCGCGCTGGCCCGGCGCCTCGGCGAGGTCACCCTCGCCGTCACCTGGGCCACCCGGGGGGTACGCGCACAGCCCACCAAACTCGGCGAGGTGTGGCTCGGGTACGCGTACCGCAGCGCCGGCCGCACCGGCGAGGCGCTGGCGGCGCTGGAACGGGCTGTCGCGCTCGACCCCGACGACCTCGCCGTCTACGCGGACATCGCCGGCACGCTCGCCGACAACGGCCGGCTCGACGCGGCGCTGGGCTGGATCGACCGGGCGCTGGCGAAGGACCCCACCTTCGACTGTGCCGTGCACACCGCGCACCGGCTGCGCTACCTGCGCGACGGCGACGTGGACCACCTGGTGGCGCTCGCCGACTTCGTCCGGGAACATCCGGACGACACGCACGAGCACGGCGACCTCGCCGAATGCTGCCGGGGGCGGCCCTGGCTGGGTCAGGTCACACCGGCAGACGACGATTTCCCGTCCCCCGACGGGCCCGCCCCCTCGGCAGCCGCGGTACGCCGCCTCCAGCACCTGGCGCACCCGGCGTGGGCGCACCCCCCGGCCGCGTACGACGCCGCCGTCGGGCTGGCCACACTGGACCTCGCCGACCTGCTCGCACTGCTGGCGCACCCGCCGGAGGCACCCGCCACCGCGCTGGGCCGCGTGCTCGGCGGGCAGGACCCGGCACTGTGGAGACGCTGCGCGCAGGTCTGGGCCTGCCTCGGCCTGCTGCACCACCGCACCGACGAGCCGTGGGAGTCGTCGACCCGGCGGCGGGTGCTGCACGAACTGGCCACCGATCCCGGCCCGGCCGCCGAGGCGGCGCTGTTCGCCCTGGTCACCGCCGCCTGGGTGGACCCGGCCACCCGCGCCGACGTGGCCGCCGTGGTGGCCGGACGGCTCACTGAGGTGGCATCCGGCGCCGCCCGGCGTACCCCGGTGGCGGTGTCGCTCGCCTATCTGGCGCGGGCGACCCCGGCCCTCGACCCGGCCGCCCGCGCCACCGCCGACTCGCTCATCGCCGGCGCCGGCGGAGGCCCGCTGCGCCGCCTCTGGCGACGCCTCACCGCCCTGTTCCGCAGAGGCTGAGCGCCGGGACCGTTCCGGGGCCCCATTTCCGGCCGGCTCCCCGGCCCCCACCACCCAGCCGAGCGCCGCCACTTCGCCGAGGTGGCGCGATCAACTCCCCTCCGACCCCACCACTCCCCCGATGTGGCGGGCAGCGGGCGGAAGGCACCGGGTGCCTCGCTGGAGTGGAGACGCGGCGGCCCCGCGTACCCCCGGGGTGGGGGCGCGGGGCCGCGGCGGGTGAGTCAGGCGACGGGGGCCTTGCCGAGCGCGGCCTCGGCCTCGTCCTCCGGCGTGGGGCCGGCCGGCCGCACGTCGTTCGTCGCGCGCAGCGGCACCTCCTTGATGAACCAGGCGAGCACCGGCACGGCGACGGTGAAGAGGACCGCCCAGAAGAAGACGTGCGAGATGGCGTCGGCGAGACCGCCGAGCACCGCCTCGCGCATCGGGCCGGTGAGCTTCTTGAGGGCTTCCAGGTTCATCGCGCCGCCCTCACCGCCACCCGAGCCGGCGAACGCGGGGCCGGCCGCCGAGTCGGCGAGACGGTTGGCGAAGATCGCGCCGAAGAGGGAGACGCCGAACGAGCCGCCGATGGACCGGAAGAACGTGGCGGCGCCGCTGGCGGCGCCGAGGTCCTTCTGCTCGACGCTGTTCTGCGCGATCAGCATCGAGGTCTGCATCAGGAAGCCCATGCCGACGCCGAGCACGACCATGTAGAGCGAGGACTGCGCCTTGCTGGTGTCCACGTCGAGCAGGCTGAGCAGGCCCATCCCGGCGGCCATCACGACGCCGCCGACGATCGGGAAGGCCCGGTAGCGGCCGGTCTTGGTGATCGTCCGGCCGACCACGAGCGAGACCACGAGCATGCCGAACATGAGCGGGAGCAGCAGCAGGCCGCTGTTGGTGGCCGAGGCGCCCTGGACGGTCTGCTGGTAGAGCGGCAGGAAGTTCATCGCGCCGAACATGGCGAAGCCGAGCAGGAACCCGATCACCGAGATCAGCGCGAAGTTGCGGTTGGCGAACAGGCTCAGCGGCAGGATCGGTTCGGGCGCGCGCCGCTCGACGAGAGCGAACACGCCGAGCGCGGCCACCGCCAGCACGGCGAGGCCGAGGATCTGCGGCGAGGCCCAGTCGTACTGGTTGCCGCCCCAGGTGGTGACCAGCACGATCGCGGTGATGCCCACGGACAGCAGCGCCGCGCCCAGCCAGTCGATCTTGTGCTCGGTACGGTACTTCGGCAGGTGCATGGTGGTGGCCAGGACCAGCAGCGCCACGCCGCCCAGCGGCAGGTTGACGTAGAACGCCCAGCGCCAGGAGAGGTTGTCGGTGATGAAGCCGCCGACCAGCGGCCCCGCGACCATGGCGATGGCCATGATGCCGGCGATCATGCCCTGGTAGCGGCCCCGCTCGCGGGGCGGCACCAGGTCACCGATGATCGCCATGACGCCGACCATCAGGCCACCGGCGCCGAGGCCCTGCACGGCGCGGAACGCGATCAGCTCGATCATGCCGCTGTCGGCGCCGCCGAAGACTCCGGAGCCGGACATGCCGCACAGCGCCGAGCCGACCAGGAACACGACGACGGCGGTGAGGAAGACGGCCTTGCGTCCGTAGAGGTCGCCGAGTTTGCCCCAGATCGGCGTGGAGACAGTCGTGCCCAGCACGTACGCGGTGACCACCCAGGTGAAGTGGTCGGCGCCCCCGAACTCGAAGACGATCCGCGGCAGCGCGGTGCTGACGATCATGTTGTCGAGCATCGCGAGCATCATCGCGATCATCAGGCCGAACAGGACGACGCGGATGTTCGGTCTCGCGACGACCGGGGCTTGTTGACTCATCGGTAGGCTCCCCCGCAGATCATGTGATCAACTTACTTGCCGCCCGGCTAGTTTGCTTACTAGCCGGACGGTAAGCTGATGACGGTCGGACGTCAAGCGGATTGGAAGGAAGTCGGCTGGTGAGGGAGACCACAGGAGGCACACGGCAGCGCATCCAGGCCGTCGCCTTGGAACTCTTCACCGAGCAGGGCTACGAGAAGACGTCACTGCGGGAGATCGCCGAGCGGCTCGGCGTCACGAAGGCGGCGCTCTACTACCACTTCAAGAGCAAGGACGAGATCGTCACCAGCTTCGTCGACGACCGGCTGCGCCGGATGGACGAGCTGATCGCCTGGGCCGCCGACCAGCCACCCACCCTGGCGACCCGGCGCGCCCTGCTCGGGCGGTACGCCGACAGCATGTTCGCCGGCGACCTGCCCCAGGTGATGCGCTTCTTCGAGCAGAACCAGACGGTGCTCAAGAGCCTGGTCGCCGGCCAGCAGATGCGGGACCGGATGATGCGGCTGGCCCACGAGCTGTGCCGGGGTGACGACTCGCCGGCCGCCCAGCTGCGCGCCACGCTGACGCTGTTCGCGGTGCACACCAGCTGGTTCGCGGTCCGCGCGCCCGGCATCACCGACGACGAGCGGAAGCGGATCGCGCTCGAGGTGGCCGACGAGCTGCTCGCCAAGATCGGCGAGACCGGCCAGGGCTGAGCCGGTTCAGCCCGCCGCGGTCAGGTCCAGTCGCAGACCGAGCAGGTCGATGCCGGGCAGCGGCGACCAGTCCTTCTCCGGCAGCCGGACGAACCCGAGCCGCTCGTAGAGGCGGTGCGCGTTCGCCGCCATCCCGGCGCGTACGCAGATCACCACCGCCGTGCATCCCAGCTCCGTCGCGCGCGTCACGCACGCGGCCGCGAGCGCGGCGCCGGCGCCCCGGCCCTGCGCGGCCGGATCCACCGCGAGCATCCGGAACTCCGCCTCGCCCGGGCCGGCGAGTTCGGCGTACGGGGTGCCGGGCAGCACGAACGTCACCGCGCCGAGCACCTGGCCGGTGGTGTCGTCGACGGCCACCAGCACCTCGCCGGTCTGGGCGCGGGTGGCCACGTCGGCGAGCACCGGCGCGTACCCGCTCTCGTCCTTGAGCTGGCCGTCCGCCTCGTACGCGGCCACAGTCAGCCGCGCCACGGCCGGGAAGTCCGCCGGCTCGGCGCGGCGCACCAGCAAGGCGGTCAACCGATCTCCGCGATCAGGTCGCCGTCCTGCACCACGTCTCCCTCGTTGACGGCGAGGCGCTGCACCACGCCGTCGGACTCGGCGACCACCGGGATCTCCATCTTCATCGACTCCAGGATGACGAGCGTGTCGCCCTCGGACACGGTGTCGCCGGCCGACACCACGACCTTCCAGACGTTCGCCACCATCTCGGCGCGGATCTCCTCGGCCATCTTCCGGCCCTCCCTCTCCCCGACGACTCCCCGACAGTCCTGCGAACGGTATCCAATCATGACGCCGGTCACGCCGGGCCGCGCACCACCGGGCACGCGATGCGCCCCACCGCGCTCCGGCGGGCTGCGTCGGCACTAGCATCGTGCGGGTCGGCCACCGGCGAGCCGGGGAGCCACACCGCGACCTCCGCCGCGGCCAGCCGCGGACGGAACCGTGACCAGCACAAGGAGGCAGAGCATGGCGAAGAAGGCCCGCAAGAAGAAGGCCCGGAAGAAGAGCAGCGCCAACCACGGCAAGCGCCCCAACTCCTGATCATCGGGAACAGCGCGGCACCTGCCGGAAACGCGTGACGGCCCGGGTCCGATCATTCGGACCCGGGCCGTTCCGTCGCTTGTTCAGTCGGCCAGTTCGCGGGACTCGGTGGTCTCGAAGACCACCAGCTCGGTCAGCCGCAGACGCAGCCGCTCACGCAGCTTCTCCGGCGCCGAGTCGTTGCCGCAGCACCGGGCCACGAGCGCCTTGACCTCCTGCTCGATGCCGTACTCGCGCAGGCACGGCCCGCACTCGTCCAGGTGGTGCCGGATCAGCAGCCGGCGCTCCTCGCCGCACTCCAGGTCGAGGTAGAGGTAGACCTCGGCGAGCACCTCGCGGCAGTCCGTCTCGTGCGGTTGTCCACAGCTCACGGTCACACCTCCCGGCTGGCGGCGGCGGTCGAACCCTTCTTCGACGAGGCGGCGCTGAAACCGCGCTCCGCCGCGTACTGCTCGAGCAGCTTCCGCAGATTACGTCGGCCACGGTGCAGACGGGACATCACGGTGCCGATCGGCGTGCCCATGATGTCGGCGACCTCCTTGTAGGAGAAGCCCTCGACGTCGGTCAGGTAGACGGCCAGGCGGAACTCCTCCGGCAACTGCTGGAGGGCCTCCTTGACGTCGCTGTCCGGGAGCCGGTCGAGCGCCTCCGTCTCGGCCGAGCGCAGGCCGCTGGAGGTGTGCGACTCGGCCTCGGCGAGCTGCCAGTCGGTGATCTCCTCGGTCGGCGCCTGAATGGGCTGCCGCTGCCGCTTACGGTAGGTGTTGATGTAGGTGTTGGTCAGGATCCGGTAGAGCCAGGCCTTCAGGTTCGTGCCCTGCTCGAACTGGTGGAAGGCGGCGTACGCCTTCAGGTACGTCTCCTGAACCAGGTCCTCCGCGTCGGCCGGGTTGCGGGTCATCCGCAGACCGGCGGCGTAGAGCTGGTCGACGAAGGGCATAGCGTCCCGCTCGAAGCGGGCCCTGCGCTCGTCCGTCTTCTCGGTGGTCAACCGCACATCCCCTCGCGTCGGATGCTTTCCCGCTGAGGATACGCGTACCCACTTTCCGGCAGATTCACTTCCGGAGTCTGTGCCGGTGCTCACGACCGGCGCCGCGGGCCACTCCGGCGCATCGAGCAGCCGCCTGAGCTGCCGCTCGTCCCGTTCGTCCCGTTCCCGGCTCCGTGTCTGTATCGGCACCGGTCACCCCCCTCGCGCTGGCACTGTCGTCGTCCACAGGGAGGTAACGCGAGGTACGGGGTGCGGCATTCCACAGGTCCCACCCGATCCTGGCCCCGGCGGCGGCCGCGACCGCCGCTGGGACCAGGAAGGGCCTGGGAGGGTGGCCCCGGCGCACCCGAACCGGGCGGCCGGCACCAACCGGTGCAACGACCCGCCGCGGGCGACGGTCACGGCGCGCGCCGCCGCTCAGGACAACCATCCGTGTACGCGCAGCCAGTCCCGGACCACGGCGGCCGTGCCGGCCGGGTCGCCCCGCAGGTCGTGCCGCTGTCCCGGCCGGACCACCACCTCGATCCCCGGGCCGGGTTCGGGCACGCCGAACGGGTCCCGGTCGCCGTTGACCACGAGCGTGGGCAGCCCGGTGAGCAGTTCCGCGGCCCGGGAGCGTTCCGGCCGGCCCGGCGGGTGCAGCGGGAACGCCAGCGCGACGACTCCGGCCGCCCCGACGGCGGCGGCGGTGCGGCAGGCCACCCGGGCGCCGCTGGACCGGCCGCCGACCACCCAGTCGCGCACCTGCGGGGCGCGCCGGCGAAGCTCGGCCAGCACCGCCGTCCACGCCTCGTCGAGGTGCCCGGCGGGAGCGGGCGCGCGCCGCCCGGCGACCCGGTACGGCTGGGTCACCAGGGCCACCCCGGCCCCGGCATCGCGCACCGCGTCCCGGACCGCCGTGAGGTCCGGCGCGTCCACGTCGCCGCCTGCCCCGTGGCCCAGCACCAGCACTGTCGCGCCGTCTGCGGGCGGGTGGAAGCGGAACCGGGCCCGTCCCCGGAGTGTGTCGATCTCGTCGTCGTGCCGCACCGGCCCATTCTGCGCGTGCCGGTCGGCCGGCGGCACCGGGACGGGCCGAACCGGTCGTCGCCCGTGGCCCGCGGACGGGCCACGGGCGACGAGGGATCAGCTCAGCGGCACCAGGGTGAGCAGGCGGTCACGCACCGGCGGGCCGGCGTCGTCGATCGCGTCCGGATCGGGTTGCACCTCGCTGCGCCAGGCCACGAGCATGGCTCGGCGCTCGCGCGGCGTGGTGCCGCCCCAGACGCCGTGGCAGTCGCCCACCTCCAGCGCCCAGGCCAGGCAGGAGCCCTGGACGTCGCACGTGCGGCAGAGCGCCACCGCCGCGTCGGCCGGCTCGTTCGGCGCCGGGAAGAACGTCTCCGGATCGACGTTCTGACAGGTGCCTCTGGTGCGCCACGCCTCGTCCTGGCGTCGTTCGTGCAGAGCCCGCAGCAGTCGTGGGTCGCGCCGTGCCGCGGCGACCTCGTGCGGGCGGGGCATGCGTGCCCGTGTCAATACACCCACCTCCCCCGTGGGACCGGCAGAGATCTTTCAGCAAGATCGATGGGTGTCGTCGCCCCGTGCGAACCAACGCCCATCACCGGCGCTGTGTTCTATCGCATTCGCATACGTAAGGACAAGAGTCTTCAATGAAACTGACTGAACGTCCGGGCGACTTTTCCGGCGCAACCCCGGCAAACGGGGCGCGTCGATGTGGCGGAGCGTGATCAGAACAGGGTCGGCCCGGAGACCGCCTCCACGCCCTCCGGAGACACCCGCGCGATCAGCTCGGGACCGTCGTTGCGGACGTCGCCGACCGCCCGGGAGACCGGGCGGATCTCCAGCCCGGCGAGCAGGCCGGCGTCGGGCGGCGCGAGCAACCCGGCCGGGTCGTCGGCTGGGCCGAGCCAATCCGCCCAGCGATCCGGCGCCAGCAGCAGCGGCATCCGGTCGTGCACCTCGGCCAGCTCGCCGATCGCAGCGGTGGTGAGCACGCTGAACGTGAGCCGGGCCACCCCGGCCGACTCCCACACCGACCAGATGCCGGCGAAGGCGAGCACCGAGCCGTCCCGGGGCGTCATGAAGTAGGGCTGCCGCCCGCCACCGGCGAGCCGGACCCACTCGTACCACCCGTCGGCCGGCACCAGGCACCGGCGCCGGGCGAACGACGGCGCGTACGCCCGGCTGGTCGCGACCGTCTCGGCCCGCGCGTTGATCATGCGGGCGGCGCCGGCGGCGCTGCGGGACCACCCCGGCAACAGCCCCCAGCGGCCCAGGGAGAGCAGCCGGTGCCCCTCCGGAGCGAGCCGGACCAGCGGCACCGGATCGGTCGGGGCGACGTTGAAGTCCGGCGCCACCCCGCCGGTCTCGTCAGCCGAGGAGAACAGCGCGCTCAGGTCACCGGCGCTCCGGGTCGTGGCGTACCTCCCGCACATGGCGCCCACGCTAGCCCCATCCGGACGTTTCGGCTGTCCCGCCCAACGGGAGCAGCGGCCACGGACGGTTCCACCGGGCCGGGAACTTGGCAGAATGTGACCGTGGGGAATCCGATCGCTACCCGTCAGCCGCAACCGTGGACCGCGCCGACCGCCAGCGACCCGGTCGCCGCGACACTGCGCCTGCCCGGCTCCAAGTCGATGACCGCCCGGGCCCTGGTGCTCGGCGCGCTGGCCAGCGGGCCGTCGACACTGTCCCGGCCGCTGCGCGCCCGGGACACCGAGCTGATGGCCGGCGGCCTGCGCGAGCTGGGCGCGCACATGTCCATCTCCGACGACGACCGCTGGCTGGTCCGCCCGCATCCGCTCGCCGGGCCGGCGCACGTCGACGTCGGCCTGGCCGGCACGGTGATGCGCTTCCTGCCGCCGGTGGCGGGGCTGGCCGCCGGCCGGGTCACGTTCGACGGCGACCCGCACGCCCGCACGCGCCCGCTCGGCCCGCTGATCGGCGCGCTGCGGGCGCTCGGCGTCCGCATCGACGCCCCGCCGACGGGCAGCCTGCCGCTCGTCGTGCTCGGCGCCGGGCAGGTGACCGGCGGCGACGTGGTCATCGACGCCTCCGCGTCCAGCCAGCTCGTCTCCGGGCTGCTGCTGGCCGCGCCCCGGTTCGACCGGGGCGTGGTGGTCCGGCACCAGGGTCCCCCGGTCCCGTCCGCGCCGCACCTGCGGATGACGGTGCAGATGCTGCGCGCCGCCGGCGCCGCGGTGGACGACACCACGCCGGACGTCTGGGCCGTCGAGCCGGGCCCGCTGTCCGGGCGGGGCTGGGAGATCGAACCCGACCTCTCCGGCGCCGCGCCGTTCTTCGCCGCCGCGCTGGTCACCGGCGGCGAGGTGACGTTGCAGGACTGGCCGCGCAGCAGCCTCCAGCCGGTCGAGCGGCTGCGGGAGCTGCTGCACCGGATGGGCGGCGAGGTGACGCTCGGCACCGACGGCCTGACCGTGCGGGGCACCGGCACGGTACGCGGGCTGGACGCCGACCTCTCCGACGTCGGCGAGCTGACCCCGGTGCTGACCGCGCTCACGCTGCTGGCCGACGGCCCGTCCCGGCTCACCGGCATCGGCCACATCCGGGGCCACGAGACCGACCGGGTCACCGCACTCGCCAAGGAGTTCACCGCGCTCGGCGCGGACATCACCGAGACCCCCGACGGGCTGGACATCCGGCCCCGCCCGCTGCGCGGCGGGACGTTCCGCACGTACGCCGACCACCGGATGGCGCACGCCGCGGCGGTGGCCGGGCTGGCCGTCCCCGGCATCGAGGTCGACGACGTGGCGTGCACCTCCAAGACCATGCCGGAGTTCCCGGCACTATGGTCGGGGATGGTGACCGGCAAGAACTGACAGCGGGGGGGACGTCCTGGCGACGAAGCGGCGCGAGTACGACGAGGACGACGTCCGGGTCCGACCGGGCCGGTCGTCGCGGCCGCGTACGCGCACCCGCCCCCGGCACGCCGACGCCGTCGACGGGTTCGTCATCGCCGTCGACCGGGGCCGCTACACCTGCGTGCTGCCCGGGGCCGGGCCGGATGCCCCGCTCGTCACCGCCATGCGCGCCCGCGAGCTGGGACGCAAGTCGGTGGTGGTGGGTGACCGGGTGGGTCTGGTCGGGGACACCTCCGGCGCGCCGGGCGCGCTGGCCCGGATCGTGCGCATCGCCGAACGGACCTCGGTGCTGCGGCGTACCGCGGACGACGACGAGACCACCGCCGAGGGGCGGCTGGAACGGGTGGTGGTGGCGAACGCCGACCAGTTGGTGATCGTCAGCGCGCTCGCCGACCCGCCGCCGCGTACCGGGTTCATCGACCGCTGCCTGGTGGCCGCGTACGACGCCGACATCGAGCCGCTGCTCTGCCTCACCAAGGCCGACCTGGGCGGCCCGGAGGCGGTGCTCGGCTACTACACCGAGCTGGAGCTGCCGTACGTGCTGATCCGCCCGGACTCCGACCTGGCCGCGCTGCGGGCGCTGCTCGCCGGCCGGGTGTCGGTGATGGTGGGTCACTCCGGCGTGGGCAAGTCGACGCTGGTCAACCGCCTGGTCCCGGACGCCGCACGCGCGGTGGGCACGGTCAGCGCGATCGGCCGGGGCCGGCACACCTCGACCAGCGCGGTGGCGTTGCGGCTGCCCGCCGAGCCCGGCGCCGACGGCGACACCGGCTGGATCGTCGACACCCCGGGGGTACGCAGCTTCGGGCTGGCCCACGTGTCCGCCGAGAGCCTGCTGCACGGCTTCCCGGACCTCGTCGAGGCGACGGTGGACTGCCCGGCCAACTGCCCGCACACCGCCGACGAGGCGGACTGCGCGCTGGACGCCTGGGTGGCCGCCGGGAAGGCGGACGCGCGCCGGCTCGCCTCGTACCGGCGGTTGCTGGCCTCCCGCAGCGGCGAGGGCGACCCGCGCGAGCCGGAGCGCAACCCCGGCGATCCGCTCGCCGGGTCCTGACCGGCGTCGCCGGCCGGGCCCACGGCGCCGGGCCTCACCGGTACGCTGACCCACCATGATCGATCCCCGGCCGACCCCACGGCCTCTGCCCGCCGAGCGGGTGCTGGAGCTGGCCGCGCCGATGCTCGCCGAGGTGGGTGGCGAGTGGCGGATGACCGACGGGCCGATGCTGCGGTCGGGATCGCTGGGCGTCCGGGTCCTTCCACCGGACAGCGACGACTACCGCCACCTGGACCTGGAACTCCTGCTGAACGCGGACCGGCCGGACGTGCCGACGATCGTCGACTGCACGCTCGGCCTGGCGGCCGACCCGGTCGAGGCGGCCCGTCAGGCGATCGGGGCGTGGATCGAGACCTGCCTGGTGACGGTCCTGGAGATGATCGAGCAGCGAGGGCGGCTGGCGAGCCACTTCAGGTCGGGCGACAAGGGCGGGTTCGCCGGCTGGCATGCGATCGTCGGCGGCGTGACCGGATGGTCCGCCGACGGATCGCAGCACAAGCAGGAGTGGTTCGCCGAGGCGATGCCGTGGTCGACCCTGGCGCCGGTGATCGCGGCCGGGCTGGACCGTCCACATCTCAACGGCGTTCGCATGCTGGTCGGCCAGGGTGGTGACGTCACCGAGTGCGAGGTGCGGATCAACGGCCGGCGGCACGAGCCGTCCGTCGCCGCGCTCGCCGCTCTGGACTGGCCGCGCACCGACCGTTTCGGCCTGGCACGCACCTTCGTCCTCCTGGTCGGCCCCGACTGAGGCGGTGACAGCGCTCGGGTGACGCCCCGACGACCGACGGTCGTGGTCACGCCACTAGCGTGTCCGTCATGACCGGGTACGCCGACGATCTCGCCCTCGCCCACCTGCTCGCCGACGCCGCGGACGCGGTCTCCTCGGCCCGGTTCCGCGCGCTGGACCTGCGCGTCGAGTCGAAGCCGGACCTGACCCCGGTCTCCGACGCGGACACCGCCGTGGAGCGGGAGATCCGCGCGCTGCTGGCCACCCACCGTCCCGGCGACGGCCTGCTCGGCGAGGAGTACGGCGAGCAGCCGCCGGCCGGGCCGGACGGGCGGCGCTGGGTGATCGACCCGATCGACGGCACGAAGAACTTCGTCCGGGGCGTACCGGTCTGGGCCACCCTGATCGCGCTGCTGGAGCACGACCGGCCGGTGCTCGGCCTGGTCTCCGCCCCGGCGCTGGCCCGCCGCTGGTGGGGCGCGCTCGGCGCGGGCGCATTCGCCGGCGCCGGACCGGCGGACGGCACGCCGATCCGGGTCTCCGGCGTCACCGCGCTCGGCGACGCGAGCATCTGCTACTCGTCGCTGACCGGGTGGGAGCAGGCCGGCCGGCTGGACGCGATCCTCCAGCTCATGCGGGACACCTGGCGCAGCCGCGCGTACGGCGACTTCTACGGTTACATGCTGCTGGCCGAGGGCGCGCTGGACGTGATGGTGGAGCCGGAGCTGTCGCTGTGGGACATCGCCGCGCTGGTGCCGATCGTCACCGAGGCGGGTGGCGTGATCACGGATCTGGCCGGCCGGCCGGCCCCGGCGGGCGCGGACTCCGCCGACATCAGCGCCGTGGCCAGCAACGGCGCGCTGCACGACGACATCCTGGCCCGGCTCGGCCGTCCAGCCGAGCGCTGAACCGGGAAGAGCCTCTATCCTCGCCAGGTGGTTTCCTCCGGTTGGTGCTTCCTGGCAGCGATGATCGTCGCGTACGGCTTCGCCAACCTTCTCCAGTCGGTCGCCGCGGCGCGGACAACCGTGCACCACACGTTCGACCCGGGGCTGCTGCTGCGCCTGGCCGGGCACCGGACGTACCTGATCGGCCTGACCTGCCAGGTGGTCGGCTTCGTGCTGGCGTTCCTGGCCCGCCGCGACCTGCCGCTGTTCCTGGTGCAGGCGAGCGTGGCGGCCGGGCTCGGGGTGACCGCCGTACTCGGCGTGCTGGTGCTCAAGTGGCGGTTGCCGGCCGCCGAGGTGGTGCTGCTGGTGCTGCTGTTCGCCGGCATCACCGCGCTGGTGCTGTCGGCCCAGCCGGCGCCGTCGCGGCAGCTCGGCACCGCCGGGCTGGTCGGCCTGGCGGTGGCGGTGTTCGCGATCGCCGGGTCCGGGTTCTTCGCCGCCCGGCTGCACGGCGCGCTCGGGTCGGTGGTGCTCGGCTCGCTGGCCGGGATGGCGTTCTCCGCCGCCGCGGTGGCGGCCCGCCCGCTCGCCTCGGCCGGATCGGTGGAGGCGTTCGTCCGCGACCCGCTGCTCTACCTGCTGATCGTGCACTCGGTCATCGGCCAGCTGCTGCTCGGCCTGGCCATGCAGCGCGGGTCGACCACGGCGGCGGTGGCCGCGATGGACGCCGCCGGGGCGGTGCCCGCGGCGATCGTCGGCCTGCTGCTGCTCAACGACAAGATCTGGCCCGGCCGGGAGTGGCTGGCCGGTCTGGGCTTCCTGGTCACGCTCGCGGCGGTGGTCGGCCTGACCCGGTACGCCGAACCGCAGCACCACCACGCCAGCGCCCGCCAGAAGGCGATAGTGGGCGCCGGGATGGTGCCGGTTCAGGCCGCCTCGACCGGTCCCCGTTCCGAGACGGCCACCTCGACCGGCGGCGTCACCTCGACCGGCGTCGGCTCGATCGGCGTGGCCGGGCGGCGACGCCCGATCACCCGCTCGTAGAGACGTTCCAGCGCGGCCGCGGTACGTTCCCACGTGTAGCTGCACCGGACCCGGTCCACCGCGGCGTGCCCGTACGCGAACCGCCCGGCGTTGTCCGACAGCAGCCGGCGCAGCGTGACCCCGAGCGTGCGTACGTCACCGGGCGGCACCAGCTTGCCGGTCACCTCGTCCACCACCGCGTCGGCGATGCCGCCCATGGCGTAACCGACCACCGGCACGCCGCAGGCCATCGCCTCCAGCGACACCCGCCCGGCCGACGCGTAGTGCGGCGTGCAGGCCACCACGTCGGCGGAGCGGTACCAGGTCGCCATCTGGTCGTGCGGCACCGCGCCGACCAGCTTCACCTGCTCCGCCACACCGGCCCGCTCGGCCAGCTCCCGCAGCCGGCGCGCCTCGGCGTGCCCGTCCAGCCGCTCGGCCGGCGGGCCGCCGGCGATCACCAGCTCCGCGTCGCCGACCAGCCGCATCGCCCGGATCAGGTCGTCCTGCCCGTGTCCGGGGGCGAGCCCGCCGACGGAGAGGATCCGGGCCCGCTGGTCGCGGGGCGCCGCCTCGCCGTCCGGATGGAACTGGCCGGTGTCCACCCCGGTCGGCACCATCGCCACCGACGTGCGCTGCAGGCCCATCCGGGTCAGCTCGTCCACCTCGTCGTTGCACTGGGCCACCGCCACGTCCACCGCCCGGGTCAGCGCCCGTTCCAGCGGGATGCGCTCGCCCGGGCCGCCGTACCGGGGCCCGAGGTGCCGAAGCTGCTCCACGCCGAGCGAGTGGAACGTCTGCACCACCGGGATGTCCGTGGCGCGTACCGCGTGGGCGGCGGCCAGCCCGCCGACCCAGTAGTGGCCGTGCACCACGTCGGGGGTCCAGTCACCGGCCCACTGCCCGGCCAGCCAGCGGCCGTACTCGGCGACGAAGGGCACCAGCTCGGCGGTGGAGAGCACGTCGGGGGGGCCGACCGGCACACGTTCCACCCGGTAGCCGTCGAGTTCGGTCAGGGCGGGCTGGGCGGCGGCGGCACGGCGCTCGTACACGCGGACGTCATGACCCCGGGCGGCGAGCTCCGCCGCCACGCGCGCAATGTGCTCCTGCGTCCCGACGGTGGGACCGTCGGTGGACGAGCCGGCGTGCGCGCATACAAGGCCGACGCGCATGGTGCACCTCCATGCGTTTCTCGCGTAGCGGGGTCTCCGGTCAGAGCGTCCCATTAACCCAGGTCCGGCGCGCCCAAACCTGGCAGATCGGGGTCACCGGGCCACCGCTGTCCCGCGAGCGGGACGGCCGACCGAACCCGATCACCGTCGAAATCGGTCGGCATGACCGGGCGGCCCGGGGGTACCGCCAAAGGATGCCGCTCACCCGCAGCCTCTCCGACGCCACGGTCGTCATCACCGGCGCCTCCAGCGGGATCGGCGCGGCGACCGCGTACGCGCTGGCCCAGCGGGGCGCCGACGTGGTGCTCGCCGCCCGGACCGGGTCGGCGCTGCGCCGGGTGGCGGCGAGCTGCCGGGAACTGGGCGGACGGGCCCTGGTGGTGCCCACCGACGTGACCGACCCGGAGGCGGTGGAGCAGCTCGCGGCGCGGGCGGTGGCCGAGTTCGGCCGGATCGACGCCTGGGTCAACAACGCGGCGGTCGGCACCGTGGGACTGTTCGACGAGATCCCGGTGGCCGAGTTCCGCCGGGTGGTGGACGTGAACCTGCTGGGGGCCGTGTACGGGACACGCGCGGCGCTGCCCTGGCTGACCGCCGCCGGTGGCGGGGTGCTGGTCAACAACGCCTCGGTGCTGGCCGAGGTGGCGATGCCGTACCAGTCGGCGTACAACGCCACGAAGCACGCGATCCGCGGGCTGGCCGACACGGTCCGGCAGGAGCTGCGGGTGACCGGGCGGGGCAACATCTCGATCTGCACGGTGCTGCCGGCCACCATCGACACGCCGTTCTTCCGGCACGCGGCCAACCACACCGGCCGGGAACTGACCCCGCCACCGCCGGTGTACCCGCCGGAGATGGTCGCCGAGACGATCGTGAAGCTGCTGCGCCGGCCCCGGCGGGAGGCGTACGCGGGCGGCGCGGCCCGGCTGATCGGGCTCCAGTGGCGGCTCGCCCCGGCGCTGGCCGAGCGGGTGATGGGCTGGTACACCGCGCGCACCCAGTTCGGGCCCGGCGTACGCGCCGACTCCACCGGCGCCGTCTTCACCCCCGGCGCGGCGGCGGAGCGGACCGACGGCTGGTCCGGGCGGCGGGGTCAGTTGCTGCGGCTCACCGCGGCCGTCGGTCTGGCGGCCGGCACCGCTGTCGGCACGGCGGCGGCGATCAGCCGCCGGTCCCGGACGGGCCGGCCGTGAGTCCCGCCGACCGGACCGGTGCGCGGGCGGCGGCCGAGGTGCACAATGGGGCGATCATGCCGACGGATGCGCGTTGCCTGGTGGAGACCGACGATTCCTCCGCGAGAGTCCGGCTGACCGGCGTGCTCGACCGGGCCGAGGTGGAGGCCGTGCGGGACGCGCTGCTGGCCCGGCTGTGGCAGCGCCCCGGCCTACTGCTCGTGGACCTGTCCGGGGTGCGTATCGCCGACCCGCTGGCCCGCGACGCGCTGGACGAGGTCTGCCGGGCGGTGTCCGACTGGCCGGCCAGCGAGATGCTGCTCGACCCGGACGCCACGCCGCCGGACCCGCCGCCGGACCCGCTCGGCGTCGAACTGCCCCCGGTGGTCGAGGCCGCGCGCGAGGCACGGTCGCTGGTCTCCGCCGGGTGCCTCCGGTGGGGCCTGCCGGAGCTGGTCGAACCGGCCTGCATCGCGGTCACCGAGATGGTCAACAACGTGGTGGCGCACGCGCTGACCCCGATGACGCTCCGGCTGGCGCCGCGCGGCAACGCGCTGCACGTGGCCGTCCGCGACCACTCGGCCGGGCAGCCCGCGTACGCGGGTCCGGCGGCGGCGGACGCGCTGGGCGGGCGCGGGCTGCTGCTCATCGACACGGTGGCCCGGCGCTGGGGCAGCACTCCGCTGCCCGACGGCAAGGTGGTGTGGTGCGTGCTGTACGTCGAGGACGAGGCGGCGGTCCGCAACTGAGGCGCCCTTTCGCCCTGTTGCTCCCGATCCACCCGGCCGGTTGCGGTTAGGGCGGGGAGCGCAGTGGGTAGTTCCCGAGCATGCGCGACGACGAGTACCCCACCCCCGTGTCCGATCCCGAGGCGGCGGGCCTGCCCGACACCGCCGACGACGACTCCACCGCCAACGACGACGTGCTGACCGGGCGCGAGGCGGACGGCCCCGAGCCGGCCCAGCTCCCCGGCGACCGCACGCCGGTCGCGGTGGACGAGTTCGGCACCACGGCGGAGGAGCAGCTCGACGGCGAGTCGCTGGACTACAAGCTCCAGCGCGAGCAGTACGAGCGTCCCGCCGACGACCCGCTGGCCGGCCCGGTCGACCCGGACATCGCCGCCGAGGCGGACAGCGAGGAGGCCGCCGCGCAGGCCCAGCTCGACGCCGACGTGATCGACCCGGGCCCGGTATCCGACCCGGACTCCCCCGTCTCCGTGTACGACCACGGTCAGCTCGGCACCGTCGCCGACCACCAGGTGGGCCGGCTGGTCGAGCCGGACGAGGGCGCGCACACCGACCAGGAGACCGACAACGTCGCCTACGACGCGGGCGCGGCCGGTGGCGGGGCCAGCGCGGAGGAGCTGGCGGTGCACGAGACCCGCCCTCCGGACGCCCGCTAGCTAGCCGTCCAGGCCCCGCTCGATGGCGTACCGGGTCAGCTCGACCCGGTTGTGCAACTGGAGCTTGCCCAGGGTGTTCTGCACGTGGTTCTGCACGGTCCGGTGGGACAGGCCCAGCCGGTCGGCGATCTGCTTGTAGGACAGCCCCTTGGCGACCAGGCGCAGCACCTCGGTCTCCCGCTCGGTGAGCCGGGGTGCGTCGTCGTCCGGGGCGGGCGGCGCCGCGGCCAGCCGCCGGTACTCCCCCAGCACCAGCCCGGCCAGGCCCGGCGTGAACACCGGCTCGCCGGCCGCCGTGCGGCGCACCGCGTCCAGGAACTCCGCCGGGGCGGCCGACTTGACCAGGTAGCCGGTGGCGCCGGCCTTGACCGCGTCCAGCACGCCCTGCGGCTCGCCGCTGGCCGAGAGCATCAGCACCCGCACCTCGGGCAACGCCGCGCGCAGCCCCCGGATCACCTCGACGCCGGAGATGTCCGGCAGCTGGAGGTCGAGCACGACCAGGTCGGGGCGGGCCGCCGCGGCCACCCGTACCGCCTGCCGCCCCTCGCCGCTGGTCGCCACCACCTGGTGACCCGCCTCGGTGAGGTCGCGGGCCACGCCCTCGCGCCACATCGGGTGGTCGTCGACCACCATCACCCGGATGCTCACCCGCGGCTCCTCGGCACGATCAGCTCGATCTCGGTGCCGGCGCCCGGCGCGGACGCGATCCGCACCTCGCCGCCCAGGTCGGCCACCCGGCCCCGGATGGACTGCGCCACCCCGAGCCGCCCCTGCGCGGCGGCCTCCGCCAGCCGCCCGTCCGGGATGCCCGGCCCCTCGTCGCGTACCGAGACGGTCACCGTCTCCTCCTCGTCCTCGATCAGCACCCAGGCCCGCCCACCGGCGTGCCGGGCCACGTTGTCCAGCGCCGCGCCGACCGCCGCGCCCAGCTCACCGGCGGTCCGCGCGGGCAGCGGCACCGGGGTGGCGGGCGCGGACACCACGACGGTGGCCGAGGCGTACCTGTCGAGCAGGTCGCGCAGGTCCTGCTCGGCCCCGGCCGGGTCCGGCGGCGCGCCCGCCCGGCCGATGAGCGCCCGCAGCGCGGCCTCCTGCTCGCCGGCCAGCCGGGCCAGCTCGGCCGCCTCGCCGTCCAGGTCCGCGCCGCGCCGCCGGACCAGCGCGAGCACCTGGAGCACGGAGTCGTGGATGTCGCGGGCCAGCCGCTCCCGTTCCCGGGTCGCCGCCTCCAGTTCCACCGCCCGCTGCAACCGCTCCTCCGCCTGCACCGCCAGCCGCGCCACGTGCCCGACCACCACACCGGCGAGCAACATCAGGATCGCCCCGGTCAGCGCGGACGGGCTGATCCGGTCCCGGGTGGCGAGGTCGGCGCCGCCGAGCACCAGCGCGGCCACCGCGCCGCGCCGCCGCCCGCCGGAGACCGCCCAGGCGAGCACCGGCCCGGCCAGCCAGGCGGCGGTCAGCATCGGCACGCCGGCGGCGAGCGCCGCGCGCCCGACCACCCAGGGCGTGACCAGGATGATCGCCAGCACCACGCCGAGGTCGGCCAGCAGCAGCGGCCAGCGCCGCCCGGCCGGGCGGCCGTAGCCGGCCGCCGTCACGCCGCTCCAGGCCAGCATCGCCAGCAGGACGCCGCCCGCGGCGACCGGGTGCGCGTAGCGGTCCGCGTCGCGCAGCACGACCAGCCCGACGTACGCGAGCGCGGCGAACCGGAACACCGCGATGGAGCGCCAGAACGGGCCCTCGAGGCCGGAGGACGACGGCATGTGCGTCACCCTGTCACAGCCGGTCGAGGGGACCCCGGCCGGTGCGGCCCGAGAAACCCTGACGTACGGTTGAAATGCCGCGAAAGTCGTCGAGAGCCATCGTCGGGACGGGGTCATGACAGACGCAGAACTCCCCGCACCGCGTACGGTTGTGCCCATCGAACCTTCCCTCCTTCTCGCCACGGCCTTCGGTCAGGCGCAGGTGACCGAGCTGCGGCACTCGGTGACCTCCTGCGCGCAGGACTCCGGCCTGTCCGGTCAACGGCTGGACGACTTCGTGCTGGCGGTCAACGAGCTGATCACCAACGCGGTGCGGCACGGCGGCGGGCAGGGCTGGTTGCGACTCTGGCAGCGCGACGGCGAGCTGGTCTGCCAGGTCGCCGACCACGGGCCCGGGATCAGCGAGCGGCGGCTGCGCGACCGTGACCGGCCGGCGCCGGACACCGCCGGCGGCTGGGGCCTCTGGCTGGCCCGGGAGCTGAGCGACACGATGGAGGTGGAGACCGGCGACGCCGGCACCGTCGTCCGGATCACCGCCGCGCTCGCCACCGTCAGGCGAACAGGGCGCTGACCGACTCCCCGTTGTGGATCCGCCGCATCGCCTCGGCCAGAGCCGGCGCCACCGACAGCACCTCCAGCTTCGGCACCCGCTTCTCCGCCGGGATCGGCACGGTGTTGGTGCAGACGATCTCCAGTACGCCCTCCTGCCCGCTGAGCCGCTCCAGCGCCCCGCTGGAGAACAGGCCGTGCGTACAGGCCAGCCGGATCGAACGGACCCGCCGCTCGCGCAGGTGCGAGATCAGCTCGATCACGGTGCTGCCCTTGGCGATCTCGTCGTCCAGCACGATCACGTCCCGGTCCGTCACGTCGCCGATGATCGTGCTGATCTGCACCCGGTCGTCGCTGAAGCGCTGCTTCGCGCCGGCCGCCACCGGCGTACCCAGCATCCGGGCGAACGCGGCGGCCTCCTTGGCGTTGCCCAGGTCCGGCGAGACCACCACCGCGTTGCCCAGGTCGTGCCCCTTGAAGTGGGCGGCCAGCTCCCGCAGCGCGTGCAGGTGGTCCACCGGGACGCTGAAGAAGCCGTGCACCTGCGGCGAGTGCAGCGTCATGGCCAGCACCCGGTGCGCGCCGGCGGAGGTGAGCAGGTCGGCGACGAGTCGGCCGCCGATGGAGATGCGCGGCGCGTCCTTCTTGTCCGACCGGGCGTACGCGTAGTGCGGCAGCACCACTGTGATCCGGGCGGCCGACGCGCCCCGGGCCGCGTCGATCATGAGCAGCAGCTCGACCAGGTGCTCCTGCACCGGCGGCACCAGCGGCTGGATGAGGAAGACGTCGCGCTCCCGGCAGTTCGCCTGCAACTGCACCTCCAGGCAGTCGTTGGCGAACCGGGACACCCGGACCGGATGCAACGGGACGTGGAGGTGGGCGCAGATCTCGGCGGCGAGGACCGGATGGGCCGACCCGCTGAACACGGCAATGTCACGCACGTCTGATGATCGTACGGGCCGCCGGGAGGAGACGGTGGACACTCGCGGCGGGTACGGTGCTGCCGTGACCGCAGAGTTCGTCGCCGCCATCGACCAGGGCACCACGTCGTCGCGCTGCATCGTCTTCGACCGGGCCGGCGAGGTCGTCGCCGTGGCCCAGCGCGAGCACCGGCAGATCTTCCCCCGGCCCGGCTGGGTGGAACACGACGCCGAGGAGATCTGGACGAACGTCGAGCACGTGGTCCGCGAGGCGCTGGCCAGCGCCGACATCGGCACCGAGTCGCTGGCCGCGGTGGGCATCACCAACCAGCGGGAGACCACTGTGGTGTGGGACCGGGAGACCGGCCGCCCGGTGGCGAACGCGATCGTCTGGCAGGACACCCGCACCGGCCCGCTGCTGCGGGAGCTGACCGAGACGTACGACCAGGAGCGGCTGCGGGCCCGCACCGGCCTGACCCCGGCCACCTACTTCGCCGGGCCGAAGCTGCGCTGGCTGCTCGACCACGTCGACGGGCTGCGCGAGCGGGCCGAGCGCGGCGAGGTGCTGTTCGGCACCATGGACAGCTGGCTGATCTGGAAGCTGACCGGCCGGCACGTCACCGACGTGACGAACGCCAGCCGCACCATGCTGATGGACCTGGAGACGCTCGACTGGGACCCGGAGCTGCTCGACGCGCTGCGCGTCCCGGCCGCCGTGCTGCCCGAGATCCGCAGCTCGGCCGAGGTGTACGGCACCGCGCAGGGGGTGCTGGCCGGGGTGCCGGTGGCGAGCGCGCTCGGCGACCAGCAGGCCGCGTTGTTCGGGCAGACCTGCTTCCAGCCCGGCGAGGCCAAGTGCACCTACGGCACCGGCAGCTTCCTGCTGCTCAACACCGGGGCCAGCCCGGTGCCGTCGCGGCACGGCCTGCTCACCACCGTGGCGTACCGGATCGAGGGCCAGCCCGCTGTGTACGCGCTGGAGGGCGCCATCGCGGTCACCGGCTCGCTGGTGCAGTGGCTGCGCGACAACCTCGGCCTGATCTCCACCGCCCCGCAGGTCGAGGAGCTGGCCCGCACCGTCGACGACAACGGCGGCTGCTACGTGGTGCCGGCCTTCTCCGGCCTGTTCGCCCCGCACTGGCGCAGCGACGCCCGGGGCGTGATCGCCGGGCTGACCGGCTACATCACCAAGGGGCACCTGGCCCGCGCGGTGCTGGAGGCGTCAGCGTTCCAGACCCGCGAGGTGGTCGACGCGATGAACGCCGACTCCGACGTGGCGCTGCGCCGGCTGCGGGTCGACGGCGGGATGACCGGCAACGAGCTGCTCATGCAGTTCCTCGCCGACGTGCTGGCCGTGCCGGTCGTACGGTCCCGGATCACCGAGACGACGTGCCTCGGCGCCGCGTACGCCGCCGGCCTGGCCGTCGGGTTCTGGCCGGACCTGGCCACGCTGCGCGAGAAGTGGCGTTCGGACGCGCAGTGGGAGTCGACGATGGACCCGGCGCACCGGGAGCGTGAGCTGCGTCAGTGGCACAAGGCGGTCCAGCGCACGCTCGACTGGGCCGAGTGAGCGTCAGTCCCAGCGGTTGCCGGTGAGTTTCTCGTACACCTCGACGTAGCGGGCCCGGGTCGCCTCGATCACCTCGGCCGGCACCTCCGGCGCGGGCGGCTGCTTGTCCCAGCCGCTGGACGTGGCCCAGTCCCGCACGTACTGCTTGTCGTAGGAGAACTGGGCGCGGCCCGGCTGGTACGACTCGGCCGGCCAGAACCGGGACGAGTCGGAGGTGAGCACCTCGTCGCCGAGAACCAGCGTGCCGTCCGCCGCCCAGCCCAGCTCCAGCTTCGTGTCCGCGATCAGGATGCCCCGCTCGGCGGCGATCTCCGCGCCGCGCCGGTAGACGTCGATGGTGATCTGCCGCAGCCGCTCCGCGACCTCCGGGCCGACCTTATCGACCACCTGCTCGTACGTGATCGGCTCGTCGTGCTCGCCCTTCGGCGCCTTCGTCGACGGCGTGAAGATCGGCTCGGGCAGGATCGACGCCTCGACCAGGCCGCGCGGCAGCGGCACCCCGGAGACCGAGCCGGTGCGCTGGTACTCGGCGAAGCCGCCGCCGGTCAGGTAGCCCCGGGCCACGCACTCGACCGGCACCATGTCCAGCCGGCGGCAGCGGATCGCCCGGCCGGCGAACTCCGCCGGCACGTCCGTCGCCGAGATCACGTGGTTCGGCACCAGGTCGGACAGCTGCTCGAACCACCACAGCGACAGCGCGGTGAGCAGGCGGCCCTTGTCCGGGATCGGGGTCGGCAGCACCACGTCGTAGATGGAGACGCGGTCGGTGGCGACCAGGATCAGGTCCTCGCCGTCGGCGTAGACGTCCCGGACCTTGCCCGAATGCAGAAGTTCCACGGCGCTAGTACACCATGACCGGCGAGGGCCGCCCGGCGCGCCCACCGGAGGTCCCGCCCGGCGTTGACACCCCGCCGTAGGGGCCGGTGAAATGATCCGTCCACCGACGTTCGGAGAGAGATCCGTGCCCGCTGCGCAGTCCGTACCCCGTCCCGGCCTGGACCGGCGACGGCTTCTCGGCGCGCTCGCCGGGCTGCCGCTGCTCGGCGGCGGGCTGCCGGCACTGGCCGGGTGCAGCCCGGAGGAGGCGGCCGTCGACGACGGCCCGGTCGAGCTGTCGGTGTTCTGGTGGGGCGGCGACCGGCGGGCGGCGGCCACCGAGCAGGCGCTGCGCCTGTACTCGCAGCAGAACCCCCGGGTCAGCTTCCGGGTCACCTGGCAGGGGTTGAGCGGCTACTACGACCGGCTGGCCACCCAGGCCACCGGCGGCAACCCGCCGGACCTGTTCCAGATCGACGACACGCTGCTCGCCGAGTACGCCGGCCGGGACATCCTGCTCGACCTCAGCCCGTACGCCACCGACGGGCGGATCGACCTGCGCGAGGTGCCGGCGCAGCTGGCCCGCTACGGCCAGGTGGACGAGCGGACCGTGGGCGTGGCGGCCGCGCAGACCAGCGCGGCGCTGGTGTTCAACCGCGCGCTGCTGCGCCGGCTGGGCCAGCCCGAGCCGCGCACCGGGATGCCCTGGAAGGAGTACGTCGCCTGGGCCGCCCGCGTGACCCGCGCCTCCGGCAACCGGGTGGCTGGCACCATGGACGCCTCCGGCGACTACCGGGCGCTCTGGCTGTGGCTGCGCGGCCAGGGCAGCGAGATGTACCGGGGGCGGCAGCTCGGTTTCAGCTCGGCCGAGCTGCTCGACTGGTTCGAGTTCTGGGAGGTGGCCCGCTTCGGCCGGGCCACCCCGAGCGCCGCGCTGGTCGAGCAGGCGGACAGCGGCGAGCTGGCCCGCCAGCTCGTGGTCACCGGGCACACAGCGGCCTCGTTCGCCTGGTCGCACCAGTTGCCGGAGCTGCAACGCCTGACCGACGACGAGCTGGCGGCGGTGGCCTTTCCGGGCACGCCCGCCGCCCAGTGGCCCCGGGCGTCGATGTACTGGGCCGGCTTCCAGGGCACCCGCCACCCGGAGGTGGTGGCGAACGTGATCGACTTCCTGACCACGAACGTGGCGGCCGGCCGGCTCCTCGGCGTGGAGCGCGGCCTCAACGCCAGCAAGCAGGTGCGCTCGTTCGTCGCCGGCGAGCTGACCGACCGGTCCGAGAAGCGGATGGCCGCGCTCGGCGCCGAACTGGACGGGCTGGCCGGTCCGTCACCCGCGCCGCCGCCCAAGGGACACGCCAAGGTCCGCACCCTGCTGATCGACGCGGCCGAGAGCATCCGCGGCAAGCGCTCCGGCGCCCGCACCGCCACCTCGCGCTTCATGGCCCAGGCCAACGCCGCCCTGGCGAGCTGACCCGCCCGCCGCGCCCGACCGACCGCCCTGCCCGGCGATCATGAGGTTGGCGGCGACAAATCGGACGCGGCGCACCGCCAACTTCATGATCAGCCGGGGCGGGCGGGCCCGGGGGTCAGCGCGGAGGGCGGTTGCGGCGTCCGCGCGTGAGCAGCAGCACCAGCAGGACGATGCCGCCGACCACCACGAGGCAGCAGAGCAGGCCGAGGAAGCCGAACCCGCCGCGGCCGCGCCGGCGCGCCGCCTCCACCACGATCTCGCCGGTGCCCGACGACGCCCAGGCCGCGACCGGCACGAACACCGAGAGCACGACCGTACCGAGGACCGCGCCCAGGCGGCCCCACCACTTGTTCCATGCAGACATGCCCCCCATCCTCGCCGAGACCCGCAACCGGGGCACAGTGGATGAGGGCGGATGTCGCCGGACACGGCGAAGGGCCCCGGAAAGAATTCCGGGGCCCTTCGTCACGAGTAGCGGGGACAGGATTTGAACCTGCGACCTCTGGGTTATGAGCCCAGCGAGCTACCGAGCTGCTCCACCCCGCGTCGGCTCGTAAAGCTTATCGCACTCCGATCCCGGAGATCAGCCGGGTCCCCGATCCTGCCGCCGGCCCGCGCGGACCGGCGGCAGGCGGAAACGGCGAAGGGCCCCGGAGAGAACTCCGGGGCCCTTCGTCACGAGTAGCGGGGACAGGATTTGAACCTGCGACCTCTGGGTTATGAGCCCAGCGAGCTACCGAGCTGCTCCACCCCGCGTCGGCTCGACAACCGTAGCGCACCGACCCGGGGAGGCGCAAAACGGGTACTCAGTCCAGCCACCGCCGGACCGCCTCGACCGCCCGGCGGCTGTCCGCGTCGAACTGGGCGCGCTCGGTCGAGGTGCTCTCCCAGCCCTGCTCCCACAGCAGCGACACCACGTCACCGACGCGGACCGCCCGGATCAGGTGCACCTCGTCGCCGCCGCTCGGATCGCCGTTCGCGTCCCGGTACGGCGTCCGCGTCTCGAACAGCACCGACTCGTCGCCGTACCCGCTGTCGGGCAGCAGACGCTGCCGCACCGTCACCGGCGGCGTACCCCGGGCGGGCTGCTCGGGGCAGGCCCGCACCGCCGCGCGCAGCTCGGCCAGCGCGGCGCCGGCGCCGCCGGACCGGTAGATCGTGATGCTGTGCCGGTAGTTGCCCGACGGCACCTCGTCGGCCGAGGCCCCGGCCCGCCGGTACGGCAGCGACCGGGCCCGCCGCGCCACCACCCGCTCGTCGCCGGGGCTCGCGCCGCAGAGCACCGGCAGCACCGGCCCCGGGCCGAAGTAGTTGCCGGTACCGGCGTCGTTCGCGGCGGGCAGCACGAAGAACGCCCGGTCCGGGATGCTGGTCGGGGTACTCGCGGCCGGCGGCGTGGTGGTCACGACCGGGCTGCGCGAGCCGGGGGTACGGCCGACGGACGGCGACGGCGGGGGCGGCGACGACGGCGCGGCCGAAGGCGCGACGGACGACGGCCGCGGGGTGGGCGTACCCGCGGGCGGTGGAGCCGGGTCGGGGCCCGGCCCGGCGGCGAGCACGAGCTGGCTGCCGGCCACCGTGCCCGCGACCAGCCCGGCGGCGGCCAGGACGGTCAGCGCGGCCCGGCGGCGGGCCCAGCGGTCGGCGCTGCGGCGCAGCCGGTCCGGCGCCGGCAGCACCCGCTCGTCCGTGTCGGCGGCGAGGGACCGGTAGTAGCGGTGCAGTTCAGGCGACATCGTTGACCTCCAGCTCCTCGGCGGCGACGCCGGGCAACAGCTCGGCCAGCCGGGCCCGTCCCCGGGACAGCCAGGACTTCACAGTGCCGGCGGGAACCCCGGCCTCCCGGGCGATCTCCTCCACCGGCAGGTCGAACAGGTAGTGCAGGGCGAGCGCCTGCCGGTGCCGGGGCGGAAGCTGCCGCAGCGCCCCGACCAGCAGCACGGTGTCCTCGCCCGGCGGCCCGACGTCGGGCGGCGGCCCGGTGCGGCTGGCCGCGAGGCGCCACCCGCGCAGCCGCCGGAACCGGTCGGCCGCCAGCCGGCTGATCACCAGCCGCAGCCACGCCTCCGGAGCGGGATGGGCGGCGAGCTTCGCCCACTGCCGCCAGGCCCGCGCGTACGCCTCCTGCACGAGGTCCTGGGCCTCGGCCGGGTCGCCGGCCACCGCGTAGCCGTACCGGATGGCCCGCCCCGACGTGCTGCGGTAGAAGTCGTCGAAGCTGTTCGCGTCCCGCATGTGCCCTCCCGCCCCCACACGTCCACCTGCACTGTTGACGGCGCAGTGCGGTCCGGGGTTGCGGGCGGGGAGTCCGGAAGACGACACGAGCCCGGGTCCGGGTGACCGTTGCGGTCCCGGACCACGGGCTCGTGGTGTCGGCTCGGCGTCAGCCGCTCGGCGTGGGCGCGGGCGACGTGGGCGCCGGCGGTGAGGCGCTGCCCGACGGCGCCGGGTTGCCCGAGCCGCCGGCCGCGGACTGTGCCTGCTGGAACGCGCTCATCGCCTCGTCCAGCGCCTTCAGCGCGCGCCCGTACCGCTCGAAGTCGCCGGACGCCTGCGCGGCCTTGACCTCGCTGATCGCGGTCTGCACCCGGGCCGCCGCCTGGGCCAGTTCGCCGGTCGCCGGCGGGGTGTTGTTGTCACCCCCGGTCGGCGTCGGCGTCGGCGTCGGCGTCGGCGTCTCGTTGTCGTCGGTGCTCGGCGGCGGGTTGTTGTTCGGCGCCCGCTTGCCCTGTTCGACGAGCTGCTTGATGCCGTCGTTGAGGTTGTTGGCGAGCACCACGTACGAGCCGCCGTCACCGTAGGAGAGCAGCACCTTCTGCAGCAGCGGGTACGCGTCCTGGTTGCTGCTCTTCACGTAGACCGGCTCGACGTAGAGCATGCCGTCGGCGAACGGCAGCGACAGCAGGTTGCCGTACTGTACCTGGGCCTGGTTGGAGGAGAGCAGGTTGAGCTGCTGCCGGATGTCGCCGTTGTTCGTCATCTGCTGGTGCACCTGCGTCGGCCCGGAGATCCGGGTCTGGTCCGGCAGCTCCAGCACCTCCAGCTGGGGCTTGCCGTCGACGTACGAGCCGGAGACCAGCGCGGCGAGGTTCTGCCGCCCGTTCGGGGTGACCGCGGAGGTCAGCTGGAAGCGTGGCCCCTCCTGCCCGGGGAACTGGGTGAAGAGGTAGTACGGCGGCTGCTTCTGCCCGCTGTCCGGCGCGTCCGGCACGTTCGGCACCTGCCAGAAGTCCTGGCCGGAGTAGAAGTCGCCCGGGTCGGTGACGTGGAACTTGGTGAGCAGGTTGCGCTGCACCTTGAACATGTCCGCCGGGTAGCGGAAGTGCTCGGCCAGCTCGGCCGGGATGTCGCCCTTGGGCAGCACCAGGTCACCGCCGAACGCCTTGTTCCACGCCTTGAGCACCGGGTCGGTGTCGTCGTACGAGTAGAGCTTGACCGTGCCGTCGTACGCGTCGACTGTCGCCTTCACCGAGTTGCGGATGTAGTTGACGTTCTCCCGGGCGAGCTGGAACGTGCCCCGGCCGGTCAGCTCGTCGGCGGTCTCCGCCTGGAGGTTGACCCGCTCGGCGTACGGGTAGGTCGCCGCCGTGGTGTAGCCGTCGATGATCCACAGGACCCGGCCGTTCACGACCGCCGGGTACGGGTCGCCGTCGAGCGTGAGGAACGGCGCGACCTTCTCCACCCGGTCACGCGGGTTACGCACGTAGAGCAGCTTCGAGTTCTCGTTGACCGCCTCGGAGAGCAGGAAGTTCGGCTCCTGCTCCTTGATCGAGTAGAGCAGGCGGCGCGGGAACGAACCGATCTTGACGCCACCCTCGCCGCTGTAGGTGTAGTACTGCTCGCCGCCGGTGGAGGTGGGCCGGTCGAACTCGACGTTGCGGTCGCCGTTCTGCCCGACGATCGCGTAGTCCCCCGGCTCCATCCGCTCGCCGTAGTAGATCCGCGGCTGCTGGGCCGGGATCTCCTCGGCCGGCGAGGAACACGCCTCCTGCGCCTTCTCGCCCAGGAATCCGGAGACGAAGTACGGCTGCCCGCCGCAGACCACCTGGTTCGCCGGGGCGGCCACCAGGCCGTACCCGTGGGTGTAGACGGTGTGGCGGTTGATCCAGTTGCTCTGCTGGTCGGTCAGCTCGCCGTAGTTGATCTCACGGACGCCGACCACGTAGTCGGAGGTCTTGTCCTTGACCGAGTACCTGTCGATGTCCAGCTTCGAGCCGAAGTCGTAGAAGCCACGTACCTGCTGGAGCTGGGTGTACGTCTCGGAGACCAGCTGCGGGTCGAGCAGCCGGATGTTCTGCACCACCGAGGTGTCGGTGGCCAGGCTGGCGGGTGGAACGAGGTTGCTCGCCGCGTACGGTGTGGTCTTCGTGCCTTCGAGGCCGAACGCGGTGCGGGTGGCCTTGATGCTGCGTTCGATGTACGGCGCTTCCTTGTCCCGGGCGCTCGGCTTGACCTCGAACGTCTGCACGGCCCACGGGTAGATGCCGCCGATCGCGACCGCGGAGACGCCGAGCAGGGCGAGCGAGATGCCCGGCCAGACCAGGTTCCGCATGACCGCGTTGGAGAACACGATGATCGCCAGCGCCACCAGGACGGAGATCCAGGCGAGGATCTCCTTCGCCGGCAGCAGCGCGTTGACGTCGGCGTAGCCGGCGCCGTAGAGCTTGGCGCTGTCGTTGTACTCCAGCAGCATGGCCCGCCGGTCCAGCACGTACGCGACGGCCTTGAGCAGCACGAAGAACGCGACCAGCGAGCTGAGGTGGGCGCGGGCGGCGTTCGTCATCCGGTCGCCGACGCCCTGCAGCCGCACCCCGCCGAAGATGTAGTGCACGGCGAGCGCGCCGAGCAGGGACAGCACGACGGCGGTGAAGCCGACGCCGAGCAGGTAGCGCCAGAACGGGAGCTGGAAGACGTAGAAGCCGACGTCGATGCCGAACTCGGGGTCCTTCACGCCGAAGTCGCCGCCGTTGCGGAACAGCAGCCACTGGCTCCACCGGCTCTGCGCGGACAGGCCGGCGAACAGCCCGACGACGGCGGCGGCGAGCGCGATCCAGGTGCCGAGGCGAGGGCTCAGGAGCATCCGGTAGCGCTCCAGCGTGGCCTGCTCGGCCGAGTGCGGGCGCATCCGGGGTCGCAGCCGGTAGGCGAGCCAGAGGTTGCCGGCCACGATCAGCGCCATGCCGACGCCGACCACCAGGAACAGCAGCAGCCGGGTGGCGAGCACGCCGGTGAAGACCTGGGTGTAGCGGACCTCGTTGAACCAGAGCCAGTCCGTCCATGCGTTGACGCCCCAGCCGAGCAGGGTGAACAAGACGAACACCCCGATCAGGACACCGATGGTGACGCGTCCGCGTCGGCTCATCCTCGGCAAGGGACTGCTACGCATGACCACTGTTGGCTCCGCACGCTCGATGTGATCGGCTCCGACCAGGCACCAAGAGTACGGGGTCATCCTGAGCACGTCGGGTCAAGGTCACGTCACGATCGGCACAGCAGTCGTGGTCCCGGCCGGTTCAGCAGCGCGTCGGCTGCCCCCCGGTACGCAGCGCCTCGAGTGCCTTCAATGCCTCGTCCAGCGTGGCGACCTTCAGCATCGGCAGGCCCGGCTGCGGGTTGCGGACGGCCTCGGCGCAGTTGTCGGCGGGCACCAGGAACGCGTTCGCGCCGGCCTCCTTGGCGCCGACGAGCTTCTGCGCGATACCGCCGATCGGGCCGACGCGGCCCTCGTCGTCGATGGTGCCGGTACCGGCGATGATCTTGCCGCCGGTCAGGTCGGCCGGCTCCAGCTTGTCGATGATGCCGAGCGAGAACATCAGCCCGGCGCTCGGCCCGCCGATGTCCCCCAGGTCGATCTTGAGGGTGAACGGGTGCGGCTGCTGCTGATCGATCTCCACGCCGATCCGCGGCCGGCCGTCCTGCTCCTGGCTGGTCACCGTGGCCGTGCCCGGGGTGTCACCACGGGTGTAGCCGATCCGCAGCGCGGTGCCGGCCGGCTTCGACCGGATCAGCTCGGTCAGCTTGGCCGCGCTCGTCACCGGCACCCCGTCGACCGAGGTGAGCACGTCGTCGGGGCGCAGCACGTCGGCCGACGGCCCGCCCGCCGTGACCGCCTTGACCAGCACCTTGATCGGGTAGCCCAGCTCACGCAGGGCCGCCGTCTCGGCGCTGGTCTGCGAGTTCTGGAAGTCCTCCGCGTTGCGCTTCTCGACCTCCTCCTGCGACTGCCCCGGCGGGTAGACCAGCTCGCGCGGCACCACCGCCTCGTCCGAGGAGAACCATCCGGCCAGCGCCGAACGGAGCCGCACCGTCGGCTGCACGCCGACCGTGGTGAGCCGGAGCTGACCGGCGGACGTCGACGTCGAGCGGCCGGTCACCTGGATGACCTCCTTGCCGTCCTCGCTGCCCAGCGTGTTCACCGTCGGACCCGGGCCGAGCACCACGTACGGCAGCGGCACGCTCAGCACACCGACGCTGAGCAGTGCGGTGAGCAGGGCACCGAGCAGGACGGTCACGCCGCGACGTCTCATGCGCCAGAGCGTACCGATCCGCGCCCCGCCGCCCGGCGCGGTGACCCGAGGACTTCGCCCTCAGCGCAACGCCGAGTGGCACGACCTGCGGCGGGGCCCGCGTACCGTAGACGTCGTGCCTGATATTCCGTTCGGTTTCGCGCTCCCGGGTGGTCAACCACCGGACCCCAACGATCCCGCGGCGATGCAGCAGTTCATGTCGCAGTTGCAGCACCTGCTCTCGGCGCCGGGCAGCGGGCCGGTCAACTGGGACCTGGCCCGGCAGGTAGCCGCCAGCCAGCTCGCCGCCGCCGGCGACCCGGCGGTGTCGCCGTTCGAACGCAACGCGGTCGAGGAGGCGCTGCGCATCGCCGACCTCTGGCTGGAGCCGGCGACCTCGTGGCCCTCCGGCATCCGCACCTCGGTCGCCTGGAACCGCAACGAGTGGATCTTCAAGACGCTCGACGTGTGGCGCAAGCTCTGCGACCCGGTCGCCAGCCGGATGGTCGGCGCGATGGGCGACCTGGTGCCGCCGGAGGCCCGCGCCCAGCTCGGCCCGATGCAGTCGATGGTCGCCACGCTCGGCGGCGCCCTCTTCGGCGGCCAGCTCGGCCAGGCGCTCGGCTCGCTCGCCGCCGAGGTGCTCTCCGCCGGCGACATCGGCCTGCCGCTCGGCCCCGCCGGCACCGCCGCGCTCGTCCCCGCCAACATCAAGGCGTACGGCGAGGGCCTGGAGCTGCCCGAGGACGAGGTACGCCTCTACGTGGCCCTGCGCGAGGCCGCCCACCAGCGGCTGTTCCAGCACGTGCCGTGGCTGCGCGGGCACGTGCTGACCGCGGTGGAGAACTACGCCGCGGGCATCCGGGTCAACCGGGAGGCGATCGAGGAGGCGATGGGCCGGGTCGACCCGACCGACCCGGAGTCGATGCAGGCGATCGCGCTGGAGGGCATCTTCACGCCCGAGGACACTCCCGCGCAGAAGGCGTCGCTGGCCCGGCTGGAGACCGTACTCGCCCTGGTCGAGGGCTGGGTCTGCCACGTCGTCGACAGCGCCGCCGGTGACCGCCTCCCCAACGTCGTACGCCTCGGCGAGGCGTTCCGCCGCCGCCGCGCCGCGGGTGGCCCGGCCGAGCAGACGTTCGCCGCGCTCGTCGGTCTCGAACTGCGGCCCCGCCGGCTGCGCGAGGCCACTGTGCTGTGGGCGGCGCTGACCGAGCACCGCGGCATCGCCGGCCGGGACGCGATCTGGGGCCACCCGGACCTGCTGCCCTCCGACGACGACTTCGCCGCGCCGGAGGCGTTCGCCACGACCAGCACCGATCTCGACGACGAGCTGGCGAACTTCGACTTCTCCGCGCCGGGCGCCCCGGAGGAGAAGTCCCCCGGCGAGGACGACGACAAGCGCTGACGCAGTACACCCCCGGGCCCGCCCCGGCCCGGCCCGGCCCGTCGATCTTGGAGTTGTGGCGCCCAGGATGCCCGAGTAGCGACGTTTGTCAGGCACCACAACTCCAAGATCGGCGGAGTGGCCGGATGCGCGGAGTGGCCGGATGCGCGGAGTGGCCGGATGCGCGGCGAGGCAGTAGGGACAGGGGTCAGACGGGGCGGCCGGACAGCAGGGCCCGGGTGGCCTCCCAGCCCTCGACGGCCGGGTCGAGCGCGGCCAGGTCGGCGGGACCGCGCATCCGGCGCCAGCCGGCGGTGACCGCCACGTCCCCCGGGCTCGGCGCGGCCCGGCGCACCTCGGCCGGCGCGGTCGTGTCCAGGTCCAGCGCCGGCAACCACGCCGGTACGGGCAGTCGAGCAGCCACTCCCAGCAGCCCGGTTCCGCCTCCCTCGACCGGGGCCACCGCCACCGGCCGGGTGGTCAGCGGCCGCAGCAGCTTGCCGAGCGTCAGCCCCGGCACGTCCGGCGCGTCCGCCGCCACCACTGCCACCTGGTCGTAGACCGCCTCCGGGCCGGCAGCGGCGAGCGTCGCGAACACCGCGTTCGGCGTCGGCTCCGGCACCTCGTACACCGGGGTGCCGGGCCAGACCACGGCGTCGGCCAGCCAGCGGTCCCGCGCGGCGACCGCGACGGCGGTCTCCACCTCGTTCAGCGTGGCCAGCAGGTCCACCACGTCCTCGGCGAGGGCGGTACGCCATCGCGCCGGCTCGATTCCGGGCGGCGTCCAGGTCACCGGGCCGAGCAACGCCACCACCACACGTCGGGACACCCGCCGACCTTAACCCCACCCCACACGCGATCATGAAGTTGACGGTGACGAAACGGACGGATCACCAGGTCAACTTCATGATCGACCGCGCGGGCGCCAGAGGGCGGGGGCGCGGTCAGGGGATGGCGGCGGTGGCGGCCACGCCCTCCAGGTAGCCGCGCGCCCGCTCCGAGCGCGGGTACCGGGCGACCAGCGCCCAGAACTCGGCGTTGTGACTGGGCACGATGAGGTGCGTCAGCTCGTGCAGGAGGACGTAGTCGATCACCCAGTCGGGCATGTCCTGGATCCGGTGCGAGATCCGGATGGTGCGGTCGGCGGGGGTGCAGGAGCCCCAGCGGCCGTTCTGGTTGGTCACCCAGCGCACGCTCGCGGGCACGGCGGCCGAGCCGTACTCGGGAAGGTAGCTGTCGATCAGGCGGCGGGCGCGGGCGAGCAGTTCGGCGTCCGAGCGGGCGAGCCGGCCCTCGCGGGCGGCGAGCCGGGCCAGCATCCGGTCGACCCACTCGCTCTCCTCGGCCCGGGAGAACTGGTCGGGGATCAGCACGACGACGCGCTCCCCGTCCCGGTACGCGGACACCGTGCGCCGCCGGCGCTGACTGCGCCGTACCTCGACGACGGGCTTCCGCGTCACGGCCATTACCGGCCCGCGCAGCCTCGGTTGACTGTCACGATGGAAAGCTAATGCGTACTGACCAGGACTCCGCAAGAGTCAACACGACGACACGCGCCCGGAAAATGGCGGTTGATTGTCAGGAGTCCAGAAAAAATTCTTTGCGCTGGTAGATGACCATCACCAACCGACCCTCTGCAACGTTAAGTGATCTACGGTGAGTGACCGGCGTCAGGGGCACACGAAGGGGATCTGGGCGCTTTTACCCGGCGTGTCCGCGCGAAACTGACTTATCCGACGTAACTCGGCATGCACACTCTCGACGTCGACTAGCTCACAGAGTCGGCGTACAGCTGACATGGAACCGCCCAGACCTGGGTAGGGTCCGCCAACCACGGTCAGGTGACTGATCGCGGAGAACCCCCCGGCGCCGACGTCACGTTCGGCCGCAGGGAGACCGCCGGGACAACCTCCGGCGGACGAGACGAGGAGGCTACCGTGGCCGACCAGGCCCAGACCTACAACGGTTACTGCGTCAAGTGCAAGGAGAAGCGGGACTTCGAGGGGCACGTGGAGGTCTCGAAGACCGGCATGAACATGGCCAAGGGCAAGTGCCCGGTGTGCGGCACAACAGTGAACCGCATCCTGGGCAAGGCCAAGGTCTGACCGCTCCACGGGGAGGGCGGCCTTCGGCCGCCCTCCCCGTCGGGTAACCGACACAGTTACCCGCCAGTTGTGGAAAACCGGCGAGATCCTGTGGACAAGGCTGGCCACGGCTCGCCGCACCTGTGGACAACGAACGACGGAGCGCTTGGAGACGGTCACTATCGGTGCCGTGACCGATCCGACACCGCTCGTCCGTCCGATCCTGCTGCCCGGCCTGACCCGGCTCTGGCGCGACCGCCACACGCTCCAACTCGGTGAGCTGCCCGGCCGGGCGGTGCTGCTGGAGATGTCCTCGCCGGGCACGGCCCGCCTGCTCGACCTGCTCGACGGCACCCGCAGCGAACGCGCCGTGCTGGCCGAGGCCGGCGCCGCCCGGGTGCCGCCCGACGAGGCACGCGCGCTGCTCGACACGCTCCGCAACGCCGGCCTGGTGGTGCCCGCGCAGGCCCTGTTCCCCCGTGACCTCGCCGGCGCGGTCCGGACCCGGTTGGCAGCTGAGGCCGCCGCGCTGGCGCTTACCTGCCCCGACCTGCCCGGCACACCGGCCCGGCTGCTGCGCCGCCGCCGGTCCGCCCGGGTGCTGGTCACCGGCACGGGACGACTCGGCGCGGCGGTCGCCGTCGCGCTGGCCCAGGCCGGCGTCGGGCACGTCGTACCCGATCTGGCCGGCCCGGTCGGCGTCGGCGACCTGGTCGGGACCGGCCTGACCGCCGCGGAGCTGGGCCGGCCGCTGGGCCCGGCGGTACGCGCGGCGCTGGAGCGGTGCGCGCCGGGCACTGCCACGACCCCGATCCGGGCGGCCCGGCCGGACCTGGTGGTGCAGCTCGGCGTGGACCGGCCGGCCGAGCTGCTGGCCACCGGGTACGCCCGCCGACGCCAGCCCCACCTGCTGCTCGACCTGCGCGGCGGCGTACCCGTGATCGGCCCGCTGGTCCGCCCACCCGTCGGTCCGTGCCTGCGCTGCCTCGACCTGCACCGCGGCGACCGGGACCCGGACTGGCCGGCGCTCGCCGCCCAGCTCGGCGGCGCGGTGGAGGTCGCAGCCCCGGGCCGGGTGCGTCACCGACGGTGGCCGCCGCACCCCTCCTGTGGCTGCTGCCGGCGTCGCCCGATCCGGTCGGCCCCGGCCGCTCCCGGCCGCACGGCAGCAGCGAGGGCCCCAAGTCGGTAACAATGGCCGGGTGACCGACATCCCGCGCCGGGCCGTGTCCCGCACCGCCAAACTCGCCGCCCTGCCGCTCGGATTCGCCGGTCGAACCGTCCTCGGCATGGGCAAGCGGGTGACCGGGCTCGCGTCCGACGTCATCTCCGCCGAGATCCAGCAGCGCACCGCCGAGCAGCTGTTCAGCGTGCTCGGGCAGCTCAAGGGCGGGGCGATGAAGTTCGGCCAGGCCCTGTCGGTGTTCGAGGCGGCGCTGCCCGAGGAGGTGGCCGCACCCTACCGGCAGGCGCTCACCAAGCTCCAGGAGGCCGCCCCGCCGCTGCCGGCGGCGACAGTGCACAAGGTGCTCGCCGAGCAGCTCGGCCCGGACTGGCGCGACCGGTTCGTCGAGTTCAACGACACCCCGGCCGCGGCGGCCAGCATCGGCCAGGTGCACCGCGCCCTCTGGCGCGACCCCGGGTACGGCCCGAACGGCGGCCCGCAGCACCGGGACGTGGCCGTGAAGATCCAGTACCCGGGCGCAGGTGACGCCCTGCTCGCCGATCTCAAGCAGCTCTCCCGGCTCGGCGGCATGTTCCGGGCGATCCAGCCGGGGCTGGACGTGAAGCCGCTCCTGGCCGAGCTGCGCGAGCGCATCACCGAGGAGCTGGACTACGAGCTGGAGGCGGAGTCGCAGCGGGCGTTCGCCGCCGCGTACGCCGACGACCCGGACATCTTCATCCCGGAGGTGCTCGACGCCGCGCCCCGGGTGCTGATCACCGAGTGGGTGGAGGGCATCCCGCTGTCCCAGATCATCCGGGAGGGCACCGAGGAGCAGCGCGACGAGGCCGGCCGGCTGATGGCCGAGCTGCACCTGTCCGCGCCGGAGCGGGCCGGGTTGCTGCACGCCGACCCGCACCCGGGCAACTTCCGGCTGCTGCCGGACGGGCGGCTCGGCGTGATCGACTTCGGCGCGGTGGCCCGGATGCCGCAGGGCACGCCGGAGCCGATCGGCCGGATCGCGGCGCTCGCGCTGAACGGCGACGCCGACGCCGTGGTGGAGGGGCTGCGCGCCGAGGGCTTCGTCAGCCGCACCGAGTCGATCGACGCCCCGGCGATGCTCGACTTCCTGCGTCCGATGCTGGAGCCGATCGCGGCCGACGAGTTCCGCTTCACCCGGGCCTGGCTGCGCGCCGAGGCGACCCGGCTGGCCAGTCCCCGCTCCCCCGCGTACCAGCTCAGCCGCCAGCTCAACCTGCCCCCGTCGTATCTGATGATCCACCGGGTCACGCTGGGTTCGATCGGCGTGCTCTGCCAGCTGGAGGCGAAGGCGTCCTACCGGTCGATCCTGGAACGCTGGCTGCCCGGCTTCGCGCCGGTGCCCTGAGCACCGGCTGGGCACGGAACAGGCGAAGGGGCGGTGACCAGCAGGTCACCGCCCCTTCCTCACGCGATCGTTCTACAGGACGCCCAGGTCGCGTGCCGACTGGCTGCGACTCCGCATGGCGACGGTACGGGCGGAACGGGTTGCCTCAGTGCTCGTGGTGGTGCGACCGGCCTGAGGCCGGCGCATTCGGGCCCTGGACAACGCTTCGTGGAGTAGTTGCATCTCGAATCCGTTCGGCAGGTTCAGCATCAGAATTTCTCTCTCAGGTCGGCCGGTGGAGGGACACCGGCATCGGTCGGTCTTGGAACGTAGGTGTGTCAGGCTGCCAGCCGGACGGCGCTACGCGACTCGGACAGCCCGCTGGCCGCCAGTCGCGCCTCCGCCTCGACCCGGAGCTGCGCGTCGCGGGCGAGGTCCTCCTTGCGCGGACGGCCACGGGGCCGCTTGCGCGGGACGACCGCGCCACGCTCGAAGATCTCGCCGCCCCAGACGCCCCAGGGCTCGGCTCGCTCGACCGCCCCGGCCAGGCACTCGACGCGCAGCGGGCAGTCCCCGCAGAGCGACTTGGCCAGCTCGAGCTCGGCGGGCGAGTCGGAGAACCACAGGTCGGGGTCGAACTTCCGGCAGGGCAGGTTCGCCTCCACGTCGACGCTCACGTCGAGGGGGGCCAACGCCAGACTCATCCTCCGGTCACCTCTCTCTCACTTCGATCTCGTGGATCGCATTCCGACGTACTTCGGCGGGACAAAAAACTGAGGCCGCGGATCCCGGTATGCGGGTTCCGCGGCCTCGAGGTGAGCCGGCGTCTGATGGATCAGACCGGTATACCTCGAGGTGGAACGCCGCGGACATCCGTGCGCTTCTTGGCGCCATCGATGCCCTTGCCCGCGAAGCCACTGGTCCCCTCGACTCCGGCGATCGGCGCAACGGTCAGGTTCAGCTCGGCCTGAACCTGGACCTGGTGCACCTGCGGAGCCGACGGTCGAGCGGCGAGGGCCACCCGGACAGCCGACAGCGGAGCGACGGCAGACGGCATCGCCGCGAGACGCTCATAGTTGAAGATCTTCACTGGTGCCACCTCCCTACTCTCCTCGTGCCGACCGTGGACTCATCCCCGTTGAGCAGCCAGAACAGCGCCGCTCGCGAGGTGTGTCATGAGGCTATTCCTCGCCCTCGGGCGAGGGCAAACGATTTACGGCTAGTTTTCAGAAGTTTTCTGTGAGCAGACCTCGTCCACCGTGGCGCCCGCCACCAGGGCGAGGACCGTATCACCGTAAAGCCCGACTTTTCGGGGCCCGATCCCGGCGATCGCCACCAGTTCCTCGGTGCGACCGGGCTTCCGTTCGGCCAGCGCGGTGAGCGTGGCGTCGGTGAAGACCACGTACGCCGGCACCTTCTGCGCTCCCGCGACCCGCTGCCGCCAATCGCGCAGCCGTTCGTACAGCTCCTCGTCGATGTCCGACGGGCAGGTCGGGCAGCGGCCCAGTTTGCGGTCCGCGCCGGCGAGCAGCGTCGCGCCGCAGATCCGGCACGAGACCACCTGCGGCCGGCGCCGCTCGGCCCGCCGCGCCGGTCCGCCGCCGCCGGCCCGCTCGCCGCCGCCGGAGCGGTCGAGCTGCGGCAGGAACCGCGACGGCCGCCGGGCCCGCCCACCCGGCGAGCGCGCCGTGGCGTACGACAGCCAGAGCCACTCCCGGGCCCGGGTGATCCCGACGTAGAGCAGCCGCCGTTCCTCCTCGACCTGCTCCATGGTCTTCGCGTACGTGGTGGGCAGCGTGCCCTCGGCCAGCCCGACCAGGAACACCGCGTCCCACTCCAGCCCCTTCGCCGAGTGCAGCGACGCGAGCGTGACCCCCTCGACGGTGGGCACGTGCTGCTGGGCGGCCCGCCGGGCCAGTTCCTCGGTGAACCCGGTCAGCCCCGGCTCCGCCTCGGCGTCGGCGGCGTACTCCTCGGCGAGCTGGACCAGCGCGGCGAGCGCCTCCCACCGCTCGCGCGCGGCGCCGCCGGGCGGGGGCGCGTCGGGCGCCCAGCCGACCGCCGAGAGCCCTTCGACCACGGCGGCCGGCAGCGGCGTGTCGACGGACGCCGACCGGGTGGCGGCGCGCAGCGCGATCATCGCCTGGCGCACCTCGGGCCGTTCGAAGAACCGCTCCGCGCCCTGGAGCACGTACGGCACGCCGGCCTCGGAAAGCGCCTTCTCGTACGCCTCGGACTGCGCGTTGGTGCGGAACAGCACAGCGATCTCCCGCGCCGGGGTGCCGCCCGCGACCAGCGCCCGGCAGCGGGCGGCGACCGCGTTCGCCTCGGCCGGCTCGTCGGTGAAGATCCGCAGTTCCGGCTCCGGACCGGGCCGGCGCTGGCCGTGCAGCTCCAGCCGCAGCCGCGCCTCGGTGCCCCGCGCCTGGGAGATCACCGCGTTGGCCAGCCCGACCACCTGCGGGGTGGAGCGGTAGTCGCGGACCAGCCGGACCACTGTCGCGCCCCGGTGCAGCCGGGGGAAGTCGACCAGGTACGACGAGGTCGCGCCGGTGAACGAGTAGATCGTCTGGCTGGCGTCGCCGACCACTGTCAGGTCGTCCCGGCCACCCAGCCACGCCTCCAGCAGCCGCTGCTGGAGCGGGTTGACGTCCTGGTACTCGTCGACCACGAAGTGCCGGTACTGGTTGCGCACCTGCTCGGCGACGTCCGGGTGCTCCTCGATGCCCCAGACCGCGGCGCGCAGCATGTCCTCGAAGTCGATCACCCCGTTGCCGCGCTTGAGCCGCTCGTACGCGTCGAACACGTCGGCCACCCGGGCCGGCTCGTACGGCGTCTCGCGCAGCGCCTTGGCCGCGGCGACCACGTATTCCCCGGGCTCGACCAGCGACGACTTGGCCCATTCGATCTCGGCGGCGAGGTCGCGCGCGGCGGCCCGGTCGGCGCGCAGCCCGACCTTGGCGGCGGCGAGCGTGACCACCCGCACCTTGCTGTCCAGCAGCTCCGGCATGGCCCGCCCGGCCAGCAGCCGGGGCGCGAAGTAGCGGACCTGCCGCAGCGCCGCCGCGTGGAACGTGCGCGCCTGCACCCCCTGCACGCCGAGCACGGTGAGGCGGCTGCGCATCTCGGCCGCGGCGCGGGCGGTGAACGTGACCGCCAGCACGTGCCGGCCGGCGATGTCGCCGGTCAGCGCCCGGTACGCGATCCGCGACGTCACCGCCCGCGTCTTGCCGGTGCCGGCGCCGGCCAGGATGCAGACCGGCCCGGCCGGGGCGGTCACCGCGGACCGCTGCTCCGGATCCAGCCCGGCCAGCACCCGTTCCGCACCTGAGTGAACGCCCACAGCAGGGAATCATCCCAGCATCGTGTGACGTTGCAGCGGTTAGCCTGGCCTGATCGGACCGGGCGCGAGCCACCCCTTGGAGGACCAGACCATGCTGACGATGTATTCCACCCCGTGGTGCGGCTACTGCCACCGGCTGAAGTCGCAGCTCGACCGGGAGGGCATCGCGTACGAGGTGGTCGACATCGAGCAGGACCCCGCGGCCGCGGACTTCGTGATGAGCGTCAACGGCGGCAACCAGACCGTCCCGACGCTGCGCTTCGCCGACGGCAGCGCCCTGACCAACCCCTCGATCAACCAGGTCAAGCAGCACCTGGCCGCGCTGCCCGGCTGATCTCCCGCGACACTGCGAGCGGCCGTACCCGACCCGGGTACGGCCGCTCGCCGTCGTTCAGGAGCCGCCCCGACTGAGCGCGCCGTCGTCGGCCGGCTTCCGGGGCCCCGGGATCCGCACCGGCCCGGCGACCGGCGCGCTCAGCCCGCGGCCCCGCCACAGGTAGAGGCCGGCCGCCGTGGTGACCGCCCCGACCACTGCGAACAGCAGCCGGTAGTCGAACACGCCGACGAGCAGCGCGCCGGTGCCGATGGAGAGCGCCTGCGGACCGCTGACCAGGGCCTCCGACGCCGCGGTGACCCGGCCGAGCAGCCGCGGCGGGGTCCGCCGCTGGATCAGCGTGTTCAACCCCACCATGGTCAGCGGTAGCGACAGGCCGGCCAGCAGCAGCGCCACCACCCCGAGCCACAACCGGGGGTACGCGAGCGCCAGCGCGGCCGGTCCGAAGAACGTCACCCCGGCGGCCAGCGCCCCGACTTCGCCGTACCGGCGGACCACGGCGGCCGAGAACAGGCCGCCGACCAGGCCGCCGACGCCCTGCACCATGACCAGCACGCCGACGAACGCGGCCTCGCGGCGCAGACCCAGGTCGACGTACGCGAAGATCAGCGACTCGGTGAAGCCCATCACCAGCGAGCCGAGCCCGTACCCGAGCAGCGCCCGGCGCAGCGCCGGCTCGCCGGTCAGGTGGCGCAGCCCGGCGCTCAGCTCGGACGGCCCGCGGCGGCCGGACCGGGACGGTTCCCGCTCCTGCGCCCGCAGCCGGCCGACCACCGCCGCGGCCACCAGGAATCCGGTCATGGCCAGGACGGCGAGCAGCCAGCCGCCGACGGCGGCGTAGACGCCCGCCCCGGCGAGCGGCCCGATCAGCCGCAGGCCCTGCCGGACCGTCTGCAGCAGTCCGTTCGCGTCGGCCAGCGACTCGGCCGGAACCAGATGCCGGATCAGTCCGTTGAGCACGGCGGCGAGGGTGATGTACGACAGTCCGTAGAACGCCGCGACCACGTAGATCACCCAGACGTCGGAGCGGTCCCGGACCGTGAGCAGCGGACTGAGCAGCGCCGCGGCGACCAGGTTGGCGGCGATGAAGAAGGGTTTCCGGCGGTAGCGGTCGACCACCCAGCCGACGAGCGGGGCGAGGGCCATCGGTGCGATGACCGCGAAGATGGTCGCCCCCGCCATGCTGTCCGACCCGGTCAGATCCTTGACCCAGACGGCCAGGGCGAGCAGCAGCACCGACTCCGCCGCCATGCTCGCCACCACTGCGGCGAAGAGGAAACGGAAGTCGGGGCGGCGCAGGACGGTGCGCATCGGGTTGCCTCCGGCAGGGGTGCGCCACCAGGGGCGCGTCGGGGGTGGGCGCTGGTGAAGACACCCTCCACAGTCCTCTTTTTGTCTCGTGACACGCCCGTGCCGGAACCTCCGACGCCGGTCGCGACGTCCATACTGACCGTGGGGGGCGAATTTCATACAGTTACCGTCGCGTCCTGCGACGGTCGACGGGAAAGAGGACGCCGTGCCTCCTGCCGTACCAGGCCCGATTCTGCGCCGCCGTCGACTCGGCATCGAGCTGCGCCGGCTCCGCGAACAGGCCGGTCTGACCGGTGACCAGGTCATCGAGCGGATCGGCTGGGCCTCCGCATCCAAGTTGTCCCGCCTGGAGAACGGCCGCAGCCGGCCCGACCCGGACGACGTGGACGTGCTGTTGACGCTCTACGGCGCCGACGAGGAGCAGCGCGCGGAACTGACCGGCATCACCCACGAGGCCGGCGACATGCGCGGCTGGCTGCGCAACTTCCCGGTGATGACCCAGCAGCAGCGCGCCTTCGCCGAGCTGGAGGCCGGCTGCGCGGAGATCTCCGAGTACAACCCGGTGCTGGTCCCGGGGCTGCTGCAGACGCCCGGGTACGCCCGGCACCGGATCATGTCGGCCGCGCAGGTCGCCGCCCAGGCCGGCGACCAGGAGCACGAGGACCCGGAGACCGAGGTACGCGCGCGGCAGGCCCGCCAGTCGCTGCTGACCCGCTCCCCCGACGTGCCCCGGTACACGGCCGTGCTGGAGGAGGCCGCCCTCGGCCGGCGGGCCGGCCCGCCGGAGGTGCTGCACGACCAGCTCGTCCACCTGTGCGAGATGGCCCTGCTCCCGAACGTGACGTTGCTGCTGCTGTTGCGGGACACCCGGGTCGGCGACTGGTACCTTCCGCCGACCGCGTTCTCGGTCTACCGGTTCGCCGATCCGCTCGATCCGGAGACATTGGCCATCGAAGGTGGGTTCACCGACGTCATGTCGACCGAGGTGAACACCCTAAATCGCTATAAAGTGGTGTTCGAGTGGCTATGCTCGTCGGCACTCTCCGCATCGGACACCCTCTCCTGGTTGATCGAGGCGACAGGACGGCTGACCGGCACGGCAGTCGAGTCCACGGCGGTGTACGGGCCGGCAACGGCGCCGACCCAGCGCCGCCGGGACTCGGGGCGCCTCACCACGGAGCGGTGATCCGGTAGGGACACCGTCCGCGCTCCGGCGTCGCTCGGTCCCATCGGAGCACCTCACCAGGAGCAAGCACCATGAACAAGATCCGTACCAGCACGACCGCCCTCTCGGGACAGCTCGTGGGCGCCGCCTGGCGCAAGAGCACCCGCAGCCAGACCTCCAACTGCGTGGAGGTCGCGCCGCTCGGCACCGGGCCGGCGACCATGGCGCTGCGGGACAGCAAGGACCCGAGCGGGCCGGTCCTGCTGTTCGACCGGGCCGGCTGGCTCGGCTTCCTCGCCGGAGCGAAGAACGGTCAGTTCGATCTGGACTGATCCGGCGAACGTTCGGGGCCGTCGGCGTCACGCCGGCGGCCCCCTCGCGTGTCCGGCCCCGACAACGGTGCTGACCTGGCATCCCCCGATCGGTCGAGGTGGCGCGTTCCACTTGTCGGGAGGACACATCGGCGTAACATGACGCGGGAGTGACGTGGAAGTTCCAGCGGGTAACCGTCCACTCTCCGGGGGACACCATGCGGTTCCTGATCGTCCGCACCGAGATCCGTACCGCCGCCGACGCCGACATCGCCGCCGCCTGGGCCGGTGGGGGCCGCCTGCGGGACGAGACGAGCACGCCGGAACCCCGCCGCCAGGTCGTCCACGCCGAGGACCGGGACGCCGCGCTCCTGCTCGCCCGAGCGCTGTCCGCCGTCGGGGCGGTACGCGCCGGCCGGCACCGGGTCAAGGTGCTGCCCATCGAGGAGCCCGCACCGGGGCAGCCGTACCGCTGGCACGGTGGATGACCGGACGCTGACGTCCGTCGTGGCCGGACCGGCTTCCCCCGCCGATCATCGCCTCACCCGGCCACGACGGCCCGTGTTCCCGGCCCGCGACCGTCGCGGCAACGACGGTCCGGGCCGGGACCGTGCCCGCCCGGCCCTGTGCCCGCCAGCCGAAACGCCCCAACCCGACGGGCGGGCGGGCGGAACCAGGGCGGGTCAGCAGTGGCCGTCGAGCCAGCGGTGCACCAGGAACAGCGCGATCGACGACGGCGGCGGCAGGATCAGCCGGTCTCCCCCGCCCACCGGCACCGGCTCGCCGGCCAGCGCGGCCCCGATCTCCCGGCGGGTGAACCAGCGCGCGTGCGCGATCTCGGCCAGGTCGACCCGGATCGGCGCGTCGGCGTCGGCGCGGGCCAGGAAGCCGAGCATCAGCGAGCCGGGGAACGGCCAGGACTGGCTGCCCACGTACGCGATCTCCTCGACCGGGACGCCTACCTCCTCGCGGACCTCGCGGAGCACGGCGGCCTCGGCCGACTCGCCGGGCTCGACGTATCCGGCCAGGCATGAGTAGCGGCGCTGTCCCGGGGTGCGCGGCCAGGCCGCGTTGTTGCCGAGCAGGCAGCGGCCGTCCGCGCCGTCCATGCCGTCGTGCACCAGCACGATCATGGCCGGGTCGGTACGCGGCCAGACCCGGTCGCCGCCCGGGTCGATCCGTGACCAGCCGGCCTCGTCGGCCTGCGTCGCCTTCCCGGTCGTGGACGAGTAGCCGTGCCGCAGGTGCCAGTTGAGCAGCGCCAGCGCGGTGGTGAACAGGCCCGCGTCCCGGTCGGTCATCAGGTGGCCGACCTCGCGCAGGTGCGCCGGGCGGGTCTCCGGCAGCGCCGGCAGCGGCCCGTCGACCGCGAAGACCGGCACGCCGTCCGGCTCGACGCCGAGGAACATCGGCACCGACCGGGGCACCTCGGGCAGGTCGCCGGGGCCGACCAGGACCAGTTCGGGTGGGCTCGCCACGCCCCGGACCAGGGCACGCCCCTCGGCGGCGGAGTCGAGCACCAGCACCCGCGCCCGCTCCCACGCCTCGGCCAGCCAGGCCGGGTCGGTACGCCGGTGGGCGGCCCGGTCGAGCGTGGACCGGGCCAGCGGCGGCGCGGGCTCGCCGCTCACGCGGATTCCGTACGCACCGGTGTCAGCGCGGCGAGCGAGTCGGCCACCCGTTCGGCGTCGCCGAGCACGACGGTGACCGCGCGGGCCGGCGCCAGGTAGCGGGCGGCCACCTCGGCCACGTCGTCCACAGTCGCGGCGGCGAGCCGGGCTGCGTGCTCGGCGAGGAAGTCCAGCCGCAGCCCGTTGCCGGCGTACGCGCTGGTCAGCGACGCGAGCCCGGCCTGGGTCGACATGCCGAGCTGGAGCGTGCCGAGCGCGTACTGGCGGGCCTGCTCCAGCTCGTCGGCCTTCGGCGGCACCGTGGCGAGTCGGCCCAGCTCGTAGTTCGTCTCCACCAGCGCCGCCGCTGTCACCTCGGTGGCCACCTCGGCGCCGGCGATGAGCACCGAACCGGCCACCGAGTGCTCGACGAGCGAGTGCGGCCCGTACGTGTAGCCCTTGTCCTCGCGGATGTTCTCCACCCAGCGGGAGGAGAAGTAGCCACCGAAGATGAGGTTCGCCAGTTGCAGCGCGGCGTGGTCCGGGTGGGTACGGGGCACCGCGGGCAGCGCGAGGCGTACCGAGGACTGCACCGAGCCGGGCCGGTCGACGAGCAGCAGCGGCCCGGGTTCCAGCGGCGGCGCGGGCGGCAGTTCGGCGACGTGGCCGTCGCCGCGCCAGCCGGCGAGCGCCTGCTCGGCCGCGTCCAGCGCCCGCTCCGGCGCCACGTCGCCGACGAGCACGAGCACCGCCCCGGCCGGGTGCACCCGCTCGGCGTGCAGCCGGCGCAACGCGGCCGGGCGGACCGCCCGGACCTGGTCCGGGTCGGGCGTCTGCACGGCGTACGGGTGGCGGCCGTACACCCGCTTGAGCAGGGCGGTTCGGGCCAGGTGCGAGGGCTGGCTCTGGGCGACCTGGATGCGGTCGACCAGCCGGTCCCGTTCGGTCTCCACCCAGTCGGCCGGGTAGTTGGCGCCGGTGAGCACCTCGGCGAGCAGTTCCAGCATCCGGTCCAGGCCGGTGACCAGGCCCGCGCCGGAGAGCATCAACCGGTCCGGGTCGAGCCCGGCGGTCAGTCCGCCGCCGACCTTCTGCAGCTCGGCGGCGATCTCGGTGGCGCTGTGCGCCTGCGTGCCGGCGAGCATGGTCTGCGCCAGCATCGCGCCGCGGGCCAGGTGCGTGCGCCCGAACGGCATCCACAGTCGCAGCTCGACCAGCGGTACGGCGGAGCGGCGTACCGCGATCACGGTGAGGCCGTTGCGCAGCGTGCGCTCGGCCTGCTTGGGCACCTTGAGGCGACGGTTCGGGCGCAGCGCCGGAAGCGGCCGGACGGCGGTGGCGGTGGTCGTACTCGTGCTCATCGGGCTCCTCCGGCGACGACCTCGACGGACGCGCGGCGCTCGGGCCGCAGGGTGGCGGCGGCGGCGCGGACCTGGTCCTCGGTCACCGCGCCGACCAGCCGGGGCAGCTCGTTGAGCAGGCCCGGCTCGCCGCGCTGCTGTTCCAGCACGGCCATCCGCAGCGCCCGGCCGAGCACCGCGTCGGTGTCGCGCAGCAGGTGGGTGGCCATCCGGGCCTGGGTGCGCGCCAGCTCTCCGTCGGTCAGCCCGTCGGTCGCCAGCCGGTCCAGTTCCTCGTCGATGGTGCGCAGCACCTTGTCCACGTCGCCGCCGGGCGGCAGGTGCGCCTGGAGCAGCAGCGCGGTGGGGTCGCGCACGTCGAACGGGTCGCCCATGAAACCGACGTACCCGCCGAGGCTGGTGACCGACCGGTCGCGCTGCACCAGCCGCTCGACCAGCCGGGACGCGTCGCCGTCGGTGAGCACCTCGGCCAGCACCACGTAGGGCAGGTAGCCGGCGAAGTCGTCGACCGGGTCGGGCACGCGCCACGCGCCGGCCACCGCCGGCAGCGGCGCCAGCGCGTCGGTGTACGTGCTGCGCCGCTCGGTGGTCAGGTCGGGCTCGGCGAAGTCGGGCCGCTGCGGGGCGGGACGGGCCGGGACGTCGCCGAAGTGCCGTTCGATGAGCGTGGTCGCCTCGGCCACGTCGATGTCGCCGCTGACCGCCAGTACGGCGTTGCCGCTGGCGTAGTAGCGGCGGAAGAAGTCGGCGGCGTCGGCCACCGTCGCCGACTCCAGGTCGTCGAAGGAGCCGTAGCCGTCGTGCGCGTTGGGGAAGGTGTCGAACATCACCGGGGGCAGCGTCAGCCAGGGGAACCCGCCGTACGGCCGGTTCAGCACGTTGACCCGGATCTCCTCCTTGACCACGTCGACCTGGTTGCGCAGGTTCTCCTCGGTCAGCCGGGGGCCGCGCATCCGGTCGGCCTCCAGGAACAGCGCGCGTTCCAGGGCGTTGGCGGGCAGCGTCTCGAAGTAGTCGGTGTAGTCCAGGTGGGTGGAGCCGTTGAACGTCCCGCCGGCGCCCTGGACGTGCCGGAAGTGGGCCAGCTTCTCCAGGTTCTCCGACCCCTGGAACATCAGGTGCTCGAAGAGGTGGGCGAAGCCGGTGCGTCCCTCCGGCTCGGAGCGGATGCCGACGTCGTAGACCACAGCCACCCCGATGACCGGGGCGCTGCGGTCCGGCGTGAGCACCACACGCAGGCCGTTGTCGAGGGTGAACCGTTCGGCCGGGTACTTCGTCGCTGGGATCTTCGCTCTCCGCGTGGACACGAGATCGACATTAGCGCTTCCGTACCGGCTCTATCGCCGGTGTGCCCTGGCCGAACGGTGGACTGTTGCGGGACGGGTCTTGACGCCGACGGCCACTTGCCCCACTCTTCCTACCAACTAAATAGGAATACTGCGGATTGGACATTCGATGAGAGGGCTTCCCCTGCGCCGCCTGGTCACCCTGGCGACCCTGGCCGCGGTCGGCGCGGCCACGCTCGGCACCACCGCCGCCTGCGGCGAGGACAGCGACGCCGCCGGCGGGTCCGGCCCGGTCACGCTGCGCCTGGGCTACTTCCCCAACATCACGCACGCCCCGGCCGTGGTCGGCGTGGAGAAGGGGATCTTCAAGGAGAAACTCGGCAGCGACGTCGAGCTGGACACCAAGACCTTCAACGCCGGCCCGGCCGCCATCGAGGCCGTCTTCTCCGGCGCGCTCGACGCCACGTACATCGGCCCGAACCCGACGGTGAACGCCTTCTCCAAGTCCAAGGGCGAGGCGGTCCGGGTCATCTCCGGCGCGGCGTCCGGCGGCGTCGCGCTCGTGGTCAAGCCCGGCATCACCTCGGTGGAGCAGCTGCGCGGCAAGAAGATCGCCACTCCGCAGCTCGGCAACACCCAGGACGTGGCGCTGCGCTTCTGGCTCAAGGAGAAGGGCCTGGAGACCACCAAGGAGGGCGGCGGCGACGTCAAGATCGTGCCGCAGGAGAACGCGCAGACGATCGAGACGTTCGGCAGCGGCGCCATCGACGGCGCATGGGTGCCCGAGCCGTTCGTCTCCCGGCTGGTCAACGCCGGCGGCAAGGTGCTCGTCGACGAGCGTGACCTCTGGCCGGACAAGAAGTTCGTCATCACCAACCTGCTGGTCAGCACCAAGTTCCTCAAGGCACACCCGGACGTGGTGAAGAAGCTGGTCGAGGGCCAGGTCGCGGCGAACGAGTTCGTCAACACCAAGCCGGACGAGGCGCAGCAGGCCATCTCCGACCACATCGGCAAGATCACCGGCAAGCCGCTGGACCTCAAGCTGATCAAGCAGGCCTGGCCGACGCTGGAGTTCACAAACGACCCGATCCCGGCCTCGCTGAAGACCGGCCTGGACCACGCCGTCGCGGTCGGGCTGACCCAGCCGGTCGACCTGAACGGCCTGTACGACCTCAAGTACCTCAACGAGGTCCTCAAGGCGCAGGGCAAGGCCGAGGTCAGCCAGCCGTGACGTCGACGACCACGACCCCGCGCAGCGCGACCGGCTCGGTCGCGCTGCGCGGCGTCACAAAGGTGTACGGCCAGGGCGACCAGGCCGTCCTGGCGCTGGACGGACTGTCGCTGGACATCGCGCCCGGCGAGTTCGTCTGCATGGTCGGCGCGTCCGGCTGCGGCAAGAGCACGCTGCTCAACCTGGTCGCCGGCCTGGACCGGGCCAGCGGCGGCACCATCGAGCTGGGCGAGGGCGTCAACCCGGGGCTCATGTTCCAGGAGCCGGCGCTCTTCCCCTGGCTCACCGTCGAGGGCAACGTCGAGGTGCCGCTGAAGCTGCGCGGTCTCCCCCGCGACCAGCGCAAGGAGCGGGTGGCCGAGCTGCTGCGCACGGTCCACCTGTCGGAGTTCGGCCGCAAGCGCCCGCACCAGCTCTCCGGCGGCATGCGGCAGCGCGTCGCGCTGGCCCGCACGCTCGCGCTGGAGACGCCGGTGCTGCTGATGGACGAGCCGTTCGGCGCGCTGGACGCGATGACCCGCGACATCCTGCACGACGAGCTGGAGCGGATCTGGACCGAGCGCAAGCTCACCGTCCTGTTCGTCACGCACAACGTCCGCGAGGCGGCCCGGCTCGCCGACCGCATCGTGCTGCTCTCCAGCCGGCCCGGCCGGATCATCTACTCCACCGAGGTCGCCGTGCCGCGCCCCCGGCGGATCGACTCGCCGGAGGTCTCGGCCATCGCCGCCGAGGTCACCGACCGGCTGCGCAAGGAGGTGGGCCGGCATGGCCAGTGACACCCTGTCCGCGTCGGCGCGGGCCGACGCGGAGATCTCCGGGCTCGACGCGCTGGAGATCGCCGGCCGGGAGAAGGGCCCGTCCCGGGTACGCCGCCTGTGGTCGGCCACCTGGCCCAAGCTCGCCGCGCTCGCGCTCGCGGTGGCGATCTGGCAGGCGGTGGTCTGGTCCGGGTGGAAGGAGCCGTGGGCGCTGCCCGGCCCGGCCGTGGTCTTCGGCGACCTCGGGGAGTACCTGCTCAGCTCGGCGCTCTGGGAGGGCCTCGCCACCACGGCCCGGCGGGCGGCGGTCGGGTTCGCCGCCGCGGTCGCGGTCGGCCTGCTGCTCGGCCTCGGCGTGGCCCGGGTCAAGGTGCTCCGGGCCGCGCTCGGCTCGATGATCACCGCGTTGCAGACCATGCCGTCGATCGCCTGGTTCCCGCTGGCCATCCTGCTGTTCCAGCTCAGCGAGCAGGCGATCTTCTTCGTGGTGGTGCTCGGCGCCGCGCCGTCGGTCGCCAACGGCGTCATCCACGGCGTGGACTACGTGCCGCCGCTGCTGGTCCGCGCCGGCCGCAACCTCGGCGCCCGGGGGCTCAACCTCTACCGGTACGTGATCGCGCCGGCCGCGCTACCGGCCATCGTGGCCGGGCTCAAGCAGGGCTGGGCGTTCGCCTGGCGCAGCCTGATGGCCGGTGAGCTGCTGGTGGTCATCGCCACCCGCACCTCGATCGGCGCGCAGCTCACCTACGCACGCGAGCTGAGCGAGGCGCCACGCCTGATGGCCATCATGATCGTCATCCTGGTGGTGGGCCTGCTCGTGGACACCGCGTTCGGGGCCGCCGACAAGGCCATCCGCCGCCGCTGGGGCGTGCTGGACCAGGCCGGCAACTGACGTCGTGTACATCTCCGCGCGCGCCGACTACGCGCTCCGGGCCATGCTCGCCGTCGCCGACGCCGCCGGTACCCCCGGCGACGCGGTGTCCGGCGGCGGCGAGCTGGTCAAGGCGGCGAGCCTGGCCGAGAGCCAGGACATCCCGCTCAGCTTCCTCCAGGGGATCCTGCTCGACCTGCGGCGGGCCGGGCTGCTGCACAGCCATCGCGGCACCGAGGGCGGGTACGCGCTGACCCGCCCGCCGGACGAGATCAGCGTGGGCGACGTGCTCCGCGCGGTGGGTGGCGCGATCACCAGCGTCCGGGGCATCCCCGCCGACCGGGCCGGCTACCACGGCGTGGCCACCGGCCTGCGGGACGTGTGGCTGGCGGTGGACGGCGCGATCGCCCTGGTCGTGGACCGGACCACGCTCGCCGACCTGCTGAGCGACCGGGCGACGGCACCCTGACGCGCGTCCGGTCACAGGGCGACGGCGCGCGGGGTCGCGGACCCGGCCGGTTGTCGGCCACAGAGGGCATGACTCCTGGCCGATATGACTCTCGGGCATATTTATACCTGAGAGTCATATCGCTTTCCGGGCATCATCCGCCCGGCGCGGCTACTGAGCGTGCGGGGCGCTCATTCCGGGCGTGAAGCTGCGGGCGGCGCCGCGATCCGGCGAGCCGCCGTCGGAGGGCCGCCAGGGCCCGAACGCGGCCACCGCGGCGAGCGCCAGGCCGGCCCCCGCCACCGCGAGCACCAGCAGCACTTCCCGTGCACCGCCCGATCCGGCTTCCCCCGCCATGAACCGCTCCCTCCGCGTCCGGCCGACCCCCCGACCGGTCCCCGCCCGACAGCATCGCCGCCACGGCGAGGCCGGACAGTCGGACAGCCGACCGAACGTCGACTGATTCCCGACTCAGGGACGGTCGGCCGGCCCGCTCGAAGCCGAGCCGGTCAGGCGCGGTCAGCGGCGGCGCGGACGCCGGCGAGGACGGGTCGCCGGGGCGGGGTGCGCGGCAGCGGGCGCGGCGATGGTCACCGGCACACCGGACGGCTCCCGGGCGCCGGTGAGCCGGCTCAGCTCGCTGTCGCCGGGGCGTACCCGGGTGGTCTTGGGGTTGATGCCCGCGGTGCTCATCAGCCGGGCGACGTCGCGGCGCTGCTCCGGCAGCACCAGCGTGACCACGGTGCCCGACTCGCCGGCCCGCGCGGTCCGGCCACCCCGGTGCAGGTAGTCCTTGGCCTCCGCGGGCGGGTCGGCGTTGACCACCAGGTCCAGCCCGTCGACGTGGATGCCCCGGGCCGCCACGTCGGTGGCCACCAGCGCGGTGACCTGCCCGGTGCGGAACTGCTCCAGGATGCGGGTGCGCTGCGGCTGCGACTTGCCGCCGTGCAGCGCCGCGGCGCGTACGCCCTTGGCGAGCAACTGCCGGGCCACCCGGTCGGCGCGGTGCTTGGTGGCGATGAAGACGATGGTGCGGCCCTCGCGGGCGGCGATGTGGGCCAGCGCGGCCTGCTTGTCGTCCGCCTCGAGGTGCAGCACGTGGTGGGTCATCGCGGTGACGGTGGCGGTGCCCGGGTCGACGGAATGCGTCACCGGGTCGGCCAGGAATCGGCGGACCAGCCGGTCCACGCCCCGGTCCAGGGTGGCCGAGAAGAGCATCCGCTGCCCGCCCGGCGCGACCTGCTCCAGCAGCTTCGTCACCTGCGGCAGGAAGCCCATGTCGGCCATCTGGTCGGCCTCGTCCAGCACCGTGATGGACACCTGGTCCAGCCGGGCGTCCCCGCGATCGATCAGGTCGTGCAGCCGGCCCGGCGTGGCCACCAGCACCTCGGCGCCGGCGCGCAGCGCGGCCGCCTGCCGGGTCAGGGAGAGCCCGCCGACCACTGTGGCGCAGCGCAGCCCGAGCGTGGCAGCGTACGGGGTGAGCGCGGCGGTGACCTGCGCGGCCAGTTCCCGGGTGGGTACGAGCACCAGCGCGAGCGGACGGCCCGGACGGGCCCGGCGGCCGGCCGTACGGTGCAGCAGCGGCAGCCCGAACGCGAGCGTCTTGCCGGAGCCGGTGCGGCCCCGGCCGAGCACGTCGCGGCCGGCCAGCGAGTCCGGCAGCGTGGCCGCCTGGATCGGGAACGGCGCGGAGATGCCCTGCGCGGTCAGCTCGGAGACGAGCGCCGGCGCCAGGCCGGTGGCGGCGAACGTGGGCAGGGTCGTGGTCATGCGGAAAGCCTTCCTCGAGGCGGCACGTGTCGAGGAAGGGCGCCGGGCTGCGGCGCGTCACCGGCGTCACCGGTGGTCACAAGCACGAACCGAAAGGGACGGGCCGGCCCGGCAGAGGCGGGCCGGCCCGTGCACCGCGCCCGAGAGGGCGCGGTGGTGGTGCCGGTTGATCCGAAGATCAGAGCGGACGGATGTTCTCCGCCTGCGGGCCCTTCTGGCCCTGGGTCACCTCGAACTCGACCCGCTGGTTCTCGTCCAGGCTCCGGTAGCCGGAGGTCTGGATCGCCGAGAAGTGGGCGAAGACGTCGGCGCCGCCGTCGTCCGGGGTGATGAAGCCGAAGCCCTTGTCAGCGTTGAACCACTTGACGGTGCCAATTGCCATGTGTTTCGTCTCCTTGACGGAACGGTCGGCCCGCACGTGTTGCGGGCCGGAGAGGAGCACCCCGCGCGTGGAATACGCGGCGTGCCTGTCGCTGCTGGTCGCCCCGCCCGGAGAACTCCGGACACAACAAAGAGCGCCTGGGGCCACAATCCGCCAGGCGCACACAGAGTCTCTGGAAACCAAAACTGCAACCCGGACAACGTATCACGGACTCGTGCGCTGCGGTAGATCCCCCGGGATTTCCGGCACGGCGGCCACCAGATCGGCCAGCCCGTCCGCGTCGAGCAGGTCGGCCGGGCGGACGGTCACCGAGTCCCGGACGTAGTGGAACGCCGCGCCGACCCGCTCCACCGGCACCCCGGCCAGTTCCGCCCAGGCCAGCCGGTAGACCGCCAACTGCACCGCCGCCGCGTCGGCCTCCCGGCCGGTGGGCTGCCGCCCGGTCTTCCAGTCGACCACGTCGTAGCGCCCGCCCGGGCGGGCAAACACGGCGTCCATCCGGCCCCGGATCACCACCCCGGCGACGACAGTGGCGAACGGCACCTCCACCTCCACCGGCACCCGGTCGGCCCACTCGCTGGCCAGGAAGCGCTCCTGCAACTCGACCAGGGCCTCGTCCGGGGCCGCGTCCTCGTCCGCCGCGCCGGGCAGCTCGTCCACGTCGAGCAGCCGGTCCGCGCCGAAGCGCTGCTCCAGCCAGGCGTGGAACGCGGTGCCGCGCCGGGCGTACGGCGTCGGTTCGGTGGGCATCGGGCGGCGCAGCGTACGGGCCAGCGCCTCCGGGTCGCGGCGCAACGCCACGAGCTGCGTCACCGACATCTGGCCCGGCAGTTCGACCTCGGCCGCCTCAGCCTGCCGGGCCAGCTCCGCCCGCTCGGCGAGCAGCAGCTCGGCCTCGCGCCGCCAGCGCGCCACCTCGGCGTCCTCCGCCGCGCCCGTGGTGGCGAGCAGCGCCGCCTCGCGCCGGGCCACCTCCGGGTCGGCGAGGTACCGGCGGACCAGCGCCGCCGCCTCGGTGAGCGCCGGCCGGCGGGCGCCCAGCGGGTCGGCCGGCCACTCGGCCCGCAGCACCGTCTCGGTGGTCGGGTTCACCGCGTCCCCGGCCGGCTCGGGCGTCCAGGCGTCGACCACATGGCCGTCCGGGTCGGCCAGGCAGGCGTCGTGCACCTCCCGCAGGAACACCGACGGGCCGCGGAACCGTTTGGTCCCCTCCCCCCACCAGTAGCCGGAGCAGAGCAGCAGGCGGCGGGGGCGGGTCACCGCCACGTACGCCAGCCGGCGCTCCTCCCGCTCGTCGTGCGCCCGCCAGTCGTCGGTGAACTCGGTCAGCGCCCGGGCCACCCCGCGCTGGTCCTCCGCCTCCGGCAGGGCCAGCTCGGGCAGTCCGTCCGCGTCGCCGCGCAGCGGGAACGGCAGCACGCCGAGCCCGCCCAGCCAGTGGTCGGAGTTGCGCACCGGCCCCGGCCAGACGCCCCGGGTCATCCCGGCCACCGCCACCACGTCCCACTCCAGGCCCTTCGCGGCGTGCGAGGTCAGCACCTGCACCGCGCCGGCCACCACCTCGACCTCGCCGGGCGCCAGCCCGCGCTCCTCGTCCTCGGCGGCGGCCAGGTAGGCGAGGAAACCGGCGAGCGTCGCGCCGGGCGTCTCGCCGCTGAACCGGGCCGCCACGTCGCCGAGCGCGTCCAGGTGCGCGCGGGCCAGCCCGGCGTCGCCCGCGCCGTCCCGGCCGGCCCGGACCGCCACCTCGACGTCGAGGCCGATGGTCCGCTCGATGTCCGCGATCAGTTCCGGCAGCGACTGGTCCAGGCGGTAGCGCAGCAGCGCCAGTTCCATCCCGTACGAGCGCAGCCGCGCGTAGCCCTCGGCCGAGTACGCCTGCGCCGGCCCCAGGTCCGCCAGCGCCTCCACGAGCGTCGCCTCGTCCAGCACGTCCACGGTGATCTCCGGGCCCTCGTCGCCGGTCAGCTCCCGGCGGCTGCGGGCGATCGCGCGAGCGCGGCGGTGCAGGGCGACCAGGTCACGCGGGCCGATCCGCCAGCGCGCGCCGGTGAGCAGTCGCAGCAACGCCGCCCCGTCGGTCGGGTCGGCGAGCACGCGCAGCGTGCACACCACGTCCCGTACCTCCGGGGTGTCCAGCAGCCCGCCCAGCCCGACCACGTCGACAGGCAGTCCACGAGCGCGCAACGCCGCCTCGATCGCCGGGATCTGGCTGCGCAGCCGCACCAGCACCGCGGTGGTCGGGCGGCGGTCGGCCGGGATGTGCTCGGGCAGCGCGCCGGGCATCCCGGCCGCACCCCGCCAGGCCGCCAGCACGCTGTCCGCGATCCAGTCGGCCTCGTCGGCGTACGTCTCCAGCAGCGCGCAGTGCACGGTGCCGGCGGCCTGCCCGCCCGGCGTGCGGTGCGGGATCGGATCGCGGACGCTCAGCGCGGCGTGCAGCTCCGGCACCCGTGCGCCGGCCGCCCGCAGCGGCACCGACAGCGCGTTCGCCACGCCGAGGATCTCCGGACGGTTGCGCCAGCTCGTGGTCAGGCTGAGCACGTCGGCGGGGCTGCCGTCGGTACGGGCGAACTCGGCCGGGAACCGGTCGAGCGTGCCGGCGCTGGCCCCGCGCCAGCCGTAGATGGACTGGCACGGGTCACCCACGGCGGTGACCGGGTGGCCGCCGCCGAACAGCGCGTTGAGCAGCACCACCTGGGCGTGGCTGGTGTCCTGGTACTCGTCCAGCAGCACCACCCGGAACCGGTCCCGCTCGATCACGCCGACGCCGGGGTGGTCGCGGGCCACCCGGGCCGCGCGGGCGAGCTGGTCGGCGAAGTCCATCGCCTCGAAGTCGTCCTTGCGCCGGGCGTACGCGCGCACCAGCGGCAGCAGCTTCAGCCGGGTCCGCTGGAGCTGGAGCGCCTTGCGCACGTCGGCGTAGACCCGGCCGGGACGCGACTGCACCTCGGCGAAGAACCGGCCGGTCCAGCCGGCCAGCTCGTCCGGGTCGACCAGGTGCTCGTCCAGCTCACCGGCGAGCGCCAGGACCGCGTCGGTGATGGTGGACGGCATCCGGTCCACCTCGGACATGTCCCCGTCGTAGTTGCGCACCAGCATGTCGACGAGCTGCCAGCGGGACGCCTCGGTGAGCAGCCGGGTGGTCGGCTCGTACCCGGCGCGCAGCCCGTGCTCGGTGACGATCCGCCCGGCGTACGAGTGGTACGTGGACACGGTCGGCTCGCCCGCCAGCGGGTCGTCGTGCGGGTCCCGCCCCTGCCGGCCGAGCCGCCGGATGAGCTGGTCGAGCCGCGTGCGGACCCGGTGGGCCAGCTCGCCGGCCGCCTTGCGGGTGAAGGTGAGGCCGAGGATGTGCTCGGGGCGTACGTAGGAGTTGGCGACCAGCCACACCACCCGCGCGGCCATCGTCTCGGTCTTGCCGGAGCCGGCGCCCGCGACCACCAGCAGCGGTTCCACCGGCGCGGCGATGATCGCGGCCTGTTCCCGGGTGGGCGCGGGCAGCCGCAGCAGCCGGGCCAGCTCGACGGGCGTGTAGCGGGGCCCGGCGTCGGCCGCGCGCGGCGTGGGCGTGGCGGAGGCGCCGAACAGCGCCGGCTGAACGCTCATGAGTTCTCCGGGGGCGGCTCGACCACCTGGCGGCCCTGGCCGGAGACCGGGCAGCTGGTGCGTACCGGGCAGACCCGGCACTTGGAGTTGGCCACCGCGGCGAACGTCGAGGCGGCCATCGTGTCGGCGGTACGGCGCACCAGCGCGGTGGCCCACCCGGCCTCCGGCCCCTCCCCGGCCGCGGCCTGGGTCTGCTCCTTGGCGTCCCGCGCTCCGGTGCCGAGCTGCACCAGCGCGGCCCCGCCCGGTTCCTCGCCGAACTCGGCGAACCCGCCCGCCTCCACCGCCGCCTGGTACGCGCCGAGCTGCGGATGCTCGGCCACCTCCCGCTCGGTGACCGCCGTCGACTTGCCGGTCTTCAGGTCGATCACCACGAGCCGCCCCTCGGCGTCGACCTCCAGCCGGTCGACCCGGCCGGTCAGCTCGATCGGGCGGGACGGATCGTCGAGGCGGACCGCGAACTCGTGCTCGATCGCCAGCAGCCGGCGCGGGTTGCCGGCCAGCCAGCGCAGCAGCTTGTCCACCATCGCCTCGGCGCGCTGCCGCTCCGGACCGGCCATCCACCGGGCGGCCAGCTCGATCGCGTCGAACCGCGCGGCCACGTACTCCAGCAACGCCTCCCGGTCGACGCTGGCGTCCTCGGCGAGCATCGCGGCGGCGTGCACCAGGTTGCCGACGCCCTGCGCGGCGCTCGCCGGCCCGCTGCCGCCGTGCCGTTCCAGCAGCCAGCGCAGGCTGCACCGCAACGCGCTCTCCATCGCCGACGGGGTGACCCGCACCGGCTCGCCCTCGTCGACCAGCGGCCGGTCGTCGGAGAGGCCGCGCAGCCCCCACCAGTCGTCCGGGTGCGCGCCGGGCACCCCGGCGGCGGCCAGCCGCGCCAGCTCACCCGCCGCCGCGTGCCGCCGGGTGATCGGCGCCGCCGGGTCGGTGACAGCGGTACGCAGCTCGGCCACCAGCGCGGACAGGGTGAGACCGCGTGGCGGCAGCGTGACCGGGAGTACGGCGGGCGGCCCGTCCTGCGGATGCTCGTCCCCGTGCGGCACCGGCCCGTCCGCGGTTTGCCCGCGCGTGACCTGGCCGGTCGGGGCGGTGCCGCCTGCGCCGGTGGCGGGTGGGTCGGCGGCTGCGATTTCGTGCAGGAAGCGGCTCGGCTGCTCCTCGTGGTCGTCCCCGCCGACGGCGGCGGACGCGACAGCGGTGACCAACAGCCGCCGCCGCGCCCGGCTGATCGCCACGTGGAACAGCCGCCGCTCCTCGTCCAGCAACGCCGACGTCTGCCCGACCAGGCTGGCCCGCAGGCCGGCCCCGTCGGCGCGACCGGCCAGCACGTCGACCAGGCGCTCCGAGCCGAGCAGGCTGCCGCGCAGGCGCAGGTCCGGCCAGACGCCCTCCTGCACCCCGGCCACCGCGACCAGATCCCATTCCAGGCCCTTCGCGGCGTGCGCGGTGAGCAGGCGTACCGCGTCGCCCCGGTCGGCGGCGGCGGCGAGCGTGTCGGCGGGCAGTTCCTGCCCGAGAACGTGGTCGAGGAACACCTCGGTACGCGCGCCGGGCAGCCGGTCGGTGAACCGGGCCGCCGCGTCGAACAGCACGAGTACGGCGTCCAGGTCCCGGTCGGCGGCCTCGGCCCGCCACCGCTGGGCGGTCTCGTGCTCGCCGGTGGCCGCCCGCCCCCTGGTGATCGCCCCGGCCCAGCGTTCGGCCAGCCCGCTCTCCCGCCACACCGCCCAGAGCACGTCCTCGACCGTCGCGCCCGGGGTGGCGGCGGCCTGCCGGGCGGTCTCCAGCAGGTGCGCCACGGCCTGCGCGGGGGCCGCCCAGCGGCGCTCGATGGTGGACAGCTCGGCCGGGTCGCGCAGCGCCTCCACCAGCAGGTCGCCGGAGGGACGGCGGTCGCCGCCGGCCAGCGCCAGCGCCCGCAGCCCTTGACGCAGCCGCCGCTCGGCCAGCGGGTCGGCCCCGCCCAGCGGCGAGTGCAGCAGCGCGACAGCGGCCTCCTCGTCCAGCCGGTCCGGTTCGAGCGCACAGCGCAGCAGGAGCAGCAGCGGGGCGACCGCCGGCTGGAGGTGCAGCGGAAGGTCCTCGCCGTGCACGACGGTCGGCACCCCGGCCGTGTGCAGCGCGCGCCGCAGCGACGGCAGTTGCCGGCCGGTGGAGCGGACCAGCACCGCCATCCGGGACCACGGCACGCCGTCGAGCAGGTGCGCCTCGCGCAACGCGTGCGCCAGCCAGGCCGACTCGCTGGTGGCGGAGCGGAACGTCCGTACCTCCACCGTTCCGGCCGGCGCATCGGGCAGCGGGCGCAGCCGCCGGTGCGCCGCCGGGCCGCGCAGCCGCCGGGCCAGCCGGGCGGTGGCCGCGAGCAGTTCCGGCCCGGCCCGGTAGGAGGTGGTGAGCGTGACCTGGGCCGCCGGCGCGCCGGAGGCGGTGCGGAAGCGGTGCGGGAACGTGGCGACGCCGGCCGGGTCGGCGCCCCGGAAGGCGTACGTGGACGAGTCCGGGTCGGCGAACGCCACCAGGGACCGCCCGCCTCCGGCCACCACGGCGAGCAGGTCGAGCTGCGCCGGGTCGGTGTCGGCCAGCTCGTCGACGTACACGTGGGCCAGGCGGCGGCGCTCGGCGGCGAGCAGCTCGGGATCGTCGAGCAGCATGCCGGTGGCGGCCCGCACCAGCTCCGCCGGGTCGTACGCGACCGAGCCCCTGTTGCTCACGTCGCGCAGGGCGAGCACGGCGACGTACTCGCGCAGGAAACGCGCGGCGGCCGGCCAGTCGGCGCGGCCCAGCTTCTCGCCCAGCCGGGCCAGCTCCACCGGCCCGACGCCGCGCTCCGCGGCCCGCATCAGCAGGTCGCGCAGCTGCTGGGCGAACGCCCGGGTACGCAGCGCGGGGCGCAGATCCTCCGGCCAGCCGACCGGGTCGTCGCCGGGCTCCTCCCCCACCACGTCGAGCAGCTCGCGGATGATCAGATCCTGCTCCGGGCCGGTGAGCAGCCGGGGCGAGGGCTCGCCGCGTTCGGCAGCGGCACGACGCAGCAGCCCGAAGGCGTACGCCGGGAACGTGCGCACCAGCGGCTCGCGGACCACGCGGTGTCCGTCCCCGGCGATACGCGCCTCGATCCGGTGGCGCAGCTCGGTGGCGCCCCGCCGGCCGAAGGTGAGCACCAGGATCCGCTCCGGGTCGACGCCCTCGGCCACCCGGGCGGCGACCGCCTCGACGAGCGTGGACGTCTTGCCGGTGCCGGGACCACCCACGACGAGCATCGGCCCGTCGGTGTGCGCGACCACCTCGGCCTGCACCGGATCGACCCGGCGCGAGACGTTCGTGCCCGCCCCGGCCCCGGTCCCCGCCGAAGCGGCCGACGGTGACGACACCCCGGTCCCGGTCTGCGGCGAAGCGCTGTCGTGCGGCGTGGCGGTCTGTGGGTGCGCGGCATCGCCCGCCGACCCCCCGGATCGCGGCTCCGCCTCGGCCGGCCCACCGGACCGACCCACCCCCTGCCCCGCCCCGGCGTCGTGGGTGACCCCCGCCCCCGCGCCGCCGGGCCGGCGCACCAACCGGTACGCCTGCATCACCGACATCCCACCACGCCGGTACGACACCCGGAAACCGACAGTCGTCCCGCCCGTCACCAGCTCACCTTGCCCGCGGCGCGCACCATTGCCGGCTCCGCCCCACGCCCGGCTCCATGCGTTCACGCCACCTCGGCGAAGTGGCCGCATCACGCGCGCCCGGACACCACCACCTCCCCGAAGTGGTGTCGATCAAGCACGCCGAGACGGTGGTGAACAAGCACGGGTGGCCGGGCGCGCGTCAGGTGAGGCGGGCGTCGATCAGGTCGAGCGCGGCGGGCACGCTGTCGGCGACCATCAGCAGGTCCAGCGCGGCCGGCTTGAGGAAGCGCTGCTCGCCGAGCCCGCGGATCCAGTCGAGCAGCGGCCGGTAGAAGCCGTCCACGTCCACGATCACCATCGGCTTGGCGTGCAGGGCCAGGGTGGCTGTGGTCCACACCTCGAACAGCTCGTCCAACGTGCCCAGGCCGCCGGGCAGCGCCACGAACGCGTCGGACTTCTCGTCCATCAGCGTCTTGCGGTCGGCCAGGCTGTCGGTCACCAGCAGCTCGTCGGAGTCCAGGTCGGCGACCTCCAGGTCGACCAGGGACTGCGGGATGACGCCGATGGTGCGGCCGCCGGCCGCCCGCGCGCCCTCCACCACGGCGCCCATCATGCCGACGCAGCCGCCGCCGCTGACCAGCGTGTGACCGCGCCGGGCGAGTTCCTCGCCGGTCTCGGTGGCCAGCGCGAGCCAGCGGTCGTCGAGGGTACGGGAGGACGCGCAGAAGACACAGACGTTCGCCACGTTCAGCTCCGTCCGGCCGGGCCCTCGGGGGCGGCCTCGGCGGCGGCGCGCTGGTCGGCGGCGACCCGGGCGACCGCCTCCTCGCGTACCGCCTCCTGCTCGGCGGAGAGCACCGCCTCGGCCTCCACGATGTGCCGGACCGCTTCGTTGACGTCGTCGGTGAGCCGGATCAGGTCGAGGTCGGCCGGGCCGATCTTGCCCTCGGCGGCCATCGTCGTACGCAGCCAGTCGAGCAGTCCGCGCCAGTAGTCGGTGCCCATCAGCACCACCGGGAACCGGGTCACCTTGCCGGTCTGCACCAGGGTGAGCGCCTCGAACAGCTCGTCCAGGGTGCCGAAGCCGCCGGGCAGCACCACGAACGCCTGGGCGTACTTGACGAACATGGTCTTGCGGGCGAAGAAGTAGCGGAAGTCGATGGCCAGGTCGACCCAGTCGTTGAGGCCCTGCTCGAACGGCAGCTCGATGCCGAGCCCGACGGAGAGGCCGCCGGCTTCGCCGGCGCCACGGTTGGCGGCCTCCATCACGCCGGGGCCGCCCCCGGTGATCACCGCGTAGCCGGCCCGGGCCAGTGCCGCGCCCACTTCCTCGGCCATCCGGCACTCCGGGCTGTCCGGCTTGCTGCGGGCGGAGCCGAAGACGCTCACCGCCGGGGGCAGGTCGGCGAGGGTGTCGAAGCCCTCGACGAACTCGGACAGGATCCGCAGGGCCCGCCAGGCGTCCTTGGTCTTCCAGTCGCTGCGTCCCCGGGAGTCGAGCAGTCGCTGATCAGCGGTACTCGTCGGAATCGCCCGGTTGCGCAGCGTCACCGCACCGCGGTGCCGTTCCGCCCGACGCGTCTCCCCCCGCTGCCCCTGCCCAGCCGACTTCCCGCTGCTCTCGCCCATGTGGTCACCGTAATGGAGCGGATCCGGCGGGACGCGCTGGCCCGGGAGCCGAAGAAAATCTGGGATACGGGCAACTAAATCGCTGGCTCGTACGTCTTACTATTCACATACCCGGTATACCCCGGGCGACGCGCCTTCGGGGGAGGAGCCAGCGTTGATCAGTAACAGCGAGATGATCCGGATTCGCCGTCAGATGCAGCGGCGGATCCGCGACGTGGTGGCCGAGCGCCGCCGCGCCCGGATGATGGAGACCCACCGCACCGACCTCACCGGCGAGACCGGCGAGGCGGACGCGCCCCTGACGACCAGCGTCTGACGATCCGGGGCCCGCCAGGCGGGTGCGGGCCCCGGATCGCGGCGCGTCAGGCCGGGGCCAGCCAGCGGTGCAGGGTGGCCGCGCCGTCCCGGATCTTGGTCAGTTCGACGTGCTCGTCCTTGTGGTGCGCCAGGTTCGGGTCGCCGGGCCCGAAGTTCAGCGCCGGGATGCCCATGGCCGCGAACCGCGCCACGTCCGTCCAGCCCAGCTTGCCGATCGGGGCGGCGCCCACCGCCGTCAGGAACTCCTGCGCCGCCGGGTTGTCCAGCCCGGGTGGCGCGCCGGCCGCCGCGTCGGTGACCGCCAGGTCGAAGCCGGCGAAGACCTCGCGCAGGTGCGCCTCGGCGCCCGCCGGGTCGCGGTCCGGGGCGTACCGGTAGTTGATCTCGATCTCGCACCGGTCGGGGATGACGTTGCCGGCCACCCCGCCGGTGATCCGTACCGCGTTGAGGCCCTCGCGGTAGTCGCAGCCCTCGATCGTCACCCGGCGCGCCTCGTACGTGGTCAGCCGCCGCAGCACCTCGCTCGCGCCGTGGATGGCGTTCACCCCGTGCCAGGAACGCGCCGCGTGGGCCCGCTCCCCGTGCGTGGTGATCACCGCCCGCATGGTGCCCTGGCAGCCCGCCTCGACGATGCCGTACGTCGGCTCCAGCAGCACCGCGAAGTCGGCCTCCAGCCACTCCGGGTGGGTCTGCGCGACCAGGGTGAGGCCGTTGTACTTCGACTCGATCTCCTCGGCCTCGTAGAAGAAGTACGTGACGTCGTAGCGCGGGTCGGGCAGCGTGACCGCCAGGTGCAGGGCGAACGCCACGCCGGACTTCATGTCGGAGGTGCCGCAGCCGTACATCAGGTCGCCGCGCATGGTCGAGGGGAAGTTGCCGTTGAGCGGGACGGTGTCCAGGTGGCCGGCGAGCACCACGCGCTGGGCCCGGCCCAGGTCGGTACGGGCCATGACGGTGTTCTGGTGCCGGTACGTGGTCAGGTGCGGCACACGGCGCAGCACCTCCTCGACGCAGTCGGCGATCGCCTTCTCGTTGAGGGAGACCGACTCGATGTCGACCAGGGCGCGGGTCAGCGCCACCGGATCGGCCAGGACCTCGGGGGTCAACGGGTTCTGCATGTCTCGCACGGTACCGTCAACCTCGGCGGGCCAGGGAACACGTTCGGCGAGGCCCGCGGCCGCGAGCAGCGGCGGACGCCGTTGCCGGAGGAGAAGGGTGACATCGTGACGTCCGCACCATCTGCCTGGGGCATCGGCCTGGCCACCGTCACCGCCGAGGACCAGGTGCTCGACACCTGGTACCCGACCGGCAAGCTGGGTCTGGGCGAGCTGCCGCTGGTGCCCGGCGAGGACCAGGCCGACGTGCTCGACCTGCCGCCGGGCGCGATCGGCGCGCGTGCGCTGCCCGGTCTACGCACGGTCGAGGTGACCACGGTGATCGGTTCGCTGGACGACCCGATCAAGGACGCGGCCGACGCGTACCTTCGGTTGCACCTGCTCTCCCACCGCCTGGTGCGGCCGAACGAGCTGAACCTCGACGGCATCTTCGGCAAGCTGGCGAACGTGGCCTGGACGTCGGCCGGGCCGTGCCCGCCGGAGCGGGTGGACGAACTGCGTGTCATCGAGCGGGCGGCGGGCCGCCACCTGGCCGTGTACGGGGTCGACAAGTTCCCCCGGATGACCGACTACGTGGTGCCGTCCGGGGTGCGGATCGCCGACGCGGACCGGGTCCGGCTGGGCGCGTACCTGTCCTCCGGCACCACCGTGATGCACGAGGGCTTCGTCAACTTCAACGCGGGCACGCTGGGCACCTCGATGGTCGAGGGCCGCATCGTGCAGGGCGTGGTGGTCGGCGACGGCTCCGACGTCGGCGGCGGCGCCTCGATCATGGGCACGCTCTCCGGCGGCGGCACGGAGAGGGTGCGCATCGGTGAGCGCAGCCTGATCGGCGCGAACGCCGGTGTCGGCATCACGCTCGGCGACGACTGCGTGGTGGAGGCCGGCTGCTACATCACCGCCGCCTCGAAGATCACCCTTCCGGACGGCCGGACGGTCAAGGCCCGCGAGCTGTCCGGCGTCGACGGGCTGCTGTTCTGGCGCAACTCGGTGACCGGCGCGCTGGAGGCGAAGCCCCGCACCGGCCAGGGCATCAAACTGAACGCCGCGCTGCACGCCAACGACTGAGCCGTACCCCCGTCCGGGTCCGCGCCCACCGCGCGGACCCGGACGGCCGGCTCACCGCAGGCGGTACGCCTGGATGATCCGCTGGGTCACGGTGTTGCCGGCGTCGTCACGGGCGGTGGCCCGCAGCGACGCGTACCCCGGGCCGGCCGGGTGCCGGACGGTGGCCGTCCACGCCCCGCCCTGCTTCTTCACTGTCGCCTTGCGCCAGGTCTTCCCGCCGTCGTAGGAGACGTCGACGGTGAGCGCGACGACCCGGCCGGACGGCGCGCCGGGCTGGCGCTGCACCGCCACCGGCACGGTGAACGTCCGGCCCGCCGGTGCCGAGCTGTCCACCGCCAGCGGCGGGGTGAACCGGACCGCCATGGCCGGCAGCCGGGCCGGCACGTCACCCGGAACCCGCTTGGAGCGGAACGTCCAGCTCGCCGAGACCTCGGTGCTCAGGTCGGTGAAGCCGCGCTTCGCCACGGTCTCCAGCCGGTAGTTCGCCGCGCCCGGCGGCACCGTGAACTCGCCGTACCCCGGGTAGGGCGACTCGCCGACCAGCTTGCCGTTGCGGAACAGCCGCGTGTGCTCGGTGTCGTTCAGCGAACCGCCCGGGTGCCCGGCCGCGTCGCTGTGCACCGGCAGCGCGACCACGATGCTGTCGCCGATGCGGGTGATGCTCTCCTCCGGCCAGCGCGGCTGCGGGAACGACGGGCCGAAGGGGCCCTTGTTCCATTCCTCGGTGTAGGTGCGCCCGGCCCGGTAGCGGGTGGGCACGGACTGCAGCACCGCCCGCGCCTCCAGCCAGCCGTCCTCGCCCCGCTCACCGAAGTCCAGCTCGGCGCTCCAGCGGGTCTTGGCGGTGGAGAGGTGCTCGATCCGCTTGCCGGGCACCTGGACCGGCAGGACGATCGCCGAGCCGCCGATGTCGTAGTCGGACTCCGGGAACACGACCCGTTCGTTGTCCATCCCGGTGTAGCCGACGGCGAACCGGCTCGTGACGGTGGCGAAGTCGGCGGGCCGGTAGTGCCTGACGAAACCGGTCGGGAACCGGCCCGGGAACTGCTCGTTCAGGCCGTAGAAGTACGGGCTGCGCTCGGGCGCCTTCGCTTCGGTCCACTGGCTGGCGACCGCGCCGACGAAGAGGTCGGCGGAGACGTTGCGGCCGACCTGGGCCGAGTAGAGACCGTCGAACTTGTCGGCCCAGAGCCCGAAGCTGGCTTGGAAGTCGTCGAGCTTCCAGGCCGCGGTGAGGTCGATCAGCAGCGGTGCCGCGCCGCGCTGCGGCACCGTGGTACGGACCGGCTTCGCCGCCCGCGCGTCCAGCACGAGCCGCTGGTTGCCGGTCACCACCAGCTCCGGCTGGGCGAGGAAGGAGACCTCCGACCAGCCCTCGTCGCCGGCTGCGAAGATCAGGCTCTGCACGCCGTACCGGCCCTTTGGCACCCGCAGCCGGGCCTCGCCGTCGGCGTCGTACACGTCGCGGTAGCTGGCGTCGTCGAGCCCGAGCAGGCTGGTGAAGTAGTCACCGGTCAGAGCGCCGGAGCGGTTGCGGTGCGTCACCGTCAGGTCGTAGCTCTCCACCTCGCGGTCGACCGCGAGCGGGGTCACCGCCACCGCGTCGCCGGCGCGGGCGACCAGGCGGCCGGTCCAGTAGCCGTCGGCGCCGCCGAGCCGGGTGTCCACGACCACCGTCACCTGGGCGCTGCCGCCCGCCGGGACGGTGAGCCGGGAGGCGCTGAGGGTGAGCATGCCGGCCGGTGCGGACCGTCCGCCCGGCCCGGTGAACTCGGTGCTCAGGTCCAGCGTGACCGGGGCGGTCCCGCCGTTGCGGTAGGTGACGGTCCGGCTGATCGGCTGGTCGTCGGTGTGCGGCCAGGTCGCCACGCCGAACGAGACGGACGGCGGGTCGCTGGTCACCTGCTGGGTGATCGCGCGGGCGAGGTCGACCCGGCCCGCGCCCTGCTGGTACGCGGTCTGCTCCGGGTGCGGCTTCGCCGAGGCCATCAACGTCGCTTTGTAGCTGGCGGGCGTCCAGCCGGGGTGCTGCTGGGCGAGGAGCGCGACCGCGCCGGCCACGTGCGGCGTGGCCATCGACGTGCCGGACAGTGCGGCGTACTTGTCGCCCACCGGGTCGCCGATCTCGCCGTGTGCGGCCCGGGCGGCCACGATCTCCACGCCGGGCGCGGTGATGTCCGGCTTGATCGCTCCGTCGCCGACCCGGGGGCCACGGCTGGAGAAGTCGGCGAGCGCGTCGTCGCGGTCCACGGCGCCGACCGCCAGCGCGGCGTCGGCGCTGGCCGGCGACCCGACCGAGCCGTCGGCGCCGTCGTTGCCGGCGGCGATCACGAAGAGCGTCCCGTGCTGCTCGGTGAGCGTCCCCACCGCCTCCTCCAGCGGGTCCACCTCCGGCGTGTCGCCGCCGCCGAGACTCATGTTGACCACAGTGGCGTGCTGTTCGGCGGCGGCCCACTGCATGCCGGCCAGGATGGCCGACTCGGTGCAGCCGTAGACCTCGCAGACCTTCCCGGACAGCAGCGTGGCGTCCGGCGCGACGCCCCGGTACTTCCCGCCGGAGGCGGCCCCGCTGCCGGCGATGGTCGAGGCCACGTGGGTTCCGTGCCCGACGATGTCGTCCGGGTTGGTCTCCTCGGTGAAGTTGCGCGACTCGGCGACCTTGCCCGCCAGGTCCGGGTGGGTGAGGTCGACGCCGGTGTCGAGCACCGCGACCCGGACGCCCTTGCCGGTGTATCCGGCGGCCCAGGCGGTCGGCGCGCCGATCTGCGGCACGCTGTGGTCGAGCGTCACCCGCCGCCGGCCGTCGAGCCAGATCCGCTCGACGCCCCCCGCCGCGTCGAGCCGGGCACCGGAACTGTCGGCGCTGACCGCGTTCCAGAGCGCGCCGGTGTCGCTCTTGGACGCGACGACCGCCGCGCCGGTGATCGCCGGCAGGTCGCGGGTCACCCGGGCGCCGGCGAGCGGAGCCGCCGCGCGCCGGGCCACCCCCGGCCGGTACGTCACGAGCAGCGGTACGGTGTCGCGCCGCGCGTCGTCGTAGCCGGCCTCGATCAGCCCGGTGACGTCGAACAGCCGCCGGTCGAGTTTGCCGGCGCGGACCAGCGGGAGCGCGTCCTGCGGCAGCACGGTGAGGCGGTCGCGCTCGCGGCGGACCAGGAACTCGATGCCGGTACGCCCGGCGCCGGGGCGTACCGCGGCGTGGCCGCCGGTGACGGTGACCCGGTCCCCGGTGATCAGGGTGACGGTGGCCGTGCGGTTGCCGGCCTGTTCGGACGGGCCGGTGGGCGCGGTCGGGCCGGTGGGCGCGGCAGCCCGCGCGGGCACCGGCAGACCGAGCGCCAGCGCCAGGGCCATGCCCAGCGCGCCCAGTTTTCTGCGATTCCGGAGCAACCTTCCTCCTTCGTCGAACGTTTCATCGATGAGGGACACATCGATGCGGGTATCAGCATTGCATACCGCGTATGCATCGGGAAGTCGCCGATCCGACGGAACCGCCACCACGCTCCCGAACCGGCCGGGACGATCGAGCGATGACCTCCATGAAGGACCGGATGCTGGCCGGCGAGCAGTACATCGCCGACGATCCCGCGATCATCGCGGACCTGGAGCGCGCGGCCCGGCTCGGCGAACGCTTCAACCGCAGCTCCGCCGACGATCCGGCGGGCCGCCTCGCCGCGCTGCGCGAACTGCTCGGCTCACTCGGCGAGGACGCCTGGGTCCGGCCGCCACTGCACTGCGACTACGGACACCAGACGCACATCGGCCCGCGCACGTTCGTCAACTTCAACGCGGTCCTTCTCGACGTCGCCCGCATCACCATCGGCGCGGACGTCCAGATCGGACCGAACGTGCAGTTGCTCACCGCCACCCACCCGGTCGAACCGGAGGCGCGCCGGGCCAAGTGGGAATCCGCACAGCCGATCACCATCGGTGACAACGTCTGGCTCGGCGGCGGAGTGATCGTCCTGGCCGGGGTGACCATCGGCGAGAACACGGTGGTCGGCGCCGGCGCTGTCGTGACCCGCGACCTGCCGGCCAATGTGGTGGCGGTGGGTAACCCCGCTCGTCCGATCAGAAGCCTGACTCAGCCATCCTGAGCTGCGGGAACAACCGCTCCAGCGGATGCGGACTCCAGCCCCGGCGTGCACTCTGAGTAGTAGGGCGTTCACCGGGAGGCACTATGGAGCGGGTCCTCGAACTACGGGTGCACGGGGTGTCGAACACCCCGCCGGATCAGCTGCTCGGCCTGAAAGCAGGCGCGAACGGTGACGGTGGGCAACCAGCACTCGTCGCCGGCGGTCAGGTGACCGGCTTCTACCGGTCCACCACAGCCGGCCGGGACGACCCGATCACCGTCGAGGCGTACAGCTGGGGGCAGTTGACCTCCGGCGCGCGGACCCGGCGGGACGTGGAACGGGCGCTGTGGACGCTGCTGCTCCCTTTCGCCCTGGCGAACGTCGCGCTGCACGCCCGCGCGGGCATCCCGCCCGACCCGGACCAGGAGCGCTGGGCCAGCCGGTCCGGCATCACCGCCTGGCTCATCCGCCTGTTCTGCCTGAGCCTGACCTGCACGCTCGTCATGACCGTGACCGGCGTCGGCGTGGACCTGATCGGCTGGCAGTGCGTGGAGGCGGACTGCCTCGGCCGGCTCCCCGGGCCGTGGCAGTTCCTCGGCGACTCCTGGTGGCGGCAGGGCACCCGGGCGCTCGCGCTCGGACTGCTGCTGCCGCTGCTCGTGCTGGCCGCGATCGGACTCGTCGCCTTCCGCACCTACCAGTACGAGGCGCAGATGCCCGCCGACCCGCACCACCATGCGCCCGTCCGGGAAGACGGTGAGCCGGTCGAACCACCGGAGCCGCGCGAGCCGCCGCAGAACCCGCTCCAGGATCCGACGTTCTGGAACGGGGAAGGGCAACTGCGCCGCGCCGCCGTGCTGCACCTGTGCACGGGCGCGGTCACCGCCGCCGCCGTACCCGTCACCGCGGTTCTCATCATGGATCCGCCGCGCGGCCTGCGGGCCACTGTCGCCTGGCCGACCGTCGCGCTGCTCGCCGCCGTGGTGGCGATCGCCGTGATCGCGGTGGCCCGGCCCTGGTTGAGCCGGCGCCAGGGCGCCACCCCGCTCGGCCGGTGGAGCATCGCCGTCGCGGCGCTCACCGCGCTCGGTCTGGTCGGCACGTTCGTCCTGCTGCTGCTGCCCGAGGGCCCGGCCGGCCAGCCGCTGTCGGCGTACCGGCCGCCGCTCGGGTGCGCGGCGCAGCCGGAGATCGCCGGCTGCCATGCCGACCGGTCACTGCCCGGGTACGACACCGCCATCGCCTGGCTCGTCGCCTACCAGGTGCTGCTGCTGGTGGCCATCGCCGCGGCGAACCGCTCCGGCCGGCGGGCACTGGCCGGTCCGGCCGCCGGGGCGCTGCTGCTGCCGCTGGGCGCGACCTGGATCGAACGCGGGCTGCCCGGCCTGCCCGACGCGCCGGACGCGCTGCGCACCTGGATGCTCGTCGGCCCGGCCGGTGTGCTGGCCGGCATCGGACTGCTCCTGCCCCGCCTGCGCCCGGCGGTGCCGACCCAGCCGCTCGGCGCGTACACCGATCTGGCCTGGCGGGGCTGCGCCCCGGCGGTCATCGCCGGTTTCGGCTGGATGATGGCGGCGGCCTACTGCGCCGGACTGCTCTACTGGGTCAGCGACCGGCTGGACGCGTCGGCCGAGCCGAGCGGCCCGAGCCGGGTGATACCTCCGCTCGCCGTCTTCTGGGCCGGGCTGGCCTGCGCGGTCGGCCTGCTCGCGCTGATCGGGCTGCTGGTCCGGGTCGCGGTCCTGCTGCACCGCCTGCGCCGGGTGGAGTACGCCCGGCTCACCGCCGCCCCCGGCCTGTCCGCGCACGACCGGCGACGCTGCCGCGACGTCAGCACGTACCGGGCGCTGCACCGGCTGGTCGGCGAGCACGCGGTCCGGCTGATGGGCTGCTACGCCGCGTTCTGCGCGGTCCTGGTCACGCTCTGCTGCGCCGCCGCGCTCTCCGGCGAACGGCCGAGCCCGCTGTCCCCCTCCGGCTGGCAGACCGCCATCCACTGGACCGCCGAACGGGGAGACGCCATCCTCGGCTGGCTGCCGGTGGTGATGGCGGCGCTCGGGCTGCTGGTCTACCGCACCGACTCGGTACGCCGCTCGGTCGGCGTGATCTGGGACGTGTGCACGTTCTGGCCCCGGGCCGCGCACCCGCTCGCCCCGCCCAGCTACGCCGAGCGCGCCGTACCGGAACTCCAGACCCGGGTCGCGGGCCTGCTGGCGCTACCGCCGCACCACAGCGACCGGATGGACGGCGTCATCCTCTCCGGGCACAGCCAGGGCACCGTCATCTGCGCCGCAGTGCTTCTGCAACTGCCCCGCCGGTGGCGGCTGCGTACCTGGTTCTTCTCCTACGGCTGCCAGCTCACCCGGCTCTACGGGCGGGTCTTCCCGTCCTACTTCGGCCCGGAGCGGCTGCGTACGCTGGCCGGCGCGCTCACCTGGCCCGGCGGCCACGTGGCCTGGACGAACTTCTGGCGGGACACGGATCCGCTCGGCTGGCAGGTCAGCGCCGGGCAGCGGGACGTGCCGGTGGCGGACCCGGAGGCGCTGCACCCGACCGGCGGCGAGGTGGCCGACCCGCCCATCCGCAGCCACAGCGGCTACCCGGAGGCGGCGGAGTTCACCCGCGAGCGCGCCGTGGTGGCCCGGTTGCTGCGCCGCACCGTGCCGTCGCCCCGGCAACGGGCCGGCTGACCGTGCGCCGGTGCGGCGGCGGGTCTGCGGCAGCGCCCGGCGTCACGCCGGCGGCGGGTCGGCCAGGCGGACCACCAGGTCGGCGTGCACGGCCGTGCCCGCGACCAGCCGGGCGTTCTCCTCGTCGCTGCCCAGCGCCCAGGCCCGGGCCTGCTCCGGCGACTTCCCGTACGCCTCGTGCCGCGCGGTGAGGCGGCGCACCCGCACCTCCGCGTCCAGGTCGAGGAACCATGCCTCGTGCAGGAGCGTCCGCACCTCCTCCCACGGGTCGTCCCGCAGCAGGAGGTAGTTGCCCTCGGTGACCACCAGGCGCACCTCGGGCGGGACCTCGATCGCCCCGGCGACCGGCTCCTCCAGGTCACGGCGGAACTCCGGCGCCCACACCGACGTCGGCTCCAGCCGGCGCAACCGGCGCAGCATCGAGGCGAACCCGTTGACGTCGAACGTGTCCGGCGCGCCCTTGCGCCCCGACCGGCCGAGCCGCTCCAACGCCGTCCCGGCCAGGTGGAAGCCGTCCATCGGGACCAGCCGGGCGACCGGGCCGAGCGCGGCCACGATCCCTTCCGCCAGGGTGGACTTGCCCGCACCGGGTGCCCCGGCGATGCCGAGCAGCTGACGCGGGCCGGCCTCGGCCAGCGCGCGCGCCCGGGCGACCAGGTCGTCGAGCCCGAGCACCTCCGCCGCCGGCATCAGTCCAGCACCGGCTCGCTGATGGTGAACCGCGCCTCGACCGCCGCCTGCACCGGCTGCGGCGCCGGGTCCAGCTCCAACTCCAGCTCCGGCTGCTCGCCGGAGCGCGCGTACGCCGCCTTGACCATCATCGGCGGGGACGCGCTCAGCCCGGTGTCGGACAGCTCCCGCAGCGCCGTCACCCGGGCGCCGAGCGCCTCGGCGTACTCCCGGGCCCGGACCAGCGCGTCCGCGATCGCCGCCTGCCGCGCCTCCCGGTAGGCCGGGCTGTCCGGCCGCAGCGACCACACCGGGCCGGCCACCTCGACCTGCTCCTGGTCGGCCAGGCGGAGCATCAGCTCGCCCAGCGCGGTGAAGTCGCTCGTCGTGACAGTGGTGCTCACGCTGCCCTGGTATGCCACGACGCGGTCGCCGGAACGCCTCGTCACCGGCCAGACGTGCACCTGGCCGGTCTCCCGCCGCTCCACCGCCGGCTCGGCCGCGTCGAGCAGCGCCCGCACCGCGGCGGCCCGTTCGGCCAGCCGGGTCAGCGTGGTCTCGCGATCCCGGTCCCGGGCCGTCGCCGTCACCGTGAACCGCGCCAGCTCGGGCGCCACCTCCCGGTACGCCTCACCGCGTACCGCCACGACCGGTGCGTCCGCCATGCCGCTCAGCCTAACGGCGGCGTGGCCGGCAGGTGCCCCGTGTAGGTGACCGCGCCGCCCGCCTCGCGTACCCCGGTCAGGTGACCGCCCGCGGCGCCCAACTCCCGCAGGTACGCCAGCTCGCCGACGTGGTCGGCGGCGCACGGGAACTCCCGCCGGTGCGCGGTGAACTCGCGCGCCCGCAGCGTGGACCGGGTCTGCCGCCCCTCGGCGAGGCGCTCGGCCAGCGCGTCGGCGTCGCCGGCGCGCAGCGCCTCGGTCAGCTCGCCCAGGAAGACGCCGAGCGCGTCCAGCTCGGCGAGGACGCGGTCGCGGTTCCCGAGCAGCATGTTCGCGGTCCGTTCGGGCGGCCCGCCGGCGACCCGGGTGCCGTCGGAGAAGCTCCCAGCCGCGAGCGTCAGAACCGCGTCCCGCAGCGCCGACCGGTGCACGGTGCCGGCCAGCGCCCCGGCGAGCACGTGCGGCACGTGCGAGGCGAGCGCCGCCGCTCCGTCGTGCTCCGGGGCGGACATCGGCACCACCCGGGCGTGGAAGACGTCCACGAGCAGCGAGGCCAGCCGCCGGAAGGCGTCCAGCCCGGTCGGCCCCGGGCAGAGCACCCAGGCGGCGCCGTCGAGCAGGCCCGGCTCGGCCGCGTCCGGTCCGGCCCGGTCGGCCCCGGCCATCGGGTGGCCCGGCACGAACCGGTGCCCGAGCCCCTGCACGGTGGCGACGGTGCTCACCTCGGCCTTGACGCTGCCGACGTCGGTGAGCACGCACCTGTCGTCGGTGACGGCGGCGACCCGGGCCAACGTCGCCGGCAACGTCGGCAGGGGGCCGCAGAGGAACACCACGTCCCGGCCGGCCACCGCGTCCTCGACCGTGTCGGCCACCACGACGCCCCGCTCGCGTACCCGCCCGCGGGTCTCCGGGTCCGGGTCCCAGCCGGTCACGTCGAGCCCGGCGTCGCGCAACCGGAGCAGCAGCGAACCGCCGATCAGCCCGGTGCCGACCACCGCCGCCCGTGCCAGCTCGCCCGCCATGTCAGGACCCGGTGAGCCGCCCGGCCACCGCGTCGACACGCTCGTCGGACTCGGTGAGCGCCACCCGGACGTGCCGGGCGCCGGCCGGGCCGTAGAAGATCCCGGCCGCGACCAGGATGCCCCGGCGGGCCAGCCAGTCCACCGTGTCCCAGCAGTCCTCGTCGCGGGTCAGCCAGAGGTAGAGGCCGGCCTCCGAGTGCTCGACCGTGAAGCCGGCCCCGGTGAACGCCGCACGCAGCTTCTCCCGCCGGACGCGGTAGCGCTCCCGCTGGGCGTCGGCGTGCTCCTGGTCGCCGAGCGCGGCCACCATCGCGGCCTGCACCGGCGCGGGCACGATCAGACCCGCGTGCTTGCGGATCTTGAGCAGCTCGGCCACCAGCGCCGGGTCACCGGCGACGAAACCGGCCCGGTACCCGGCCAGGTTCGAGCGCTTGGACAGCGAGTGCACCGCCAGCACGCCGTCGTACGAGCCGCCGCACACCTCGGGCGAGAGCACCGAGACGGGCTCGGCGTCCCAGCCCAGCGGCAGGTAGCACTCGTCGCTGGCCACCACGGCCCCGCGCTCGCGCGCCCACTCGACCACCTTGCGCAGGTGGGCGGCGGGCAGCACCCGGCCGGTCGGGTTGCCCGGCGAGTTGACCCAGACCAGCCGGACCCGGGGATCCGGGCCGAGCGCGGTCAGCGAGTCGGTGCGTACGGTGGTCGCGCCGACCAGCCGCGCCCCGTCCTCGTACGTCGGGTAGGCCACCGACGGCACCACCACCACGTCACCGGGGCCGAGCCCGAGCAGCGTGGGCAGCCACGCCACCAGCTCCTTGGAACCGATCGTGGGCAGCACGCCCAGCCCGTCGACGCCCGCGCCGCAGGCCCGGGCGACCCACGCCGCGATCGCGTCCCGCAGCGCTGCGGTGCCGGCGGTCAGCGGGTAGCCCGGCGCGTTCGACGCGTCGGCCAGCGCCTGCCGGATCAGCTGTGGCACCGGGTCGACCGGCGTGCCCATCGACAGATTGATGAGACCGTCCGGATGCGCCGCGGCCGTGGCGGCCGCGGCGTCCAGGGTGTCCCAGGTGAAGTCGGGCAGCCGTGCCGAGACCGGCGAGCGCCGGTTCAGTGGCCCTCGCCGCGCGGCGGCTGCGCGGCGACGAAGGTGGCGTCCTTCTCCACCTTGCCGATCTTCGAGGCGCCACCGGGCGAGCCCAGGTCCTCGAAGAACTCGTAGTTGGCCCCGGTGTAGTCCTTCCACTGCTCCGGGACGTCGTCCTCGTAGAAGATCGCTTCTACCGGGCAGACCGGCTCGCAGGCACCACAGTCGACGCACTCGTCGGGGTGGATGTAGAGCATCCGGTTGCCCTCGTAGATGCAGTCGACCGGGCACTCCTCGATGCATGCCTTGTCGAGCACATCCACGCACGGCTCGGCGATGATGTAGGTCACCGGTCTTCTCCTCCGCAGACTCGTCGCGATCACCCGCAACGGTAAGAGCCTAGTATCTCGCCGGGGAGGGGGTCGATCGTGCTCCGACAGCAGGACGTGGGACACCGGATCGTGGTCCGCCGGATTGTGGGGATTCGTGAGGGCCGCACGCTGTTCTCCGACGCGCTCGGCGAACTCGTCGAGCTGAGCGAGACCCACATCACCCTCGCCACCGACGCCGGCCCGCTGCGCGTACCGGTCGCCGAGGTGCACCGGGCCAAGCGGGTGCCGCCGGCCCGCCGCCCCACCGCCGCCGCCGTGGTCGCGCTGGAGCTGGCCGCCGACGAGGCGTGGCCCGCACCGGTACGCGGACGGCTCGGCGACTGGCGGCTGCGCTGGGCCGACGGCTGGACCGGCCGGGCCAACAGCGCGCTGCCGGTCGGCGACCCGGACCGGCCCCTGCCCGCCGCGCTGGACGCGGTGCAGCGCTGGTACGCCGAGCGGGGCGGCACCGCCCTGGTGAACACCCCGCTGCCGCTGGCCGCCCCGGTCGGCGCCGAACTGGACGCGCGCGGCTGGACGGCCCGGCCCCCGGTGCTGGTGCAGACCGTGCCGCTGCGCGCCCTGGCCGCGCCGCCGGACGCCGGGCTCGCCGACACGCCGCCGGATGCCGACACGCCGACCGCCGGCCCGGACGGCCCGCCGCCGCTCGCCGGTCCGGACGGCACGCCGCCGGTGACGCTGGCCGGCGCGCCCGCCGACGACTGGCTGGCGATCGCCGCCGGTCGCAAGGGAGGCCTGCCGGACGCCGCGCGGCACGTGCTCACGGCCGTCGACCGGGTCCGCTTCGCGGAGCTGCGGATCGACGGCCGGCTGCTCGCGGTCGGCCGGGGCACGGTGACCGGCGAAGGCCGCTGGCTCGGCGTCAGCCTGCTCGAAGTGCTGCCCGAGGCGCGTCGGCGCGGATTCGCCGTCGCGGTCGTCCGCGCCCTGGCCCGCTGGGGCGCGGCCGAGGGCGCCACGCGGGCGTTCCTCCAGGTGGAGCAGAGCAACACCGGCGCGGTCGAGCTCTACCGCCGGCTCGGGTTCACCACCCACCACACCTACCTGACCCGGGTCGCCCCGGCCGCCTGAACGGCCGGAGGGTCAGCGCCGGACGACCCGGCGCGGCCGGGACCGCTTCATCTCGGCGTACCGCTTGAGCTGCCGGGACCGGTAGTCCCGGCCGAGCGCGGTGAGGATCAGGTAGCCGACCAGCACACCGGCGGCGGTGGCGGCGAGATAGAGCCAGATCTGGGCGAAGAAGAGACCGGCGCCACCGCCGAACGGGTTCTCTCCGACCACCAGCGGACCGACGAACACGGTGAGCGCCAGCGCCACCCCCACCGCGGCGGCCAGGTCACCGGCCAGGCGGCCGAGCGGACGGTCGGCCCCCCACCGGAACGCGACGCCCGCCAGGATCAGCCCGATCACCAGGAACATCACCAGCGACACCCGGTCGGACGCGGCGTCGTCGTCCGGGAACGCGAATCTGGTGACCAGCCGGGCCACCACGTTCACCGCGAACAACGCGGCCGCCAGCACTCCGACCGCACGCCACCGCTGACCCATCGCACGCCTCCCGCCGTACCGCCCGCTCCCTCGGCGGGCCTCTGGCAGGAATGTCTACCACCGTCGCCTGTGTGGCGTCAGCACCTCACCGGACAGGGGGCGGCGTCACCAGGTGCCGGAAACCGACCACCGCGAACGTGACCGCGCCGGCCACGATCAGCGCCAGCCCGAGCACGTTGTCGCCGACCAGCGCGAGATCACCCTCGACGGTCCGGACACCGCCCGCCACGATCACCACGAACCACGGCAGCGCGGCCAGCACGACCGCCCAGCGGCCCCCCGTCGACCGGTGCCCGAACGAGCCCAGCAGCACCGTCGCCGCCACCACCACCGGCACGCCGACGACCACCGCGCCCACCCCGACCAGCGCCTGCGCCGCGCCGGAACGGCCCTGCACCAGCTCCCAGGCCCAGGTCGAGAAGATCAGTTCGAGCAGCGCGAGCAGCACGCCGCCCCAGACCGTCAGCACGCCGCCGGTCACCCGCAGCGCGCGGTCGAGCGTCCGCTCCGCCCGGCTCGGCGGCGCGGCCTCCGGTGGCGGCTCGGCAACTGTCGACACGGGTACGGCCGGCAGCGTCACCGGACACCGGCCGCCGCGACCGGGGACCGATCCGCGGCGTCCGGGGCGATCCCGGCGAAGAGGTCGTCCTCCCAGCCGTACGGGCCATGGCCGGGCCCCTTCTCGCCCACCGCGAGCGTGAAGTACTCGACGCCCATGAACTCGCCGCCGAAGTTGCCGGCGATCGAGTAGAGCCACGAGTTGGCCGGGATCTGGGTGGCGTGGGCCCGCATCGCCGCCTCCTTGGCGGCGTGCTGCTCGGTGCCGTCGATCCGGGCGGCGATCTCCGCGTCCGGCGTGCCGAACGGCAGCTCGTCGGCGCTCTCGATGCCGGCGAACGGGTTGTCCGAGGACTCGGTGAACGTCTCCAGCCCGGCGTCGAGCACGCTGCGCGGCATGGCCGTCCAGTAGACCTTCGCCGGGGCGATCCCCTCGGCCGCGGCCAGCTCCACGCCGCGCATCGCCACCCGGTGCGCCTGGATGTGGTCCGGGTGGCCGTAGAAGCCGTTCGGGTCGTACGTGACGAGCACCTGGGGACGGACCTCGCGGATGACCTCCAGCAGGTGCCCGGCGGCGACGTCCAGGTCGGCCTGCCAGAACGCCCGCGGGTGCTCGTTGGTGGCCATGCCCATCATGCCCGAGTCGCGGTAGCGGCCCGCGCCGCCGAGGAACCGGTGGTCGGTGACGCCGAGCGCGGCGCAGGCGTCGGCCAGCTCGCCGATCCGGTAGCCGCCGAGCTGGTCCGCCTCGGCCGCGCAGAGCTGGGCCAGCGCCGGGACGTGGATCTCGCCCTCCTCGCCCAGCGTGCAGGTGACGAGCGTGACGTGGGCGCCGGTGGCGGCGTAGTGCGCCATCGTCGCGCCGGTGCCGATCGACTCGTCGTCGGGATGCGCGTGGACCAGCAGAAGGCGTCGGTCGGGCAGCGTCGTCACGCCCGTCACTCTAACCGGCGGTCCTGCCCGCTCGACGGTGATGCGTCCGCTCAGGTCGGCCACATCACCTCCGGCGCGCGCCTACGCTGCAGGCGTGGACTTTCCCGAGCTGGCCGCCCGTACCCGTCGGTTCAGCCACGGGGCGCCGCGCGCCGTCACCGTCTCCGGCGACGGCGCCCGGGTCGTCTTCCTGCGCTCCGCGGGACCGGAGGACCCGGCCGACGCGCTCTGGCTGCTCGACATCGACAGCGGCGAGGAACGCCTGGTCGCCGACCCGGCGGTGCTGCTGGGCGCGGACGCCGATCCGGCCCGCCTGTCCCCGGGTGAGCGGGCGCTGCGCGAGCGGCTGCGGCTCAGCTCCGGCGGCATCGGCTCGTACGCCCTGGACGCGGCCGGCCGGGTGGCCGCGTTCGCGCTGGCCGGGCGGCTGTTCCGGGCCGACCTGGTGCACGGCGACGTGGTCGAGGTGGCCACCGGCGGGCCGGTGATCGACCCCCGGCCCGACCCGACCGGCGAGCGGCTGGCCTACGTCACCGACGCCGCCGAGGGCGTACGCCGGGGCCAGCTGCGGGTGGTGGAGCCGGACGGTACCGACAACCTGCTCGCCGGTGAGGACAGCGGCGTGACCTGGGGGCTGGCCGAGCACATCGCCGCCGAGGAGTTCGACCGCTACCGCGGCTACTGGTGGGCGCCGGACGGGCGCAGCGTGCTGGCCGCCCGGGTCGACGAGTCCCGGCTGGAACGCTGGTACCTGCACGACCCGGCCGACCCGGCGAGCCCGCCGACGTCGCTGGCGTACCCCGTCGCGGGTGGCCCGAACGCGGAGGTCAGCCTGCACCTGCTCGACCTCGACGGCGGCTGGGTCGACGTGCACTGGGACCGGGAGACCTACCCCTACCTGAGCTCGGCGGACTGGTCCGACGGCGGGCCGCTGATCACCGTGCTGCGCCGCTCGCAGCAGCACGGCCTGGTGCTGGCGGTGGACCCGCGCACCGGGGAGACGCAGGTGCACGCCGAGCTGGCCGACCCGCGCTGGGTGGAACCGATCCCCGGCACCCCCGCCCACCTGCCCGACGGGCGGGTGCTGGTCGGCGGCGAGCTGGCCCACGACGGGTACGACGCACGCTGCCTGTTCGCCGACGGCACGCTGCTCACCCCGCCCTCGCTGTACGTGCGGCGGGTGGTCGGGCGGCTGCCGAACGGCCCGGGCACGACCGCGGACCTGCTGGTCGAGGCGAGTGAGGGTGAGCCGAGCCAGCGCCACCTCTACCGGGTGCGGACCACCATCGGCGGCGGCATGGACGCCCGCCGGATGGGCAGCGACCCCGGCTGGCACACCGCCTCGATCGGCGGCTCCACGCTGGCGGTGGGCATCGCGTCGCTGGAGCACCCCGGCGTGCGCTGGCGGGTCTGGCACGGCGACCGCGAGGTGGGTGAGCTGCGCTCGCTGGCCGCCACCTGCTCGTACGCGCCGCGGCCGACGATGGTCCGGGTCACCGACCGGCGGCTACCAAGCGCGGTGCTCTACCCGGCCGAGCACGTCAAGGGCACCCGGCTGCCGGTGCTGCTGGACATCTACGGCGGCCCCGGCCACCAGGAGGTGGTGGCGGCCCGCAGCGTCTGGCTGGAGCGGCAGTGGTGGGCCGAGCAGGGCTTCGCGGTGGTCACCATCGACAACCGGGGCACCCCCGGCATCGCGCCTTCGTTCGAGAAGGCGATCCACCGCCGGGTCGCCGACGTGATCCTCACCGACCAGGTGGACGCGCTCACCGCGCTCGCCGACAAGCACCCCGACCTGGACCTGGAACGGGTGGCGGTGCGCGGCTGGTCGTTCGGCGGCTGGCTGGCCGGGCTCGCGGTGCTGCGCCACCCGGAGTTGTTCAAGTGCGCGATCGTCGGCGCGCCGGTCACCGACTGGGCGCTGTACGACACCGCGTACAGCGAGCGCTACCTCGGCATGCCCGACGACGGCATGGACGTCTACGCCCACCACTCGCTGGTCGAGCTGGCCGCCGAGCCGCTCGGCGACCCGGCGCAGGCCCGGCCGATGCTGCTGGTGCACGGCCTGGCCGACGACAACGTGCTGGCCGCGCACACGCTGCGGCTGTCCGCGGCGCTGCTGGCGACGGGCCGCCCGCACGCGGTGCTGCCGCTGACCGGGGCGAGCCACCTGGCCGCGGGCGGGGTGTCCGAGCGCCTGCTCCGGCTGGAGCTGGACTTCCTCCGCCGCTACTTGTAAGGAAGGGCCCCCTGTTAACGCCTGCGGTAGAGGAAGGGCCCCCTATTAACGCCGCGCGTTAAGAAGGGGCCCTTCCTTGCAGAGCTACTGCTTGACGTACGCGTTGACGAAGCTGGGCCAGCCGAAGATGCTGCCGATGAAGATGCCGCCGGCCTTCTCGCCGTGCGCCACGGAGACCACCTCGTTGTAGAGCGGCACCGCCGGCGCGGACTCCTTCATCAGCTTCTCGTCCAGCTTGCTCCACTCCTCGGCCTGCTTGGCCGGGTCGAGGGCCAGCACCCGGTCGAACTCGGCGTTGATCGCCTCGTTGTTGAGCTGGGACGTGTTGCTGTTGCCCTCGGCCTTGAGGCTGCGGCCGTCGAAGAGCACCGGCAGGATCGAGGCGCCGCTGGGCCAGTCGGCCGCCCACGAGTCGACCCACAGGTCCCACGGGTTGCTCTTCTTCTTCACGAAGTCGAGGTAGCCGTCCTCGGGGATCGGCTTGACGGTGACCGTGAAGCCGGCCTTCTCCAGCGCGTTCTTGACCTGGGTGGCGGTCTCCTGCGAGGCGGTGTCGTCCGAGGTGCCGAGCACCAGGTTCACCGACTTGCCGCCCAGCGTCTCCTTCGCCTTCGCCGGGTCGCCGCTCTCACCGGCCGGGTACGCGTCGAACTTCTTGTACCCGAGCGTGGTCGGGGGCAGCAGCGTGGTCAGCGGCACCGCGCCGTACGGGCCGCCGAGGTTCTTGGTGATGCTGCTGCGGTCGATCGCGTAGTTGATCGCCTGCCGCACGGACAGGTCGGTGACCCGGGTGGTGTTGATGCTCAGCCGGTAGGCGTTGGGCGTCGCCGCGACGATCATCCGCGCCTTGAGCGCCGGGTCGCCGGTCACCTTCGCGATCAGCTCGGGCGGCACGCCACCGGTGGCGACCGCCGCCGCGTCGTTGCCGGTGCCGGCGAGGACGCGGTTGGTCTGGGTGGTGTTGTCCGAGCCGAGCGACCAGACGAACTTGTCCGGGTACGCGTGCCGCACCGGGTCGGTGGCCGGATCCCAGTTCGTGTTGCGCTCCAGCACCATCTCCACGCCGGGCTGGATCTTGGTGAACCGGTACGGCCCGGACGAGAACGGCATGTTGTCCAGGTTGACGCCGGTGTCCTTGTCCGGCGGCAGCGGCGCGGTGGCCGGCAGCGACACCGCGAACGGCAGGTCGCAGCGGGGCTTGTTGAACTCGAAGCGCAGCGTGCGCGGGTCCGGCGTGGTCAGGCCGGGCGGCAGCGAGGTCTTGTTCTTCTTGAAGTCCCACTTGGTGTCGTACTGCGGGCTGTCGGCCAGCCACTCCTGCAGGTAGGTGGGGCCGCCGGTCAGGTCGGGGTCGAACGAGCGGGCGATGCCGTACGCGATCTCCTTGGAGGTGATCGGGCGGCCGTCCTCGAACTTGACGCCCTCCTTGATCGTGAACTCCCAGACCTTGCAGTCGTTGTTCACGTTCTTGCCGGGCGTCTCGGCGAGGTCGCCGACCAGCGTGACGTTGCCCTTGCCGTCGTCCTTGAAGGTGGTGAGGAACCGGGCGTAGAGCTGGCTGCCCATCAGGCCGGCGAACGAGTAGACCCGCTGCGGGTCCAGGTGGGAGATCTTGCTCTCGCGCAGGATGTAGAAGGTTCCGCCCTTGGCCGCGCCGGGCACGTCGGCCGCCGGGCCGAGCGAGTCCTTCGGGTCGGTCGCGATGGCGCCGCTGCGGGGCTTGTTCGTGTCCGCGGTGTCGCCGTTGTCGCCGGTGTTCTTGCTGCACGCACTGAGGGCGACCACCAGTGCCATCGCACCGCCCACGGCGGTGGCGAGTCTTGCTCGCATACTCAACTCCTCGGGTCCGATGAAGGAAAGCTTCGCTTAGCTTTCACTCGCGGTAAATTTCGAGCAGATAACGGGGGCGCAACGATCGACCACCGGCGACGCCCGGATCAGCCGAGACGCACCCGTGGATCGATGAACGCGTACAGCAGGTCGACCACGATGTTCGCCACCACCACGAACAGCGCCGACACCAGGACGGTGGCCATGATGGTCGGCAGGTCACCCTGGCGTACCGCCTCCACCGCCGTACGCCCCAGCCCCTGGATGCCGAACGTCGTCTCGGTGATGACGGTGCCGCCCAGTGCCGCGCCCACGTCGAGCCCGGCGATCGTCACGATCGGCGTGATCGCGGCGCGCAGCGCGTGCCGTCCGTACACATTGCGTTTCGCCACGCCCTTGGCCCGCGCGGTCCGCACGAAGTCCTCGGAGAGCGTCTCCAGCATCTGCGCCCGGGACAGCCGCGCGTAGATCGCGGAGAAGAGCAGCGCGAGCGTCACCCACGCCAGCACCAGGCCGCGCGCCCATTCGATCGGGTTCTCCAGGAACGGCACGTAGCGGGGTGTCGGCAGGATCTTCAGCGAGTACACGAAGACCAGCAGCAGCACGGCGCCGACGAAGTAGAGCTGCAGCGAGGCGAACGTCAGCGTCAACCCGATCGAGATGCGGTCGAGCAGCGACCCCCGCCGCAGCGCGGAGATCATCCCGAGCCCCACGCCGAGCGCCAGCCAGAGCACCGCCGCCGGGAGCACGATGTTCAGCGTCACCGGCAGCACCCGGGCGAACGTGTCGGTCACCGCCTCGCTGTTGACGTACGAGTAGCCGAGGCAGGGCGCCTCGCACTTGCCGCCCTGCGCGCTGCCCAGGTCACGGCCGACGAAGATGCCCTTCATGTAGTTGACGTACTGCGTCGGCTTCGGGTCGTTGAGCCCCAGCTCCGTGCGTACCCGCTCCAGCCGCTCGGCGTTGCAGTTCTTCGGGCACATGCCGGTCACCGGGTCGCGGGGCAGCGCGAAGAACATGAGGAAACTGACGATGCTCACCGCGAGCAGCACCGAGACCGCGAGCAGCAGCCGCTTCAGCAGAAACCGCACCATGTCGTCAAACCCCCTACCGTGACGACTTCGGGTCGAGCGCGTCGCGCAGCGCGTCGCCGAAGAGGTTGAACGCCAGCACGAGCGCGAAGATGGTGATGCCGGGGAAGAAGACGTACGCCGGGTCGGTCTGCAGGTAGTCGATGCTGCGGTAGATCATCCGGCCGAAGCTCGGCACCGACTCGGGCAGCCCGACGCCGAGGAAGGACAGCGCCGCTTCGCCCGTGACGTACGACGGCACGGCGAGCGAGAACGCCACCAGGATCGGGGCCCAGATGTTCGGCAGCAACTGCCGGAACAGCATGTGCCCGAGCCCGGCGCCGCTGGCCCGCGCCGCCTCCACGAACTCCCGTTCGCGCAGCGACACCACCTGGCCCCGGACGAGCCGGGCCGTGCCGGTCCAGCCGAACGCGGCGAAGACCACGATCAGCGTGGTCACCGCGAACCACGTCGGCACCGCGTCCCGGGGGCCGTAGAAGCGCAGCGAGAACGTCGGCACCACGGCCAGCGCGAAGATGAGGAACGGCAACGCCAGCGCGACGTCGGTGATCCAGCTGATCACCGAGTCGACCACGCCGCCCAGGAAGCCGGCGACGATCCCGAGCACCACGCCGATGGTCGTGGTGACCAGCGCGGCGCCGAGCGCGATCAGCAGCGACGTCCGGATGCCGTAGATCATCCGGATGAAGATGTCCCGGCCCAGGCCCGGTTCCAGCCCGAACCAGTGGTCACCGCTGACGCCGCCCACGTAGCCCAGCGGCATGCCGGTGGCGTCCAGCAGGTCACCGAACTGCTGGTTCGGCGACACGCCGTACAGCCGCTGGATCAGCGGCGCGGCCACCGCCGCCAGGATGAACAGGGCCAGCACGACACCGCTGACCATTGCGGTACGGTCGCGCCGCAGCCGGGCCCAGACGAGCTGGCCCGGTGAGCGGCCGACCGGCCGCTTCTTCTCGTCCGGCTCCTGATCGGAGGACTCGATCTCGGCGAGCGCCGCGCCCTCGACCGGCGACAGGCTCATTTCGACACCTCCACGGGTTCGCCGGTCGGCACGCCGACCGGTCCGCTCTCCGGGTAGTGGCAGGCGGTGAGCTGCCCGCCGTCGTCCCGGGTGGTCAGCGCCGGTTCTTCGGTGGCGCAGTGGTCGGTGGCTTTCCAGCA
>NZ_QMEZ01000010.1:0-198778 GCF_003315815.1 Micromonospora sp. LHW51205 | reverse complement strand
ATCCGCTCTGCCCGGTGCAACCGACGGATCTCCGCCCAGTCCTCCACGCTCAGCACCTCCCGATGCTTCCGGAAGGGGTCAAAATTCAGCCGGAACCACGGGGTCAGTTTTCAGGCGGAGCCGACAGACGCCAGTTCACGGCGCGACTGTATAGAGGCTGCGCAATGGGTGCGGGCCGCTACATCGCCTCTTCGGCTGCGATCTCGGCAAGCCGCTGCGCCTCTGGATCATCGAAGACGCCAAGCTGAAGGTCGATGCGGGACTCGTCGAAGATTTTTCGCCCATGCACCGCCGCGCGATGGACAACAACACGAGCCCGGGCGGAAACAAGCAGCGTGCGCCGCCCGTCGACGTCTCGCGCCTGCCACGCCTCGGCGAACGTCTCGCCGGTCTCGACCTCGCGCATCTCCGTGACCGCCGTAGCGGGTAGCGCCTCCCTCGCCGCGTGCAGCTCGCCGAGCCGCGCCGCGAGCGCCGGAACGTCTGCGCCGCGCTCGGTCATCTGTCGCGCCGTGTCGGCGATGGCCGCCTCGATGTCGGCCCGCCGTCCGTCGTCGACCGCCACCGTCACGACGTCGACGACCGGCCAGTGCCCGACCATGCGCAGAAATTCGCGCTCGACGTACTGCTCGGTCATCTCGGCTGTGATCGCAACGCCCTTGCAGCCCTGCCCGTTGCGCCGGGCTGCGCAGGCGTACGTCGGCACGGTTGCCCCGCTCGCGTGCTTCCGCGACGAGGCGTAGAGCTTTCTGCCGCAGCCCGCGCACGTCGCGATACCGGAGAGCAGACGCGCCGCCCGCACCCGCCGCCCGCGTCCCTCGACGCCGTCGCCGTTGGCCGCGAGCGCTGCCCGCAACTGGTGCCACGTGTCGAGCGAGAGAATCGGCTCCCAGAGCTGCCGAGGCAGACCGTCGTCGCCGCGCATCACCTCGCCCCGGTAGACCGACCGGCCGACGGTCGCCGGGTTGACGAGCATCTGTGCAATGACCTGAGTTGACCACGGCGCGGGCTTCGTGCGTCGCGTGCGGCCCTGGGCGATCAGCATTGCCGAGCGGGTCGGCACGCCCCGCGCGTTGAAGTCGTGCGCGATCCGGTAGAGGCTCTCGCCCGCCAGCAGCCGCTCGGCCGCTTCCCGCACTGCTGCTGCCGCCTCAGGCTCGGGTGCGAGCACGTAGCCCGGACCGTCGGGGGCGGGCACGACCTTGTACCCGTAGGGGGCGGCACCGCCCGCCCATCGACCGAGTTTGCGTGTCGCTGCGATGCCTGCTGTGACCCGCTCGGCGATGGTCGCCGCTTCCATCTCGGCGAAGGCCGCGAGAATCGTTGCGACGAAACGACCCGACGGCGTGGTCATGTCGAGCGATTCCGCGACGGAGACGAGCGCCGCGCCGTGCTGCTCGGCCTCGGCGGCGAACGCTCGGAAGTCGACGACGTTTCTCGCGAGGCGATCGATCTTCGCGAAGATCACGACGTCGACCTCGCCCCACCGGTCGCGAATCTCGCCGAGGCCCGGTCGGTCGAGTCTGAGACCCTTGTCGGAGCCGCTCACGTCCAGGTCGCGCACGACGTACGGGTGAACGTCCCAGCCTTTCGCCGCGCAGTACGCGCGGCAGACTTCCTCTTGCCGCGCGGGCGAGGTCGAGGGGTCGAGGTCTCCCCGGTGCGAGGAAAGACGTACGTAGATGATCGCCCGAATGCGGCCGAGCGGGTCTTTGAGTGCCGTGCCCATAGTGGGAGATGGTAACCTCACGTACCCGCAGGCTGTTGCCGTCGACCCAGCGGCCGCTGTCGCGGTCGAGCCGGCGGGCGGTCGAGGCGACCTTGAAGTTGGCCACCAGCGTTCCGCTCTGGGTGGTCCGGCGCCACTCCGGCGCGGTCAGCACATTGCCGACGATCGTGACGTACGTATCGAACATCGCCCCTCCCAGGGATCGACTTGTCCCGGAAAGCGTCGGCCCGCCGCCTAGCCCGGGCCACCCGCCCGGCCCGTACCTGTGGATGACGGACCGCCCTGTGGACAACCCCCTGATCAAGGTCCCGATCTGCTAGGTCAACCGGCCCTACGCGCCTGACCTGCGGCGACGCATGATCGAGTGGAGCCGGCAAGCAGGCGTTCCGGAATCGCGCCGGTTGGGTAAGTACTTGATCAACCGAGAGAAAGGGAGCTCCGATGCTTCTCCGAGACGTCCGCGAGGCAGCGCGATGAGCGCCGTGGCGAACCCCGCGACCGTGGCCGAGTGCCTGCGGGTCGGCGCCGGGTTCTCCCAGGGCGACCGCAACTGGATCGCCGAGCAGTTCGCGACCCTGGACACCCGGCTCGCCGGCTTCCACGCCGACGCCACCGAGCTGGAGGTGTCCGTCAAGGATCGTGAGGCCCGGGGCCAGAAGGTGACCCTGGAGTGCTGGATCGCCGGCCGGCAGAAGATCGTCACCACCTCGACCGAGGAGGATCTGCACGCCGCGCTCAACGACGTCCGGGACGACCTGCGCCGCAAGCTCAACGACGCGAAGACCCGGCAGGAGCCGCGCAACAACAAGCACCTGCGCGCCGTCGACCAGCCCGAGGGCGTCCCGTTGCAGGACGCCGCACGCGAGGACGCCGAAACCGTCTGAATCCCGGCACGGCCCGCCCGCTCGGTGCCGGCGGGCGGGCCGTCCCCGCGCCGAGGCGTTGTTAAGAAGGGGCCCTTCCTCTACCGGATGCGTTAACAAGGGCCCCCTCCTTACAGCCCAGCACCCCTACCGCCGGGTAGCGCGGCGGCGTACCGTCGCGGTCGTGGAACCGGACGTGCTGGGCGCCCCCTACGAGCGGCGGACGATCGACCTGGGCACCGACGACGAGGGGCCGGTCGTCGCGACCCTGGTGCGGCGGCGGGCCGACCGCCCGACCGGTCGCGCCGTGCTCTACGTACACGGGTTCGTCGACTACTTCTTCCAGACCCACGTAGCCGACTTCTTCGCCGAGCGCGGCTGGGACTTCTACGCGCTCGACCTGCGCAAGTACGGCCGCAGCCTGCTGGCGCACCAGACTCCGAACTTCTGCCGCGACCTGAGCGACTACTTCCCCGAGCTGGACGCCGCCGCGGAGATCATCCGGGCCGAGGAGGGCCACGACACCCTGCTCGCGATGGGCCACTCGACCGGCGGCCTGATCATCTCGCTGTGGGCGCACGACCGCCGCGACGCCGGCCTGGTTGACGGCATCGTGCTCAACAGCCCCTTCTTCGACATCAACGCGCCCTGGATGGTCCGTCGACCCCTCGCGGCCGCCGTCTCCCGCCTGGGCCGCAGGGCGCCGCAGCGTGTCCTGCCGTTCGGCCTGGGCACGGTGTACGGCGAGAGCCTGCACGCCGACCACCGGGGCGAGTGGCGGTACGACCTGGCCTGGAAGCCGCTCGCCGGGTTCCCGGTGCGGGCCGGCTGGATCAACGCGATCCGCACCGGTCAGCGTCGCCTGCGGGCCGGGCTGGACATCCCGGTGCCGGTGCTGCTCGCCTGTTCCACGCGGAGTTTCCGGGGCACGAAGTGGCACGACAGCGCCACCGGCGCCGACGCGGTGCTCGACGTCGAGCACATGGTGCGCTGGGCGCCCCGCCTCGGCCGCCACGTCACGCTGGCCCGCTTCGACGGCGGGCTGCACGACCTCACGCTGTCCAGTCCCGGCGTACGCGAGAAGGTCTTCGCGGAGGTCGGACGGTGGGCGGAGGGGTTCCTCCGCGCCGGACCGACCGAGCCGGAGCCCACGACGCCGCCGTCACCTCGGCGGCCGGCCGACGCGACTGCCGAGGGCTGAGCCGGGACCCGCCTCGCCGCTTCAGTCGGTGACGACCGCCGCGAGCGCGGCGCGGATCCGGTCGAACGTCGCGACCGGGTGCCCGCCCGCGCGCCACGGCAGCACCACGCCCAGGCAGCGCAGCGCCGGTCCGCCGTCCGGTCCGGCCTCCACCGCGAACACCGGCGCGCCCACGTAGCCGGCGGGCAGTTCCGTGGTGACCCGCACCTCGCCGCCGTCCCGGGCGACCCGCTCGACCACCGCCTCCAACGGCCGCGACCCGTCCTCACCCGCGCCCAGGGCCAGCACGAACGCCGAGACGGGCGCCGCGCCGATCCGGGCGACCGAGTCGGCCGGCGCGGCCACCGCCTCGGTGACCTGCTGGGTACGCCAGCGCCAGCCCCGGTCGTCGGCCCAGCCGTGCAGGCCGCCGGTCGGCATCGCGGCGAGCCCCAGTTCCGGCAGGTGCAGCCAGTGGTCGGCGAAACCGGGCAGGTCGATCGGCTCGTCCGCGCCCTCGGCCGGGTCCGTGACGCTCGGCCGCAGCCCGATCTCGCCGTACGCCCGGTCGGTGAGCGCGTCGGCGGTGAGCAGCCACTCGTGCGCGACCTCCCCGTCGTCTGTGGCGCCGACCAGTTCGCTGTAGAAGAAGGCGGTGCCGAGGACGCCGGGCGGTGTGCCCGGGCCGTCCGAGCCGGTGACGGGCAGGATGGCCCGTCCGAGGAGCTGACACAGCTCGAAGACGATCTCGTTCTCGGTTTCCTGGTCGAGCAGCATCCGACGAGGGTACGGATCGCGTCCCGCCCGGCCCACGCGGGACCCGCCGGAACTGTGGTGCCGTTCCGGGCCCCGGCATGGGACGCTGAGGGGCGGAACGGACGCGCCGACCCGTACCCCCGGGCGGACGGGGAGCGGCGGTACCCTCTTGGCGCGACGACCGTCGGCGCGCGCCCGTAGCTCAGCGGATAGAGCAGGGGACTTCTAATCCCAAGGCCGCAGGTTCGAATCCTGCCGGGCGCACCATCCCCACCGCAGGCCAGATCGTCAGCGGGCTACAGGTTGTTGATCCGGGCCAGCAGCTCCGCCTCGGTCAGGTTCTCCAGGACCGCGTCCTGCTTACGGCCCAGGACCGCCAGCAGCTTCTCCTTCTCCAGCTTCTTGGCCGCCGCCGCCTTCGCCGCCTGGTCCTCGGCGAGGCGGACGGCGATGACGTGCTTGACGACCTCCAACTTGGTCTCCAGGGTCGCCTTGGCCGGATTGGCCTCGGTGGCCACGAACGACTCGGTGTCGACGGCCTTCAGTTCAGCGTTGACCGCCTTGGCCACGTCGTCGAGGCTGAAGCCGGACTTGGCGGTCAGCGGAAGCTCCCACAACTGCTCCGTGGTCAGCAGTCCCTTCGCCGACGGATAGCGGAACTTCTCCCGGGTGGCCTTCTCAAAAATGGTCACGGTGACCTCTCTCCGATTACTGGTTAGGGGATCAGAACTGGATGCTGACGAGGCGGCGCCGGCCGCCGGTCATGGTCACCTTGGCGATCACGGAGTTGCGGACCGTGGAGCTGAAGCCGAGGCCGGAAAGCTGATCCGGGGACGGTTCGCACTTGGTGCGGTCGCCGAGAACCTCGAACACCTTGCGGTGCGGTTGCAGGTCGCCGCGGAGGAACTCGTTGTAGATCCCGCGCGTCGGCTGGTCGTTCACGCACCCCTTCAGGATGAAGAAGTAGTGCCGGTTGCCGACCTCGTTGTCGTCGAAGTAGTTCGGCGAGTACATGACGGTGGACACCGGTACGAACTGTTCTGTGGTGATCCCCCACAACTCCTTGCCCGCACTGCCCCGCTGCACGTCCTTACCCGGCCGGAAGGCGGTGATCACGCCGCCGGCAACCGTCATCCGCCCCACCTCGACGGTCTCCTTGTGGCCGACCGCGCGCTCGTGGCGGTAATGCTCGATCTTCCCGTTGCTCTCGGTCTCGATCACGAAGCCGACCTGGGCGCTGTCCCGCTTGCGGTACTGGTTCACCTCGATCCGGTACTCACCGTCGGGGACGTGGTCGGTCCAGGTGACGTTCTCCACCGGCTCGCGGGAGAGCGGCCCGCTCGCGTTCATGTCGACGTCCAGCTTGTCGCGCTTCTCCTGGTACCAGATGTGGTCGCCGTTTGGTTCGAACACGTGCAGGTCGAGGTCGTCGTGGTTGAACCAGGACAGGCTCACCCGCAGCTTGCCGGTGACGTTGCCGCCGGCCCGCTTGACCTTCTCCCGGATCGAGTCGGCGACGTTGCCGCCGTACGACCAGGCGAAATCGTTGTCCCACCTGAACAACCGCGGAGCGGCCGGGTGCCGGCCGGTCGTGAGACTGACGAAGTGCGGCTCGTGCGTGTTGGCGACCCACAGGTCGATGGAGCTGGCGCCGGGCAGGATGTCCTTCAGGAAGGAGACCACGGGGATCTCCTCCGGCTTCGCGTCACGCAGGCGCGCACCTCTCGACGTCGTGGTGGCCGCCTGCATGAGCAGCCCTTCGATGCCGTCCTTCATCTGCGGCTGGGTGTCGTTGTCGACCCACAGCACGTTGTTGACCGACACGTCGGACAGCCGGGCGAACCGTCGCTGCAACGACTCCTCGATGCCCAACTCGTCGATGGTCTTCATGGCAGCCTTGACCATGGCCGGGGTGATCAGCGCCGTGGGGCGCTGGTAGTTCTGCGGCGCCACCTTCGTCTCGAACGACCGGACCGCCTGCTCCAGGTCGACGCCCGCGGAGAGAGCCTGGACGAGGGTGCCGATCACCGTGTTGCGCAAGCGTGCCGCCGGGTTCATGGCGTTGGCGAAGACGAAGGCCCGTCCGTCGGTCGCCTTCGTCCACCGGTTCTGCAGCGACCGGAACTCGGCCACCGTCCGACGATGCTCCGCGCCGCGGTAGAGGGCGTTGTCGTCGATGAGGTCGACGACGGTGTCCAGAGCGTGCGGGGTCAACTCGGCCAGGCCGCGCTGGAAGACCTGCACCGCGGCGTTGAAGTCGCTCTGTGCCGCGCCGACGTCGTCGGTGCGATGCCGCTTCTCCACCCGGCCGTGCAGGTGGTGCCACACCTCGACCTGGCCGTCGCGCAGCGATCGGGTGGTCTTCGTCCCGTACTGCGCCTGACTGGACCGGAAGACGGTGGACAACGGCAGCGAAAGCACGAACTCGTCCAGAGCGGCGGCGACCACGGAGAAGACCGGGTCGGAGGCCGAAAGCCCGGACCAGACGGTACGGACGCGCCCGGCGTTGATCTCGACGACGTTGCCGAAGTGCTTGATGAAACCGCGGCAGGTCGAGCAGTCGTACTCGGATCGCTCACGGAACCGGAGATTGGTGCCGGCGGGGAAGGATTCGAGAAAGGTGAGCCAGAGTGAGTCCCGGTCGAGGCCGTCGCCGACGAGGTACAACTCACCTTTGGACATGGTGGACAGACGTGAGGTCACATCCGTCACGAACTGCTGGAAATCGCCCACCGTTCATCCCCCTTGATCGCCGGAGATCCTACGGAGCGAAACGCCAATCGGAGAACCGCGTTTCCGGCCTTCCGCACGGTCACGAGACGAGTTCCAAGGACGTGTTTCAGCGCGGTGCGCTCCGCGTCGCCGGCCCTAGCCCTGCTCGTCAGCGCCGAGGTCCAGCAGGAACGGGGAGCCGGGACGCTCCGGCTGCCAGCCCCGCTCAAGCCCCTGCCGGATGGCACTCGCGACCAGCGAAGGGAGCACCGGAGAGGCCACGGCATTCATCCAGTTGTCCGGTCGCGGTGACGCGAGTCGGACGACGAGAGTGGCGCACCCGGCCAGATCCGCGCGCTCAACGGCGAAGCTCAACGGTGACCAGGTCAGACCCTGGCTGTACGTCGGCTTCCGGCGGACGAGCCAGCAGTAGCGGTTGCCGTCGACGACGATGGGCCGACTGCCCCGCTTGTTCAGTGCCACTGATCCTCCAGCCGGGCAACCAGCGCGGCGATCAGGTCGGGGTGCTCGTCGGTGACGAGATGGCCGGCGGCGGGAACGATGTCGGCGTCCGCATGGATCCGCTGTCGTGCTCCTGCGCGCAGTCGTTCCGGGGGCAGGAACACGTCGTGGTGTCCGCTCGCGACCACGACCGGCATCGTGTGAGCGGCCGCCGGTACGAGGTCGTCGGAACTCACCGGACGGGCGTGCCGGGCGACCAGCGTCATCCATTCCACCAGTTCGGCGCGGGGCTCCTGGCCGGGAGCAGACAGGATGCGTAGCAGTCGACGGCTCGAAGCAGCTCGTGGCCGCACCAGCCAGGCCAGGAACGCCAGCAGGACACGGGGTGTGATCCGGAGCCGGCACAACCCGCCTGGAGACACGGCGACCTTTCCCCGAATCCGCGGATGATCCGCGGCGAGCGCGACAGCGCCGCCGAACGAATGCCCGAGCACCACGACCGGCCCGGCGGTGGTCTTCTCGATGACCTCTCCCAGCCACGAGCCGTACCACGTGAGCCGGCCACCGGCGGTGCCCGCTTCGTCGGAGCTCAGCCCTGGCTGGCCTGGAAGGTCGGCGGCGACCACCCGATAGCGCTGGGCCAGGGCAGTGAGCAGCGGCAGGTAGGCGGTGCTGCTGAAGCGGTCACCGGCGACGAAGACGACTGTGACCGGGCCTGCGCCGACGGAGACGACGTGAGTGTCTTCGGCCTGGGCGCGAATCACGCGTCGATCGTGCGGGACCGGCCATGCAGTCAACTGTTCCTCGCACCACCGGCGGATCCTGTCGCGGCCCGCAGCGGTTCGATAGATCGAGGTCACCCGCTGCATCCTGCATCAGGGTGATCGGAAGCGCCACGACACCCTCCGGGTCACCGTCAACGCGCTGCAACCGGTCGGCGATGTGGCGCCTCAGCGAACGCGGCCACGACCGGCACGTACCGCCGGCCCGGTCAGGCCGCCAGCGCCGCCAGGGCGCGGTCCATCGCGGCGTTGAACTCCTCCGGCGTCAGCGTCAGCCGGGACTTGACGTCCCGGCTCCACTGGTCGGCCAGCACCTCGGCGGCGCCCGCCTCGACGCCGTCGAGCGCCGCGTCGGCCAGATCGGACGGCGCGATCTTGTCGACGGGCCAGCCCGCTGACATGTCGGTGTCGGCCAGGCCGAGGTGCACCGCCGTCACGAGCGTGCCCTGGTCTGCGAGTTCCAGTCGTACGCCGTTGGTCATGGCCCAGGCGGCGGCCTTGGTCAGGTGGTACGCGCCGGCGCCCCTGGTCCCGAACCACGACATGGCGGAGAGCACGTTCACGATCGCGCCTCCGCCGTTGCGGGCGAGGGCCGGCGCGAACGCGCGGATCATCGTCAGGTGGCCGAGCACGTTGGTCTCCACCTCGTGCCGTACCGCCTCCAGCGAACCGGTCACCAGGTCGGTTCCGGTCTGGATGCCGGCGTTGTTGACGAGCAGCGTGACGTCCGGGGCGGCAGCGGCGACGGCCCGTACGGATGCGGGGCTGGTGATGTCGAGCGGCAGCGCCTCGACGCCGGGCAGGTCGACGGTCTCCGGCCGGCGGGCGGTCGCGTAGACCTTGCGGGCGCCGCGTTCGAGCAGGCGCTGGGCGAAGGCGCGGCCCAGGCCGCGGTTGGCGCCGGTGACGAGGGCTACCGAGTCGTTGATGTCCATGCCCGGTACGCTAAAACCTGACGTTGACGTCAGAGGCAAGTGTTGATCGCCGAAACCGGGGTGAGAGGGGTCACCGTGACCGAGCCGCTGATCCGCATCGGCGAGGTGGCGCGCGGCGCCGGTGTCTCGGTACGGGCCGTGCGCTACTACGAGGAGCAGGGCCTTCTCGTCCCCAGGCGCAGCCCGTCCGGCCAGCGCCTCTACCGGCCGGACACGGTCACGCTGGTCCGGTTCATCCAGCAGATGTACGCGGCGGGCCTGACCAGCAGCCGGATCGCCGAACTCCTGCCCTGCTGGGACTCCGGGCACACCGACCCCGGGCAGCGGGCCATGCTGCGCGCCGAGCGCGAGCGCATCCAGGCCAGGGTCGACGATCTCCGGGCCGCCCTGGACCGCCTCGACGAGGTGATCGCGATCACCGATTCGCACCCGTAGGCGCGATCGCCCGCGCAGGCCCGACGACAGACGCAAGGCGGAGAGTGGCACAGGAATCCTGGTCGCGTCGACCCGCCGGTTTCGTCGGTGGTGCCGGGCATGATCGCGTGCGCCGCCGCACGACGGCGGTCGACGAGCGGGATCACCGGGAGGCAGCGTGGGCGCATCGGGATGGACCTACTTCGTGGCGTACCAGCCGGATGCCCAGGCCGCGCTTGACGAACTGCGCCGGCAGGTCTTCGAGACCGGCGACTACTGGTGGGCGGCGCCGGGCGAGTTCGGTGCGTCCGCCGCCGACTTTCCGGACCGTCCCCGCAGCGAGGAGGAGCTGTGGGCGGACGAGCGGGTACAGGAGTCCGGCACCCACTCCATCCTGGACATGTCGCGGGTGCTGACCGACGGCGAGGAGCCCGGCTTCGGGACGTTCCAGCGGGTGACCGAGGCCGAAGCGCTCGCCCGTGTGGGCGTCGCCAGGCCGACCCGCGCGCACGTCGAGGCGCTCGCGCCGCTGGCCGAGCAGCGCTGGTTCGGCCGGTACGCCGTGCTGCACGACGAGGCGGGCGTCCCGAGCGAGATCTACTTCTGGGGGTTCTCCGGGGACTAGCGTGCCCGGCCGGCGAGCAGCCACCGCCGGACGGGCACCTCCAGCAGCACCCGTTCACTGTCCGGTGTGACCGGCTGCCGGATGTCCCAGCCGCCGTACTTCTCGGCGAACGCCGCCACGATCGCGGGCGGGAAGTCGGCACGGTGCAGTCGGGCGACGCCCTCCGCGACGACCGGGTGGACGCCGTCCTCCAGGGCGAGCGAGACGCGGGGGTCGGCCGCCACGTTGCGGGCCTTGACGCTGCGGCCCTCGCAGCCGATCCACCAGACGCCGTCGGCGTACACGAACCACACCGGCGTCATGTGCGGTGAGCCGTCCCGGCGCAGCGTGCAGAGCCAGACGTTGCGTTCGCGGGCGAGCCGGTCCTCGACGGCCGGGGGAACCGGTGCGGTGGGAGATGGGGCCATGCGACAAGTGGATCAGGTGCGCGCGGAGGAGCGCCACCGGCTCACTCGCAGATCCGCCACTCCCCGTCCTCCTTGACCATCGGGAACGACTGCGTCACGTTGGTCCCGACCGCCGGGGTGAACCGGATGGTCGTCGACCCGCTCACCCGGCCGTTGTTGTTCGACACGTTGAGCCCGGTGATCTCGTAGCCGGTGAACTCCGGCTGGGAGGACTGCTGCCGGGTGAAGTCCGCCTCGCTGACCCGGTCGCGTACGCGGGTGCAGAGCTGCCGGTACGCGGCGGGGTAATCGCGGTCGACGATCGCCTCGGCGTAGGTCTGCGCTGTGGACCGGGCCGGACCGGTGGCTTCCTGCACGACCCGGAAGAGGAAGAAGCCGCCGAGCACACCGCCGGAGCAACAGATCGCCAGCACCACGCCGAGCACGATGAACAGGGTTCGCTTGGACTTCTTCGGCGGCACCATGGCCGGCTGGTATGCCATACCCCGCAGGGTAGGAGACGCCGGCAACCGCAAACCGGAGGCCGCGGCTCCGCTTCTCGGCGGGGCGCTGAGCCTCGGCTGCTTTACGCCGGAGCGAAACTCGTCAAGCACCAAGGGTGACCAGTACCCACAAACCGTGTTATTCTCCGGCGTCAATCTATGCCGCGCGGACCCGGCCGGGTCGCTGCCGGAAGGACATCCCCCCGATGCCGGTCGCTGCCGCCACGTCTCTGCCCGGGTCCACCCAGGCCCGGCCGGCGGCTGAGGCGTTCACGCTGATCTTCACGACGCTTCCCGCGCTGCTGCGACTCACCTGCGGTCTGGTCGGCGCGGTGGTCGCACTGTCGGTGCGGACACCGCCGGTGCGGGTGGCGCTGCTGATCCCCGCTGTCGTCGTCCTCACCGTCTGGTCGGTCTGGTACGCCTGGCGGGCGTTCCGGCACGGCATCGACGGCCCGCTGGTGGCCGGGGACGTCGCGCTCACCACCGCCGCCGCGCTCGCCGTCCCGTGGCTGGTCGCGCCGGAGGTGCTGCCGGGCGAGGCGAGCTGGATCGCGGTGCTGGCCAGCTCGACGGTGATCAACACGCAGGCCACCGCGCCGGCCCGCTGGTCGGTGCCGGCCGGGCTGCTGGTCACCGCCGCGTACGTCACCGGCACCACGCTGGCCGGCAACCCGGTCGAGGCGCGGGCGCACGCCGGGACGCTGCTGGTGCAGACCGGAAGCGCGGCGGTGATGACAGCGGTGATGCGCCGCCGGATCGCCCGCGCCGACGCCGCGTTCGCCGACTACCAGCGGCTGTCCCACGAGGCGGTGGTCGCGCGCGCCGCCCGCGAGGACGAACGGCGGCAGAACCGCGACCTGCACGACACCGTGCTGGGCACGCTCACCATGGTCGGCCTCGGCGCGGTACCCGACTCGGCGACGTTGCGCGAGCGGTGCGCGCACGATCTGCGTACCCTCACCGCCCTGGCGGGCGCGCGGTCCGCGACCGCGGCCGGCGAGGCCGACCTGGACGAACGGCTGCGCCAGGTGCTCGCCGGAACGCCCGGGCCGGCGGTGACCGCGACGCTCGCGCCCTGCCGGCTGCCGGCGGAGGTCGCCATGGCGCTAGCCGACAGCGCCGCCGCCGCGCTCGCGAACGTGGCGCGGCACGCACCCGGCGCGACCGCGTCGCTGCGCCTGGCCCGCGAGGGCGGCGCCGTCGTGGTCGAAGTGGTCGACGACGGTCCGGGCTTCGACCCCGCCACGGTCCCGGCCCACCGGTACGGGCTGCGCGAGTCGATCCACGGGCGGATGACCACTGTGGGTGGACGCGCGCTGGTGACCTCCGCCCCTGGCGCGGGCACCCGGATTCGGCTGGAGTGGTCCGATGCCGACTGAGTCGGGTGCGGCGGTGACCGCCGACTCCGTGCTGCGTCCACTTCCCCGGCCGCGGGTGGCGACGCGCCCCGGACCGGCCACCGCCCCGCCGGAGGCGCACGCGGTGGCCGACGCCTCCGACGGGGGCGCGCGGATCGCCGCCATCGTCATCGCGGCGGCCTGGCACCTGGCGATCGCGCTGCCGGCCGTGTTGCGGGCGGGACCGGGAATGGCCTTCCCCGCCGTGGTGGCGGTGGGCTGGCTGGTGACCGCGCTGATCGGGGTCTGGGCCGGCGTACTTCTGCTGCGCGGCGAACTGCCCCCGGCCCGGAGCCTGGCCGCGGCGCTGCTGGTGGTCGACGCGGCGGTCGTCGCGGGCGCCGGCGAGCGCTTCCTGTTCAGCACCGCCAACTGGGTGTGGGGCGGCCTGGCCTGGTTCTTCCTGCTGGCGCTCTGGCGGCGGCCGGTGCGCTGGCTGCTGGTCATGCTCGCCGCGCACGGCGCGATCGCGGTGACCGCGGTGGTGCTGTACGGCGCGACCGCGTCGGCCGATCTGAGCCGGGCCACGATGTACGTTTACGGCACCTCCACCCTGCCGGTGGCGGTCTTCGTCGGCGCGGCAGCGCTCACCGCGCAGGCCCGGGCCCGGGCCGCCACCGCGGCGGCGGCGCTGGCCGTGGCGGCGGAGCGGGAGGCGGCCGAGCGGGCCCGCACCGAGCGCCAGGAACGGCTCGCTCTGGTCAGCGGCACCGCCGAGGAGGTGCTGGCCGAACTGGCGGCGGGCGACGCCGACCCGGCCGACCCGGCGGTGCGGCGGCGGGCGGTGCTGGCCGCGGCCCGGCTGCGCCGGCTCATCGCCGAGTCGGACGACGTGCCCGACGCGCTGCTGCACGAGCTGCGCGCGGCGGCCGACCTGGCCGAACGCAACGGACTGCCGATCGACCTGGTGGCGGTCGGCACGCCACCGGAGCTGCCGGTGGAGATCCGGCGCGGGCTGGCCGACCCGCTCACGGCAGGGCTCGCCGCGGCCGAGGGCTGGGCGCGGCTGACAGTGGTCGCGGGACCGGACGAGGTGGTGGTCAGCCTGGTGACACCGGACCACGACGGCCCGGACGAGACGACGACCGGTGGGGGCGGACCGGTGGAACACCTGCACGAGCGGGACGGGGAGATCAGATGGACGCAGACCCGCTGGCGGCGGACGTGAACGCCGGGTGGCCGATCGGGGTGGCGATCGTGGACGACCATCCGGTGGTGATCGACGGGGTGCGGGCCTGGCTGGCCGGCGAGCCGCGGTTGCGGGTGGTGGCCACCGGCGACGACCCGGACGAGGTGCTACGGGCCGCGCCCGACGCCGAGGTGGTGCTGCTCGACCTGCGCCTGCACGGCCGGATGGTGCTGGACAAGCTGGCCGAGCTGAGCGCGGCCGGGCGCCGGGTGGTGGTCTACTCCGAGCACAGCGACCCGCCGACCATGCTGGCCGCGCTGGACGCGGGCGCGGTGGCGTTCCTGGCCAAGCACGAGGGACGCGAGCACTGTGTGGGCACCGTGCTGGCGGCGGCGCAGGACCGGCCGTACGTGCCGCCCGCGCTGGCCGGCGCGATGGTCGGCGACGCCCGGCCGGATCGTCCGGCCCTGTCGGACAAGGAGCGCGAGGCGCTGCTGTTGTGGTTCCAGTCGATGTCGAAGGCGTCGGTGGCGCGCCGGATGCAGATCAGCGAGCACACAGTGAAGCAGTACGTCGACCGAGCGCGGATCAAGTACACCCGAGCGGGGCGTCCGGCTGCCACGAAGGCGGCCCTGCTCGCCCGCGCGATCGAGGACGGACTCGTCCGACCGGAAGATATCGGCATCTACCGGTCGCAGGCGTCGGCCGACCGGCCGACCCCCTAACAGGTGTCATGACAATCACCCTACGAATCCGGCAGGCTCCCTGATACCGCCAACCGTCACCGGGAGGTCGTACCGTGCCGGAGGACGCCGCACCCTTCTTCGTCGGACCGCATCGGTTCGACGCCGACGCCGACCCCACCCGTCCCGTGCTGGACCGGCGTTACGCGCTGGTGCCCGAGCCGGGTGAGCGCATACTCGGGCATCAGTTGCTGCGGGTCGCCGGTCACCTGCTGGGCCCCACCGAGGACGTCCGCTGCTGGGCGCTGCCCGCGCCGGCGACGATCACCGTGACCGACCGCCGGCTGGCGTACGTCTGCAGCGGTTCCGAGTTGTCAGTGGTCCCCGGGCAGGACAGCCGGACGGGTGCCCGGCACCGGCGCCCGGTCCGGCTGTCCCGCCTGGTCAGCGGTCAGATCCGCTGGCAGTGGCCGTCCCGGCTGGAACTGGTCGATCACGGCGACGGCACAGCCGAGCTGCGCGTGGTCTGCGACGCGCTGCGCACCATCCGGCAGCCGGCGCTGGCACTGACCGGCCCGGTCGGGCCGGTCGCCGGGCTGGCCCGGCAGGTCCGCCGCGCGGTGGCCGGATACCGCCTGGCCAACCCCGATCTGGTCGACCTCTCACCGCCGGAGCGGGACGTGCTCGCCACCCGGGTCGCCGCCTCCCCCGGCCCGATGCTCGGCACGGTGACGCTGCCGGGCTCGCTGCCGGTGGAGTTCCTGTCCCGCGACGACTACTACCGTCCGCCGGTGGCCGAGGCGTCGCCGTGGGCGCTGTCCGACGTCCCGGCCCGCGACCAGCCCGGTTCCGCCTGCTGACCCTCCCCCGAGCGCGCATCCTCTGCGGCATGGAGGTGCATCCTTGCGCGGTGCGGCTGTCCTCAGTCGGCGGAACAGGTGAGCGTTCTCGGCGGCCCTTTCCTCGTATGTGCGTGGTGGGCGGCCGAAGATCTCGGCAACGGAGGGGCGTTGCGTGAGACTCCACTCGCTCAGTTCGGCCGGGCGCGGACCGCACTCCTGGAGGGCACACCACCAGATGAGACGAACGTACTACGTCATGAGATTCGTACCAAGATCTACCGAGCCGAGCCGAGCTGCGGACCGCGGGGGTCAGGAGGCGCTGCGGGTGCGGCGCTCGGAGCGGTCCAGCTCGACGGCCTCCTCCGGGGTGGGCGCGCTGCCGCCCAGGTGGGCCGGCTGCCACCAGGTGTCGTCCGGGCCGGACGGCTGGTCCGGGTACTCCCGCTGGGCCCGGTCGACGAGCGCCGACAGCCGGGTACGCAGGTCGGCGGTCATGACTGTGGCGTCCGGGTAGGCGGCCGGGTCCATCGGATCGCCGACGATGATGGTGATCGGCGTGTGCCGGCGGGTGAGCGTACGCGGGCGGCCCTTGGTCCACAGGCGCTGGGTGCCCCAGAGCGCGACCGGCAGCAGCGGCACGCCGGCTTCCTGCGACATCCGGGCCGCGCCGTTCTTGAGGTCCTTGACGACGAAGGAGCGGCTGATCGTCGCCTCCGGGAAGACGCCGACCACCTCGCCGCGGCGCAGCGCGCTCACCGCGGCGGCGTACGAGCCGGCGCCGGCGGCCCGGTTGACCGGGATGTGCTTCATGCCGCGCATGAGCGGCCCGGAGACGCGGTGCCGGAAGACGCTGTCCTTGGCCATGAAGCGGACCAGCCGCTTGGCCGGGTGCGCGCCGTAGCCGCAGAAGATGAAGTCGAGGTAGCTCACGTGGTTGGATGCGAGCACGGCGCCGCCGGTGGGCGGCACGTGCTCGCTGCCGGACACGTCGAGGCGCAGGTCGAGGAGCCGGAACATCGTCTTCGCGGCGGTGATCACGGGCGGGTACACGAGTTCCGACATCCCGCTACTTTACCCCGAGTAGGTTACGCGACCGTAGGGGCGATCTGCCCTCGGCAGACCGGGCTCGCGTACCGGGGGCGGTGTCCGCCGCGTTCCTGGACAACGTCCTGCCCGCCGTCGCGGGCGACTAGGTTCGAGGCATGCCCGACCTCGCCGCGATCGTCATCCACTGCCGCGACCCGTACCTGCTCGCGCCGTTCTGGAGCGCGGTCACCGGGCTGCCGGTGGTCGAGGAGGACCGGGTCAAGCTCGCCGAGGGCACGCTCGCCCCGGCCGAGGCGGTGCTGCTGCGCGACCCGCACGGGCGGCGGCCGGACCTGTGGATCAGCCCCGCCGCCGAGCTGCCCGCGCCCGGCCGGATCCACCTCGACCTGGTCGGCGACGCCGAGGAGCGGGCCGCCGTGCTGGAGGCGGGCGCGACAGTGGTACGCGAGCTGCCGCGCTGGACCGTGCTGGCCGACCCGGAGGGCAACGAGTTCTGCCTGCTGCCGCCGGACGAGGCGCACACCGCGCGTCCGCCCGGGCACTGACTCATTCGGCCAGCTCGTCGAGGTCGAGCCGGCCCCGGGCGAACGCGTCCACCCGGCCCCAGCGGCCCGGGATGTCCAGCACCTCGATGCGTCCCATGCCCATCGGCAGGCGCGGGTCCACCGCCAGGTGCCCCTCGTGCGGCTCAAGGCCCAGCATGGTGCGGATCAGCAGCAGCGGCGCGCCGGTGGACCACGCCTGCGGACTGCACGCGGTCGGGTACTCCACCGGGAACTTCGTCAGCTCCCGCTGGTAGCCGCCGAACGCCTCGGGCAGTCGGCCGTCGAAGTAGGCGGCCGCGTCGAGGATGCCGTTGGCCACGGTGGCCGCCTCCTCGTTGAAGCCGTACCGGCGCAGGCCCCAGGCGACGAACGAGTTGTCGAACGGCCAGATCGTGCCGTTGTGGTAGCCGATCGGGTTGTAGCGGACCTCGCCCTCGGCCAGCGTCCGCACCCCCCAGCCGGACCAGAGCCGGGGCCCCACCAGGTGCTCGGCGACACTCGACGCCCGTTCCTCGTCCACGATCCCGCTCCACAGCAGGTGGCCGATGTTGGAGCTGAGCACATCGCACTGGCGCCCGTCCGGGTCCAGCGCGAGCGCGTAGAAGCCGCGGTCGGCGACCCACCAGTCCTGGTTGAAGCGCCGCTTCAGCTCCGCGGCCTCGCGTTCGAGCTGGTCGGCGTACGTGTGGTCGCCCCAGAACACCCGGGCCAGCCGGGCCGCGCGCATCTTCGCGTCGTACGCGTAGCCCTGCACCTCACAGGTGGCCCGGGGAAACGGCGGCAGCGTGCCGTCGGCGTACGAGATGGAGTCCCACGAGTCCTTCCAGCACTGGTTCTCCAGGCCGGTGTCGGTGTTGCGCCGCTCGTACCAGATGTAGCCGTTGCCGATCAGGTCGGCGTACTTGTCGATCCACCTCAGCGCGGCCCGGCACTCCAGTTCCAGCTCCTTGACCAGCGCCCCGTCGCCCGTCCACCGCTCGTACTCGTCGAGCAGCACCACGAACAGCGGGGTGGCGTCCACCGAGCCGTAGTACGGCGAGTGCGGCTGCTCCTCGAACGCGGCGGTCTCGCCGTAGCGCATCTCGTGCAGGATCCGGCCCGGGTCCTCGTCCCGGAAGTCGTCGAACCGGGTGCCCTGCAGCGCGGCGAGGATCCGCAGCGTGGTCTTCGACATCTCCGGCGCGAACGGCAGCACCTGCAGGCAGGTGAGGATGCTGTCCCGGCCGAACATGGTCATGAACCAGGGCAGGCCGGCCGCGGGCAGCGTCTGCCCGCCGAGCGACAGCGGCGAGAAGCGCAGCGCAGCGAGGTCGACCAGGCTCCGCCGGTAGGTCGCGGCGAGATCTTCGTGCTCGCTGTTCAGTTTCGGGGCCCGGCTGATCCACTCCTCCAGGTCGTGCTGGAGCGCGAGCCGCTCGACGCCGTGGGCGCGCAGCCCGATCCGCAGGTCCCGGCCGCCGGGACCGATGGCGAACGTCTGCACGTCGATGACGGCGTCCCACTGCTCGTTGGGTTCCAGCCGCAGGCTCCAGGCGAAGCCGCGCTGGTCGTAGCGGGCCGGCTGGTTGGCGGAGACGACGGTCTCGCGCCGGAAGTTGCCCCGCCGGTAGCCCAGGCGCAGCCGGTCCGACTCGGCCTCGGCGTACAGCTCGCCCTTCTTGTTCAGGATCTCGTCCTTGATCTGGAAGAGGTCGGCGAAGTCGGACCCGGCGTCCATCCGGACCTCCAGGTCGACCGCCTTCTCGTCGTGGTTGAGGATGGTCAGCGTCTCCCGGAAGCTGCCGCCCACCGCCCGTTCCCGGATCACCGACAGCTTCGCGTCGATGTAGTGCGTGGCCATGCCGGGCACCAGGAAGAACCGGGCCTCGTAGTACTGCAGGTCGTCGTAGGACAGGACGTTGAGCCGCTCGCCGTTGACGGTGAGCACCCACTTCGACAGGTAGCGCGTGTCGAGCGAGAAAAGACCCGTCGGCTCGTTCGGGGTGGCCTCGATGTCGCCGCTGTCCTCGCTGACCACGAACGTGTTGCCGTCCAGGATGCGGACGGTGTTCTGCCCGGGCATCAGGCGCCCCTCCCACCGAACGTGTGACGTGGTCCCCGGGAGTCCGGCGGACCGGGGAAGACCCGCTCGACCTGCAACACCAGCCGGAGGTCGCCGACGACAGTCATGTCGCCCCGCAGCAGCGCCGCGATGGCGTTCTCCTCACCGCCGACCAGCTCGGCGAAGAGGCGCGGCTCGGTGCCGACCACGGTGTCCGCCTCGCCGTCCTCCTGCCGGACCCGCAGGTTGCCCCGTTCTATCTCCAGCAGCCAGTGCGTGGTGTGCGGGCCCTCGTGCAGGTCGAAGCGCAGCGTTCCGGATGTCTTGACCAACAGGGGCTCGAACCCCCGCCGGTCCAGGTCCTCGAAGAATCTTGTGGCCATGTCCACCATCCGGGCGACTCCTCCCGCGTTCCGCGGTCTTCCGTCCGGGATGCGGTGTCCCCACCCGTTCCGCGGTCAACCTCGCCCGATCCGGGTGACCGCCGCGTCGCCTGCGTGACGCGGAACGCCGGCCCCCGAACCGGGAGCCGGCGTCACCGCGTCGGTCAGGTCAGTTGTTGGGGTCGTCGGCGCTGATGTCCGCGAGCACCGACTGGGGTTCCCGCTCGACCGCCAGGTCACCCATGGAGATGAGGCCGATCAGCCGGCCGTCCTCGACCACTGGGAGCCGGCGGACCGCGTACGTGCGCATCAGGTCGGCGGCGGCCACGGCGTCGTCGTACTGGCTCACCGTCACCACGTCCTTGCTGGTGATCTGGTTGAGCCGGGTGGAGGTGGGATCCATGTCCTCGGCCACGCCCCGCACCGTGATGTCCCGGTCCGTGACGATACCGACCACGTTGTCGCCGTCGGTCACCACCACGTCGCCGATGGCGCTGTCGCGCATCTCCTGCGCCGCGGCGGTGAGCGTGTCGTTGCCGTCCATCGTCACCAACCGGGTCGTCATGAACTCTCCGACCGTTGTCATGGTGCTCCCCTCTCGGTGTCGGCACGGCGGTCTACCCGCCGCCCGAGGCGGGGTAACGCGGGGCGTCACCGCCGGTGGCGCAGGCGCCGGCGCAGGTCGTAGAAGCCGTTGCTGGACAGCCCGTAGAAGATCGGCAGCAGCAGGAGCACCACGAGCGCCACCGGCACGCTCAGGAACACGCCCACCAGACCGGCGATCGCGTACGCGAGGACGCCGAGCAGCGCCCGGACGCGTTCGGCCTCGAAGAAACGGGCGGGGACGTGCGGCTCCAGCAGTTCCGGGTGCCGGCTCAGGTAGTGGTAGAGCCACAGCCACGTGCTCGACAGGATCACGCCGACCAGCCCGTACGCGGACACCGCGACCCGCTCGTCGAAGACGTCGCCCTCCTCCACCGCGCGGGAGACGAGCGCGGTGACGAACGGCAGCAGCGCCACGCTGAACAGCACGCCGAGGTTGGCCCAGTGCAGTCCCCGGTCGGCGCAGCGGACCCGGTGGAACGTCCCCTTGTGGTTCAGCCAGTTGACCGCCACGTACAGGTAGGACGTGACGTAGGCGAGGTAGACCGGCCACTGGTCGAGCAGCGCGCGCAGCATTCCGCCCGGCGCCGTCTCGGGCACCCGCAGGTCGAGGACCAGCAGCGTGATGACGATGGCGAAGACCGCGTCGCTGAACCCGATCGCCCGGCCCGTGTCCGAACGCATCCCGGCGGCCTCGGTGTCCCCTTCGGCCGTCATCGGCACCTCCGCCCTGCCGGCGCGCGGGGCGGCCGGCGACCCGGCGGGCATACCCGCTGCGCGGATGTCCGTGCCGGGTGGCCCGGCACGGACGCCCGCAGGGTCAGCGCTCGGCGGCGACCAGTTCGGCGAGCTGCACGGCGTTCAGCGCCGCGCCCTTGCGCAGGTTGTCGTTGGCGCAGAACAGCGCGAGCCCGTGCTCGACGGTCTCGTCGGCCCGGATCCGGCCGACGTACGTCGGGTCCTGGCCGGCCGCCTCCAGCGGCGTGGGCACGTCGCGCAGCGCCACGCCGGGCGCGCCGTCGAGCAGCTCGCGGGCCCGGGCCGGGTCGATCGGGCGGGCGAACCGGGCGTTGATCTGCAGCGAGTGGCCGGTGAAGACCGGGACGCGCACACACGTGCCGGAGACCTTCAGCCCGGGGATCTCCAGGATCTTGCGGCTCTCGTTGCGCAGCTTCTGCTCCTCGTCGGTCTCGAACGAGCCGTCGTCGACGATCGAGCCGGCGAGCGGGAGCACGTTGAAGGCGATCGGGCGGGCGAACGAGCGCGGCGCCGGGAACTCCACCGCACCGCCGTCGAAGGCCAGCCCGGCGGCGTCCCCGGCCACCTTGCGGACCTGCTCGTCCAGTTCCGCCACGCCGGCCAGGCCGGCGCCGGAGACCGCCTGGTAGGTGGCGACGACGAGGCTGACCAGCCCGGCCTCGTCGTGCAGCGGACGCAGCACCGGCATGGCGGCCATCGTGGTGCAGTTGGGGTTCGCCACGATGCCCTTCGGGCGGTCGGCGATCGCGTGCGGGTTGACCTCGGCGACCACCAACGGCACCTGCGGGTCCATCCGGAACGCCGAGGAGTTGTCGATCACCACGGCGCCGGCCTCGGCGACCCGGGGAGCCAGCTCCTTGGCGGTGGCCTTGCCCGCCGAGAAGAGCACGATGTCCAGGCCGCGGTAGTCCGCGGTGGCCGCGTCCTCGACGGTGACCTCGCCGTCGCGCCAGGGCAGCGTGCGCCCGGCCGACCGGGCCGAGGCGAACAGGCGCACCTGCTCCGCCGGGAACTCGCGCTCCGCCAGCACCTGCCGCATGACGCCACCGACCTGACCGGTGGCTCCCACAATGCCGATCCTCATGCCCGCGAGGCTACCCAGCCGGGCGGTGCGGGTGGGAAACGTTTCCCACCGCGCGGATGCGGGGCGACGGGAATCACAGGCCCGCCGCCCCGTCCGGTCACGTGTGGTCGAGCACCTCGCCGAGACCGCTGGCGACCAGCTCGTCCCGGATGACCGCCGCGTCCCCCTCGATCACCATGGTCAGCGACTCGGGGTGCAGGTAGGTCGCCGCGGCGGCGGAAACGTCCTCGACGGTCGCCGCGAGCAGTTGCTCCCGCAGCCGCGCGTGGTAGTCGTCCGGCAGGTCGTGCACGACCAGCGTGGTCAGGGCCGCGGCGATCGCGCGCGGGCTCTGCAGCTCGACCGAGAGCTGGCCGGCCCGCCAGGAGCGCGCCACCTCCAGCTCGTCCTCGGTGACCCCGGTCAGCTGGGTACGCGAGATCTCGCCCACCGACTCGACGAGCGCCGGGGCGGTCACCGCGGTCTGCACGCCGGAGCTGACCGCGAACCGCCCGAACCGCCGGGACGAGGCGAAGTCGCCCCGGATCCCGTACGTGTAGCCGCGCACCTCGCGGATCAGGTGGTTGAGCCGGGACGTGAACGCGCCGCCGAGCACGGTGCCGGCGAGCGTCATCGGCACGTGGTCCGGGTGGGCGCGGTGCGGGGACGGGTGGCCCAGCCGCAGCGTGGACTGCACCGAGCCGGGCCGGTCCACCAGAATGATCCGGCGCTGCCCGGTCAGCGGCACGTCGATCGGGCCGCCGCGTTCCACCGGGCCGCCGCCGGCGCCGGCGAACGCCGTCGCGGCGAGCGCGTCCAGGTCGATCCGCTCCAGGTCACCGGCGACGATCAGGGTGCCGGGGCGGATGAACCACTCGGAGTGGAAGACGGTGACGTCGTCCACCTCCAGCGCGGCCACGCTGTCCGGGTCGCCGTAGAGCGGGCGGCCCCACCGGTGCTGCGCGCCGAACAGCTCGGCCCGCAGCACCGCGTCGGCGCGCGGGCCCGGGTTGGCCCAGTCCATCCGAAGCGCCGTCGCCTCGTCGTCGCGGACCCGGCGCACGTCGGCCGGGTCGAGCCGGGGCGTACGGACCGCCTCGGCGAGCAGCTCCACGGCGGCGGTCAGCCGGTCCACCGGCACCTGCACGCTCACCTGGAACGAGTCCCAGTCCAGCCCGGTCGACAGCTCGGTGCCGAGCGCCTCGATGGCCAGCGCGTACGCGGTGGCGTCCCGCTGCGCGGTGCCCTCCTCCAGCGCCTTGGCCAGCACCGCGCCGAGCCCTTCCTTGCCGACCGGCTCCCGGCCCGCGCCGCCGTCGAGAAGCAGCAACGCGACTGCGAGGTTCTGCCCGGGCAGGTGCGCGGCGACCACCTGGCCGCCGGCCTCTGTCCGCCGGACCACCTGCGGGAACCGGTAGGCGCGGGCGGCGCCGGGGCCGGGACGGGTGGCGATCAGCGACATCACTTCTCCTCGGGCAGGTAGGTCAGGATCACCCGGTCGGCGGCGCCGAGCAGCTCGGCGGCCTGCTCGGCGATCTGCTCGGCGGTCACCGCGAGCCAGGCCGGCAGCCGGTCGGCCGCGCGGGCCGGGTCGCCGAACTGGGTGGCGTACCGGCCGAGCGTGTCGGCCCGCCCGTCGACAGTGGACATCTGCCGCCACCACATGGTGCTCAGCAGCGCCTTGGCGCGGTCCAGCTCGGCGGCGGTCACCGGCACCGTGGCCAGCTCGTCGACCACCTCGGCCAGCCCGTCGCGCAGCCGCTCGGCGCTCACCCCGGGGCGGGCCGTGGCGGTGGCGATCAGCGGGGCGGGCGCGTGCGCCAGGTCCACCCCGTACGCGCCGACGAGGTCCGGCTGGGCGATCCGCTCGCCGTCGGCCAGGCGCTGGTAGAGGCGGCTGCCCCGGCCGCTGCCGAGCACGGTGGCCAGCACCGTGGTCACGTCGTACCCCGGGGTGCCGAACGGGTGGGTGCGGTGCGCGACGTAGACGCGGGGGGCGGGCACGTCGGCGGTGACCGTCTCCACCGCCGGGCGGCCGGTGGCCGGCACGGTACGGCCGTCCGGCGCGGCCGGGATGTCGGCGCGCGCGGCGAGCCCGCCGAAGTACTTGTCGGCGAGCCCGAACACCTCGGCGGCGGTGGTGTCGCCGACCACGGTGAGGACGGCGTTGTTCGGCGCGTAGTAGGTGCTGTGGAACTCCTGGAAGGTGGCCAGGTCGGCGGCGTTCAGGTCGGCCATCGACCCGATCGTCGCGTGGTGGTACGGGTGCCCCGGCGGGTAGAGCAGCGGCAGCAGGCGCAGCCAGGCGTCGCCGTACGGCACGTTCTCGTAGCGCTGCCGCCGTTCGTTCTTCACCACGTCGCGCTGGTTGTCCAGCGTCTCCTGGGTCAGCGCCGGCACCAGCCCGCCCATCCGGTCGGCCTCCAGCCAGAGCGCCAGCTCCAGGTGCTCGGCCGGGACCGTCTCGAAGTAGTTGGTGCGGTCCGGGTTGGTGGTCGCGTTGAGCGAGCCGCCCGCGCCCTGGATCAGCTTCATGTGCTCGGTCTTCGCAACGTTCACCGAACCCTCGAACATGAGGTGCTCGAAGAGGTGGGCGAAGCCGGTCTGTCCGGCCGGCTCGTGGCGGGAGCCCACGTCGTACCAGAGGTTGACCGCCACGGCCGGGGCGGTGCGGTCCTCGCTCACCACCACACGCAGGCCGTTGTCCAGTCGGGTCGTCTCGATCGGCCAGGGGAAACCGCTGTCGGGCATGAGACGACGCTATCCGATCCCGGAGGCGGAAAGGTGACACGCGCGCCGGAGCATCGTCGGTGCGCGCCGGGGTACCCGTGCGGGCATGGCCGCCACCTCACCGTCCGCCGTCGAGCGCGCCGCCGCCGCGCTGGCCCGGCTCCGGCACGCCCGCCTGCTGCACCCGGCCGGGCGCACGTTCGGCGGCGAGGTCCGGATCTGGGGTACGCCGGGACCGCCGACCGGGGTGCCGCTGCTCGACCTGCCGGGCCGGTGGCCGGCCACGATCCGCCTCTCCAAGGGCGTGCCGACGCCGGGCGCCTGGCCGGACGTGCTGGGCGTGGCGGTACGGCTGCGCCGCGACCCGGAGCCGCCGGTGGACCTGCTGTTCAGTTCCAGCGGCGCAGCGCCGGTGCTGCGGAACCTGCCGCTGCCCCGGCGGCGCTTCACCGGGACGTACACGTCGATCATGCCGTTCCGGGCCGGCGGGCGACGGCTGTTCCTGGCCGTGCTGGCCGACCCGGAGTCACCAGACCTGGGTCGCGGCCTGGCCGAGGCGGGCGCGGCGGTGGCCGCCGACGAGCCCCGGCTGGTGCTGGCGGTGGCCTCGGCGGCAGGCCGGTGGCGGCCGTTCGGCGAGGTACGCCTCGACGGCGAGCGCGGCGCCGCCGAGGACGCCGCGCTCGCCTTCGATCCGATCGGCAACGTGCCGCCGGGGTTGCGCCTGGCCGGCCCGCTGGCCCGGTTGCGGGACGACAGTTACCGGGGTTCCCGCCGGGCCCGGGGCGCGACGCTCAGTCGGGCGGCTCGACGGGGGTGACGGTCTGCTCGGAGGTGCGGTGCTCCAGCACCGTGTCGGGGGCGGCGTTCTGGTCCGCCTCGCGGATGTCGGACTCGGTGAGGATCGCGTCGGCCTGCGCCTCGGCGTCGTCGCTGCCCGCCGCCGCCTCCTCCGGCAGCAGATGCGCCCGGGACTCGATCCGTTCCTGGTCACTGGGGTCATGGCTGGTGGTCATGGCGATCACATACCCCGTGTTCCGCACTTCGGAACGACAGCGGGCTTTCCGGCGCGCTTCGGGTACGCTGGCCGACGTGACGCGGTCGTATCGATGGTTTAGGCAGCCGGCTGGAGGAGCCGGTGACTCGACCATGAGCTGACGTCACTTACCTCTTCGAGCCGGCCGGGCAGGGATTCTTTTCCCTGCCCTTTCGTATGCGAGCAGCCGGCTCGATCCCCCGGACCCGGCACGGGGGCACGGTCGGCGGAAGGAATCCCCACCGTGACCACGTCCCAGGACGCCCATCGGGTCATCGACCAGCGCATCGACCGTGTGGTGCCGCTGACCACCCCGGCCCTGCTGCACCACCACCTGCCGCTCGAGACCCCGCTGGCCGAGGCCGTCGTGGCGGGCCGCCGTGCCGTCGGCCGGGTGCTGGACCGCGACGACGACCGGCTGCTCGTCGTCGTCGGCCCCTGCTCCGTGCACGACCCGGCCGCCGCCCTGGAGTACGCGGGCCGACTGCGCGAGGCCGCCGCCCGGGTCGCCGACGACCTGCTCGTGGTGATGCGCGTCTACTTCGAGAAGCCGCGCTCGACGGTGGGCTGGAAGGGCCTGATCAACGACCCGGCGCTGGACGGGTCCGGCGACGTGAACACCGGTCTGCGTACCGCGCGGGCGCTCCTGCTCGACGTGCTGCGGCTGGGCCTGCCGGTGGGCTGCGAGTTCCTCGACCCGATCACCCCGCAGTACATCGCGGACACGGTGGCCTGGGGCGCGATCGGCGCGCGGACGGTGGAGAGCCAGGTGCACCGGCAGCTCGCCTCCGGGCTGTCCATGCCGATCGGCATGAAGAACCGCCCCGACGGCAGCATCGCCACCGCCGTGGACGCGATCCGGGCGGCCGGGGTGCCGCACGTCTTCCCCGGCATCGACGTCTCCGGCACCCCGGCGATCATGCACACCCGGGGCAACGCGGACGGGCACCTGGTGCTGCGCGGCGGGGGCGGCCGGCCGAACTACGACGCGGAGTCGGTGGCCGGGGCGCTGGAGCTGCTGCGCGCCGCGGGCCTGCCGGAGCGGGTGGTGGTCGACGCCAGCCACGCCAACAGCGGCAAGGACCACCGCAACCAGCCGCTGGTCGCCGCCGACGTGGCGGCCCAGCTCGCCGCCGGTCAGCGCGGGATCGTCGGCATCATGCTGGAGAGCTTCCTGGTGCCCGGCCGGCAGGACCTGGACCCGACCCGGGAGCTGGCGTACGGCCAGTCGGTCACCGACGCCTGCATCGGGTGGGACACCACTGCCGAGGTCCTGGAGCACCTGGCCCAGGCCGTCCGGGCCCGCCGGGCCACGCTGCCGGCGCCGGCCTGAGCGGGGTTGGGGCGAGTTTGACCGGTTCGGCGCCGGGTAGGTGGTCGGCGTGACCGATGACGCGCCCGTGACCGAGCAGCCCGACACGCGGCCGCTCGACGACCTGCTCGACGACATCTACCACGGCCAGGAGCGGATCACCCAGGCGGACATCTACCGCCGGGCGGTGGCCGCCGAACTCCCCGCGGAGCTGCTCACCCGGATCGCCGCGCTCCCCCAGGGCGAGTACGCGGCGGACGAGGCGGCCGATCTGCTGGGCGGCACGGTCGCCTGAGCCCCCGGAAGACGAGAGGACGCGACATGACCGACCGCAACCCCGAGCACGAGCACCTGGCGGCGCTCGGCCAGCCCCCGGAGGGCGTCGACACGCTGCCGGAGCCGGACTTCGCCAACGAGCACGAGCGCACCGCTGTGGACCGGGACATCGTCACCGGGGAGGACGAGGAGGAGCGGGAGCCGGAGGCGTCGCGCGGCTGGGCCGGCGAGGACCACGGCACCACCCCCACCTGACCGTGGGAGACGCGCGAAAAGGGGGCCGGCGTGCGCCGGCCCCCTTTTCGTGTCCGCATCCCTCACGCCTCGTGGTGACCGCCCTCGGCCGCCTGCTGGGCGACCGCGTACCCCATCTGGAGGAAGTCGGAGGCGGCCACCGCGGTCAGCGCGGTGGCGACCAGCCGGGTCAGCCGGGGCGCCAGCACCAGCCCGCCGGTGAGCCCGGTGGCGACCCAGACCGCCAGGCAGAACGGGCAGCTGACCAGCTCGCCGAGCGCGTGCCGGGTGGGGCTGCCCTCGTCGCGGACCTGCTCCATCACCTCGCCGCTGCCGATCGGGTGGTCGTAGCGGGTGAACGGCGCCCGCAGCGGGCTGGTGATCGCGTCCTTGGACAGCAGCCGGCTGAGCTTGTGCGTGGCGATCGAGAGCAGCACCACGTCCGCCGGCGTGGGCCGCTCGGGCACCGGCCGTCCGGTCGCCCGGACCAGGCCGACGAGCGCGGCGGTCACGCCCGCGTACGTGCCCATCGCCTTCAGGTAGCCCTCCAGCGGCCGGTGCTCGTGCGGCGCGTACGCCTGGCGCAGGCGCGCCACCTTCTGCTTCAGGCCACTCCCGGTCAACCCGGCCTCCTCGTGCTCGTCGTGCGGCCGGGCTCAGCCGGCGGTCAGGTTGTCGGCCACCTCGCGGTCGAGGTTGGCCAGGATCTCGTCGGCCAGGTCGTGGTCCGGGCCGGCCAGGTCGAGCCGGACCCGGGCGCCGCCCGCGTCGGCCGGTTCCACGTCGATCTCGGCGGACCAGTCCGCGGCGCTCCACCGGGCCCGCATGTCGTCGGCGTCGACGACCTCGACCCGGCAGGTGCCGGAGTTGCGCAGCCGCTCGGGCAGCCAGGCCGAGGAGCGGTCCGGATCAGTGGCGGTGTTGAACACCACCTCCGGGGGCGCGGACATGCCGCGCTCGGCGTGGCTGCCCATCAGGCGTCCCGCAGCCGGCTCGGGTCGACCTCCCGGCCGGGGTGCCGGGCCAGGTACTCCGTCTCCAGTTCGGCGGTGCGCCGCAGGTGGTTGGCGAGCGCCGAGTCGGTGGCGTGGCGCAGCGTGTCCAGCCGGGTGCGGTGCAGGCTCTGCATCTCCCGGACCAGGTCCTCGTCGCCCAGCTCCACCGGGTCCACCCCGAGCTGCTCGCCGTCGACAGTGCGGGCGTGATCGCCGTCCCACTCCGCGACCCGCTGTTCCGGGCTCGCGTCCCGGCGTACCGATTCGGTCATCGTCGCCCCCTCGTCTCGTTCGGGTTGCACCTGTTCGGATGCCCAGCGGGCGTGTCACCAAACCACCGCCCGGACTACGACGCCGTGTCGGAGACACCCGGGGAGTCCCGGTACTCTCGTGGGCATGGAACGGCTCTGGACACCGGCGTGGATCGTCCGCCACGTGGCCATGGTCGTGCTGGTGGCGGGTTGCCTCGGGATGGGCTGGTGGCAGGTCACCCGCGCCGCCGGGGGCAACGCGATCAGCTTCGGTTACGCGATCGAGTGGCCGGTGTTCGCCGGTTTCGTGATCTTCGTCTGGTGGCGGGAGGTCCGCCAGACGCTGCGGGCGACGCCGCCGGGCGACGCGCAGCCGACGGCCGATCCGGCGCCGTCGGCGGCTGCCGGCGCCGAGCCGGTCGTCACCACCCCGGCGGTACGCCGCCCGGTGCGCGTCGTGCGGACGCCGGCCGCCCCGGCCGACGGGGCGGACGACGCCGAGCTGGCCGCGTACAACCGCTATCTATCCTGGTTGAACGCCAATCCGGGCGCCCGGCCCGGCGACTATCCCGGCTGAGGCCGGTGCGGAAGGACGGACGACGGTGGGCGGAGCCCTTACCCGGTACCGCGTGATCGCCTGGATCGTGGGCGTGGCGCTCGTGGTGCTGGTCCTGATCGGCATGCCGCTGAAGTACGGCTTCGACAACCCGAGCGTGGTGGGCGTGGTCGGCGTGGCGCACGGCTGGCTGTACATGCTCTATCTGGCGCTGACGTTCGACCTGTCCCGCCGGGCGAACTGGCCGCTGAAGCGGATGCTGCTGGTGATGCTCGCCGGGACCGTGCCGTTCGTCTCGTTCTACGCCGAGCGGCGGGTGAGCCAGTGGGTGGCTGCCGAGCAGCAGCCGCGTACCCCGGAGCCGGTCGCGGGCTGAGCGCCGCTCACCGCGCCGGTCGCCACGGCTCGGCCGCCGGTGGGTCGGCCCAGCCGCCCATGCGCGCCGCCTCGCGGGCGCGGCGCAGCGCCCGGCTGACCTGACCGAACTGTCGTTCGTCGTCGCTGCTGAACAGCAGCACCTCGGTGCCCCGCACCCGGCCCCACAGCTCGTGCGCCGGGGGCCGCCAGCGGTCGCCGATCAGCACGAGCAGCAGCGGCACCAGCCCGACCGCGCCGAGCAGGAGGTACGCCTCGGCGGTGAGCCGGTGCAGGCCGCCGGTGAAGCCGAGCAGCAGCCCGACCGCGGCGATCATCGCGGCGGACACGGCGACGGCGCGGATCGCGAGCCGGTCGTGCGGGCCGCGATCGGTCCGCACCTGGGTGATCTCGGCCACCGGCCAGCTGTTGCGGCCGACGGTGAAGCGCTCGGCGGTGACGACGATGCCGGGGCGGGCGTAGAGCAGTTTGGGCGAGGTGGGTCGGGGCGGCTGGGTGGCGGAGCGTTCGGTCTGCACGGCGGCCTCCCGGGGACGCGGATCCCGTGCGGGAATCCCGGTTCCGGGCTTCATTGTGTTGCGGGCCCGCCACCTGACCTCGGGTTTTCGGCGATCGGCCGCCGGTTCTGCCCCGGGTGGCCCGCCGGAAAGAGGAAGCGATTTCAGTCTTTGTCATGACTTTGCGTGGCGGTGGCTGACGACATCCGCCCAGAACGACCAATCGGGCGAGCCACACCATGCTGCACCATCGTCACTTTCCGCCACTTTGCCAACTTTCGCCCCTGCTTGAACTCCCGACCACTCCGATCACGGGTTAGGTTGTGCAGGTCGGCCCGGTCGACAGCCATCCACCCGGATGGCCCCGGGCCGGTGTCGCCGGGTCGCGAACGCGCCCGGCGGCCGGTGGGAGAGGAGCTTTCCGCTCTTGTCGTCCTTACGGATGCTGCTCCGCTCGCTCGCGGTGGCCGGCCTCTCGGCCGCGTTGCTCGCCCCGGCGCAGGTGGCCCGGGCCGAGCCCACACCCGCAGAGCTGACGAAGCAGATCGAGAAGTCCTCGACTGAGCTGGAGCGAATCGTCGAGTCCTACAACAAGCTCAACGAGGACATCAAGGCCAACAAGGCCACGGCGGCCACGTTGGAGGCCCGGATCGGGCCGCTGCAGGAACAGGCCGAGCGCAGCCGCGCCGAGGTGGGCGTGCTGGCGGCGACGGCGTACAAGACCGGCGGCATGCGTACCGCGGCGGCCCTGCTGGACCCGGGTGGCCAGGCCACGCTGCCGGAGCGGCTGGGCACACTGGACCAGCTCACCCGCCAGCGCCAGCGCACCCTCTCCAGCTTCACCGCCGACCAGCAGCGGCTGATCGACCAGAAGACCCGGCTGGACGCCACGCTCGCCCGGGAGGCGGCGCAGGCCAAGCAGCTCAAGTCCGCGAAGACGCGGATCGAGGGAGACCTGGCCGACCTCTACGAGATGCGGCGCAGGGCGTACGGGCGGGCCACCGAGGCGCCCGGCAACGCCGGCTCGGCGGGCAAGCCCCCGGCCGTCTCCGGCGACGCCGGCAAGGCCGTGCGGTACGCCTACGGCGCGGTCGGCAAGCCCTACGGCTATGCCCAGGACGGCCCGGGCAGCTACGACTGCTCCGGTCTGACGCTCGCCGCGTGGCGGGCCGCCGGAAAGTCGCTGCCGCACAGCGCGGCACGGCAGTGGAACGCCACCACGCGGATCAGCCGCAGCCAGCTGCAACCGGGTGACCTGGTGTTCTACTCCGGGCTCGGGCACGTCGCGCTCTACGTCGGCAACGGCCAGATCATCGACGCGCCCAGCGCCGGACGCAACGTCAGCAAACGCGGTATGAACATCATGTCGATCGCCGGCTACGGCCGGGTCTGATCGACGCGGACGGCGAACGGCCGGCGTCCCCCTGTCGGACGCCGGCCGTTCGTTGTCTCAATTACTACCAGGTCAGGCCGCCTGCAGCCCCTCCGCGCGAGCCAGCTCACGCAGCCGGCCGAGGGCCTGGATCTCCAGCTGGCGGATCCGCTCCCGGGAGAGCGAGAACCGCGACGCGACCTCGGTCAGCGAGTGCTCGCGACCGTCCTCCAGGCCGTACCGGGCCCGCATGATGCCGGCGGACCGGTCGTCGAGGTGGTTGAGCAGACCCTCGATCCGCTGCCGCTCCAGGCCGGTGAGCACGATCTCCTCGGGCGACGGCGCGTCGCTGTCGGCGACCAGGTCACCGAGGTTGGTGTCGCCGTCGTCGCCCACCGGGGTGTCCAGCGAGACGGTGTCCTGCGACCAGCGGACCAGCTCGTTGACCCGCTCGACGGTCACGCCGAGGGCGGTCGCGATCTGCTCCGGCTCCGGGTCGCTGCCCAGCTCACGGGTGAGCTGCCGGGCCACGTTGCGCATCCGGTTGACGTCCTCCACCAGGTGCACGGGCAGCCGTACGGTCCGCTCCTGCTGGGCGATCGCCCGGCTGATGGCCTGGCGGATCCACCAGGTCGCGTAGGTGGAGAACTTGAAACCCCGCTCGTAGTCGAACTTCTCGACCGCCCGGACCAGGCCGGTGTTGCCCTCCTGGATCAGGTCCAGCATGGGCATCCCGGAGCGCACGTAGCGCCGGGCGATGGACACGACCAGTCGCAGGTTCGCGCGGATGAACAGGTCCTTCGCGCGCTCACCCTCGACGACCAGCCGCTCCAGGTCCTCCCGGTCGACGCCCTCGGGGATCCGGTCTTCGTCGAGCAGGTGCTCGGCGTAGAGGCCCGCCTCGATCGCCTTGGAGAGGTCGACCTCCCGGGCGGCGTCGAGCAGCGGCGTCCGGGAGATCTCGTGCAGGTAGACGCCGACCAGGTCCCGCTCCTCGGCGACCTCGTCGGTACGCATGCCGATGTTCTTGTCCACGATTGCCACGGTCCCCTCGCTCGCGCCGGTTGCCCGGTTCCTTGCCATCCCCACGTTCATCAGCCCTCCCCGTAACCTCCGCTGTGCCCGTAGGTGCTGACACCTACACAACAGATGTGACGCTTCGGGGATTCCATGTCGTGAGTCGAAACTGTCACGAATGCCTGAGTACTAGCTGAGAGCCCGGTCCATGTTTCCTGTTACCGGCCCGGTTCGGACGGCTTCCGGACACGGCTTTTGGGGCCCGCCGGAGCTGCTGAATCGCTATTCGCCCATGGAATGGCACCATTGCCTGTTCCATGAACACAGCGAGCCGCGTCACCGGGTCGTTGCGATCCTGGTCACTGCGAGATACGCGCTCGTGGACCGGTCGGTTCAGCCACGCTCAGGATTACCCTCCGCCTCGTTGAACAATCCGTACGGGCGGGAACGTCCCCCTCCCGCACGTGATACGTGTCGCACCCGCCGGACGGATGCGCCGGGCGGGTGGATCGCCGGGAGAAGGGGTGAGCGGGGGCGGTCAGGAGGCGAGCAGGGCGAGCGCGCCGCGTACCTGGTGGGCGGAGCGGGCCAGCGCGGCCCGGGCGGCCGGCACCTCCGCGCCGGAGACCAGCGCGACGAGCGCGGTCTTGAGGTCGCCGTCGGCCTCCCGCAGCGCGACCCGGCAGACCTCCTCGGCGCAACCGGTGGCCTCCACGAGGATCGAGATCATGCGACCGCGCAGTTTGGCGTTGGTGGCCACCATGTCGATCATCAGGTTCGAGTAGACACGGCCCAGACGCACCATGACGGCCGTGGAGAACGTGTTGAGCACCAGCTTCTGCGCGGTGCCGGCCTTCATCCGGGTCGACCCGGTGACCACCTCCGGCCCGGTGTCCACGCCGATGAAGACGTCCACCGACGCGGCGGCCGGGGCCTCCGGATTCGCGCAGAGCAGCACCGTAGCGGCCCCCCGCTCCCGGGACGCGGCGAGCGCCCCGAGGACGTACGGGGTGCGTCCGCTGGCCGCCAGGCCGACCACCAGGTCGCCCGGGCGCACGCACTCGGCGGCCTCGGCGGCGCCGCCGCGCTCGTCGTCCTCGGCGTCCTCGACCGCCCGCCACATGGCGTCCGGGCCACCGGCGAGGTGCGAGCAGAACCAGTGCCGGGGCGAGTTGAACGTGGGGGCCAGCTCGGCCGCGTCCAGCACGCCCAGGCGGCCGGAGGTGCCGGCGCCGAAGTAGTGCACGCGGTGTCCGTCGCGCAGCGCGGCCACCGCGAGGTCGACGGTCTCGGCGATCTCGTCCAGCACCGCGGCGACGGCGGCCGGCACCCGCCGGTCCGCCTCGTTGATCACGGTGAGCACGTCCCGGGTGGACATCAGGTCGAGGTCGAAGCTGTGCGGGTTGCGCCGCTCGGTCGGCGCGCCGACACGCACCACCGGCCGGATCGCCGCCACGCCGTCGCGCTCCGCCCGGCCCGCCGTCATCCCCGCCTCCGCCCGGGACCGACCCGGTGCGACTGGACCGCCTCGGCCGTGGCTTCGAGCGCCTTCTTGGTCCGGGCCCGGCTGCGCGCGGCCACCCCGACGAAGAGGCAGTCGACGACGGTGAGCTGGGCCAGCCGGCTGGCCGTCGCGCCGGAGCGGTAGGTCGTCTCCCGGGCGGCTGTGGTGAGCACGTGGTCGGCGACCTCGGTGATCGGCGAGCGCGGGAAGTTGGTGAGCGCCACGGTGGTGGCTCCCCGGGCCCGCGCCTGCTCCAGCACCTCGATGACGTCGGACGTGGTGCCGGTGTGCGAGATGCCGACCGCGACGTCGCCGCGCCCGAGCAGGGCGGCGGAGGTGAGCGCGGTGTGCACGTCCGGGAAGTAGAACGCGATGCGGCCGATGCGGTGCAGCTTCTGCTGGAAGTCGGAGGCGACGAAGCCGCTGGCGCCCGCGCCGTAGACGTCGATCCGGCCGGCCGCGCCGATCGCCTCGACCACCTGCTCGCAGACGGCCGGATCGAGCTGCTCGGCGGTCTCCTCGACGGCTCGGGCGTCGTTGAAGGCGATGGTGGCGATGATCTGGGCCAGGTCCGCGCCCGGCGGGATGTCGCCACCGACCACCCGCGCGTCCGGCGGCTCGACCCGGCGGGCGGCCTCGGCGGCGAGGCGGATGCGCAACTGGGGGTAGCCGTCCATGCCGACCGAGCGGCAGAAGCGGATCACTGTCGCCTCGGACGTCTCGGCGGCGGTGGCGAGGTCGGTGATCGTGCGCCGGGCCGCGTCCGCCGGATCGGCGACGACCAGCCGGGCCACCCGCTGTTCGGCCGGGGACAGCGAGGGCAGCAGGCCGCTGATGTGGACGATCAGTCCACCGGGCTCGTGACTCGCAGAAATCTTCGGACTCTTCGCCACGGATGAAACTTACTTTCAGAGCGCGTGAGCGTCAACCATGACACCGCGTATCGGGAAATTTACCGTCTTCCGTGCCCGCCCCCGGGCCAAGGATCCCATTGTCGCAGCCCCACCGCCTCAACCGGTCCGGTCGAGTCACTCCTGCCGCCCGACGTGCCGGTCCGCCGTCGCGCGGCAGGGCCTGCCTGGTCGGCCTCGGCCGGACGGTCCAGACGGCCCGTGCGGGTCACCGGTCGGTCGGCACGACGGTTGACTAGCGTGTGTGTCCATGACGGAACGCACGGTGCTGGTCACCGGAGGCACGGGTGGGCTGGGCGGCGCGGTCACCGCCACCTTCCTCGACGCAGGCTGGCGGGTGGTCGTACCCCAGCGGGAGGCCGGGACGGACGACGGCCCGGTCCGGGTCGTGGCCGACCTGCTGACCCCCGAGGGGGCCGCGCGGGCGGTCGAGGTCGCGACCGCCGAGCCGGCCGCGCCACTGCGCGCGGTGGTCAACCTGGTCGGCGGGTACGCCGCGGGCGGCCTGGTGCACGAGACCCCGGTCGAGGAGTTCGAGCGGATGCTGCGGCTCAACCTGCGCCCGACCTACCTGGTGACCCGGGCGGCACTGCCGCACCTCGTGGCGACCGGTGACGGCGCCGTGGTCTGCGTCTCCGCGCGGGCGGCGGTGTCGCCGTTCCCGGGCGCCTCGGGCTACGTCACCGCCAAGGCCGCGGTGCGGGCGTTCGCCGACGCGGTCGCGGTCGAGTACCGCCAGCGCGGGGTGCGGTGCAACACGGTGCTGCCGAGCGTCATCGACACCCCGGCCAACCGGGCCGCCCAGCCCGACGCCGACCACCGGCGCTGGGTGCCTCCGGCGGAGATCGCCGGCGTGATCCGGTTCCTGGCCTCCCCCGAGTCGGCGCCCACGAGCGGCGCCGGCATCCCGGTCTACGGCCGGGCCTGAACCGGCACCGGGCCGTCGCGGCCCGCCCCGCCGGCCGGACGTGGAGGGCCGCCCGGAGCCGGGCCGGGACCGGCGGACGGATCGTCGGGCAGCCACTCGCTCAGGTGCGCCCGGATCCGGCGGGCCACCTCCTCCGGTGGGCCGTTGCCTTCCACCACCACGAAGCCGCCGTACTCCGGCAGCCTCCGGTAGGCGGTGTCCGCGTCGGTCAGCCAGGCCATGCTCTCGTGGTCGGTGCCGCGCCGCTCGATCCGGCGGTACGCCTCGGCCGGGTCGACGGTGAGCAGGAACGTGACAGCGGGCGCCGGGAAGACCCGGTAGCCGGCCCGGACCAGCCGCTCCCACCGCTGCCCGCCGTGCGCCCGGATGCTCGCGTACTGGCAGTACGACCAGCGGTCCATCACCGCGGTACGGCCAGTGACCAGGCAGCTCAGCAGCGCGAGCGCGATGGCCAGCCAGCGCAGCGCCGACTCGACCACGAGCAGGCCGTCCCGCCCGACGAGCCGCTGCGCGTCCGGACGGCCGATCCGTTGGGCGACGCGGCCGAGCCAGCGGCGGCCACCGGCGTTGCGGTGGTACGTCGCGGGGTGGCCGGCGGCGGTGAGGGCCTGGGCGAGCCGGTGCGCCTGGGTGGTCTTGCCTGAGCCGTCGATGCCGATCAGGGCGACGGCACGCAGTCGGGCCCTGCCCCGCCGCGTCCGCAGTGAGCTGGCCACCCTCCCGAGGTTATCCGACCGACGCCCACACCGGCCTGTATGTCGCTTTCCTGCCCTGGCGGGCCGATCGCGCCGCAACAGGTGTGACCGGAGCGTCCGCCGGGTACGCAACGTGATCCCACCGCCCATGACGACGAGGGAGCCGCAGATGGCCGAGCGCGGGGACGAGACCCTGGTGCACACGCTGAAGAAGGTCGCCGCCGTGCTCAAACAGTCCGAGATCCCGTTCGCGCTGGGTGGCAGCTTCGCGGTGTACGCGCACGGCGGCCACTCCAGCGACCACGACGTGGACTTCCTGCTCCGCGAGGCGGACGTCGACCGGGCGCTGGAGGCGCTCGTCGAGGCCGGCTTCACCGCCGAGCGCCCGCCGGAGGACTGGCTGGTCAAGGTCTACGACGAGGACCGGATGGTGGACCTGATCCACCGGCCGGTGGAGACGCCGGTGACCGAGGAGACGTTCGCCGACACGATCGTGCGCCCGGTCGACGCCATCCACATGCCGGTGCTCTCGGCCAGCCAGCTCATGGTGCACAAGCTGTTGAGCTTCTCGCAGCACTACTGCGACTTCGCCCGCGCCCTGCCGCTGGCCCGCTCGCTGCGGGAACAGATCGACTGGGAACGGGTACGGAAGGAGACGCAGCACTCGCCGTACGCGGAGGCGTTCCTGGTGCTGCTCGACCGGCTGGACGTGCTGCCCGGCGGCGCGCCCGGCGGAAGGGAGACCCTGTGACCGGACTGTCCGGCGACGTTCCCCCCGACGAGTACGTCGAGGCGGAGATCCAGAGCATGCTGGCCGAGGACCCGACGGTGGCCGAGCAGGGCATCACCGTGGTGCGGCGGGAGAACGGGCTGGTGCTCTACGGCGAGGTGGAGAGCCCGCACCGGCGGGAGGAGATCCTGCGCCGGGTGGCCGAGCGCTTCCCGGACACCCACGTGACGAGCGACATCGGGGTGATCCGCACGCAGGCGCCCACCCAGGTCGAGGAGCTGCCGTGAGGGAGGTTCGATGGTGATCCGGATCGCCGCCGTCGGCGACGTGCATCTGGACGAGGACGTGGTGGGCCGGTTCCGTCCGGCGCTGGAGGAGCTGCCCGGCTCCGCCGACGCGCTGCTGCTCGCCGGTGACCTGACCCGGCACGGCACCGAGGCCGAGGCGCGCTGCGTGGCCCGGGAGTTCGGCGATCTCGGCGTACCGGTGATCACCGTGCTCGGCAACCACGACCACCAGTGCGACCAGGTGCCGCAGGTGGTGAAGGTGCTGGAGGACGCCGGGATCACGGTGCTGGAGGGCACCGGCGTCGTGGTGGACACGCCGGGCGGGCGGCTCGGGGTGGCCGGCGTCAAGGGGTTCGGCGGCGGGTTCGCCGGGCGCTGCGCCAGCGACTTCGGCGAGCCGGAGATGAAGGCGTTCGTACGGACCACCCGGGAGAGCGCCGACGCACTCGCCGACGCGCTGCTCTCGCTGGACTGCGACGCGCTCGTCGCGCTCACCCACTACTCCCCCGTGCCGGACACGCTCGCCGGCGAGCCGCTGGAGATCTACCCGTTCCTCGGCTGCTACCAGCTCGGGCAGGCGATCGACGCCGCGCCCACCGCGCTGGCGCTGCACGGGCACGCCCACCACGGCACCGAGCGCGGCACCACGCCGGGCGGGGTGCGGGTGCGCAACGTGGCGCACCCGGTGATCAAGCAGGCGTACAGCGTCTTCCACCTGGGCGGTGACCAGCTCGACTGACCGGGAGGTTTCCGGGATCGGGCGCACGGGTATTCAGCCGACATGGAGCTGATTCTCTGGATTCTCGCAGTCGTACTGGTGGTCGCCGGAATTCTCGCCCTGTTCCGCCGGCAGATCCTCTGGGGCATCGTCCTCATCGTCGTCGGCCTCCTGGTCGGCCCGGGTGGCGTCAGCATCTTCAACACGTAACAGCGGTTCTCGTACCCGCCGGGGTCGCCGGGCCCGGGTGTTCCGTCCTGCCGGACCGGAACGCCCGGGCCGGGTGACTCCGGCTTTTCCGCGTCCGGGCCGGCGTTTGCCGGGCCGGTCGAGCGGAAACATCTCGACCATGGAGACGTCGCAGAGTGTCACCCGGCGCACCACCGGCGCCCGGAAGTGGTGGGCGCTGCTCGGTTTCGGCGCCGCCACCTTCGTCGCGGCCGCGATCGGCGGGCTGGGTGTGCAGGGCACCTCCGCCGAGTATCAGAGCCTGGAGCAACCCGCGTGGGCGCCGCCGTCGTGGCTGTTCGGCCCGGTCTGGACGGTCCTCTACGCGCTGATCGCGATCGCCGGCTGGCTGGTCTGGCGCCGGGCCGGGTTCGGCCCCGCGCTCTGGGCCTGGGTGGTGCAGCTCGTGCTGAACGCGATCTGGACCCCGCTGTTCTTCGGCGCCGGGGCGTACGGGCTGGCGTTCGCCGAGATCGTGCTGATGTGGCTGGCGATCGGCGTGACCGTGGTCCTGTTCCGGCGCGTCTCCCGGCCGGCCACGCTGCTGATGCTGCCGTACTGGGCGTGGGTGACGTTCGCGTCCGCGCTGAACTTCGCGGTGTGGCGGCTGAACTCCTGACCGGTACGGGCGCGAGGGCCGGTCGCCCCCGCGCCCGCCGGGCTCAGCAGCGGGGTACGCCGGGGATGTAGCCGTCGTAGCCGGTGTAGACGTAGGCGTCGGAGATGAACCGGCCGGAGCCGATCCGGTCCCAGATCGAGCTGGTGCCGTAGGTGCCGCTGACGCTGGTGCCGCTGGTCTGGCACTGGATGGTCACCTTCGCCCCGTCGGCGACCGTGCCGACCGAGCTGTAGCCGGTGCCGGGGCCGGAGCGGACCGTCAGCGGGGAGCCGGCCGTGTTCACGGTGCCCTGGCCGGTGTTCGTCCCGCCGCAGCCGTTGTCGCTGGTGTAGGTCTTGGTGCCCCAGTAGAGCGCCTGGACGCCGTTGAACTTGATCTTCACCGAGCTGCCGTCGATGCGCTGCTCGTAGTGCAGGTGCGGGCCGGTGGAGCCGCCGGTCGTGCCGACGTACCCGATCACCCGGCCGTAGCCGACGGTCTGCCCGACGGAGACGTTGAAGGCGCTCAGGTGGGCGTAGTAGGTGGTGTGGCCGCCGCCGTGGTTGATCCGGACGTACTTGCCGTAGCTGGTGTCGCCGAGGTTGGTGACCACGTCGACGGTGCCGGGCGCGCTGGCGACGACCGGGTCGCCGGCGTCGTCGGTGCGGTTGAAGTCGATGGCGTTCGCCGGGCTGTGGTTGGTCCGGGTCTGACCGGACCAGGACTGGTTGCAGGGGAACGGGACCTTGAACGTCGGCGCGGCCATCGCCGGCGCGGCCGGCACGAGGGTCGCCGCCAGGACCGTCGCGCTCGCCCCGAGGGCGAGCCATCGCTTACGCATCCACTGCCTCCAATGTTGAAAGTCTTCAATTTGATGCGGACATCCTGACAGAAAGTTCCGTTCCCGGGAAGATTCGTGGGAGCGCACCCAAGCCCCTGGCCAGGGTTTCGGGATTGTTACCGGGCCGTGTCCGGTTAGGGGTGGACCCGACACGATGCAAGCGCTTACATGTGAGGACGACCATCGGACCGGCGCGGGTTCGATCCCCCCACGCGCCGGCAAGGAAGGAGATCGGCATGGCGTTTGCCAGATCGCGCCAGACGCTCGCGGTCGCCGGCGTCCTGGGGCTGGCGCTCGGTGTCGCCGCCTGCGGCACCGGCGATGACAAGAAGAGCGACAAGGCCGGATCGGCCGAATGCGCCGCATACGAGAAGTACGAAGGTCACGACGGCAAGAAGGTGACCATCTACTCCTCCATCCGGGAGATCGAGGCCGACCGCCTCAACGAGTCCTGGAAGCAGTTCGAGGACTGCACCGGCATCGAGATCGACCACGAGGGCAACGCCGAGTTCGAGGCGCAGCTCCCGGTCCGGGTCGACGGCGGCAACGCCCCCGACCTCGCCTTCATCCCGCAGCCGGGCCTGCTGAAGCGCTTCGTCGACTCGGGCAAGCTCAAGCCGGTCGGCGCCGACACCAAGGCGATGGCCGAGCAGAACTACTCCCCCGACTGGCTGAAGTACAGCACCGTCAACGGCCAGCTCTACGGCGCCCCGCTCGGCTCGAACGTGAAGTCCTTCGTGTGGTACTCGCCGAAGACCTTCAAGGAGAAGGGCTGGACCGTCCCCACCACGTGGGACGACCTGATCAAGCTCTCCGACCAGATCGCGGCCAGCGGCACCAAGCCGTGGTGCGCCGGCATCGAGTCCGGTGACGCCACCGGCTGGCCGGCCACCGACTGGATCGAGGACGTGCTGCTGCGTACCGGCGGCCCGGAGGTCTACGACAAGTGGACCACCCACCAGATCCCGTTCAACGACCCGCAGGTGGCTGACGCGCTCAACCGGGCCGGCACCATCCTGAAGAACGAGAAGTACATGAACGGCGGCTTCGGCGGCGTCAAGAGCATCTCCACCACCGCCTTCCAGGAGGGCGGCACGCCGATCACCACCGGCAAGTGCGCGATGCACCGCCAGGCGTCCTTCTACGCCAACCAGTGGCCCGAGGGCACCAAGGTGGCCGAGGACGGCGACGTCTTCGCGTTCTACTTCCCGGCCATCGACCCGGCCAAGGGCAAGCCGGTGCTGGGTGGCGGCGAGTTCGTCGGCGCGTTCGCCGACCGTCCCGAGGTCCAGGCGGTGCAGACCTACCTGGCCTCCGGCGAGTACGCCAACAGCCGCGCCAAGATCGGTGACTGGGTGTCCGCGAACAAGAAGCTGGACATCAACAACGTGCCGAACCCGGTGGACAAGCTCTCCGTGGGCATCCTCCAGGACGAGAAGACGGTCTTCCGCTTCGACGGCTCGGACCTGATGCCGGCCGCGGTCGGCGCCGGCACCTTCTGGAAGGGCATGGTGGCCTGGATCAACGGCAAGGACACCAACTCCGTCCTGAACGACATCGAGGGCAGCTGGAAGTGATCTAGCAGGTGGCCCGGTCCGGTTCCCCCGGACCGGGCCACCTCTGCTAGCCGAACCCTTGAAGGAGGGTCGATGGAGTTCGACTTCGCGGCGGAGCAGCCGAAGTTCCTCATGCTGATGTACGGGCTGATCGCCTTCGTCGCGGTGGTGGGGGGACTGCTCCTGCTCCTCGACGTGGTGCCGTCGTACTTCGCCCGGCGCCGGGAGGCGCAACTGGTCGCCGCCTCGGTGAGCGGCACGCCGCTGCCCCGCCGGCCCAAGCAGCGCGAGGGCGCGTTCGCGTTCTTCTTCCTGTTGCCGACGCTGCTGCTGCTCGCCGTCGGACTGGTGGTGCCGGCCATCCGCACCACGCTGCTCTCCTTCATGGACTCCAGCAGCAGCAACTGGGTGGGACTGGACAACTACCGCTGGATGTTCGCCGAGGACTCGATCGTCCGGGTCCTGGTCAACACGCTGATCTGGGTGCTGCTGGTGCCGCTGGTGGCCACCGCGTTCGGCCTGATCTACGCGGTCCTGGTGGACAAGGCACGGTTCGAGGCGGTCGCCAAGTCCCTGATCTTCCTGCCGATGGCGATCTCGTTCGTCGGCGCCTCCATCATCTGGCGCTTCGTCTACGCCTACCGGGGCGAGGGCGACCAGATCGGCCTGCTCAACCAGATCGTGGTGAGCCTCGGCGGAGAACCGAAGCAGTGGCTGCTGGACTCGCCGCTGAACACGTTCCTGCTCATCGTGATCATGGTGTGGATCCAGGCCGGTTTCGCCATGGTGGTGCTCTCCGCCGCGATCAAGGCCATCCCGGCCGACATCGTCGAGGCGGCCCGGCTCGACGGCACCACCGCGTGGCAGATGTTCTGGCGGATCACCATTCCGAGCATCCGGCCGGCGCTGATCGTCGTGGTGGTGACGATCTCCATCGCCACGCTCAAGGTCTTCGACATCGTCCGCACCGCCACCAACGGCAACTACGACACGAACGTGATCGCGACCGAGATGTACAACCAGGCGTTCCGCTACCAGGAGAACGGGCAGGGCTCGGCGCTGGCGGTGTTCCTGTTCGTCCTGGTGATCCCGATCGTGATCTACCAGATCCGCAACCTGCGCAAGCAGCGGGAGGGCTGAGATGACCACCACCACGCCCACCGTCGGAGTCGGCGCCCAGGCCACCGAACCGGCCACCCGGGGCGCCCGGGTGCGCAAGCGTCTGAACAGCCGTACCGCCACGCTCGTGTCGGTCGTGATCGCGATGCTCTGGACGATCCCGACCTTCGGCCTGTTCATCTCCTCGCTCCGGCCGGAGAACGAGATCAAGACCACCGGGTGGTGGACGTTCTTCAGCGACCCGCAGATCACGCTGGAGAACTACCAGGAGGTGCTGTTCAGCTCCGGCTCGTCCGGGCAGCTGGCCAGCTACTTCATCAACTCGCTGGCGATCACCATCCCCTCGGTGCTCTTCCCGCTCGCGTTCGCGTCGCTCGCGGCGTACGCGCTGGCATGGATGAACTTCAAGGGGCGGGACTGGGTCTACATCGGCATCTTCGCACTGCAGATCGTGCCGCTGCAGATGGCCCTGGTGCCGCTGCTGCGGTTCTTCTCCACCGGCGTCACGATCGCCGGGGTGCAGATCCTGCCCGCGTGGGACCTGGTCGACGAGCAGAAGTTCGCCCAGGTGTGGTTCGCGCACACCTGTTTCGCGCTTCCGTTCGCCGTGTTCCTGCTGCACAACTTCATCTCGCAGCTTCCCGGCGACCTGATGGAGGCGGCCCGGGTCGACGGGGCCACCCACCCGAAGATCTTCCGCACCATCGTGCTGCCGCTGATCATGCCCGCGCTGGCGGCGTTCGGCATCTTCCAGTTCCTCTGGGTCTGGAACGACCTGCTGGTCGCGCTGATCTTCGCCGGTGGCGGCGACGAGACCGCCCCGCTGACGGTCCGGCTCGCGGAACTGGCCGGCACCCGGGGCAACGAGTGGCAGCGGCTGACGGCCGGCGCGTTCGTGTCGATCGTCGTACCGCTGATCGTGTTCCTGTCCCTCCAGCGCTTCTTCGTGCGAGGCCTGCTCGCCGGCAGCGTCAAGGGTTGATCCGCGCCCCGCCGCCGGCACGGCCGGCGGCGGGGCCCGGGTCACGGCGGGGAGCCCACACGATGACCAGAATTGACGACGTCGCCCGCCTGGCCGGAGTCTCCACGGCCACCGTCTCCCGGGCGCTGCGCGGCCTGCCGACGGTCTCGGCCGCTACCCGCCGCCGGGTGCTCGCCGCCGCCGAACAACTCCAGTACGCGGTGTCCCCGAGCGCCAGCCGGCTGGCCGGCGGCCGGACCGGCACGGTCGCGGTGGTCGTTCCCCGGATCACCAGGTGGTTCTTCGGCACAGTGGTCGAGGCGGTCGAGGAGTTCCTCCAGGACAGCGGCTACGACCTGCTGCTCTACAACCTCGGCGGCCGGGAGCACACCCGCCAGCGGGTGCTGCGCACGGCAAGCCTGCACAAGCGCGTGGACGCGATCATCCTGGTCGCCACCCCGCTGCGCGCGGCGGACGTGCACGCGCTGACGAACCTGGACCTGCCCGGCGTGACGATCAGCTCCGGCAGCGAGGTGCCCGGGTGGCCCTGCGTCCGGATCGACGACGTGGCCGCCGCCCGGACCGCCACCCGCCACCTGCTCGACCTCGGCCACACCCGGATCGCGCACATCTCCGGCGACCCGGACGACGAACTGGCCTTCACCACCCACCTGGACCGGCGGCGCGGCTACCAGGAGGCGTTGCGGGCCGCCGGGCTGCGGCCCGACCCGAGCCTCGACGTCGAGTCGCGATTCACCATCGACGGGGGCACCCGGGCCACCGCCGAACTGCTGGCCCGGGGCGAGCCGCCGACAGCCATCTTCGCCGCCTGCGACGAGATGGCGATGGGCGCGATCACCGCGCTGCGCGACGCCGGGCTACGGGTGCCGCAGGACGTGAGCGTGATCGGCATCGACGACCACGACCTCGCCGGTGTGCTCGGGCTCTCCACGATCGCCCAGCCCGCCGCCGACCAGGGACTGCTCGCCGCCCGCATCCTGCTCGACCCGCTCGGCGTACGGGCCACCGAGCCGTACCCCGGCCTGGTGCCCGCGCCGCGCGGCGCCGGCACCGACGACGGGACGCCACCCCCGGTGATCCTCCCCACTCGCTTGGTGGTGCGCGAATCGACAGCGCCGCCGCGGGCACACTGAACCAACTTGCTCGTCCCCCGCACCACCCAGACAGGAGTAAGGCGCTGAACACCGACGCGACGCAGCAGGCCCCGGGCACCGGCTGGTGGACCGAGGCGGTGATCTACCAGGTCTACCCGCGCTCGTTCGCCGACTCCGACGGCGACGGCATCGGCGACCTGCCGGGCATCACCTCCCGGCTCGACCACCTCGCCGAGCTGGGAGTCGACGCGCTCTGGCTGTCCCCGTTCTATCCGTCCCCGCAGGCCGACGCCGGCTACGACGTGGCCGACTACCGCGACGTCGACCCGCTGTTCGGCACGCTCGCCGACGCCGACAAGCTGATCGCCGAGGCGAAGGCCCGCGGGCTGCGCGTGATCGTCGACCTGGTGCCCAACCACACCTCGTCCGCGCACCGCTGGTTCGAAGCGGCGGTGGCGGCCGCGCCGGGCAGCCCGGAGCGGCAGCGCTACGTCTTCCGCGACGGCAAGGGCCCGGACGGCGCCGAGCCGCCGAACGACTGGGTGAGCGTCTTCGGCGGCCCCGCCTGGACGCGGCTGCCCGACGGGCAGTGGTACCTGCACCTGTTCGACTCCGGCCAGCCCGACCTCAACTGGGACAACCCGGAGGTGCGCGCGGAGTTCCTCGACGTGCTGCGCTTCTGGCTGGACCGGGGCGTGGACGGCTTCCGGGTCGACGTGGCGCACGGCCTGATCAAGCAGGCCGACCTGGCCGACTGGCAGGAGCCGCAGGAGATCCTCTCCGGCAGCGAGGTGGACAAGCCGCGCCCGCCGATGTGGGACCAGGACGGCGTGCACGAGATCTACCGGGAGTGGCGGCGGGTCCTCGACTCGTACCCCGGTGAGCGGATCCTGGTCGCCGAGGCGTGGGTGGAGCCGGCCGAGCGGCTGGCCCGGTACGTGCGCCCGGACGAGATGCACCAGGCGTTCAACTTCGAGTACCTGCTGGCCGCCTGGACCGCGCCGGCCCAGTACGCGGTGATCACCCGCTCGCTGGAGGCCACCGACTCCGTCGGCGCGCCCACCACCTGGGTCCTGTCCAACCACGACGTGGTCCGGCACGCCTCCCGGCTGGGGCTCGGCACCGCCGGTGGCCGGGCCAACGGCGTCGGCGTGGACGACCCGCAGCCGGACGCCGCGCTGGGTCTGCGCCGGGCCCGGGCAGCCAGCCTGCTGATGCTCGCGCTGCCCGGCTCCGCCTACCTCTACCAGGGCGAGGAACTGGGGCTGCCGGAGCACACCACGCTGCCCGACGAGGCCCGCCAGGACCCGACCTGGGCGCGCAGCGGGCACACCGAGCGCGGCCGGGACGGCTGCCGGGTGCCGATCCCGTGGGAGGCCGACGCCCCGTCGTACGGCTTCGGGCCGACCGACGCGAGCTGGCTGCCCCAGCCGTCGACCTGGGCCGAGTACGCGCTGGACCGGCAGCGCGGCGTGCCCGGGTCGACGTACGAGCTGTACCGGACCGCGCTGCGGCTGCGCCGCGAGCACGCGCTGGCCCGGGGCCCGCTGCGGTTCCTGTCCTCCGGCGACGAGGTGCTCACGTTCACCAACGGCGACCTTACCGTGCTGACGAACTTCGGCGCCGACCCGGCGCCGCTGCCGGCCGGCGCGCAGGTGCTGGTGTCGAGCGCGCCGCTGGACGACGCCACGGTCCCGACGGACGTCACCGTCTGGTTCCGGGTGGTGTAAGGAAGGGCCCCTTGTTAACGCCTCCGGTATAGGAAGGGCCCCTTATTAACACTCACCGTTAAGAAGGGGCCCTTCCTTCCAGGCGGTCGGCGCGGGCGTGCAGCAGGTCGTGCACCTGCGCTATGTCCCGCGGCGACGTACGCGCGGCCAGCCAGTACATGATCCCGGTCGGGATGAAGAAGAGCTGGAACGCGGCCAGCCCGACCGCGTAGTTCAACGGCGGCGGGAAGGCCGTACGCAGCGCGGCGAACACCACCCCGACCAGCCCGTTGCCGGCCGCCCGCCCGACGCCGTTGACGAGGTTGCCCAGGCTGTAGACGGTGCCCCGATGCTCGGGCGGGTTGACGTCGGCGATCAGCGCGAACCAGTTCGGCGAGTTCGCCGACGTCAGCGCCAGCGCCACCACGGCGGTGAGCAGGCTCAGCCCCACCGTCGGCTCGGTCAGCACGCTGGACAGCACCGCCGTCACCACCGCGCCCGCCCCGGCGCCGTCGGGCACGTCGATGCGGATCGGCACGAAGAACAGGACCAGGTAGAACGGCAGCGCCGCGAGGATGCCGACGGCCGCGACGGTGGCCCGGCCGCTGGGCGTACGCCGTTGCAGCGCGTCGCCGACCAGGCCGCCCACGATCGAGAACACCCCGCCGAGCTGGAACAGGGTGGCGAAGACGCTGCCCACCACCACGGCCGTCGCCGGCGAGTAGCCCTGCGCCTCGGCCCGCTGGCTGAACAGCACCGGCAGCCAGACCAGCGAGCCGAACGCGGCCTGGGCGGTCAGCCCCTGCAGGATCAGCCAGCGGTTGGTCCGGCGGGCCAGGATCCGGGGCAGGTCGGCGCGGCTGATCCGGTAGTCGTACTCGTTCCCGGCGTCGATCGCCCCGGCCAGCTCCGGTTCGCTCTGCCCGCGCCGGATGTCGTAGGTGAACAGGTACGCCACCGTGGCGGCCAGACCCACGCCGGTCAGCAGCAGGAACGGCCGCCGCCAGTCGGTCGCCCCGAGCACGCCGCCGAGCAGCGTCCCGGCCAGCGTGCCGACGCCCTGGGACAGCCCCCAGAAGCTCATCACCAGGCCGCGGCGGCGCGGTGAGATCAGGTCGGTGACCACGGAGAAGCCGACCGAGCCCACCGCGCCCAGCCCGACCGCGCCGACGAACTGCGCGGCCAGGAACGTCGCGTACCCTCCGGCGAGCGCGCTGCCGGCGGTGCCGGCGGCCCAGAGCAGCGTGCCGACCATGAGCAGCGGCTTGCGGTTGGTGCGGTCCCCCACGTACGCCCAGCCCACCGCCGCCACCGCGCTGACCAGGAAGCTGACGGCGGTGACCAGGCCGAGCATCCGCTGGGGTACGTCGAGGGCGGTGGAGATCGGCCCGTACAGCGGCGGCACCAGGCCGATCGCCACGTTGTCCAGCGAGGCGAGCACCACGAAGACGACGACGCTGTAGAACCGGTGTGCCGCGTTCCCGCGCCGGGAGACCTTCGTGCCCGTCATGCAGGGCAGCCAATCAGGTGCGGGCCGGTTCCGGGACACCGCCCCCGGCCGACGCGCATGTTAAGAAGGGGCCCCTCCTCTACCGCAGGCGTTAAGAAGGGGCCCTTCCTTACCCCCGGGCGTGGGCGTAGCGCTCGCGGATGGCGGGGACCGCCTCGCCGGTGTACTCCTCGGTGTCGCCGACCGACCAGGTGGGCGGGGTGTCGCCACCCAGCGCGACCCAGGCGGCCTGCCGGGCCGCGCCGTCGGCCACGTACTCGCCGGGCGGCGGCACCACCACCGGGCGGCCGAAGACCTGCGGCGCGATCCGCCGTACCGCGGCGGACCGGGCGCCGCCCCCGACCAGGATGATCCGGTCGGCGCGGGCGCCCTGGGCGAGCAGCGCGTCGAGACCGTCGGCCAGCCCGCAGAGCATCCCCTCGACCGCGGCCCGGGCCAGGTGCGCCGGGGTCGAGGTGCGCAGTGTCAGGCCCTTCAGCTCGCCGGTGGCGTGCGGTCGGTCCGGCGTCCGCTCCCCCTCCAGGTACGGCACCAGGACCAGCCCGTCGGCGCCGGGCGGCGCGGACAGGGCCAGCTCACCGAGCGTGTCGAGGTCGACGCCGAGCAGGGTCGCGGTGGCGTCGAGCACCCGGGCCGCGTTGAGCGTGCACACCAGCGGCAGGAACCGGCCGGTGGCGTCGGCGAACCCGGCCACCGCGCCGCTCGGGTCGGCGGCCGGGTTGTCCGCGACCGCGAAGACGGTGCCGGAGGTGCCGATCGAGACGACCACGTCGCCCGGACCGGCGCCGACACCGAGCGCCGCGGCGGCGTTGTCCCCGGTGCCCGGCCCGAGGAGCACCGGGGAGGCGGCACCGGTTCCCGGGGTCCCGGCCGTACCGGACGCCGCGCCGTCGCCGAGCACCGCCGGGTCGAGGTGCCCGGCCGCCTCGGCCGGGCCGAGCACGACCGGCACCGTCACGCGCCGGCCGAAGGCCCGCTCCAGCAGGTCCAGCCGGTATTCGCCGGTGCGCGGCGACCAGTAGCCGGTGCCGCTGGCGTCGCCTCGGTCGGTGCGCAGCGCGTCCAGGCCGGGCGCGCCGGCGAGCCGCCAGGTGAGCCAGTCGTGCGGCAGGCACACGGCGGCCACCCGGTCGGCGTGGTCCGGCTCGTGCCGGGCCAGCCAGCGCAGCTTCGTCGCGGTGAAGCTGGCCACCGGCACCGCGCCGGTCGCCTCGGCCCAGAACCGGCGGCCGGTCTCCCCGCCGCCGGCCTCCTCGACCAGGTCCCGGGCCGCGTCGGCGGACCGGGTGTCGTTCCACAGCAGCGCCGGCCGGACCACCTCACCGGAGGCGTCCAGGCAGACCATGCCGTGCTGCTGGCCGCCGACCGAGACGGCTGCCACGTCGGCCAGGCCGCCGGCCTCGGCCACCGCCGCCCGCAGGGCCTCCCACCAGGCGTACGGGTCGACCTCGGTGCCGGGCGGGTGCGGCGCGCGGCCCTGCCGGACCAGCGCGCCGGTCTCCGCGTCCCGGACCACCACCTTGCAGGACTGGGTCGACGAGTCGACCCCCGCGACGAGCGGCATGGCGGCCCGCCTCAGCGCGCGCCGAGCACGTGCTCGACGGCGAGCTGGTTGAGCCGGACGAAGCCGAAGCCCTTCGCCCCGGCGGCCTCCGGGTCGAACTCCTCGAACGCGGTGCGGTCGGCGAGCAGCTCGCGGTAGCCCTCACCGGGGTTCAGCGTCGGGCTGGCCAGCTCGGCCACGCGGGCGGCGGCGAGCGCCTCGACCACCTCCGGGTCGGCGCGGAACGCCGCGGCCCGCTCCTTGAGCAGCAGGTACGTGCGCATGTTCGCCTCGGCGGAGGCCCACACGCCGGCGATGTCCTCGGTGCGGGACGGCTTGTAGTCGAAGTGGCGCGGGCCGTCGTAGGCCGGGCCGCCGTTCGGGCCGCCGTGCTCCAGCAGGTCGACCAGGGCGAACGCGTTGAGCAGGTCGCCGTGGCCGAAGACCAGGTCCTGGTCGTACTTGATGCCGCGCTGGCCGTTGAGGTCGATGTGGAACAGCTTGCCCTGCCAGAGCGCCTGGGCGATGCCGTGGGCGAAGTTCAGCCCGGCCATCTGCTCGTGCCCGACCTCCGGGTTCAGCCCGACCATCTCCGGGCGGGCCAGGGTGGAGATGAAGCCGAGCGCGTGGCCGACGGTGGGCAGCAGGATGTCGCCCCGGGGCTCGTTCGGCTTCGGCTCCAGCGCGAAGCGCAGGTCGTAGCCGTTGTCGACGACGTACTCGCAGAGCAGGTCGACCGCTTCGCGGTAGCGGTCCAGCGCGGCCTGGACGTCCTTCGCGACGTCGTACTCGGCGCCCTCCCGGCCGCCCCACATGACGAACGTCTTCGCGCCCATCTCGGCGGCCAGGTCGATGTTGCGCAGCACCTTGCGCAGCGCGTACCGCCGCACGTCGCGGTCGTTGCTGGTGAAGCCGCCATCCTTGAACACCGGGTGGTTGAACAGGTTGGTGGTGACCATCGGCACGACCAGGCCGGTCTCGTCGAGCGCCTTGCGGAAGCGGCTGAGCCGGGCGTCGCGGGTGGCGGCGTCCGCGCCGAACGGGACCAGGTCGTCGTCGTGGAAGGTGATGCCGTACGCGCCCAGCTCGGCGAGCCGGTGCACGGCCTCGACGGCGTCCAGCTCGGGACGGGTCGCGTCGCCGAACGGGTCACGGGCCGGCCAGCCCACCGTCCAGAGGCCGAAGGAGAACTTGTCCGCGGGGGTGGGACGGGGTGCCATGGCAGACCTCCAGTGGTGGTGTCGTCCGCGATTTGTTCAGCGGTTGAATTAAATGGCGGCGATGTGGCAGTGTCAAGAGGTGACAAGCGCCAGAACGGCCGGGGCGGTCCGGCAGGGCAGCCTGCGCGAGTTGAACCTCGCAGTGGTGCTCCGGCGGATCGCCGCCGCCGACCGGCCGCCCTCGCGGGCCGGGATCGCCGCCGACACCGGCCTGACCCGGGCCACCGTCTCCGCCGTGGTCGACGACCTGATCGCCGGCCGGCTGGTCGCCGAGGCGGAGCCGGAGCCGCGTACCGGTGCGGGCCGGCCGGCCCGGGGGCTGGTGCTCGCCTCCGACGGCCCGGCCGGGCTCGGCCTGGAGGTGAACGTCGACTACCTGGCGGCCTGCGTCGTCGACCTGACCGGCACGGTCCGGCACCACCTGGTCCGCCGCGCCGACCTGCGCCCGGTCTCCCCCGCCGACGCGCTCGCCCGGCTCGCCGCGCTGGCCGCCGAGGCGCGCGCCGCCGCCGTACGCGACGGACTGACCCTGGCCGGCGCGGCGCTCGCCGTGCCCGGCCTGGTCGGCGACGGCGGCCTGGTCCGGCTCGCGCCGAACCTCGGCTGGCGGGACGTGGACGTGCCGGCGCTGCTGGCCGGTCATTCGCTGGCCGAGCCGGTCGACGGGGTGCCACCGCTCGTGGTCGACAACGAGGCCAACCTGGCGGCGCTCGGCGAGCTGTACGCGCGACCGGCCGGGCCCCGCAGCTTCCTGCACATCACCGGCGAGATCGGCATCGGCGCCGGAATCGTGCTGGACGGCTCGCTCTACCGGGGCGCGCGCGGCTGGAGCGGAGAGATCGGTCACTTCCCGGTCCAGCCGCAGGGGCGGCCGTGCCGCTGCGGCGGCCAGGGCTGTCTGGAGCGGTACGCGGGCCAGGAGGCGATCCTGGCCGCCGCCGGGCTGCCCGGCGCGGAACTGCCCGCCGACACCGCCGCCACCCGGCTCGCCGACCTGGCCGACGCCGGTGACCCGGCCACGCTGACCGCCCTGGCCGACGCCGGCGCCGCCCTCGGGGTCGCCGTGGCGGGCGTGGTGAACCTGCTGGACCTGGACACGGTGGTGCTCGGCGGCGGATACGCCCCGCTCGCCCCCTGGCTGCGGCCGCCTGTGGTGGCGGAGATCTCCCGGCGGGTGCTGACCGCCGCCTGGGCACCGGTCGAGGTACGCCCGGCCGTGCTCGGGGCGCAGTCCGCGGCGGTCGGCGGAGCCGGCTCGGTGGTCCGCCGGATCGTCGACCGGCCGGTGGGCTGGCTGGCCCGCAGCGCCTGATCCGGCCGTTCCTGGACGGGCATTACGTGCCCGCGCTCGGTACGCTTGCCGCCAGGCAACCTGTCCGCCGAGCGAGGAGTGCACCGACAGCATGCGCAGGGGTCGACTGACCGAAGCGCCCGGCCACCTGAGGTGACAGCCGCGCGCCGGGGCGGTGTCGCGGGGCCGGTCAGCGGCGGTGGGCACGCCTGGAGGAAGCGACCCCGGCGGGTGGCCGGGGCCGCGCTCCCGGCTGACGACCGGCTCGCCCAGGAGCTGCTGGACGGGCTCGCCGAAGCGGTCGTGACAGTCGACCCGGCCGGCGTGGTGGCCCTGGTCAACGCGATGGCCACCGACCTGCTCCCGGAGCTGACCCCCGGCGTCGACCTGGCCGGGTGCCAGGTGCCGGCGCTGGCCGAGGCGGCGCGCACCGGGTCGGACACGTTCGAGACCGAGCACCACGGCCGGCGGTTGCGCGGGCTGCGGCGCCCGCTGGCCGCCGGGCGCGGCGCCTGGTACGTCCGAGACGTCACGGAGGAGCACGCACGCACCGACGCGCTGCTCGCCGAACGCTCCCGGACCGCGTTCCTCGCCCGGGCCGGCAGCCGGCTCGGGCTGTCCCTGCACCGGGACCAGACGCTGCGCGCCGCGGTCACGCTGCCGGTGCCCTACCTGGCCGACGTCGCCGTGGTGGTGCACCGCCCGGCCCCGCCCGCCGAGGACGCGCCGCACTGGATCCGGTACGCCACCGGCGACTCCGGCCCGGTCACCGGCGTGACCGGCTGGCGCACCGTGGAGTCCGTCCCCGGGCTGGTCGAGGCGCTCGACGGCGACCGCACCGAGCCCAGTCCCTGGCTCGACGCCGAACTGGCCGACCTGGCCGAGGTGCTGCCCACCGGCTTCGGCCGGCCGGGCACCGTGCTGATCAGCCCGATGCCCAGCGCCGGCGGCCCGGCCGGCGCGCTGGTGCTGGCCCGCCGCCCCGAACGGCCCGGCTTCGACCAGCGGGAGATCGCACTGGCCCGGGAGTTCGCCGGGCGGGCCGGCGCCGCGCTGGCCGCCGCCGAGCTGTACGGCGAGCAGGCCCACCTGGCGCGCGTGCTGCAGAACAGCCTGCTCCCGCCGGAACTGCCGCGCCTGCCCGGGATGACGCTCGCCGGCGGTTACCGCGCCGCCGGGGACAGCCTGCGCATCGGCGGGGACTTCTACGACGTGTTCCCCACCGCCGAGGGCGGTCTCCTCGCGCTCGGCGACGTCTGCGGCAAGGGCGTCGGCGCGGCAGTGCTGACCGGCCGGGTACGCCAGTCGCTGCAGACGCTGCGCCTCGTCGAGCAGCGTCCCCGGGAACTGCTGGAGCTGCTCAACCGGGCGCTGCTGGACGCGCCGGACGCCGCCCGCCGGGCCCAGTTCACGACGCTCCTGCTCGGCGCGGTCCGCCGCGAGCCCGGCGGCGGGCTGCGGGTCCGGGTGGCCGGCGGCGGGCACCCCGCCCCGCTCGTCGCCCGCGCCGGCGGCGGGATCGAGACCGTCCGGGTGGGCGGCATGCCGGTGGGCGCGCTCACCGACGCGCGGTTCGTCGACGCCGAGGTACGGCTGGCGCCGGGCGACCTGCTGCTGGCGTACACCGACGGGGTGACCGAGGCCCGGGGCGGCCCGACCGAGCTGGCCATGTTCGGCGAGGACCGGTTGCGCCAGGCGGTCGCCTCCGGTGCCGGGCTCCCGCCGGCCGCGCTCGTGGAGCGGGTGCTCCAGCTCGTCGACGAGTGGCTGGACGGGCAGCCGCACGACGACATCGCCATGCTGGCGCTGGCCGCCGGGTGAGCCCGGAGCACCGGATCGGGCCGGAGACGCTCGCCGCGTATCTCGATCACCTGGACCGGGCCGACCGGGCCGGCGCGATCGCGCTGGCGCAGGAACTGCTCGCCGACGGCGTGCCGGTCGCGGACATCCTGGTGGACCTCGTCGCGGTGGCGCAGCAGGAGATCGGCCGCCGCTGGCTCACCGGTTCCTGGAGCGTGGCCCAGGAGCACGCCGCCACCCATGTCAGCGAACTCGTGGTCGGCGCGGTGGGCGCGACGATCGGCGCACCGCGACGTGGGCACGTGGTGATGGCCTGCGTCGAGGGCGAGTGGCACGCGCTGGCCGCCCGGATCGTCGCCGAGGTGGTCCGGGCGGCCGGCTGGCGGGTGACGTTCCTGGGCGCCAGCGTGCCGGCCCGGCACCTGGTCTCCTACCTGCACCAGACCGGCCCGGACGCGGTACTGCTGAGCTGCGTGCAGCCGAACCGGCTGGTCCGGGCGGCGCGGATGGTGGAGGCGAGCCGCGCGGCCGGGGTGCCGGTATTGGCGGGCGGCCCCGGCTTCGGGCCGGAGGGCCGGTGGGCCGCCACGATCGGCGCGGCGGCCTGGGGCGCCAGCGCCCGGGACGCCGTCGCGCTGCTGGACCGGCCGCTGTCCGCGGGCACGCACATCGGCGCGCCACCACCGCCGCCCGACGACTCGTACGTCGCCCTGCTGCACCGGCGGCGGGAGCTGGTCCGGCTCGCGCTGACCGCGGTGGACCCGCCCGAGGAGACCGCCGAGGACGCCGCCACCGGCATCGCGCACCTGGTGGACGCGCTGATCGCGGCCGTGCGGGTGGACGACGACCGGCTGCTGCGGGACTTCGTCGAGTGGCAGGCGGAGGCGCTGACGTCCCGGGGCGGGCGGGCGCTGCTGGACGAGGTGCTCGGCACGCTGGAGCGGGCGCTGACCGAGCATCCCCGGGTGGTGGCCCGGCTGCGGGCCGTCCGCGGGTGAAGTCAGGCGGTACGGGCCACCGGCGGCTCGCCGGACGGGCGGACCGGGTCACCGATCCGCTCCCCGGAGGGCTGCAGCACCGGCCAGCCCTCGGCCGCTGTCGCCTCCCCGCGCCGGCCGACCACGTCGAACTCGCGCATGCCCTGCAGCAGTGCCACCCGGCCCTCCGAGCTCATTCCGTCCAGGATCCGCTCCAGCCGGCGCCGCCGGTCGGTGCGCAGTTCGGCGAGGAGCCGCAGGGCCTCCGGAGTGAGGTGCAGGGAGATCTCCCGCCGGTCGTAGCGGCCCGGCTCGCGTTCCAGCATGCCGGCCGCGACCAGCCGGTCGCAGAGCCGGCTGGCGGAGGAGAGCAGCATGTCGGTGAGGGTGGCGAGCCGGCGGAGGTTGATGCCGTCATACTGCTCGACGACCATGATCGCGCGTAACTGGGCACTGGACAGCCGGCTGGTGGTGCGCTCCCGGGCCGCCTCCCAGACGGCGAGCAAGGTGCCTGCCGCCTCGTCCAGGGCGGCGGACATACTCGTGTCAGGTCCCTGGGGACCAGGCTCTTCGGTCATGGTGGGCCCGAGACTACCCCCCGGATCTGCCCGGCGACCTGTGCAAAGGAGCAAAGATGAGCGGAGCGGAGGGCCGCGCGCGCCGGGTCCTGACCGAGGCGCCGACGGATCTCATCGTGGACCGGCTCGCCGCCGAGCTGGCGCGGAGTTACGGAATCACCCGCACCGAGCTCTACCAGGTCGACTACCGGCTCGCCGAGCTGCTGCCGCTGGGTGACGGCGAGGCGCTCGCCCGCCCCGGTCACCCGGCCTGGCGCGCCTTCGACCATCAGGAGCCGGTGATCGCCGACGAGGTGGGCTGGTTCCCGGTGGGCATGCGCGGCGAGCGCCGGGGCGTCCTCCGGGTCTCTCCGGTGCCGGCCGACCCGGACGCGCGCCGCGAGCTGGACACCATCGCCACGGTGCTCGGGCACGAGCTGAGCGCGGTCATGGCGACCACCGACATCTACCGGACCGCCCGGCGCAGCCGGCGCCTCACGCTGGCCGCCGAGATGCAGTGGGAGCTGCTGCCCGGGCGCAGCCGGATCCGGCCGTCGTTCAGCCTGGCCGGGCAGCTGGAACCGGCGTACGCGGTGCGCGGGGACAGCTTCGACTGGTCCGACGACGGCCACCGGCTCTGGCTGGCGGTGCTGAACGGCTTCGGTGAGGGGGTGGCCGCGGCGCTGCTCGCCTCGCTGGCCACGTACGCGCTGCGCAACGCGCGCCGGGCCGGGCTCCCCCTGGCCGATCAGGCCGCGCTGGCCGACCAGGCGATCTACGCGCAGCACCGGGGCCAGCAGCATGTCTCGGTGCTGCTCGTCGAACTGGACCTGGCCACCGGCACGCTGGCCGTGGTCGACGCCGGTTCGCCCCGTCTGCTGCGGCTGCGGGCCGGCGAGGTCAGCGAGCAGACGCTGGACGAGCAGTTCCCGCTCGGCATGTTCGAGGGCACCGACTACCGGGAGCAGACGTTCCAGTTGGAGCGCGGTGACCGGCTCTTCGTGGTCAGCGACGGCGTCATCGACGCCACCACCGAGCAGGGGCGCTACGGCGAGGCGGCGCTGGACCGGTTCCTGCGCCGGACCGGGCCGATGGAGCCGCTGGACGCGGTCCGGTCGCTGATCGGCGACCTGCGGGCCTTCGTCGCCGGCGATCTGGTGGACGACGCGGTGGTGGTGTGCCTGGACTGGCTGGGCCCGCAGCCCTGACCCGGCCCGCTCAGTACGCGCCGCGGCTGTTGATCACGGCGCCGAACGTCTTCCAGAGGATGGTCAGGTCGGCGGCCAGCGACCAGTTCTCCACGTAGTAGAGGTCGAGCCGGATGCCGTCCTCCCAGCTCAGGTCGGACCGGCCGCTGACCTGCCAGAGGCCGGTCATGCCGGGCTTGACCAGGAGGCGTCGCGCCACGTCGCCGTCGTAGCGGGCCACCTCGGACGGCAGCGGCGGGCGCGGGCCGACCAGGCTCATCTGGCCGAGCAGCACGTTGACGAGCTGGGGCAGCTCGTCCAGCGACCACTTGCGCAGCAGCCGGCCCACCCGGGTCACCCGCGGGTCGTCGCGCATCTTGAACATCAGGCCGTCGGTCTCGTTGCGCGCGGCCAGCTCGGCGAGCAGGGCGTCGGCGTTGACCACCATGGTGCGGAACTTGAAGACGCCGAACTCCTCGCCGCCCTGACCGACCCGGGTCTGCCGGAACAGCACCGGACCCCGGCTGTCGATCTTGATGGCGAGCGCGATCACGATCAGCAGCGGCGCCAGCACGAGCAGCGCGATCAGCGAGATCGACCGGTCCACGAAGCCCTTGACCAGCTTGCGGGCGCCACGGAACTCGGGCGCCTCGACGTGGATCAGCGGCAGGCCGGCGACCGGGCGGGTGTGGATGCGAGGGCCGGCGACGTCGGTCAGCGCCGGCGCCACCACCAGGTCGACCCCGGTGCCCTCCAGCTGCCAGCCCAGGCGGCGAAGCCGGGTCGCGGTCAGCTCACCGGAGGCGGTGACCGCCACCGTGTCGGCGCCGATCGCGGTGGCCGCCTCCGGGATGCCCCGGAAGGAGCCGACCACCGGCACGTCACCCAGCCGCTGCGGCACCGGGGCGAGCAGCGCGTCCGGAATGCACGCGCCGACCACCTGGTAGCCCGCGTACGGCTCCCGGCGCAGCGTGTGCACCAGCTCCAGCACGTGTGCCGTGTCGCCCACCACGAGCACCTTGCGCGACCAGCCGGCGCCCCGGTCGCGGGCCCGGTGCAGCCGCTTGCGGGCCGCGAACCGCGCCACCTCCAGGCCGACGGTGCCGACGGCGAAGGAGATGGCCAGGAAGCCCCGGGAGACGCCGACGTCGGCGATGTACCCGGCGATCGCGATACCGCCGGCCAGCCGCATGCTCGCCGCGCTGACCCGGCGGTACTCGTCCGCGCCGTACCCGAGCACCTGGTCGTCGTAGCACCGCATCGCCTTGAGCGAGACGAGCCAGACCAGCAGCAGCGCCGGGGCTACCACGACGTACGGGATCTCGGACCCGGTCGGCTCCTCGTCGCCGAACCGGGCCAGGTAACCGACCAGGATGGCCACCGCCAGCACGGTGGTGTCCAGCACCACCAGGACCCGGATGTAGGCCCGCTCCGCGGCTCGTGTCGTCTTGCCCGGGCGTTCACCACCGGGTCGCGACGACGTGGCAGGGGTCAACAGCGTCGCCGAGGTCACCGGCCCTCCCCACTTCGCTCAGGACCGCCCCGTCCCCGCCCGGCTCCGGTGTGGAGCCCGCGGTCGAGGCACCCGGTCATCATGCCTGGACAATTATGGTTACCGATTGATTCGGACGCATTACCGTCAGTTCTCATCCCGCGTCTTGACCCGGGAAGCCTTCCGCCGTACCGGATTTGCCGGTACGGCGGAAGACTAGCGCTGAGCTTCAGGTCAGCGCGGGGCGGGCGGCCGGAGCGCGATCGCCCGGAGGAAGATCTCGCCGATCTTGCTGGGGTCGGTGGTGACGAACGCGCCGCCGCCGGTGACCTTGGTGATCGACTCCAGCTCGGCCCGGTTCACCTCGGTGCCGATGCCGATGATGACGACCTGGACCGGCTGCTCGTCGTCCTTCAGCTTCTTCAGCTGGTCCAGCAGCTCCTTCTGCGAGATGCCGTTGTCGTCCTCGTTCTTGCCGTCGGTGAACAGCACGATCGAGTTGACCTTGCCCGGCTCCCAGTCCTGCTGCACCTTCTTGTACGCCGCGAGCATGGTGTCGTACAGGCCGGTGTCGCCGCTGGAGGGCTTGATCGAGGCGAGGCCGCGCTGCAGCGCCCCCCGGTTGCTCGACAACGGCTTTATTCCGACCAGCTCGCTCCAGTCCTGCGAGCCCTGAAGGTTCGTGGAGAACGTCCACAGACCGATCGACCAGGAGTCGTCGAAGAGCCCGAGGCCCTGGCTCGCGGCCGCCACCGTGACCTGCTCCCGGCTGGCGCCGTTCGCCGTCGCGACCGGCTTCTTCATCGAGCCGGAGACGTCGATGACGCAGAGCATCCGGCCCGACTGCGTGGCCACCGACCAGGTGGTGGTCGCCGTCGAGATGGCGCCCGGGTCGAGGTCGGCCGCGCCGCCCTGACCGGACGGCGGCACCTGGCTCGCGCCGCCGTTCGCCGGGCTCGGCGCGCCCGTCGGGGCCTGGAAGCCGCGCCCCCAGTTGCCGTCCGGCGCGCGCAGCGCCTGCGCGGCCAGCCGGTCCTTGAAGTCCGGCGTACGCAGCACCTCGAAGAGCACCCGGGCGGCGGACGCCTTGGCCGGCTCGATGCCGGGCAGCACCGCGAACGGGTAGTCGAGCGGGATCGGCACCGGCTCCAGGTAGAGCGCGGCCAGCCGGATCGGCGGCTTCGTGCTGTTGTAGGCGATCACGTCCTCCTCGGACAGCGCCGCCGCGCCCAGCCCGTTGGCGATCGCCGTCGGGTCCGACGAGCGCGGGAACCGCGCGAGGAGGTCCTGCCGCAGCGAGGAGCGGTTCGTGGCGAGGGCCCGCAGCGCCCCGACCATCGCCTCCTGCGCCTTCGGCGAGCCGGAATCGCCGGTGGAGCTGGCGGCGGCGGTGAGCGACAGCAGCCCGGACAGGCCGGCCGCGTCCTGGGTCGGCTCGACGATCCCGGCCCGCAGCGGCTTACTCGCGGTGACCTGGGTCAGCAGGTCGGACCAGCGGAGCTTCTTGTCCGGCCACCCTATGCGCGAGGCCACCGGCTCGGGCAGCGCCACCACCACCGGGCTGCGCGCGATCGAGGCGCCGTTCGTCGGCGCGAAGGCGCTGGCTCCGCCGCTCTTGAGCCGGACCAGCCAGGTCGAGGAGTCCGGCACCCAGACGTCCGGGGTGACAGCGGTGCCGCTGGCCTGCCCGACTCCGGCGAGCGTGGCGCCGTGCTTGCTGGCCACCGCGGCGGCCACCTCGACCGACTCCGAGGAGGAGACGTTGACGGCGATGCAGGTGCCGCCCACCGCGGCGCCGTCGGCGACCCACTGGTCGGCGGCGCCGCGCACCGCGGGGGCGATCTCCGGGGCGGTCGCCACCGACAGCTCGATCCGGCCCGAACAGTTCGGGCCGGCCAGCTGCTGGTAGCCGAACCAGGAGCCGCCCACGACGGCGACCAGGGCTACCGCCACAGCGGCGGCGCCTGCTCCACGGAGATTGGAACGCATGCGATGGCGGCCAGACACGGTGACCATCTTGCGTACCTCGTGGGGTTACCACCACAACCGTTCGGACGAAAGTTACGCAGCAGAAACAGTTGATCACCTAACTCATACGCTAAGTTACTGGTCAGTCATTTCAGAGTGATGAAGTCCACTGCGGACGGTCGTTTCGGTGACCGTCCGCTCACGGCAGGAAGCAGGTCGGGCTCGCCACCGGCACCGGCTCCCCCATCACCTCGGGCACGCCGCTGACCGGATCGACCCGGAAGATCCTGATCATGTCGGCCCGCTCGTCGGCGACGTACAGGTGCTCACCGGCGAACGCGAAGTGCCGGGGCCACTCACCGCCGGTGTCGACCTCGGCCACCAGCTCCGGCGCTTCGCCGTCGAGCGCGAAGACCGCCACCGTGCCGACGCCCCGGTTGCCCACGTAGAGGAAACGCCCACCCGGTCCCACGCTCACCTCGGACGGCTGGACATGCCCGGCCCGCCCGCTGGCGTCGACGCGCGCCCGCTCCCGCGGCCCGTCCGGCGTCAGGTCGTACGCGGTGACAGTGGCGTCCAGCTCGCCGACCAGCCACGCGCGCCGCCCGTCCGGGTGCCGGGCCAGATGGCGGGGCCCGGTGCCGGGCGGAGTGCTCACCCGGGGCTCCCGGGGCGTCAGCCGGCCGGAGCCGGCGTCGACGTCGTACCGGTAGACCGAGTCGGTGCCCAGGTCGACGGCGAGCAGCGCCCCGCCGGCCGGATCCGGCGACACCATGTGGCAGTGCGCGTGCTCCTGCCGGTCGGTGTCCGGGCCGTGCCCCTCGTGCCGGACCAGGTCGGCGCGCTCCCCCGGCACGCCCTCGGCGTCCAGGCCGAACACCGCCACGCTGCCGCCGCCGTAGTTCGCCACGAACAGGTGCCGCCCGTCCGGGGCCACCGCCACGTGACAGGGCTCGGCCCCGCCGGACGGGCGCTCGCCCAGCGGCGTGAGGTCGCCGTCCGGCGCCACCCGGAACGCGCCGACCCGGCCGTCCGGCAGCTCGTTGCACGCGTACAGCACCGGCAGCGCCGGATGCCGGGCCAGGAACGACGGCGACGGGGTGACCGCCACGACACCCAGCGGCGTCAGCCCGCCGGTCGCCCGGTCCCGCCGGGCCGCGACGACGCCCTCACCCCGCCCGCCCGTCTCCGCCGTGTAGCCGCCGATGTGGACGATCTCGTCCTGCCCGGTCACCGCTCCCACCTTCCGTCGGTCCTGTCTCCGCCAGATCCAACCAGAGGCTTCCCGGTCAGGCGTCCGATCAGTCCCGCGACGGCCGACGAGATTCGCCGCGGGCGGCTCAGCCCACCGGCACCGGCTCGCCGCGCTGCCGCGCCACGTGCTCGACCAGCGAGATCAGCACCAGCTTGCCGGACTGCCGGTCCCGGGCGTCGCAGAGCACGAGCGGGACGTCCGGGTCCAGGTCGAGGGCGTCGCGCACCGCCTCCAGGCCGAACCGCCGGGAGCCCTCGAAGCAGTTCACGCCCACCACGAACGGGATGCCCCGCTGCTCGAAGTAGTCGATGGAGGGAAAGCAGTCGGCCAGCCGCCGGGTGTCGGCGAGCACCACCGCGCCGAGCGCGCCGAACGCCAGCTCGTCCCAGAGGAACCAGAACCGGTCCTGACCCGGGGTGCCGAACAGGTAGACCTGCAGGTCGTCGTTGATGGTGATCCGGCCGAAGTCCATCGCCACCGTGGTGGTCGCCTTCTGCTCCACCCCGGAGACGTCGTCGGTGTCGAGCCCGGCGCCGGTGAGGACCTCCTCGGTCTGCAACGGCCGGACCTCGCTCAACGCGCTGACCAGCGTCGTCTTGCCGGCGCCGAAGCCACCGGCGATGAGGATCTTCAGAGCCAGCGGCACCTGGGGCACCCCCGGCTCCCGGTCATAACGCACGGAGTCCACTGACCACCGCCTTGAGGATGTTGTCGTCGGGCAGGTACGCGGTGGCCGGTGGCCGGTGCACCGCGACGAAGCCATGGGCGAGGAGGTCGCCGAGCAGCACCCGCACCACGCCCACGGCGAGGTCCAGGTCAGCGGCGAGGTCGGCCACGGCCTTCGGCCGGCGGGCCAGTTCGATCAGCCGGCGATGCTCCGGCTGGAGGCCGGGCGTGCCGGCCGGCTCGGCGTCCGGCGTGGCGAGCACGAAAGCCAGCAGGTCGAAGCCGTCCACCGGCGGGCGCACCCGGCCCCCGGTGAGCGTGTACGGGCGCACCACCGGACCGGCGTCGGCGTCCAGCCACTCGTGTTGCGGCCCGGGCGAGTCAGCGCGCATCGGCCGGCCCCCCGCCGCTGCGGGCCGGCGCGGCCAGGTTCTCCCCGACCCGGATCACCAGCATCGCCATCTCGTACGCCACCAGGCCGATGTCGGCGTCGGCGTCGCTCGCCACCGCCAGGCAGGCGCCCTGTCCGGCGGCGGTCACGAAGAGATAGGCCGACTCCATCTCCACCACGGTCTGGCGGACCGCGCCGCCGCCCAGGTGCCGGGTGGCGCCCTTGGCCAAACCGGAGAAGCCGGACGCCAGCGCGCACAGGTGCTCCGCTTCGCTGCGGTCCTGGTCGCCGGAGGCGCCGAGCAGGAGCCCGTCCGCCGAGAGCACCACCGCCCGGCGTGCGGCGGGCACCCGCTCCACCAGGTCGTCGAGCAGCCAGTCGAGATCGGCGTTCTGCCGCGTCGTGTACACCACTAGGCGTCCCTCTCAGTCGCGGTTCGGTCCTCCGCCACCGGCAGGGCGGGCTCCACGGCCGGCCCCGACGTGGCGGACGGCGTACCGGTGTCAGGCTTTTCGGTGGTGGCCGGATCGGCGTCACCGGCCGGGTCGGTGGCGCGGGCGCCGTCCCGGCGACCCCGCGCGGTGCCCGCCTGCAACGCCGACATGGCCCGGCGCGCCTCCTCCGGCGTGCGGTACGCCGGGGCGTCCACGACCGCCGCGCGCGGACGCGCGGACGCGCCGCGCCGCCGGATCCGGCGTGGCAGGCCGTCGCCGTCGGTGGGAGGCTCCACGGTCGAGGCGCGCGCGGACTGCAACGGGACCACGGTGCTCTCCGACCGGTCCCGTCCCGGCCGGTTCGGGCGCCCCGGACGCGGCACCGTCGTCAACCGGGTCACCTTGGCCAGGCGCCGCCGCTCCGGCCCGGCGGGGCCGTCCGTGCCCACCGGCGGCTCGTCGGTGATCAGATCCGACGGTACGAACACCGCGGCGACGATCCCGGCCGGACGGGCCGGCCGCAGCTCCACCCGCACGCCGTGCCGTGCGGCCAGGCGCGCCACCACGAACAGCCCCAGCCGGGCGCTGCCGGCCGGGTCGAACTCGGGCGGCTCGGCCAGCTTGCGGTTGGCGGCGGCCAGGGCCGGCGCGGACATGCCCAGCCCCCGGTCGGTGATCTCGATCGTGTAGCCGCCCGGCACGGTCCGGCCGGTGACGTCCACCCGGGTGCCCGGCGGGGAGTACGCGGTGGCGTTCTCGATCAGCTCGGCGAGCAGGTGGATCACGTCGCCGACGGCCCGGCCGAGCACCCCGGCCGACGCCACCTCACCCACGTCGACCCGGTCGTACGCCTCGACCTCGGAGATCGCGCCGCGCATCACGTCGACCGCGGCGACCGGCCGGCGCCAGCCCCGCCCGGGCGCGGCGCCGGCGAGGATGACCAGGTCCTCGGCGTGCCGCCGGAGCCGGGTCGCCAGGTGGTCGACCTGGAACAGTCCGGCCAGCTCGTCCGGGTCCTCGGTACGCCGTTCCAGCCGGTCCAGCAGCGCCAACTGCCGGTGCACCAGGCCCTGGCTGCGCCGGGCGAGGTTGAGGATCACCTCGTTGAACCCCCGGCGCAGGGTGACCTCGTCGATCGCGGCGCGCACCGCGGTACGCCGCACCTCGTTGAACGCGCGCGCCACCTGGCCGATCTCGTCGCCGCCGTGGTCCAGTTCGGGCGCCTCCCGGGCGACGTCGACCTCCTCGCCGCGGCGCAGCCGGGCGACCACGTCGGGCAGCCGCTGCTCGGCGACCTCGGTCGCGGCGGTGCGTACGCCGGTCAGCCGCCGGGCCAGCGACCGGCCGACCCGCAGCGCCACCAGCACGCAGACGACGATCGCGACGAGACCCAGCACACCGGCGGCGGCGAGCTGGACGAGGATCCGGGTGGCCATCGGCACCGACCGCTCGGCCAGGGCGTCCGCGCCGCGCAGCTCGAAGTCGCGCAGGCTCTGCCACACCTCGGCGTGGCCGGCCTCCCAGCCGGCCATGTCGAACCGGGCCGGCAACGCGGACGAGCGGATCAGGGTGTCCTGGAGCGCGCGCAGCTTGACGAACCCGGCGCCCTCGGTCAACCGCTGGTACGAGGTCCGTTCCTCGGAAGGCAGCTCGGCGACCGCCGTCTCCGCCAGGAAACGCTGGTTCTCCAGGGTCCGGACCAGCTGCTCGTGCTCGCCGTCGGCGTACCGGCCCGCGATGACCGCGCCGGCCAGCAGCGCGTCGGCCTGGCCGAGCAGCTCGCGGGAGCGGCCCAGCGCGGTGAGCGCCGTCGCCTCCCGGTTGAGCTGGGCGTCGGGCAGCGCTGCCATCGCGCCGAACGCCTGGAACGCCGAACCGATCATCCCGCTGTAGAGGCCGACGGCGCCGGACCGGTCCACCTTCCGGTCGTCGATGAAGGCGCGTCCGGCGGGCAGCGCGTCCAGTGCCGAGACCAGCTGGTCGAGGCGGCCGTCGAGCTGCTCGTCGGCGACGTCGCGCAGGGCCTTGCCGTCGACCTTGCGGCGCAGCTCGACGATCGCGTCGTCGGTGCGTACGCGCTGTTCCGCCAGGGCCGGCAGGGCGCTGCGGCCGGCGAGCTGGACCACCGACAGCCGTCGCTCCCGTTGCAGCTCCGCCACCACGCGCTCGCCGGGACGGCCGAGGTCGTAGAGAAGGGTACGGGCGGAGAGCAGATCGAGCGCGGGCCCGAAGGTGAGCGTGGTGGCGAAGATCCACAACGCCAGCAGCCCGGTCACCGGGCCGATGACCAGCGCGGTCAGCTTGGCGCGGATCGGCCAGTCACGGGTGTTCAATCAGACCTCGCCCGGGAAGGTGTCGCTCGGTGGCGCCGGCAGCGGCCGTCACGTTCGCCGGCCACGACGCCGGGCCCCGGCCCGGACGCCTTGGGCAGGATACGTAATCCGGGGCGGATGCACTACCGGCCGTCTCGGCTCTCACTACGGTCCGAGACGGGCACGGCGGGCGCAGTCGGACACCGGACCGGCACCGGACGGCGGTCGCGACACCGCTCCTTATTTCCCGACCGGGGCGGAAAGTGCCGCGCAACGGGATTGGCGATCACCCGCATGAGGGAATACCAGCGGGCGAAGGAGGAGCCATGTCGTCCACCCAGGTAATCGTCATAGTCATCGTCGTCCTCGTCATCGCCGCGCTCGCCGCGTTCGCCGTGGTCGCCAGCCGCCGCCGGGCGCTGCGGGAGCGTTTCGGCCCGGAGTACGACCGGGTCGTCGCCGAGCAGGACAGCCGCGGCGCGGCCGAACGCGAGCTGCGTGAGCGCGAGCGCCGGCACGCCGAACTGGAGCTGACCCCGCTGAGCCCGGAGTCCCGGGCCCGCTACGCCGCCGCCTGGGAAGAGCTGCAGGTGCGCTTCGTCGACTCGCCCGCCGAGACCGTCGGCGAGGCGGACGAGCTGGTCAGCCGCCTGATCGCCGAGCGCGGATACCCCACCGGGGACTTCTCGGACCAGATCGCCCACCTCTCCGTCGAGCACGCCCGCACGCTCACCCACTACCGCGACGCCCACGAGATCCGGCAGCGCAACGAGCGCGGCGAGGCCGGCACCGAGGACCTCCGGCAGGCGCTCGTGCACTACCGGGCCCTCTTCGCCGACCTGCTCGGTGAGGACCCGGTGCCCACGTCCACGCCGCAGCCGGAGCAGCCGGAGCAGCGGGAGCAGCCGGAGCAGCCGGAGCAGCGCCACCCCGACCACGACCACGACGTCACGAGCCGCTGAGGAGGCCGCCGCCATGCGCCAGGAAGAGCAGCAGGTCACGCAGGACCACCCCGAGGCCGTCCGGTCCGCGCCGGTACCGGTGCCGCAGCCGGGCGACCACGCCGGCCCCGGCCGGCACGACGCCGACCGGGCCGACGTGCCCGAGGACGCGCTCGACGACCGGGGCACCTTCGACGACCCGGCCGTCGCCGACGACCGGCGTGAACTCGGCGCCGACGACCGGCGCCACGACGGAATCGACGACCGGGGACACGAGGTCGACGAGACCCGCGCGTACGACGCCGGCGAACTGAGCGACGCGGCCGACCGTACCGACGACGGGCGCGACGACGACGGGCGTCCGCCGTTCCACGAGCCGGCGCCGCTGCCGACGGCGTTCGGCGCGGCCACGGTGGGCGACGCGGTCGCCGCGTCGGCGCTGGCGAGCGGCCGTCCGCAGGACGAGCGCGACGCCCGCGACGAGGACACCGCCGTGCCGGGCGACGGCGCGCCGGGCCGGACCGACCCGCTGGACGACGAGCGGGCCGATCCGACGGCCGGGGACCGACTGCACGACCGCGACCGCTGGGACGCCGAGCACGCCGACGGCGACGCGGCGGTCGACGGCGACGCGCGGGCCAACGGTGTCGTCCGGGACGACGCGGCGGCCGACGGCGCGGTCGGGTACGGCAGCGCCGAGCCGGGCCTGGTCGACCCCGACGCCGAGCCGGTCCCCGCGGCCGACGAGGACGCCGACCGGCGCCATGACCACGTCGACGCGGGCACCGCGGCGGCGGGCGCGGCAGCGGCCGGCACGGCCCTGGGCGGGGCGGACCGGCCCACGCCGGGCGCGGTACCGGCCGACGCCGCGACGCTGTTCGCGCCGGAGGCGGCGCAGGGCTTCCGGGACCGCTGGCGCGACGTGCAGCTGCGCTTCGTGGACGACCCGCGCGCCGCGGTCGGCGAGGCCGAGTCGCTCGTCGAGGAGGCGATCGAGGCGCTCTCCACCGCCCTGCGCGAGCAGCGCACCCGGCTCGGCGCGTGGCAGGAGTCCGGCTCCACCGACACCGAGCAGCTCCGGGTGGCCGTGCGCGGCTACCGCGACTTCCTGGACCGCGTACTGGGGCGCTGAGGCCCGCCGCAGGACCCCACCGAGCCCCGGCCGGCGACCCGGCCGGGGCTCCGTCGTGCCCGGACCGGCCAGCAGGCATGAAACTTCGCAAACGGGGTACGTGCGGGCAGCGGTGCACACGAGGGGAGCACGGGCATGGGCGGCGGCGGCCTGCGTCTGGACATGAACGCGGTGGACTACCTGATCCTCGCGCTCTATTTCGTCACTGTGCTCGGCGTCGGTTTCGCCGCCCGGCGCGCGATCCGCACCAGCGTGGACTTCTTCCTCTCCGGCCGATCGCTGCCCGCCTGGGTCACCGGCCTGGCGTTCGTCTCGGCGAACCTGGGCGCGCTGGAGATCATCGGCATGGCCGCCAACGGCGCCCAGTACGGCATCATGACCGTGCACTACTACTGGATCGGCGCCGTACCGGCGATGGTCTTCCTCGGCATCGTGATGATGCCGTTCTACTACGGCTCCAAGGTCCGCAGCGTTCCCGAGTACCTGCGGCTGCGCTTCAACCGCCCCACCCACCTGCTCAACGCGATCAGCTTCGCGGTAGCCCAGGTGCTGATCGCGGGCGTGAACCTCTACGCGCTGGCGCTGATCATGCAGGCGCTGCTCGGCTGGCCGCTCTGGTTCGCGATCATCGTCGGCGCGGTGATCGTGCTGGCGTACATCACCGTCGGCGGGCTCTCCGGCGCGATCTACAACGAGGTGCTCCAGTTCTTCGTGATCATCGCCGGTCTGGTGCCGATCACGGTCATCGGGCTGGTCAAGGTCGGCGGCGTCAGCGGTCTGATGGACGCGGTCCGCGACTCCAGGCTCGGCGAGGCCGGCCTGCACGCCTGGGAGGGCACCGGCAGCACCGGCAACCCGCTCGGCGCGCACTGGCTGGGCATCGTGTTCGGCCTCGGCTTCGTGCTCTCCTTCGGCTACTGGACCACGAACTTCGCCGAGGTGCAGCGCGCGCTGTCCGCACGGAACATGAGCGCCGCCCGGCGTACGCCGATCATCGCCGCGTACCCGAAGCTGCTCATCCCCGCGGTCACCGTGATCCCCGGCCTGATCGCCCTGGTCACCGTCAAAGGTCTGGGCGCCGACGACGGCGACCTGGTCTACAACAACGCGATCCCGCTGCTCATGCGCGACCTGCTGCCCAACGGCGTGCTGGGGATCGCGGTCACCGGCCTGGTGGCCTCGTTCATGGCCGGCATGGCGGCCAACGTCAGCGGGTTCAACACCGTCTTCACGTACGACATCTGGCAGGCGTACTTCCGGCGCAACGAGTCGGACGAGCACTACGTGAAGGTGGGCCGGCTCGCCACAGTCGGCGCGGTGGTGATCGGCATCGGCACCGCGTTCATCGCGGCCGGGTTCAGCAACATCATGAACTACATCCAGGCGCTCTTCTCGGTGTTCAACGCCCCGCTCTTCGGCACCTTCATCATCGGCATGTTCTGGCGGCGGATGACGCCGCTGGCCGGGTTCTGGTCGCTGCTGTCCGGCACCCTCGTGGCCACCGCCACGTACCTGCTCTACAAGGGCGGCGTGATCAGCTTCAACTCGGACCTGGAGGAGAGCTTCTGGGGCGCCGGCCTGGCCTTCGCCACCGTCGCGGTGGTGGCCGCGATCGTCACGCCGCTGACCCGGCCCAAGACCGACGACCAGCTGACCGGGCTGGTGTACGGCCTCAGCGACACCGCGCTCGCCGACGACTCGCTGGCCGGCGACGCCGCCTGGTACCGCTCCCCGGTGCTGCTCGGCGTCGTCGCCGTGATCCTCGCCGCCCTGTTCTACATCCCGGTCTTCTAGAGGAGGGGACGCACGCCATGACAGACGACGCGGACCGCAACTACCAGGGCGGCGAGGCGCACGACCCGCTCGTCGACGAGACCGAGGACGCCCGCGAGGCCCGCTCGGCGGCGGCCCGGCTGTTCGACATCCGCCGGGTCATCGGCGGCCTGTTCGTCGCGTACGGGCTGATCGTCGGCCTGATGGGGCTCTTCGACACGTCCGCCGAGATCGACAAGGCACAGGGCCTGCGGATCAACCTGTGGGCCGGCGCGGCGATGCTGGTGTTCGGCCTGCTGATGCTGCTCTGGCAACGGCTGAGCCCGACCGAGACGCCGGAGCCCGGCCACGACGACGCCTGACCGTCCGCATGGCGCGGCCCGCACCGGGTACGCCCAGGGGATCACGCGAAGGGACAGGAGGGCAGCAGCATGACCGATCGTGACCGCGGTGGCGAGCGGCCGCTCGAGGAGACCCCCGAGGTGGCCGCGGCGGTGGACGACGACAGCACGGTGCCCCAGTTGCGCGCCGGCGGCGTCGACCCGGACAACCCCACCTTCACCGAGCCCGACGGCGCGGTGGCCGACACCGGCTCGCCGAACATCATCGGTGACCCGTACGCGGCCGGGACCGGCGCGACCGGCACCGGCACGGGCGCGGCGCCGGACGGCATCCGTACCGGCGCCGAGCAGCCCTGGGACCCGGAGGACCTGGTGATGGCCCGGGGCCAGGACATGACGCCGGAGAACCTGGAACGGGCCCGCCACGACCTGCACGAGCTGGGCCGGGCCGCGATCGAGCGTACGGTTCCCTGACCCGGACGCCCGAGGGCCCCTGGTCGACGTGGGCGTCGACCAGGGGCCCGGGGAACCCGCGCGGGCGGTGCCTCACTCCCGCCGCCGCGGGTGGTACGGCCGCGGCTCAGGAGAGCGGCGGGTACGCGTTCTGCATCAGCTGCTGGAACTGGGCGGCGAACCACGCGCCGGAGATCGGCGCGTCCGGCAGGGCACCGGACATGCTGTTGCCGTTGCGGGCGTTACCGGTGTAGGTCGGGTCGCACATCCGGTCGAAGCCCTTGCCCTCGTTGTTCGGGATCTCCTTGCTGGAGCCGTCCGACTCACCCGGGGGCTTCACCCAGACGTAGGCGTCGATCCCGGGCTCCGGGTTGGCCTGCGGCCGCTCGCCGAGACCCGCGCCGGCCTGGTTGCACCAGTTGCCGGTGTGGAAGCGGCGGTCGACCCGGCCACCGTCGACGTAGGCGTCCACGCTGGTCGACGGGCCGGGGCCGGTCGGCCGGGCGGAGCCGCCCCAACCGTTGCGGGAGGTGTCGATCAGCATGCCGATGTTGCTGTCGAAGCCGATCGAGACCAGCTTCTGCCGGAACGCCTGGGCGAACGACAGCTCGTCGAGGTACTGGTTCCAGTCGGCCCACTTGGACTGCCGCACGGTCTGGCCGTTCACCGTGTCGGTGATCTTGACGTACGGCTCCTTCAGCGCGGAGTAGTTCGCCGTGTTGACGATGAAGCCCGCCACGTTGGCGACGGTGCTGCCGGAGGCGACCGCGGCGGCCTTGAGCTGGTCGGCGACCGGGCCGAAGTTGCTGTCCCAGCCGATCCAGCCGTGGTGGGCGGCGTCGATGTAGTTGTAGACGTTGCCGATCGCGCCCAGCTTCGCCAGGGCGTAGCCGACACCGTTCACGTACGCGCCGTTGGCCTTCACCGTGTCACACATGACCGTGCCGCCCGCGTTGCCCGAGGTGTTGGTCACCAGGTTGGGCAGCGAGTCGATCTCGATGATGTTGACGATGCGCAGGTTCCGGTACTTCGAGTCGCCCTGGATCGCGGCGATCGGGTCGATGTACTCGGCCTTGTAGCGGGGCAGCTCGTCCGGGCCCAGCTCACCGTTGGAGGCGAGCGCCGAGCAGTCGCGGCCGGGCAGGTTGTAGATGACGAACTGGATGTAGCCGGCGCCCTGGGCGAGCGCGGCGTCCAGGTGGTCACGGACGCCCATCGCGCCGTTGGAGCTGCTGTCCGGCGTGCCGTTGATGGCGGCGATCCGGTCGATCCAGACCGCGGTCGGGTTGTTCGACACCCGGTTGCCGCCGGACACCGACTCGGCCTTGGCCTTCCACTCGGGGTTCACGTACCCCTTCACCCCGGCGTACGGGTTGTCGACCCGCTGCCCGGGCGGCGGCTGCGACGTCGGCGGGGTCGACGTCGGCGGCGTGCTCGTGGGCGGGGTGCTGGTCGGCGGCGTGCTGGTGGGCGGCGTGCTCGTCGGCGGGGTGCTGGTGGTCGGCGTGCCGCCGTTGCAGACCGTGCCGTTCAGCGTGAACTGGGTCGGCTTGGGGTTGCTGCCGCTCCAGGAGCCGTTGAAGCCGATGGTGGTGCTGGCGCCGCTGGCGAGCGCCCCGTTGTACGACTCGTTCTGCGCGGTGACGTTCTGGCCGCTCTGGGACCACCGCGCGGACCAGCCGTTCACCACCCGCTGCGAGCTGTTCGGGAAGGTGAAGCCGAGGTTCCACGAGGTGAGCGCGTCACCGATGTTCTTGATGGTCACGGTGCCGGTGAATCCACCGGGCCAGTCGCTGGTCGTGTAGGTCACGCTGCACTGGGTGGCGGCCTGCGCCGCGGTGACCGGGAGGGTCACCAGTCCACCGGCTACCAGGACGCCGGCGCTGGTCAGCGCGAGCGCCCGGTTCCGGCCGGACAGCCTTCTCCACAGATTCATGCCACTGATCTCCTTGGGCGAGACCGGATCCGCGTACGGCCCGGCGCAAATGGCGGCGGCGGTCGCCCTGCGGGAACGACCGTGCGCGCCACTGGTTACTTCGGGGGACGCCCGACCCGGACGGGCGTTGGGGGTGGTGGTGCCGACCGGTCCGCAGGACCGGTCGATGGAGCCGGACGTCGGCCGGTCAACCGGCTGCCCTCGACGCCTGAGCTCGCGGTGTGGCTCCCCGAACCGCGTGCAGCGATTCTTGCATGGGAGCGCTTCCATGGCAATGCCTCGATGCGCCTCGCGGCCCACCCTACCGCCCGCCCCGAGCCCGCCCCGCTCACCGCGCGCCCGGACCCCGCTACACCAGCCGGGCTCGCCGCCAACCACCCGCGGCCCCCACCTCGCCGCGCCCACCCTCACGCCGGGCGGCGGACCGTCCCGCCTCCGCCTCGGCCGGGTGGAACGCCATGGGTGTCAAAACGGCCAAATGACACCCATGGCGTTCCACCCACCGGCGGAGGCGAGACCGTCGGGAACCGTACGAGCGGGATCCGGGTCGCGGGGTCGCCGAAGTCGGGCCGATCGGCGCGCGGAGGCGGGGACAGCGCGGACACGGCCGATCTCGACAAACTCCTAAAAGCGAATCTTTCCCCGAATAAGTCGCGAAAAGGTCTAACGTCGGCCTTAGCTCGACTGACGTCGGGCTCAGGACGAACAGGGATGGAGACGCTGGTCATGGCTAAGAAGATGCTCGGGAAGGTGGTCGCGGGCGCTGCCCTCGGCGGCGCCGGCCTTCTCGTGTTCACCCCGGGAATGGCCTACGCGGGCGGGCACGACGAGGGCAAGGTCATCGCCAAGCCGCACGTGGTGAAGGCGGGGGACACCGTCGAACTGCTCGCGATCTGCTCCGAGCCGCAGCAGCACGCCACCGTCTGGTCGAAGGTGACCGGCAAGGTCGACCTGCGCCCGGCCCGCGACGGCGAGCACGGCGACTGGGCCGACCGGGGCGGTGACTGGGGCGGCGACCAGGACTGGGGCTGGGACGACAAGGGCCCGGACGGCAAGGACGAGCACGGCAAGGGCCCGGACGGCAAGGACGACCACGGCAAGGGCCCGGACGGCCGCGGCGAGCCGGGCGGGGACGGACACGGGCCGGGCGGAAATGGGCCTGACGGCAACGGGCCGGGCGGCAATGGCCCGGGTGGCAACGGCCCGGGTGGCAACGGGCCCGGCGGCAACGGCCCGGGTGGCGACGGCATGCCGCAGCCCCCGGCGGACCAGCCCCAGCCGCCGGCCGGCCAGCCGGAAGGGCAGCCGCAGCCGGGCGGCGCGGGGGCCGGCGCGGCCGTCGACCCCGGCGACTGGCAGGGGCACGACGAGTACGGCCAGGACGCCGAGCCGGGCTGGGAGAAGGAGAAGCCGGGCGGGCCGGACTGGACCAAGGACGCGCACGGCCCCGACGGCAAGGAACAGCACGGCAAGGACGCCAAGGACGAGCACGGCAAGGACGACCGTGGCGGCCGGCCGGACGACAAGGGCAAGGACGGCAAGGACGAGCACGGCTCCTGGCAGGGCGGCAAGAACGACTGGCAGGAAGGTAAGAACGACTGGCCGGGCGACAAGAGCGACTGGCCGGGCGGCAAGGACGACTGGCAGGCGAGCGGAGGCGCCTGGCAGGACGACAAGGGCGACTACGGCAAGGACGCCGAGCGCGACTACGGCAAGGACGGCAAGGACGGCTGGGAGCACGGGAAGGACTTCGTCTACTACGGCGAGGCCACCGTCTCGCACGACGCCCGGCCGGGCCGGTACGAGTTGCGGGGCTCCTGCGGTGAGGGCGAGCTGGTGGTCCTGCCGCGCGGTGGGGTCGACGGCGGCGACGGCGGCATGACGACCACCGGCGTGGACCGTACCCTCGCCACCGGTGGCGCGGGCATGATCGGCGCCGCGGCGCTGGGCGGCCTGGTGCTGCTGCGCCGGCGGCGGGCCGGTGACCTGGTCTGACCGGACGACGACCCGGGCCGGCGGCCGTCACGGAAGTCCGTGGCGTGCCGCCGGCACGGCCGTCGTCGTCCTGCTCGCCATGGCCGGGGCCGGTCTGATCGGCGCGTCCGTCCGGACCGTCCCGCCACCGTCCCCGCCGCAGCCGCTCGGGCTGGCGGCCCCGGTCACCACCGGCCCCCAAGCAGACCCGGACGCCGAGGGCCAACCGGGGCCGGACGCCGAGGGTCAGCTGACGCCGGACGCCTCCGGCCTGCCGACGGCGGACGCCGCCGGGGGCGCCGTCGGCCCCGCGACGCCCGGCCCGACGACCGGCGCACCCGGCGCCGCCCCGGGCACCGCAGCCGCCCCGGGGGCCGCAGCGGTCCCGGGCGCTCCGGCAGCAACGGGCCCAGCGGGCGCGACGAGCCCGAACGGCGCCGCCCCGGCTCCACTGCCCCGGTCCGCGCCGACGACCATCTCGATCCCCCGTATCGGGGTGCGGGCCGACATCATGTCGCTCGGCACGAACCCGGACGGCACGGTCCAGGTGCCCCCGCTGGACCAGGCCATGAAGGCCGGGTGGTACTCCCCCGGCGCCAGCCCGGGCGAGGCCGGCAACGCGGTGATCGTGGGCCACGTCGACTCCGCCCAGCTCGGCCCGGCGGTGTTCTTCAACCTCGGCGCGCTGGTGGCCGGCGACACGATAGTGGTCACCCGGCAGGACGGCAGGTCCGCCACGTTCACGGTGCGCGAGGTCGGGTCGTACCCGAAGACCGCCTTTCCCGCCGCGCAGGTCTACGGTCCGTCGGCCGTGCCCGCCCTGCGCGTGGTGACCTGCGGTGGGGTGTTCGACAAGACGGCCGGAAGCTACCTCAACAACATCGTCGTCTACGCCCCGATGACCGGGTGAGGGCGGAAACGGCGGTGGCCCGGTGGTCGGGGAACCGACCACCGGGCCACGCGCGCGTCTGCGGTCAGGCCGCCGCCGAGGTCCGGACCAGGGTACGGATCTGGCGCAGCAGCACCGACAGCGCGGACAGGTCGGCGCGGGACTCGTCGAACTCCCCCATCGCCCGGTGCGCCCGGTGGATCGAGGTGGCGTTCGCCTGCTCCCACTCCTGCACCCGCTCCACCGGCGGCACGTCGTCCGGGGTGGAGCCGAGCACCTCGGCGGTGAGCGCGGCCAGCGCGGCGTACAGGTCGTAGCGCAGCGCCATCCGGGCCAGCGTCTGCCACCGGTCCTCGCGCGGCAGCAGGGAGATCTTCGACAGCAGCGCGTCCACCCGGAACCGGTCGGAGAGCACGAAGTAGACCGAGGCCACCTCGCCCACGTCCCGCCGGGTCGCCTGCGCCGTCTCGACGATGTCGAGCAGGCCGAAGCTGTACATCAGGCGGGTCGCCTGCTCGGCCAGGTCACGCGGCAGCCCGCGCTCGACCAGCGACTCGATGTGCGCCGCGATTGCCTCCCGCTCGGTGCCCCAGAACCGGTGCTCCAGGTCCGGCAGGAGCTGGGCCACACCGTCGCGCAGCCGGTCGATCTCCGCCGGCACGTCGATCGGCGACCGGCGGTTGGTGACCAGCCAGCGCACCGCGCGGTCGAGCAGCCGCCGGGTGTCCAGGTAGACGGCGGTCTGCAACTCGGGCGAGACCTTGTTGTCCAGCGCCTCGACCGCGTCCCAGAGGTCGCGCAGGCCGAACACCTCGCGGACCACCACGTACGCCCGGAGCACGTCCGCCGCGGAGGCGGCCGTCTCCTCGACCACCCGGAAGACGAACGAGATGCCGCCCCGGTTGATCGCCTCGTTGACCAGGACCGTGGTGACGATGTCCCGGCGCAGCCGGTGCCGGCCCATCCGGTCGGCGAAGCGCTGCCGCAACGGCGTCGGGAAGTAGTTGACCAGGATGTCGGTCGTCCACTCCTCGTCCGCCAGGCCCTCGCCGACGATCTCGCGCTCCAGCACGATCTTGACGTACGCGAGCAGCACCGCGAACTCCGGCGCGGTCAGCCCGCTCTCGGTGCGGACCGCCAGCTCCTCGTCCGACGGCAGCGCCTCCAGGGCCCGGTCCAGCGCGCCGGACCGCTCCAGGTCGTTGATCATCCGCCGGTGCACCGGGAGCAGCGAGGCGGCCTGGGCCTGGGCGTTGTTCAGCGCCCGCGCCTGGTCGTAGTTGTCCCGCAGCACCAGCTCGGCGACCTCGTCGGTCATCCGGGCCAGCAGCTCGTCACGCTCCGGCCGGTCCAGCTCCCCGTCGGCCACCGCCGTGTTGAGCAGGATCTTGATGTTGACCTCGTGGTCGGAGCAGTCCACACCGGCCGCGTTGTCGATGAAGTCGGTGTAGATGCGGCCGCCGGTCGACGCGTACTCGATCCGGCCCTGCTGGGTGAAGCCCAGGTTGCCGCCCTCGCCGACCACCCGGCAGCGCAGGCTCTTGCCGTCCACCCGGATGGCGTCGTTGGACTTGTCCCCGACCTCGGCGTTGGTCTGGCTGGACGCCTTGACGTAGGTGCCGATGCCGCCGTTCCAGAACAGGTCCACCGGCGCGGTGAGGATCGCCTTCATCAGCTCCTGCGGGCTGAGCTGCGTGACGTCCTCGTCGAGGCCGAGCACCGCGCGGACCTGCGGCGAGATCGGCACCGACTTCGCCGTACGCGAGTGGACGCCGCCGCCTTCGGAGATCAGCTCGCGGTCGTAGTCCTCCCACGACGAGCGCGGCATGTCGAACAGCCGCTTACGCTCCTCCCACGACCGGGCCGAGTCCGGATCCGGGTCCAGGAAGATGTGCCGGTGGTCGAACGCGGCCACCAGCCGGATGTGCTTCGACAGCAGCATCCCGTTGCCGAACACGTCGCCGGACATGTCACCGACGCCGACCACAGTGAAGTCCTGCGTCTGGGTGTCGTGCCCCAGCTCCCGGAAGTGCCGCTTGACCGACTCCCAGGCGCCCCGGGCGGTGATGCCCATCTTCTTGTGGTCGTAGCCGGCCGAGCCGCCGGAGGCGAACGCGTCGCCCAGCCAGAAGCTGTGCGCCTCGGAGATCTCGTTGGCGATGTCGGAGAACGTCGCGGTGCCCTTGTCGGCGGCCACCACCATGTACGGATCGTCGCCGTCGTGCCGGACCACGTCCTCGGGCGGCACGATCTCGCCGCTGACGATGTTGTCGGTGACGTCCAGCAGCGCGGAGATGAACTCCTTGTAGCAGATCACCGCCTCGTCCCGGTCGCCCGGCTTCTGCTTGAGCACGAAGCCGCCCTTGGCGCCGACCGGCACGATCACCGCGTTCTTCACCATCTGCGCCTTGACCAGGCCGAGCACCTCGGTCCGGAAGTCCTCGCGCCGGTCGGACCAGCGCAGGCCGCCGCGGGCCACCGGCCCGTAGCGCAGGTGCACGCCCTCGAACCGGGGCGAGTAGACGAAGATCTCGAACTTGGGCCGCGGCGCGGGCAGGTCCGGGATGGCCTGCGGGTCCAGCTTGAACGCCACGTACGGCTTGGGCCGCCCGCCCACCGGCTTCTGGTAGAAGCTGGTGCGCAGCGTGGCTTGGATCAGCGTCAGGTAGGCCCGCAGGATGCGGTCCTGGTCGAGGCTGGCCACCTCGTCCAGCGCCTCGCCGATCGCGTCGACCAGCTCACCGCTGCGCTGCCGCCGCTCGTCGAGCGTGGTGGCGCCCGGGGCGAACCGGGTCTCGAACAGCTTCACCAGCAGTTCGGCGATCTGCGGGTACGCGATGAACGTCTGCTCCATGTACTCCTGGGAGAACACGGTGCCGGCCTGGCGCAGGTACTTCGCGTACGCGCGCAGCACGACGACCTGCCGCCAGGTGAGCCCGGCCCGGAGCACCAGCTCGTTGAAGCCGTCCACCTCGGCCTCGCCCCGCCAGGCGGCGGCGAAGGCGTTCTCCACGTGCGGACGTACCTCGGCCAGGTCCTGGTGCCGCTCGGGCAGCTCCAGACCGAAGTCGTAGAGCCAGATCCGGCCGTCGACGCGCTCCACCTCGTACGGGTGCTCGTCGACCACCTTCACACCGAGCGAGTGCAGCACCGGCAGCACGGCGGAGAGCATCATCGGCTCGCCGTACCGGTAGACCTTGAACCGCACGTCCATCGCCTCGTCGGCGTCGGCGGCGCGGGCGGCGTACGGACGCGGCGGCGCCTGCTTGCGGAACAGGTGCATCTCCAGCTGGCCGGGCTCCTCCAGCAGCTCCAGCTTCGCCAGGTCCTTCATCGCCTCGTACGGCGTGTGCCCGTCCTTGTAGCCCTCCGGGAACGCGTCGGCGTACCGGGCGAACAGGTGCTTGGCCTGCTCGTCGCCGAGCTTGCGTTCCAGCACCAGCCGGTAGTCGTCGTCCCAGAGGCGGGTCGCGTCGGCCAGCTCCTCGGCGAGCAGGTCGGCGTCGATGTCACCGGGCGGGTTGTTCGGGTCGGTCCGCACGATGAAGTGCACGCGGGCCAGCATCGACTCGGTCACCCGGGTGGTGTAGTCGACGCCGACGCCGTTCAGCTCGCGCAGCAGGATGTCCTGCATGCGCAGCCGGTTCTGCGTGGTGAACCGGTCCCGCGGCAGGTAGATCAGGCAGGAGATGAACCGCCCGTACGCGTCGCGGCGCAGGAACACCCGCAGCTGCCGGCGGCCCGCCATCCGCAGCACGCCGATCACCGCGTGGTAGAGGTCGTCGGTCTTGATCTGGAACAGCTCGTCGCGCGGGTACGTCTCCAGGATCTGCAACAGGTCCTTGCCGGAGTGGCTGCGCAGGCTCAGGCCCGAGCGGTCGAGCACCTCGGCGACCTTGCGCCGGACCACCGGCAGCTCCTGCACGCTGGTCCGGTACGCGGCGGTGGAGAACAGGCCCAGGAAGCGCCGCTCCCCGACCACCTCGCCGGCCTCGTTGAAGATCTTGAAGCCGATGTAGTCGAGGTACGCCGAGCGGTGCACGGTGGCACGCGAGTTGGCCTTGGTGATGATGAGCAGGCGCTTCTCCAGCACCTTCTCGTGCGCCTCGGGCGTCATCGAGTTCAGCGACCGGGCCTCCGGCGAGTCGGAGCGCAGGATGCCCAGGCCGGTGCCGAGCACCGCCTCCAGGGCCTGCCCGCTGCCGCGCGCGCCGTCGGCGTCGACCAGGCGGTACTCGCGGTAGCCGAGGAACGTGAAGTGGTCGTGCGCCAGCCAGCGCAGCAGCTCCACCGAGTCGGTGATGTCCTTTTCCGGCACCGGCGGGCGGTTGTCCGACGTCCGGGCGGCGGCCAGCTCGTCGGCGAGCGCGAGGGCGCGCTGCCGCATCTTCGGCCAGTCCTCGACCGCCTCGCGCACGTCGGTGAGCACCCGCTGCAACTCGCGGCGCAGCGCCTCCCGCTCGGCCGGGTCGCGGACCGGGTCGATCTCGATCCGCATCCAGCTCTCGACCAGGTCACCGGCGATGGCGTCGTCCGGCTCCACGTCCGCCGAGACCTCGGTGAGCCGGCCCAGCGGCTCGCGCCGCACCACGACCAGCGGGTGCACCAGCAGGTGCACGTCGAGGTGACGGGAGTTGAGCAGGGCGGTCACCGAGTCGACCAGGAACGGCATGTCGTCGGTGACGATCTCGACGACCGTGTGGTGCTGCTCGGCGTCCGGCTCGTGGATGCGCAGCTTCAGCTCGCCCGGAACCCGCTGCTGGGCCAGGTCCCGGTGGGCCCGGGCCGCCTCCAGCATCTCCTCGGCGGTGAAGCCGATCAGCTCCTCGTCCGGCGCGAACCGCCAGAAGCGGTCCACGAGTGTGGCCGCGTCGTGGTCGTCGCCGGCCAGCGCGACCGCCTGGGCGACCAGCCGCTCCGCGTTGGGAACGGGCTCGTCCAGCTCGGCGTCCTCCGACTCGTCGGCCAGTGCCTGCGTGGGCAGGCCCAGGTCGTAGAGGGTGTCGATGCTGGAACCGGTCATCCCGGTCACTCCTGTGTCGAGACGGCTGAAACCGTCCCCGTCGGTCGCCGAATCGAAGCTGTCGTCGTCCCGGCCGGTGTCAGCCTGCCGGAGGTCGGGTCCCGGTTTGATCGCCGGACGCCGGTCCATCGGTGCCACTCCCCTCGACCCACCGCACTGTGGGTCACTCTGCCGCCCAGCCTAGGCCCTACCGCGTGGTACCTCCCGCGGCGGACCACCGGCCGGACGTCCGGATCGGGACTCTGTCCTTTCACCCGTTGCGGGTTCGTGGTCGGCCGCCCGCGGAGTACCCCGACTGGCGATGTTCATCACACTGCCACACGGGGCTTTCCGCGCTGCCGGAGGCCGTGGCGGGGCGGTGGCGAGCGCCGGGCCGTACTAGCGTGCAGGGCAGTTGAGCACCGGAGGGACCGCTTCATGCCCGTGTCGTACCCCGTCCGCCCCAGCCGTCACACCCGTCGTCGCCTCCTCGCGGGGCTGGCCGCCGCCCTGGTCACAGCGGGCGCGCTGACCGGATGCTCCGGCGACGACGGCCCGGAGGCGGCCGTCGAGGCGTTCCTCGGCGGCTGGCGCTCCGGCGACCTGCAGGCGGTCGGCTTCATCCAGCCGGCCGGCGGGCGGGTGGCGGCCGGCGAGGTGACCAAGCAGCTCCAGGCGCTCGCCGGTGAGCTGGCCGCCAACCCGCCGGAGTTGACGCGCACCGGCGAGATCACCACCAAGGGCGACGTAGCCACCGCCCGGGTCAAGGTGAGCTGGGCGCTGCCCGGCGGCGCCCGTTGGGCCTACGAGAACCCGGTACGCCTCAAGCGCGGCGGCGACGACCAGTGGCAGGTGATCTGGGAACCGGCTGTGGTGCACGAGAAGCTGGAGAGCGGCGACCGGATCGCGCTGCGGCGGGAGCCGGCGCAGCGCGCCGGCGTGCTGGACGCCGCCGGCCAGCCGATCGTCGCGCCGCGCCCGGTGGTCCGGGTGCAGGTCGTTCCCGGCGAGGTCACCGACGTGCCCGGCCTGGTCAAGAAGCTGGACGCCGCGTTCAAGGCGATCCGGCCCGCGCTCAGCCCGCCGGTCGACCTGGGCGACCTGCCCAAGCGGCTCAAGGAGGCGAAGCCGGACGGGCTCGTCGAGGTGGTGACGCTGCGTGAGGACGCATACCGGCAGATCAAGCCACGCATCTACGAGCTGCCCGGCACCCGGTTCGCGACCGACCAGCTCATGCTGGCCCCGACGCGCGAGTTCGCCCGGGCGCTGCTCGGCTCGGTCGACCAGGCCACCGCCGACGACCTGCAGGCCCACCCCGAGCGGTACGCGCGCGGCGACCTGGTCGGCCACGGCGGCCTCCAGGGCCGGTACGACGAGCGGCTGCGCGGCGTCACCGGCGTCACCGTGATCACCGAGCGGACCACCCCGGACGGCAAGGTCGAGCCGACCGGCACGGAGCTGTACCGCGCCGACCCGAAGCCCGGTCAGCCGGTGAAGACCACCATCGACGTGGCGACCCAGAACGCTGCCGACGCCGCGTTGCGCGGGCAGACCCGCCGCTCCGCGCTGGTGGCGCTGCGGATCAGCGACGGCGCGGTGCTGGCCGCCGCGAACGGTCCCGGGGCGGCCGGCGAGAACCTCGCGTTCACCGCCCAGGTGCCGCCCGGCTCGACGTTCAAGATGGTCAGCGCGCTCGGCCTGCTCGACCGGGGCGCGGTGACCCCGCAGACCACTGTGAACTGCCCGAAGACGGCGACGGTCGAGGGCCGCAGCTTCAAGAACTCGGACAACTTCGAGCTGGGCGCGGTGCCGTTCGCCACCGACTTCGCCAAGTCCTGCAACACCGCGTTCGTGGCGCTGGCGCCGAAGCTCGGCCCGGACGGGCTGGCGCAGGCCGGTCGTACGCTCGGCCTGGAGGCCGCGTGGGACCTCGGCGCGGACGCGTTCACCGGCAAGGTCTCCGCCAACGGCCCGGCCACCGAGCAGGCCGCCGCCGCGATCGGCCAGGGCACCACGCTGGTGAGCCCGCTGGCCATGGCGAGCGCCACCGCAGCAGTGGCCCGGGGCAAGTTCGAGCAGCCCAAGCTGCTGCTCGACCCGGCGCCGGCCAAGCCCGCGCCGGCCGGCGAGGCGCTCAAGCCGGAGTCGGTGACGGCGCTGAAGTCGCTGATGCGCGGGGTGGTCACCGCGGGCAGTGGCAGCGCGCTGGCGGACGTGCCCGGCGAGCCGGTGCACGGCAAGACCGGCACCGCGGAGTACGACAACAACCCGGCGAACACGCACGCCTGGTTCGTCGGGTGGCAGGGTGACGTGGCCTTCGCCGTCTTCGTCGAGCAGGGCGGGGCGGGCTCGAAGGTGGCGGCGCCGATCGCCGAGAAGTTCCTGCGCGGCCTCGCCGCGAGCTGAGCGGGGTCCCGCGCCGCGTGACCGCGAGCTGAGGCGTACCGGTCAGGCGATGTCGATGCCGGAGCGGGCCGGGTCCGGCTCGTCCCCGGCGGACGCCCGGCGCAGCAGGCCGGGCCCGAGCGGGTCGGTGCCGAGGTCGTCGACGGCGCCGTCGGAGGTCGGGTCGGGGCCGATCGGCTCCACCGCCACCGCCGGGGCCGGCACCGCCGCCGGGGCGGGCAGCGGCTCGGGCTCCGGCCGGCTGTCGGCGGCCCGGGGCGCCGGCGCGGCCGGGCCGGGCGGCAGCAGACGGGGCGGCACGGCGCCCGGCGCGACGACCGGGGCGAGCCCGGCCACCACCGTGTTCACGATCTCGGCCGCGTACGCCCCGTCCGGGTCGTAGTCGGGGTCGAAGACGGTCAGCTCGACGCCGAGGCAGTGCGGGGTGTCGACCAGCCCGGCCAGCAGGATCTCCAGCTCGGCGAAGGCGATGCCACCGGGGTCGGGCGCGTCCACGGCGGGCATCACCGCCGGGTCGAGCACGTCGACGTCGATGTGCACCCAGTAGCCGGCGCAGTCGACGAGTTGCTCGTGCGCCCACTGGGCGGTCCGGGCCGCGCCCTCGGCGCGCAGCGCCGGCACCGGCCGGGTGGTGATGCCGGCGGCCTGCAGGTCGAGGCGGTACTCGTCCTGCGCGCGGATGCCGAGCACCACCACGTCGATGTCCCGGAAGTAGGGCCGCCGCCCCTCGATGGCCGCCAGGTCGGGCTGCCCCCGCCCGGTGACCAGCGCCAGGTCCTCCCCGGCCGCCGCGCCGACGTAGGAGGCGTTGCCGGGGTGCCGGAAGTCGGAGTGGCCGTCGACGAAGACCAGGCCGATCCGCCCGCCGACCGCCTCGCCGAGGCGGTGCATGGCCAGCCCGGATCCGAGCAGCACCGAGCAGTCCCCGCCGAGCACCAGCGGGAACTCGCCCCGGTCGATGATCGCGCCGATCCGGTCGGCGAGCGCCAGCGAGTACGCGGAGATCTCCGGCGCGTGGCAGACACCGTCGCCGGGTCGCCAGTCCCCCGGGTCGTACCGGGGCGGGGTCAGGCAGCCGGCGTCTCGGGCCCGCAGCCGGGCGAGCAGGCCGTGGTCGCGCAGCGCGCCCGGCGCCTTGGCGCATCCGGGCACGGAGCTGGCGGTGGGTGGGCGCAGCCCGAGGTTCGTCGGCGCGTCGAGGACGGCGATCCGGCGCATCATGGGCTCCCGTCCTCGGTGGTCGGGCGGGCCGGCGGTGCGCCGGCCCGCGCGGGTTGACTCAGAACAGCGCGCTGGCCAGGGCGCGTCGGGCGGAGGCCACGGCGGGGTCGTCCGGGCCGGCGATGGTGAACAGGCCGAGCAGGTGCTGGCGTACCCGGTCCCGGTCGTCCCCGGCGGTGCGCCGGACCAGGCCGACGAGCCGCTGGTACGCCTGGTCGGCGAGGCCGCTGAGCACCTCGATGTCGGCGGCCAGCAGTTGGGCGTCCACGTCGTCGGGGGCGGCGGCTGCGGCGTCCAGCGCGCCCTGCGGGTCGGCGCCGGCGACCCGGCGGGCCAGCCCGACCTGCGCCAGGCCCGCCTCCGCCGCCGCGTCGGCCGGGGACTCGGCGAGGATCTTCCGGTACGCCGCCTCGGCCGCGTCGAGGTCACCGCTCATCAGCGCGTCGTCGGCGGCGTCGAGGCGCGGGTCCTCCGGTTCGGCGACGGTGACGCCACCGGCCTTGAGCACGGCCTGGAGCCACTGTCGCAACTGCGACTCGGGCACCGGGCCCGGGAAGGCGTCGATCGGGCGGCCACCGACGATGGCGTACGTGGTGGGCAGCGCCTGGAGCTGGAACATCTGCGCGAGCCGCGGCTGCTGCTGCACGTCGACCCGGGCCAGCAGCCACGCTCCGCCGCCCTCGGCGGCCAGCTTCTCCAGCACCGGGGCGAACTGGTCGCTCTCCGGGTAACCGGCGGCGCCGAAGAAGACCACTACCGGTGTGGTGAGCGAGCGTTCGAGCACCTCGGACTGGATGTTCGCCTCGGTCACGTCGATCACGGCGGCGGAGCCGGCGGGGCTGCCCGGCAGCCCGGCGGGCGTGCCGCCCGGAGACGGTGTGGCGGTGGAGGTGTCGGCAGGTGCGGGGGTGCGCAGCGCGCTGAGGTCGACCGCGCCGCGGGTGAAGATCGACGAGGTGATCCGTGGGTCGCTCATGGTTGTCTAGTCTCGCACGTACGCGACGGATCTCCGACCAGCCGCGACGGCGACAGTCACCACTCTCCCCCAGCTCAGCCCGCCCGCAAGGAAGGGCCCCTTGTTAACGCCTGCGGTAGAGGAAGGGCCCCTTGTTAACAGCAGCTGTTAACAAGGGGCCCTTCCTTACAAAGCGGCGGTCAGAAGCGGGCGGGCTCGCGGTAGACGCCCCACTCGGTGCGGAGGGCGTCGCAGATCTCGCCGAGGGTGGCCTCGGCGCGGACCGCGTCGAGCATGGCGGGGATCATGTTCTCGCCGCTGCGGGCCACCTCGACCATCCGCGCCACGGCGGCGGTGACGGCGGCGTCGTCGCGGGCCGACTTGCGCTCGGCCAGCACCCGGCGCTGCTCCAGCTCCACCTCGTGCGAGATGCGCAGGATCTCCAGGTCCTTGGCGACGGTGCCGGTGTGGCAGTTGACGCCGACGATCTTCTTGTCGCCCTTCTCCAGCGCCTGCTGGTAGGCGAACGCCGACTCGGCGATGTGCCCGGTGAACCAGCCGTCCTCGATGCCGCGCAGGATGCCGGAGGTCATCGGGCCGATGGCGTGCGGGCCCTCGCCGCCGAGCTGCTTGATCCGGGCGAAGATCTCCTCCGCCTCGGCCTCGATCCGGTCGGTGAGCGCCTCGACGTACCAGGCGCCGCCGAGCGGGTCGGCCACATTGGTCACCCCGGTCTCCTCCATCAGCACCTGCTGGGTACGCAGGGCGATCTCGGCCGACTCGTCGGTGGGCAGGGCGAGCGTCTCGTCGAGGGCGTTGGTGTGCAGCGAGTTGGTGCCGCCGAGCACCGCGGCCAGGGCCTCCACGGCGGTGCGTACCACGTTGTTCACCGGCTGCTGCGCGGTGAGCGACACTCCGGCGGTCTGCGTGTGGAACCGCAGCCACTGCGCCTTCTCGCTGGTGGCGCCGTACACGTCGCGCAGCCAGCGGGCCCAGATCCGGCGGGCGGCGCGGAACTTGGCGATCTCCTCGAAGAAGTCCACGTGGGAGTCGAAGAAGAAGCTCAGGCCGGGGGCGAACGTGTTCACGTCGAGCCCGCGCGACAGGCCCAGCTCGACGTACCCGAACCCGTCGGCCAGCGTGTACGCCAGCTCCTGCGCGGCGGTCGAGCCGGCCTCGCGGATGTGGTAGCCGGAGACGGACAGCGGCTTGTACCGGGGGATCTCCCGGGCGCAGTACTCCATCAGGTCGCCGATGAGGCGCAGGTGCGGCTCGGGGTCGAACAGCCACTCCTTCTGCGCGATGTACTCCTTGAAGATGTCCGTCTGGAGCGTTCCGTCCAGTGTGGACAGATTGGCGCCCTGCCGTTCGGCGGCGACCAGGTACATGCAGAAGACCGGCACGGCCGGACCGGAGATGGTCATCGAGGTGGTCACGCCGGCCAGGTCGATGCCGTCGAACAGCACCTCCATGTCGGCGGCCGAGTCGACGGCGACACCGCAGTGGCCGACCTCGCCGAGCGACTGCGGGTCGTCGGAGTCGCGTCCCATCAGCGTCGGCATGTCGAAGGCGACGGAGAGCCCGCCGCCACCGGCGCCGAGGATCATCTTGTACCGCTCGTTGGTCTGCCGGGCGTTGCCGAAGCCGGCGAACTGCCGGATGGTCCAGGTCCGCCCGCGGTAGCCGGTCGGGTACAGACCCCTGGTGTACGGGAACTCGCCCGGCCAGCCGATCCGGTCGAAGCCCGGGTACGCCGCGCCCTCCGGCGGGCCGTACACCGGTTCGACGCTCATGCCGGACAGCGTGGTGAAGTCCGCGTCGCGCTTGCGGGCGGCGTCGTAGCGGGCCTGCCAGCGGGCCCGACCGGCGGCGATCTCGTCAGCGTCCATGCGCGGAGCTCCTTCTCAAGTCGTCGTCCCAAGCCCGAGTGTAGAGCGAGATCCTGAACGATCCTTAAGTGCATGCGTACCGGCCGGTAACTCGCAGGCGCCCGGCGCGAAGCCCCACCACGATCGTCGATCCGCAGGTCAGAGCGCTGTCTCACGTGCCGGACGGCTTGCCGCCGGAGCCTCCCCGGCGGCCCGGAGACGTGCCACACTCCCCGCCGTGGGCATGCACATCGCGATCGGGCCGATTACCTAGGCGGCGTACGCCTTCGCGTGCGTCGCCGGCCAAGCCACCCTGTCGGCTCGACACTGTGAGGCTCCCGTGACCACGTTCCCGTTTCCCCCCGACACCGTCGATCGCCGGCTTCCCGGCCCGGCCGTCCGGCCGCACGACGACTCCCCCGCCGGCGCGTGCACGATGGTGGTGCACCTCGGCCCCGGGCACTCCACCACCGGCCTGCTCAAGGTGCTGTCCGTCCTGCACTCACGCCGGGTCGCGGTGACGCACGTCCAGTACGTGCAGTGCCCGGACCGGTCGGCGGTGATGATCGTGGAGTGCTCCCCCGCCACGGCGTCGCTGGAGACGGTACGCAAGAGCGTCGCGAGGGCGATCCCGGTCGTCAGCGTCAGCGTGCACACCTCGCCCACCCGCGACGGTGTCCGGCGCCCCCGGGCGCGTCGCGGCAGGTGACAGTCAGCCCGCGGCACCGGAGATGCCACCGCCGCGCATGACGTCGCGGGCGGTGAGCGCCACGTGCAGCGACAGGCGCCGCTCGCTCGAATCCAGGTCGACGCCGAGCACCCGCTCGATCAACTGCAACCGCTGGTACAACGCGGAGCGGGACAGCGACATCTCCTCCGCCGCACGCCGCTTGTTGCGCCCCTCGACCAGGTACGCCTCCAGCAGCGCCACGTGGTTCGTGCCGTGCCGCTCGTCGTAGGAGAGCAGCGGGCCCAGTTCGCGCTCGACGAACGTCTGCAGACGCACGTCGTCGCGCAGCAGGTACAGCAGGCCCCGGAGGCGGACGTCGAGGAGCCGGTAGAAGGGCCGGGGCTCGGCGGTGTGCGCCGTGGCGTCGGCCACCTGGGCCGCCTCGATCAGCGAGCGCCGCGCCAGGTCCAGCGACCTGACCACTGATCCGGCGGCGACCACGACGTCCGACCCGGCGCGCAGGCCCGCCCGGGTGAGCGCGGTGGACAGGCCGAGCAACGCGGCCTCGTCGGACTCGGCGTCGGTGAGGGCGACGAGCACGGTGACCTCCGCACCACCGAGCCCGTCGACGTCCCCGGCCAGCGCCGACAGCCCGCAGTCGCGCACCGCCGTCTCCACCGCGTCCAGCAGTTCCCGGCGGCGCGCGTTCATCTCGGCGCCGGGCCCCGGGCCCGGCCGGCGCCGGCGGACCACCACCCCGAGCAGCCGCCGCTGTTCCAGCGCCACACCGAGCCCGCGCGCCCGCAGCGCCACGTCCCGGGTCGGCGCGGAGTGGTTGACGATGCTCCACAGCAGGCTGCTGCGCGCCTGCCGTTCGACAGACGAGTCGTCCCGGGCGACGAGCTGGTTCAGCGCGATGGTGGACGCGGCGCGCTCCAGCAGGACGCTCGTCCGGGCCGGCGGCTCCTGGTCGCACAGCAGCACCAGCCGCCCCCACCTGTTGCCCCGCGCCTCCACGCCGGTCACCAGCCAGCCCGAACGCGGCTCGTAGCCGGTGCCGGACGGGACCTCGACCGCGCGTGAGCGGGTCTCCCAGCGGTCGAGCAGCTCCTCGGCCGACAGCGGGCCGGTCTCGTACGCCAGCACCTGGTGGGAGAGGTTCTCCAGCACCACGGGACGCCGGGACAGACGGGTGACCTCGCGGAGCACCTGCCGGGGCTCCGCGCCCTCCACCGACAGCTCGGTGAAGATCCGGTGGATCTCGTCCTTCGCGAGCAGCTCGGCGGTCTGCTCCTCGACGATCACCGAGTGGACCACCTCGGTCACCGCCACGAACCGCATCTCCCGCTGGAGCGCGACGAGCGGCAGGTTCCGGCTGCGGGCCTGCTCGACGAGCGCGGCCGGCAGCGTCCCGCCGAACCGGCGGCCCAGCTCGACCACGACCCCGGCCGCGCCGACCGCCGCCAGGCCGTCGATCCACCGGCGCAGCCCGTCGTCGTCCGGCGGCAGGCCGATACCGGTGGTCAGCACCAGCTCCCCGCCGCGGAGCAGGTCGGCGATCTCCGGGATCTCGGCCACGTGCACCCAGCGCACCGGAGCGTCCAGGCGGTCCCGCCCGGCCATGACACGCGGCCCGGCCTGCTGCAACGCCGGCAGTTCGAGCACGTCGCGAACCGTCATCGGCATCAGACCGTCTCCCTCCTCGCTCCGGCGCACAGTATGTGTGCTTCTCCCGGGCTGGAACGACACAGTGCCCATTGCCCGGGCCTGGGGAAGCGCAGATGATCCGGGCATGACCCAGACAGCACCCGGCACCGTGCCCGCTCCCGTCCCGCTGGAGCGGGTGACCCACTGGATCGACGGCAAGGCGTTCGCCGGCGTCACCGAGCGTACGGCCCCAGTCTACGATCCGGCGCTGGGCACGGTCCGGACGGAGGTGCCGCTGGCCTCCGTCGACGAGGTGGACCAGGCGGTCGCCTCCGCCGCCGCCGCGTTCGCCTCCTGGCGGAACTCGTCGCTGACCAAGCGCACCCAGGTGCTGTTCGCGTTCCGGGAGCTGGTGAACCAGCACAAGCAGGAACTGGCCGAGCTGATCACGGCCGAGCACGGCAAGGTCGTCTCGGACGCCCTGGGCGAGGTCACCCGCGGCCTGGAGGTCGTGGAGTTCGCCTGCGGCATCCCGCACCTGCTCAAGGGCGGCTACTCCGAGGGCGTGTCCACGAACGTGGACGTCTACTCCATCCGGCAGCCGGTCGGCGTCTGCGCCGTCATCTCCCCGTTCAACTTCCCGGTGATGGTCCCGATGTGGTTCGTGCCGATCGCCATCGCGGCCGGCAACGCCGTCGTGCTCAAGCCCAGCGAGAAGGACCCGTCCGCGTCGCTGCTCGTCGCCCGGCTCTGGGAGCAGGCCGGCCTGCCCGCCGGCGTGTTCAACGTGGTGCACGGCGACAAGGTCGCTGTCGACCGGCTGCTGGAGCACCCCGAGGTCAAGGCCGTGTCGTTCGTCGGCTCCACCCCGATCGCCCGGTACGTGTACGAGACCGGCACCCGCAACGGCAAGCGCGTACAGGCCCTCGGCGGCGCGAAGAACCACATGGTGGTGCTGCCGGACGCCGACCTCGACCTGGCCGCCGACGCGGCGGTCAACGCCGGGTTCGGCTCGGCCGGCGAGCGGTGCATGGCGATCTCCGCCCTGGTGGTCGTCGAGCCCGTCGCCGACGACCTGGTGGCGCGCATCCGCGAGCGCATCGCCGGCCTGAAGATCGGTGACGGCCGCCGCTCCTGCGACATGGGGCCGCTGGTCACCCGGGAGCACCGCGACCGGGTCGCGTCGTACCTGGACGCGGGCGTCGAGGCCGGCGCCGAACTGGTGGTGGACGGGCGGAAGGTGCAGGTCGACGGCGACGAGTCCGGGTTCTGGCTCGGGCCGAGCCTGCTGGACCGGGTCTCGCCGGAGATGAGCGTCTACACCGACGAGATCTTCGGGCCGGTGCTGTCCGTGGTGCGGGTCGGCAGCTACGAGGAGGCGCTCAAGCTGGTGAACTCCAACCCGTACGGCAACGGGACCGCCATCTTCACCAACGACGGCGGCGCGGCCCGCCGGTACCAGAACGAGGTCGAGGTCGGCATGGTCGGCGTCAACGTGCCGATCCCGGTGCCGATGGCCTACTACTCGTTCGGCGGCTGGAAGGACAGCCTCTTCGGCGACTCCCACGCCCACGGCGCCGAGGGCGTGCACTTCTTCACCCGCGGCAAGGTCGTCACCTCCCGCTGGCTCGACCCCAGCCACGGCGGAATCAACCTCGGCTTCCCCGAGAACGTCTGAGCAGCGGGAGAGACGCGACAATGAGCACCAGCGCACGCCGCACCTACGAACTCGACCGCGCCCACGTCTTCCACTCCTGGTCGGCCCAGGCCCTGCTCGACCCGATGGTCGTCGAGCGCGCCGAGGGCTCGTACTTCTGGGACGGCGACGGGAACCGCTACCTGGACTTCTCCTCCCAGCTCGTCAACACCAACATCGGCCACCAGCACCCGGCGGTGGTGGCGGCGATCCAGGAGCAGGCCGCCAAGCTGTGCACCATCGCGCCGTCGTACGCCAACGACGCCCGCAGCGAGGCGGCCCGGCTGATCGCCGAGCGGACCCCGGCGGGCCTGGAGAAGGTGTTCTTCACAAACGGCGGCGCGGACGCGATCGAGCACGCCGTCCGGATGGCCCGGCTGCACACCGGCCGGCCGAAGGTGCTGTCCCAGTACCGCAGCTACCACGGCGGCACCCAGACCGCGGTGAACCTGACCGGCGACCCGCGTCGCTGGCCCAGCGACAACGGCACCGCCGGGGTCGTGCACTTCTTCGGCCCGTTCCTGTACCGGTCGGAGTTCGGCGCCACGACCGAGGAGGAGGAGAGCCGGCTCGCGCTGCGCCACCTCGAACGCGTCGTGGAGATGGAGGGCCCGTCCACCATCGCCGCGATCGTGCTGGAGACCGTGCCGGGCACCGCCGGCATCATGCCGCCGCCGCCGGGCTTCCTGGCCGGCGTACGCGAGCTGTGCAACAGGCACGGCATCCTCTACATCGCCGACGAGGTGATGGCGGGGTTCGGGCGTACCGGCGCCTGGTTCGCCATCGACCACTACGGCGTGACGCCCGACCTGATCACCTTCGCCAAGGGCGTGAACTCCGGTTACGTGCCGCTCGGCGGTGTGGTGATCGCCGACCACGTCGCCGACACGTTCGCCACCCGCCCCTACCCCGGCGGGCTGACCTACTCCGGCCACCCGCTGGCCACCGCCGCCGCCGTCGCGACCATCAACGCGATGCGGGACGAGGGCATCGTCGAGAACGCCGCCCGGATCGGCGCGGACGTGCTCGGCCCGGGGCTGCGCGAGATCGCCGAGCGGCACCCGAGCGTCGGGGACGTACGCGGGCTCGGCGTCTTCTGGGCGCTGGAACTGGTCCGCGACCGCGAGACCCGGGAGCCGCTGGCGCCGTACGGGGCCTCGTCGCCGGAGATGAACGACGTGCTGGCCGAGTGCAAGCGGGGCGGCCTGGTCGTGTTCGCCAACTTCAACCGGATCCACGTGGTGCCGCCCTGCACGGTGTCGGAGACGGAGGCCAAGGCGGGACTGGCGGTCCTCGACGAGGCGCTGACACTCGCCGACCGGCACACGGTCTAGACGTACGCCCATCACCGCCCGCCGGGTCCACCCCGGCGGGCGGTCCCATATCCGAGATCCGCGAGACGGCCGGCGACCCCGGTGACGCGGAGACCGACGCACCCAGAAGGTGACGAATGACTACCGTAGATCTCGCCGACCCACCGGTCACCAACCCCTTCACCGGTACCACCGACCTTCCGCGCGCCGCCGAGGGCTGGACCCAGCTCGTCACCCCGGACGGACGCCTGCACCCGGACGTGGACGTCGACCGAGACGCCCTCGGCCGCCTCACCCGCGACCTGTACCGGGGGATGCGGCTGGCCCGCCGCCTCGACGACGAGGCGTTCGCGTTGCAGCGACAGGGCGAGCTGGGCCTGTGGCTGCAGTGCCGCGGCCAGGAGGCCGCACAGGTCGGCTCCGTCGCGGCGGTACGCGCCGACGACTACGTCTTCCCGAGCTACCGCGAGCACGCGGCGGCGCTGTGGCGCGGCATCGGCCCGGCCGACCTGCTCCGGCAGTGGCGCGGCGTCGCGCACAGCGGCTGGGACCCGGAGCCGTACTCGTTCCACATCTACACGCTGGTGCTGGCCGCGCAGCTGCTGCACGCCACCGGGTACGCGCTCGGCGTGCAGCGCGACGGCAGCGACACGGTGGTCGTGACGTACTTCGGTGACGGCGCGGCCAGTGAGGGCGACGCGAGCGAGGCCATGAACATCGCCGCCGTGAACGCCGCCCCGATGGTGTTCTTCTGCCAGAACAACCAGTGGGCCATCTCCACACCGACCGCGTCGCAGACGCGTACCCCGATCCACCGGCGCGGCGCCGGGTTCGGCCTGCGCAGCGAGTGGGTCGACGGCAACGACGTGCTGGCGGTGTACGCGGTGACGTCAGCGGTGACCGAGCACGCCCGCGCCGGCGCCGGCCCCGCGATCGTCGAGGCCACCACGTACCGGATGGGCGGGCACAGCACGTCCGACGACCCGACCCGGTACCGCACCGACGACGAGCTGGAAGCCTGGCGGGCGCGGGACCCGCTGGCCCGGGTCGAGGCGCTGATGCGCGCCGAGGGCTGGAGCGACGAGACGTTCCTCGGCCAGATCCAGGCCGAGGCGGACGAACTCGCCGACCGGACCCGCCGGGAGTGCCTGGCCCTGACGGCCCCGGACCTCGCGGACGCCTTCGCCACGGTGCTGTCCGACGTGCCCCAGCTTCTGCGGGAGGAGCGCGACGCGTTCGTCGCCTACCGCGGCTCCTTCCTCGACTGACGTCCGCCCCGATCGGAGAACTCGTTCATGCTCACTCTCTGTCAGGCACTGAACAGCGGCCTGCGCCGCGCCATGGAGGACGACGACAAGGTCCTCCTGATGGGCGAGGACGTCGGCCGGCTCGGCGGCGTCTTCCGGGTCACCGACGGTCTGCAGAAGGACTTCGGCGAGGCCCGGGTGGTGGACACCACCCTCGCCGAGTCCGGGATCATCGGCACCGCCATCGGGCTGGCGCTGCGCGGGTACCGCCCGGTCTGCGAGATCCAGTTCGACGGTTTCGTCTACCCCGCGTTCAACCAGATCGTCTCCCAGCTCGCCAAGATGCGGGCCCGCACCGGCGGCCGTACCGCCCTGCCGGTGGTGGTGCGCATCCCGGTCGGCGGCGGCATCGGCGCGGTGGAGCACCACAGCGAGTCGAACGAGGCGTACTTCGCGCACACCGCCGGGCTGCGGGTCGTCTACTGCGCGAGCCCGGACGACGCGCACTGGATGATCCGCCAGGCCGTCGCCGGTGACGACCCGGTGATCTTCTACGAGCCGAAGCGCCGCTACTGGGTCAAGGGCGAGGTGACACCGGAGGACGCGGGGCCGCCGATGCCGCTTCACCGCGCCCGCGTCGTGCGCCCCGGCGCCGACGTGACGCTGCTGACGTACGGCGGCACCGTCGCCACCTGCGTCGCCGCCGCCGAGGCCGCGGCGCAGGAGGGCCGCGACATCGAGGTGATCGACCTGCGGTCCATCTCCCCGCTGGACGTGGCGACCATCGAGGAGTCGGTCCGCCGCACCGGGCGGGCGGTGGTGGTCCACGAGGCCCCCACGTTCGCCGGGTTCGGCGCCGAGGTCGTCGCGCAGGTGACGAGCCGGTGCTTCTACTCGCTGGAGGCGCCGGTCGAGCGGGTCGGCGGGTTCAACCTGCCGTACCCGCCGGCCAAGGTCGAGGAGGAGTACCTGCCCGACCTGGACCGGATCCTCGACGCCGTCGACCGCGTCCTGGCCGCGTGAGGGGAGAGGTACCAGTGAGCGTTCAGCAGTTCCGCCTGCCCGACGTCGGCGAGGGCCTCACGGAGGCCGAGATCGTCACCTGGCGGGTCGCTCCGGGCGATCCGGTCGGCCTCAACGACATCCTGGTGGACATCGAGACGGCAAAGGCCGTCGTCGAGCTGCCCAGCCCGTACGCCGGGGTGGTGGACCGCCTGCTCGCCGAGGAGGGGCAGACCGTCGAGGTCGGCTCGCCGATCATCGCGATCCGGGTGCCGGGCGACGGCCCGGCGACGCCCGCCGACGAGCCCGCGGCCGCGCCGCCGACCGCTGACGAACCGGCCGTTGACGAGCCGGCGGCGGAGCGTACCGCGGTGCTCGTGGGCTACGGGGTGTCCGCCCAGGCGCGGACCCGCCGGCCCCGCCGCGCCACGCCGTCGGTCCGCCCGGCCGAGCCGGCCCGCCGGCCGCACACGTCCCGGCCGCCGGTGCTCACCAAGCCGCCGCTGCGCAAGCTCGCGAAGGACCTCGGCGTGGAACTGGCCGACGTGCGCGGCAGCGGCCCCGGCGGCCGGATCACGCGCCAGGACCTGCTCGACCACACCACCGGCCCGGCAGCGGCGACCGACGCCCGGCGGGACGAGCGCCTGCCCGTACGCGGGGTGCGCAAGGCGACGGCCGCCGCCATGGTCGCCAGCGCGTTCACCGCGCCGCACGTCACGGAGTTCCTCACCGTCGACATGACCGGCACCGTCGAGTTCGTGGACCGGCTGAAGCGGGACCCGTCCTTCCAGGGCATCAAGGTCAGCCCGCTGCTCGTGGCGTCGCTGGCGCTGCTGGACGCGATCCGCCGGCACCCGGACGTCAACGCCCGGTGGGACGAGGAGAACCAGGAGATCGTCCGGTTCGCCGACGTCAACCTCGGCATCGCCGCCGCGACGCCGCGCGGCCTGCTGGTGCCGAACGTCAAGGCCGCGCAGACCCTTCCGGTACGGGACCTCGCGGTCGCGCTGAACGAGCTGGCGGGCACCGCACGGGAGGGCCGCACCCGTCCCGCCGACCTGGCCGGCGGCACCATCACGATCACCAACATCGGGGTGTTCGGGGTGGACGCGGGCACCCCGATCCTCAACCCCGGTGAGGCGGCGATCCTCTGCCTCGGCGCGCTGCGCCGCATGCCGTGGGTCGTCGACGAGCAGGTCGTTCCCCGGTGGACGGTGCAGTTGTCGCTGTCGTTCGACCACCGTCTCGTGGACGGGGAGCTGGGCAGCCGGGTGCTCGCCCACGTCGGGCGGTTCCTGGAGGACCCGCTGTGGGGCCTGGCCCTGCGCTGAGGCCCCCCGCAGACAGACGGCGCGTGGACGGACAACGAGGTCCGTCCACGCGCCGTCGCCATACGCGCCGCGCGCGTCAGTCCACCACCTCGAACCCCACGCCGGCCGACGGCCGCGGCGCGACGTCGTCCGCCGCCGCGATGGGCTCGCCCACCTCTTCGGACGCGGCCAGCCGGAACCGCACGTACTCCAGCTCGCCGGAGAACTCGTGCCGGGCCGGGTAGCTCGGCGACACCGGCGAGTGGATGCTGCGCCCGATGTCCATGCCCGCGAAGCCGTGGAAGAACGGCAGCAGTCGCGGGAACAGCGCCGCGCCCGCCGCCTCGCCGTCCACGTACAGACGGCCGGTGCCCTGGCAGTCGGCGGTCTTCGTCAGCTCGAAGGTCAGCTCCACCGGGCCCAGCGGAAGCTCGCCCTCGGACCGCAGCACGTGGTGGACGCCGAGGTAGTTGTACTCGTACACCAGGCGGTTGTCCTTGATGTGCAGCACGTAGCCGCCGCTGACGTTGCCGAGCGCCACGATCACGCCGCCCTGCGCCGCGTCGGTGCGGCGCACCCGCGCGGTGATGGCGTGCGAGCGGTTCATCGTCGGCGGCACCGCCGCGCCGGACACAGTCGGTACGCCCGCCAGGTAGGTGAACACCAGCCGGTCCCGCACCGACCCGGGGCGTGGCACCCGGGCCCGGACCGCGAATCCCCTGTCGTCCAGCGGCAGCACGTCGTAGCGGGCCGCCTCGATCCAGAACTCCTCGATGAGACGCCGCAGCACCTCCGGGTACTCGGCGGCGAGGTCCCGGCTCTCGGTCGGGTCCTCGTCGATCCGGTACAGCTCCCAGCGGTCCTCGTCCCACGAGGTGCCGCGCTCGTGGAACGCGACAGCCTTCCAGCCCTGGTGGTAGATGCCCCGGTGGCCGAACATCTCGAAGTACTGGCGGTCCCGCGACGGCGGCGCCGCCGGGTCGCGCAGCCCGTCGCGGAAGCTGCGGCCGTGCAGCGGCATCTGCGGTACGCCCCGGCGCACTGCGGGCGGCTGCACCCCGACCAGGTCGAGCACCGTCGCGGTGACGTCGATGCTGTGCTGGAACTGCGTGCGCACCTGCCCGCCGGGCACGTCACCGGCCGGCCAGCTCAGCACGAACGGCACCCGGACCCCGCCCTCGTGGGTGTGCTGCTTGTAGCGGCGGAACGGGGTGTTGCTGACCTGCGCCCAGCCCAGCGGGTAGTTGCTCTGCGCCCGTGGGCCGCCGATCTCGTCGATCCGGTCCAGGCTGTCCTGAAGGTTCTCCGGCACCCGGTTCTGGAAGGCGGTGGGGTTGAGCGTGCCGAGCGGCGTGCCCTCGGGGCTCGCCCCGTTGTCCGACATGAGGACGAAGATCGTGTTGTCGAGGCGGCCGATCCGCTCCAGGAAGTCGACCAGGCGCCCGAGCTGGGCGTCGGTGTGGTCGACCATCGCCGCGTACGCCTCCTGCATGCGGGCGAACAGGCGGCGCTGCTCCGGCGGCACGTCGTCCCACGGCACGACGCCGGGGTTGTGCGGTGGCAGCGGCGCGTCCGGCGGGATGATGCCCAGCCCGATCTGCCGCCGGTGCCGGTCCGCGCGGACGACGTCCCAGCCGGCGTCGTAGCGGCCCCGGTACTTCGCCAGGTACTCCGGCGGGGCCTGGTGCGGGGCGTGCGCCGCGGCGTACGCCAGATAGAGGAAGAACGGCTTCTCCGGGGTGAACGACGTCTGGTCCCGGACGAACCCGATGGCCCGGTCGGTCAGGTCCTCGGTGAGGTGGTAGCCCTCCTCCGGGGTGGCCGGCGGGTCCACCTGGTGGTTGTCGTGGACCAGCTCCGGATAGAAGTTGTCGGTCTCCGCCTCCAGGAAGCCGTAGTACCGCTCGAAGCCACGGCCCAGCGGCCACTGGTCGTACGGCCCGGACGGCGTGGTGTGCTCCAGCGGCGCGACGTGCCACTTGCCGACCGCCATGGTGTTGAACCCGGCGTCGGCGAGCATCTCCGCGACGGTGGCGGCGGCGTGGGTGATCCGGCCCCGGCCGCTGGGGAAGCCGCTGTCGAAGTTGGACAGCATGCGCATGCCGACGCTGTGGTGGTTGCGGCCGGTGAGCACGCTGGCCCGGGTCGGCGAGCACAGCGGCGACGTGTGGAAGTTGGTGTACCGCAGCCCGGACGCGGCCAGCCGGTCGATCGTCGGGGTGTCGATCTCGGCGCCGAAGCAGCCGAAGTCGGCGAACCCGACGTCGTCCAGCAGCACGTACACCACGTTCGGGGTGCCCGGGGCGGCCGACGGCGGCGCGCTCCAGTGCTCCGTCGAGTCGTGGTAGGTGCGTCCGATCGTGCCCTCGTACGGAGGGTCCGCCAGCGAACTGGTCACGGTACGCCTCAGCCGGCCGTCGTGCCGCCGTCGAGGACGAGCGTGTGGCCCGTGACCATCCGCGCCTCCTCGCTGGCGAGGAACACCACCGCGTCGGCGGAGTCCCGTGGCGTCGCCATGCGGCCCAGCGGGATCGACGCGCGGAAGTTCTCCCTGGCGCTGTCCGGCACGTCGCCCATGCCACCGAGGAACGCCGACAACATCGGCGTCTCGGTCGCCGCCGGGGCGATCGCGTTGACCCGGATGCCGTGCGGCGCGAGTTCCAGCGCCAGCGCCTTCATCAGGCCGATGACGCCGTGCTTGGCGGCGGTGTACGGCGCGTACCGGGGGCGGGCGATGACGGCCTGCAGGGACGCGGTGAACACGATCGAGCCGCCGCCGGCCTCGATCAGCGCGGGCGTGGCCGCCTGCGCGGTCCAGAACGCGCCCTTGAGGTTGACGTCGATCACGCGGTCCAGCGTCGCCTGGTCCACCTCGTCGACCGGTCCGGTGAACGGCGTACCGGCGTTCGCGTGCATGAGGTCGAGCCGCCCGAACCGCTCGACGGCGGTCTCGACGGCGGCGCGGCAGTCAGCGGCCCGGGTGACGTCGCAGGCCACGCCGACGACGGCGGACCCGAAGCCGGCGGCCGCCTCGGCGGCGCGGTCGCCGTCGAGGTCGGCGATGACGACGCGCGCGCCCTCCTCGACCAGCCGGCCGACGGTGGCCAGTCCGATGCCGCTGGCGCCTCCGGTGACGACGGCGACGCGGTCAACCAACCTCATGTGCTGCTCCTGTTGAATCGGTCCAGGAGGTCGCCGCTCAGGGTGGGCACCGCGGACAGCAGCCTCTGGGTGTAGGGGTGCTGAGGGTCGGAGTAGATCGATTCGGTGTCACCCGTCTCGACGATCCGGCCCTGGTTCATCACCGCGATCCGGTCGCAGAGGTACCGGACCACGGACAGGTCGTGGGAGACCAGGATCAGGGTCAGCTTGAACTGCTCGGCCAGGTCGGTGAGCAGGTTGAGGATCTGCGCGCGCACCGACACGTCGAGCGCGCTGACCGGCTCGTCCCCGACGATGACCTTGGGCCCGGCCGCGAGGGCGCGGGCGATCGCGATGCGCTGCCGCTGACCGCCGGAGAACTGGTGCGGGTAGCGGGTCACCGCCTCCTCGGGCAGGCCGACGGAGTGCATCAGCTCGGCCACCCGGGCCCGGTGGTCGCCGGGCAGGCGCAGCGCGCGCATCGGCTCCGCGATGATGTCCGCGACGCGCATCCGCGGGTTCAGCGACGACATCGGGTCCTGGAGCACCATCTGCACGTCGCGCCGCAGGAACGCGAGCTTCCGCTCCGGTACGCCACTGATGCGCTGCCCGTTGTAGAACGCGGTGCCCGACGTCGGCTGGTCGAGGGCCATGAGGATGCGCGACAGCGTCGACTTGCCGGAGCCGCTCTCCCCCACGATGCCGAACGCCTCGCCCTCGTGGACCTGCACGCTCACGCCGTCCAGCGCGCGAATCGGCTGGCCCGGCGTACGCAGCGACCGCCGCGGGGCGCGGTACTCGCGCACCACGTCGACGGCTTCCAGCAACGGGGTGGTGGTCATGCGCTGGCCTTCCCGCTTCCTAGGGGCTGGTCGCTCTCGATCGGGTGGTGGCAGGCGGCCCGCTGGGTGCTGCCGGGCGGCGCCGTCAGCAGCGGCACGGTGCCGCAGACGTCGTCGGCGCGCGGGCAGCGGTTGCGGTACACGCAGCCGGTGGGGAACGACCCGAGCGACGGCACGCGGCCCGGGATGGTCGACAGCCGGCCGCTGCCGTCGGTGCTCTCCAGCACCGTGGACGCCCGCAGGCCCGCCGTGTACGGGTGCCGGGGCGAGTCGAAGACGGTCGTCACGTCGCCGTGCTCGACGATCGAGCCGCCGTACATGACGAGCAGTTCCTCGCAGATGCTGGCGACCACCGGCAGGTCGTGCGTGATGAGCAGCAGCGACGCGCCCTCCTCGCGCACCAGCGTGTCCATCAGCCGCAGCATCTCCGCCTGCACCGTGACGTCCAGCGCGGTGGTGGGCTCGTCCGCGACCAGCACGGCCGGGTCGCACGCCAGCGCGATGGCCAGCACGACGCGCTGGCGCTGACCGCCGGAGAGCTGGTGCGGGTACTTGCGCGCGGTCCGGTCGGGCTCGGGCAGCTGGACCCGTTCGAGCAGTTCGACGGCGCGGGCGGAGGCCGCCGCGCGGCTCATCCCCTTGTGCAGCCGCAGCGACTCGGCGACCTGGTTGCCGACCCGCATCAGCGGGTTCAGCGCCGTCATCGGCTCCTGGAACACCATGGCGATGTCGTTGCCGCGGACCGCGCACATCTGCTTGTCGGACAGGTCGAGCAGGTTCCGCCCGTTGAGCAGCACCCGGCCGGACGCGGTCACACCGTGCGGCAGCAGGCCCATCAGCGCGAGCGCGGTCAGGGACTTGCCGCAGCCGGACTCGCCGATGAGCCCCATCCGCCGGCCCCGCCCGATCTCGAACGAGACGCCCTTGACGGCCTGGATGTCGTGGACCTTGACGACGAGGTCCTCCACCACGAGCCCGCTCACGCCGGTCACCGTCCTCTCAGCCGCGGGTCGAGGGCGTCGCGCAGCCCGTCGCCCATGAGGTTGAAACCGAGCACCGACAGGGCGATGGCCAGACCGGGCCAGACGGCCAGCATCGGCTGCACGACGAAGTAGTTCTGGGCCTCCTGGAGCATCCGGCCCCAGGTGGGGGTCGGCGGCGGGGTGCCGTACCCGAGGTAGGACAGCGCCGCCTCGGCGAGCACCGCGTGCGCGAACGACACCGACGCCTGCACGATCAGCAGGGCCGCGATGTTGGGCAGCACGTACCGGACCATGAGCACCACGCCCCGGCGGCCGTAGCTGCGCGCGGCCAGCACGAAGTCGCTCTGCAGCACCTGCATCGCGCCGGCCCGGGTGAGGCGGCCGAACACCGGGACGTTGGCGACGCCGATCGCGATCATGCCGGTGAGCGTGGACGCGCCGAAGCCGGCGGCCAGGATGATCGCCAGCAGGATGGCCGGGAAGGCGAACACGATGTCCAGCGCCCGCATCACCGGCTCGCTGAGCCAGCGGTGCCCGGTGGCGGCGAGCAGACCCAGCGGTACGCCGACGACGGCCGCGATCGCCACCGCGACGACGCCGACGAACAGTGTGGTCCGCGCGCCGACGAGGAGCTGGCTGACGATGTCCCGGCCGAAGTGGTCGGTGCCGAGCCAGTGGTCGCCGCCCGGGGAGAGCAGCGTCTGCGACGGGTCGACCCGGGTGGGGTCGTACGGCGTCCAGAGGAACGACACCAGCGCGGTGAGGACGACCAGGCCCACCAGGCCGGCGCCGATCACCAGCGTGAGGTTCCAGCGGCGGCGCGGCTTGACCGGGCCGGCCGCGACGACGTCGGCGGTGGCGTCCGGTGGGGCGTCGGCGACTGATGTCATGCCTTGCTCCTCAGCCTGGGGTCGACCGCGTGGTACACCACGTCGACGACGAAGTTGATCAGAAGCACCGCGGCGGTCAGCACCATCACCGTGCCCTGCACCTTCAGCAGGTCGCGGTTGCCCACGTCCTGCAGCAGCATCCGGCCGAGACCGGGCAGGCCGAAGACGTTCTCGATCACGACGGTGCCGATGAGCAGCGTCGCGAGTTGCAGACCGAGGACGGTGATGACCGGAATGGCCGCGTTGCGCAGCGCGTGCCGGGTCAGCGCCTGCGAGCGGCTGAGCCCCTTGGCCCGCGCGGTCTGGATGAAGTCCTCCTGCATGACCTCGACCACCGCGGACCGGACGTAGCGCATCAGGATCGCGCCCTGGGCCACGCCGAGGACCAGCGCCGGCATCAGCAGGGCCCGCACGGCGCCGCCGAAGTCGTCCCATCCGGTGAACCCGCCGGCGGGCAGCCACTGCAGCTTCACCGCGAACACGGTGATGAGCAGGATGCCGAGCCAGAACGACGGAACGGCGATGCCGACCTGGCTCAGCGCGGACAGCGCCGTGCCGATCGCGGTCCGGCTCTTCACCGCGGCGAGGATGCCCAGCGGTACGGCGATGAGCAGCGCCAGCGTCATCCCGGCCAGGATCAGCGGTACCGTGACGCCGAGCTTGTCGCCGATCTCCGAGCCGACCGACACCCCGCTGAGCGGCGAGATGCCGAAGTCACCGCGGATCAGGCCGCCGGCCCAGTCGAGGTACCGCTCGGTGAACGGGCGGTTCGTCCCGAACTGCTCCCGCAGCGCCTCCAGCGCCTCCGGGGTGGCGTTCACGCCGAGCATCGCCTGCGCCTGGTCGCCCGGCAGCAGCGACAGCATCGTGAAGACGAGGATCGACGCGGCGAACAGGGATACCGCGAGGATGGCCAGCCGCCGGACGAAGTAGATCACCATGCCTGTGTGCTCCCACTCCGAATCATGGCCTGATCATCACCATCTTGGTCACGGTCAGCTCCTCCATGGCGAAGCGCGGTCCCTCCCGGCCGATGCCGGAGTCCTTGACGCCGCCGTACGGCATGTTGTCGGCGCGGAAGCCGGGCACCTCGTTGACGAGCACGCCACCGACGTCGAGGCGGCGCACCACGTCGAGGGCCACCGCCAGGTCGCGGGTGAAGACGGCGGCCTGGAGCCCGTAGCGGGACCGGTTGACCAGCTCGACTGCTGCGTCCATGTCCGGCACCGACCGGACGCAGACCACCGGCCCGAAGATCTCCTCCGCCCAGCACTCGGCGTCCTCGGGGACGTCGACGAGCACCGTCGGCTGCAGCACCCGGCCCTGCGCCGTACCGCCGGACAGGCAGCGCGCCCCGGCGGCGACCGCGCGGTCCACCCACGAGTGGACCCGCTCGGTGGACGCCTCGTCCACCAGGGCGGACACGCGGGTGTCGGCGGACCGGGGATCACCTGTGGTGACGTTCGCCAGCAGCGGCCGGAGGCGGTCCAGCAGCGCCTCGCGGACCGGCTCCTCGACGATCACCCGCTGCACGCTGATGCACGCCTGGCCGGAGGCGTAGAACCCGCCGCGTACGACCGCTTCCGCGGCCCGGTCGAGGTCGGCGTCGCGGCCGACGACGAGCGCCGCGTTGGACCCGAGTTCCAGCAGCACCTTGCGCGGGGCCGCGGCGCGGGCGATCTGGTGGCCGACCTGCGCGGACCCGGTGAACGACACGGCGGCGACGCGCGGGTGGGTGGTCAGGAGCTTGCCGACCTCGACACCGCCGGTGACGAGCTGGACGCCGGCGGCCGGGCAGCCCGCCTGGCGGAACAGGTCGATCAGCACCAGCGTGGCCAGCGGCGTGTTCGGCGCCGGCTTGACGATCACCGGGCAGCCCGCCGCCACCGACGGCGCGACCTTGTGGGCGGCCAGCAGCAGCGGGTAGTTGAACCCGGTGATGCCGACGACGACGCCGACCGGTCGGCGTACCCAGAAGCCGAGCATGCCCTCGCCGGCCGGCTGCATGTCCAGCGCCACCGTCTCGCCGGTGAGGTGCCCGACCTCCTCGGCCGCCGTCTCGAGCGTGACCAGCGTGCGGGCGACCTCGACCCGGCAGTCGACAAGCGGCTTGCCGGTCTCCAGGACCAGCAGTTCGGCGAGGTCGTCGGCGCGGGCGCGGACCTCGGCGGCGACTGTCGTGAGGATGGCGCGCCGCCGGTGACCGGGCAGGCCGGCCATCTCCGCGGCGACCTCGTGCGCGGCCTCGACAGCCGCTTCCGCGTCGGCGGCGTCACCCCAGGGCGCCTGGGTCACGGTGCTGCCGTCGTACGGGAAACGGACCGGCGCGGTCTGCGCGGTGGTGGCCCAGCCCGCGCCGATCGGCAGTCCGGCGGGCAGCGCGGTCAGCAGCTCCTGCGCGGTCACGACGCCGCACCCGTCGCGGCGCCGGTGAGGAAGGCCAGCGCCGCCTCGGCGTAGACCCTGGTCTTGCGGACGATGTCGTCGACCTCGACGTACTCGTCGGGCTGGTGGGCGATCCACTTCGGGCCGGGGCCGTACACCACGTTCGGGATGCCGCTGTCGCGCCACAGGATGGTGCCGTCGGTCGCGCCGGGCACTCCGCCGAAGACCGGCGCCGTACCGGTGACGGCGCTGTGCGCCTGCGCCACCGCCAGGGAGATCGGGTGGTCCTCCGGGGTGACCGCGCACGGCCGGTCGTCGACGACCTCGACGGCGAAGCTGACGCCGTGCCGGGCGCCGATTTCGTCGGCGTCGGAGCGCACGCGCGCGGCGAGCGCGGCGTGGTCGACACCGGGGACGGTCCGGCAGTCCACGCCGAGCACGGCGCGGCCGGGGATGACGTTGAGCTGGTCGGCGGAGCCGGCGTCCAGGACCGTGGGGGTCAGGAACGTCAGGCCGAGGTGCTCGTGCTCCCCCGGGTCGGCCTGCAGCTCCTTCTGGTACCGGCCGAGCGCGGCCACCAGTTCCGCCACCGCCGGTACGGGGTTGCGGCCGTGCTGCGGCATCGCGCCGTGCGCCATCTTGCCGGTGCAGGTGACCAGCAGGCGGACCGCGCCCTTGGCGACCGCGCAGATCTCCTCCGCCTCCGGCTCGCAGATGATCGCGGCGTCCACCTCGCGGGCCAGCGCGGTGGTGGTGAAGTGCTTCGCGCCGAGCATCTGGCCCTCCTCGTCCACCAGGGCCGCCACCACGATCCGGCCCGGGAACGGTCCGGCCAGCTCGACGGCCCGGGCCGCGTGGATCATCGCGGCGACGCCGGCCTTCATGTCGGCGGAGCCGCGACCGTACAGCCGCCCGTCGACGATGTCGCCGCCGAACGGGTCGACCGTCCACTCCTCGGGAGAACCCTCGGTTACGACGTCGGTGTGCCCCTCGAACATCAGCGTCGGACCGGGCAGGCCGCCCTCCACCACCGCCACCACGTTGGGCCGCCCGGGAACGACCTCGGTGACCTCCGGCCGCCAGCCGAAGCCCCGCATGACCTGCGCGACGAGCTCCGCCACTGGCTGCTCGCTCCGCCCCTGCGCGGCGTCCCAGGTCGAGGGGATGCGGACCAGGTCCTGGGTGAGCGACACGACGGCTTGCTCGTCCACGAGATGGCCGGCGCGGAGGGAGGCATGGGTGTCCGACGTCATGGCGTCGGAGGTTACGAACTCCGACCCCGGAGGGGAACGTCCAGTTTCCGGGTCGGTGGGGGTACCAGCCGTGGCCGGACCTGGTCTTCTACGGCCGCGGCGACCCGCCGGACCCCCTCGTCGATCCGGTCCAGCGGCATCACCTGGTACCCCAGCCGCAAGTGGTGACGCGGGGTGGGGCGGGTGGTCCAGTACGGCTCGCCCGGGTCGAGCAGGACACCCTGGCGGCGCAGGTCGACGGCGAGCTGCCCGGCGTCCAGCCCTGGCGGGCCGGTGATCCACCGGGCCAGGCCGCCGCGCGGCACCGGCTGCGGCCCCCAGCGCACGTGGCGCTCGATCGCGCGCGTCATCTCCTCGTACAGCCCCTGGTAGTGGGCGCGGATACGGCGCACGTGGCGGGCGAGGTCCCGGCTGGCGATCATCCGGGCCAGGGCGCGCTGCATCGGTCCGGGCGGGTGGCGCAGCACGTAGCGGGAGCGGGCCCGCATCGCCTCCACCAGCGCCGGGGACGCCACCACGTAACCGAGCCGCAGGCCCGGCGCCAGCAGCTTGCTGAAGCTGCCGAGGTAGACCACGCGGTCCTCGTCGTCCAGCGCCCGCACCGCGACCGCCGGGATGCCCCGGAACGTCATCTCCGGGTCGTAGTCGTCCTCGATCACCACCGCGTCCGCCGCGCCGGCCCGGCGCAGCAGCTCCTCACGCCGGGACGCCGACATCGTCGCGCCGGTCGGGTACTGGTGGCTCGGCGTGACGTACACCAGCTCCGCGCCGTGCAGGTCGGCCGGCAGGTCCTCCACGACGAGGCCGTCCTCGTCCACCCGGCCGGGCACCACGTCGGCGCCCGCCATCTGCATGATCGTCCGCGCGTCGGGGTAGCCCGGGTCCTCCACCAGCACGACGCTGCCCGGCCGGACCAGGACGCTCGCCAGCAGGTGCAGCGCGTGCGTCGAGCCCAGCGTGATCATCACCTGGTTCGGCTCGGCCGAGATGCCACGCGACGGCAGCACGTGCTCACAGAGCTGGCGGACGAGCTGCGGGTCGTCGGCCTGGCCGGCGTCCCCGATCACCCGGGACAGCCCGTCCTGCCGTACCGCCTCGCGCTGCGCCCGCTCCCACGCGCCGGTGGGGAACATGCCGGGATCCGGCTGGCCGACGACGAAGGGGAACGGCGCCCGCGACCACGCCGGGTCCCGGTGTACGGGGGTGGGCGGCGGCTCGGGCAGCCGTGCCTCCCAGTCGATGGGCCGTGTCGCGGAGCGGGAGGTCCGGCGCGCGGCCCGCATCCGGACCACCGCCTCGGAGGAGACGTAGAGGCCGCGCCGGGGAATCGTCGCGATCAGGCCCTGCTCCATGAGCCGGTCGTACGCGGTCAGCACCGTGTTCCGGGAGACGCCCAGCGCCTCGGCCAGACGGCGGGTGCTGGGCAGCGGGCCGTCGTCGTACTGCCCCGCGAGGATCGCGTCCTCGAGCCCCGTGATGATCTGCTCGTAGAGCGGAACCGAGCTCTGCGGGTTGACCGGCAGCAGAAAATCCGCCATCTCGACCTCCCCACCTCTCGCGGGGATCTCGCCTCGTCCCGTCGTCGCACTCCTGCGCACACCATCCGCATCCCGCTGGTACCAGCCTAGCCGGAGACCTGGACCTGTTGCGGAGGGCCCGATCCCGCCACTCTTGGCCGACGATGGCAGGTGAGGGTCTCCTGCACGCGGACAGAGGTGGACTAATGAGCGCCCAGCGAATCGCGCTGGTGCCCGGCGACGGCATCGGACCGGAGGTCACCGCGCAGGCGGTCAAGGCGTGCGACGCCGCCGCCCAGCGGTTCGGGCTGGACCTGGTCTGGGAAGACTACGAACTCGGCGCGGACTACTGGCGGATCACCGGCCAGGTCGTGCCGCCGGACGTGGAGCGGGAACTGGCCAAGGCGGACGCCATTCTCTTCGGCGCCGTCGGCGACCCCTCGGTGCCACCCGGGGTGCTGGAACGCGGCCTGGTCATCCATCTGCGGACCGCTTTCGACCAGTACGTCAACCTGCGGCCGGTCAAGCTGCTACCAGGTGTGCCCTCGCCCATCGGCGGGCTGCGTCCGGAGCAGTGCGACCTGGTGATCCTGCGGGAGAACACCGAGGGCGCCTACGTCGGTGCCGGCGGTTTCATCCACCGGGGCGGGCCGGACGAGATCGCCACCCAGGAGTCGGTCAACACGCGCAAGGGGGTCGAACGCCTCATCCGGCACGGTTTCCGGCTGGCCCTGACCCGCCGCAAGCACGTGACCCTGGTGCACAAGGCGAACATCCTCACGTACGCCGGCGACCTGTGGCAGCGGACCTTCGAGGAGGTCGCGGCGGAGTACCCGGAGATCTCGGTGGAGTACGTGCACGTCGACGCGATGTGCCTCTACCTGGTCACCCAGCCGGAGCGGTTCGACGTCGTGGTCACCGACAACCTGTTCGGCGACATCATCACCGACCTCGGCGCGGCCGTGCAGGGCGGTCTCGGCCTGGCCGCGAGCGGCAACCTCAACCCGACCGGGTCGGCGCCGAGCATGTTCGAGCCGGTGCACGGCTCCGCGCCCGACATCGCGGGCCGGGGCTGGGCCAACCCCGCCGGGTCGATCCTCAGCGCCGCGCTGATGCTGGAGCACCTGGGCCACCCGGAGGCGGCCCGCAGCCTGGAGGACGGGGTGAAGGCGGTGCTGCCGCGCCTGGGCGCGATGCGCGGGCCGGAGATGGGCATGTCGACGGAGGACTTCGGGGACGCCGTCGCCGCCGCCATCAGCGAGGACGCGTACCAGGCGGACGCCCTGCCGGCGTAGCGCGGATGTGAGCACCGAATCGGCTGAACCGGACGACGGCGGAGGAAGCCCTCCGCCGTCGCCGTGTTGCGCGCCGAAACGCCCGCCCGCCGCCGCCGGATCGACGGCCGGCCCCAGTGCCGTCCGCGCCGGCCCCACCGGTACGGACGGCCTGATCGCGCTGCCCGGCGGCACCTTCCTCATGGGCACCGACGATCCGGAGGGCTTCCCGGAGGACCTGGAAGGGCCGGTCCGCCCGGTCACCGTGGCCCCGTTCGAGATCGCCGCGACACCGGTGACGAACCGGCAGTTCGCCCGCTTCGTCGAGGCCACCGGCTACCGCACCGACGCGGAACGGTACGGCTGGTCCTTCGTCTTCCACCTGCTGCTCGCGCCGTCCGCGCGCCAGTGGGTGCTCGACGCCACGGTGCCGGGCGCGCCCTGGTGGCTGGCGGTCGAGGGGGCGCGCTGGGCGGCCCCGGACGGGCCCGGCTCGGGCCTGTCCGGACGCGAGCGGCATCCGGTCGTCCACGTCTCCCACCGGGACGCCGAGGCGTACTGCGAGTGGTCGGGGACGCGGCTGGCGGCCGAGGCCGAGTGGGAGTACGCGGCACGCGGCGGGCTGTCCCAGGCCCGCTACGCCTGGGGCGACGAGCTGACCCCGGGCGGGCGGCACCTGTGCAACATCTGGCAGGGCGCCTTCCCCACTGTCAACACCGCGGACGACGGGTTCGTGGGCACCTCTCCGGTGACCACGTTTCCGCCGAACGGCTACGGCCTGTACGACGTCGCGGGCAACGTTTGGGAACTCACGGCCGAACCCTGGCGCGACCGCCGAGGACACGTCTCACCAGGTGAGAGCGTCATCAGGGGTGGTTCGTACCTCTGCCACGACTCTTATTGCAACCGTTACCGCGTGGCCGCACGGAGTCGGACCACCGTTGACTCCTCAAGTGGCAACACCGGATTCCGGGTGGCCCGGTAGTCAGACGCCGATTGGTACCTGCCGACCCCGCTGAACTGGCCCTTTTGCATCGGGTACCACACTCCTAGTGTCCCGCCTCACAGGCTACGAGCGCCCTTGGCGTTCTTCGCGATGGGACACACGAATGAATCGGCTGAAGATAACGCTGCCCGCCGTGCTGCTCGCCACGGCGCTGGCTCTGACCGCGTGCAGTAGCGATGGTGACTCCGAGACCACCACCGGCGGTGGCGGTTCCGGCAACGGCACGGTCACCCTCGGTGCCTACCTCGAGCCGGTGAGCCTCGACCTGACCGCCGAGGCCGGCGCCGCGATCCCGCAGGTCCTGCTCTACAACGTGTACGAGGGCCTGGTGCGCCAGAACGCGGACACCGGTGAGGTGGAGCCGCTGCTGGCCAGCGAATGGAAGATGTCCGACGACGGCACCAAGTACACGTTCAAGCTCCGCGACGGCGTGACCTTCCACGACGGCCAGAAGCTCACCGCGCAGGACGTGGTGTGGAGCTTCAAGCGGGTGACCGCGGAGGGCTCGACGAACCCGTTCAAGTCCCAGATGACGGTCGTGAAGACCGTCGAGGCGCCCGATGCGTCCACCGTGGAGGTGACGCTGTCGCGGCCGAGCCAGAGCTGGCTGTTCGACGTCGCCGGCCGCGTCGGCGTGGTGCTCAAGGAGAACGCCACCGACCTGGGGACCAAGCCGAACGGCACCGGCCCGTTCAAGTTCGACAAGTGGAACCGGGGCGACAGCATCACCCTGGTGCGCAACGACGGCTACTGGGGTGAGAAGGCGAAGGTCGCCACCGCCGTCTTCCGCTACATCACCGACGCGAACGCGCTGAACAACGCGATGCTCTCCGGTCAGCTCGACATCGTGGCGAACATCCAGGCGCCGCAGCTGCTCGAGGTGTTCAAGGGCAACAAGCAGTTCCAGGTGATCGAGGGCAAGACGACCGGTGAGGTCGTCCTGTCGATGAACAACAGCAAGGGCCCGCTGGCCGACGTCCGGGTGCGCCAGGCGATCCGCCACGCGATCGACCACGACGCGCTGATCAAGACCGTGTGGTCCGGCTACGGCACGAAGATCGGCAGCATGGTGCCGCCGAGCGACCCGTGGTACGAGGACCGCACCGGTGACTTCCCGCACGACCCCGCCAAGGCCAAGCAGCTGCTCGCCGACGCCGGTCACGCGAACGGGCTCACCCTGACCATGGACGTCCCGCCGCCCGGCTACGCCCGCGCCTCCGCGCAGTTCGTCGCCTCGCAGCTCGCCGAGGTCGGCATCAAGGTGACCCAGAACAACGTCGAGATGCCGCAGTGGCTGGACAAGGTGCTCGGCAAGGCCAACTACGACATGTCGATCATCGCCCACGTCGAGCCCCGTGACCTGGTCCGCTACGGGCAGCCGGAGTACTACTACCGGTACAAGAACCCGGCCGTCACGCAGCTCATGAACGAGGCCGACACGGCCCTGGACGCGGCCACCCGGGACAAGAAGTTCGCCGAGGCCGCGAAGGTCATCTCGCAGGAGGCGGCCAGCGACTGGCTGTTCCTGCTGCCGAACCTGGCGGTGATCCGCGACGGCGTCGAGGGCTACCCGAAGGACGCGGTGACCCAGTCGTTCGACGTCACCAAGGTCTCCAAGAAGTAGCCAGCACCACGACCCAGAAGGACCTGGTGGGCTCCGCCCACCAGGTCCTTCTACGTGTGCCTGCACCCGCGAGGAGGTCGAGGTGATGGTGCAGGCGTGCCTCGGGTCGCCCCGACACCGGCTGGCCCGGCAGCGGCTCGGGCCGGCCGACGGCCTCTAGGGCAACGCCCGGGGCACCGGCACGAGCATCGCCGAGCCGGGTTCGCGTTGCCCGGACGCGGGACGTCGACGATCGTCGCCGAGCCGGGGCTGAACTGCGTACGCCCGGCCCTGGAGTCCGGCGACAGCGCTGCGCAGCAACCCGCCGAGGCGGCACGCTCCCCACGCCTGGCCGGCTGCGTCCGGCGCGCCCAGCATCTGCCCTGCTTCGAGGTGCGCGGGCCGTGACGGCCCACTCCGCCGATCTTGGAGTTGTGGCGCCCAGGATGCCCGAGTGGCGACTTTTGTGAGCCACCACAAGTCCAAGATCGGCAAGGCGCACGCCGGGCGCACGCCGGGCGCGCCGCGCGGGGCGGGTGGGGTGAGGAACGCAGCGAGGCGGGTCCCGTCCGGAGTGGACGGAACCCGCCTCGATCGTTCACACGCGCCTAGCTACCGGCGCGAGGGTGAGACGGCGCGCGTGTCAGGCGAGCTGGTCGGAAGCCTGCCCCCGGCGGCGACCCCGCAGGTGCATGCCCAGCAGGCCGACGCCCAGGATGCCGGCGGCCAGCAGGCCCGTGGTCACGCCCGTGGAGAGCGTGGGACCGCCGGTGTTGTCGGAGGCGAGGACCATGCCGTTCTGCGACTCCTGCTGCGTGGTGTTGCTCGCCGGAGCGGCCTTCGGCTTGGGCTTGGGCTTGCCGTTGTCGGCACCGGCCGGCGCGGGGACCGGGGTCTGCGCCAGCGCCTGCGTGGCCTGGGCGAAGGTCTCCGGGGTCACGTCCGGGGCGTTGCCCTGGGTACGCCACTGCTTGAGCTGCTTCATGCCCTTGCAGGCCGAGGGGTAGCGGTCGCAGTAGCTGGTGGTGTTGCCGATGCTCTCGGACGAGAGAACGGCCTTGGCGATGGCACGGGCCAGCGTGCTGGCGCCGGCGTTGAAGATGGCGTTCAGCTGACGGGTGTCGGCCGGGTCGTTGATCTGCAGCGCCTCGCCCTTGCCGGTGGAGACGGCGAAGACGGTGTCACCGTCGCCCAGGGTGTGGATGGGGCTGATCGCGCGGGCCATGCCGTCGTGCGCGTTGCCGGACATCCGCTGGGCAGCGGCCTTCTCGAGCGGCGCGTTGGTGGCGACCACGGCGATCGTGGTGTTCGCCGGCTGCTGCGCGGCGGTGCTCGGCGGGTTGCACTCCTGCTTCTTCGGAGCCTTGTAGCCGGCGAACTCGTTGCCGATGCCGAACTTGACGCCGTACAGGGTGCAGTCGGCCGGGTCGACCGGGGAGCCGGCCGGGTTGACGATCACCATCGCGCCGACGTAGATGCCGTCGCCGAGGTGGACGCTGGCGGTGCCGACGCCGCCGCGCAGGCCGCCGCCACGGGCGCCGGTGCCGCCGCCGACGCCGCCCTGACGGACCGGACCGTCCGAAGTGGCCTGCGCCGCGAGGTAGCCCCACTCGGCGGAGGTGCGCGCCTTCGGGTCACCGCCGCGGCCGAGGTCGAAGATGTCCGCGGCCGGGACGATCGGGGCCACGCCGCCGGCGCCGACGCGTACGCCCTCGCCGCGGTCCTCCAGCCAGCGGATGATGCCGTTGGTGGCGGACAGCCCGTACATGCTGCTACCGCCGAGCTGGATCGCGTTGACGCCCGGGTTCGAGTTGAGCGGGCTGAGCAGGTCGGTCTCCTTGGTGGCGGGGGCGCCGCCACGCTGGTCCACACTCGCCACAGACATCTGCGGCATGTACACGACCGAGGTGCCGGTCAGGTACGGGGCGGTGTCGGACTGGACCTGGCCGACCTGGATGCCGGGAACGTCGGTGATGGCGTTGTGGGCGCCCGGCGCGCCGACGGCGGGGTTGGCCGCAGCGGGCGACCCGCTGACGAGCACGATGCCCGGACAGACCAGGGCAGCCGCGGCGAGCGCGGCAAATCTGGACGACTTCATGGAGCTTCTCCCATGCGAAGCACTGCGACTACCGCCCAGCTTGGGACGGTCGCGGCATTGGTCAACTGCGGAGTCCCCCGTGTACACGACGGTGATGTGGGGGAGGCTACTGGTCAGACCAGTTGAAGGGAAGAGCCTGCTCAGCTGATGGCCGACTCTCATAATCCGAGGTCAGGCCACATCAGGCGGATTCAGAGCAATACGTCCACCATCGAGCGGCGCGCCTCCGGCACGTACTCGGCGTAGTAGCGGTGCAGTTCCTCGCGGGTCAGCCGGGTGACCTCGTCGGCCTCACCGGCGCGCATCGCGTCGAGAACGCGGCGGTGGTGGGCCAGGGTGCGCTCCATCAGGGCCTCGCGGTCCGGCGCCTCGGCGAGCTTGGTGGAGATCAGGTCCAGCACCATGCTCCGGACCGCGTCGAGGCAGAGCACGAGCAATTCGTTCCCGGACAGCCGGGCGACGTGCTCGTGGAAGCGCACGTCGGCCGCGCTGAACGCCTCGTAGCCGTCGGCCACCGCGTCCCGCATGCCCGCCAACGCCTGCTCCAGTTCGTCCAGCTCGGACGGTGACGCCATCCGGGCGGCGACGGAACCGGCCGCCGACTCGATGATCATCCGGAACTGGAGCAACTCCGCCACGCCGAGCCGCCGGCTGTCCACGACCCGGGCGAACAGCTTGCGCATCGCCGAGGCCGTCGAGGCGATCACCTGCGGCCCGAGCGGGTCACCGGGACGCGAACGGATCAGGCCGCTGCTCTCCAGCACGCGCAGCGCCTCACGCACAGTGGACCGGCTGACGTCGAACTGCGTCGTCAGTTCGCGCTCGCTCGGCAGCCGGTCCCCCGGCCGCAGAACCCCGGCGGCGATCCGCTCCTCGACCTGCCGGACGATCCCCTCGTACGCCCTCACGGTTCGCACTGGAGCGAACGAGACACCCTTCGGCATGGCGAACCTCCCGACGCACGGCGGCCTCGCGCCGCTGGGAACAACGGTACGGTGCATCGACCCGTGCGGCGGTCAGCCCCCGCCCGTCGCGACGAGTGCGCAGGCCGGGCGGCGGGTCACCGGAGCGGCCGGCGGGCGCACGGGCCGTCGTGGTCGGCCCGCAGCAGGCAGCGCCGGCCGTCGCCCATCCGCAGATCACAGAAGACCCGATGGCGTACGCCCTGCTCGTCCTCGGCCGAGACGGTGGTCTCGCCCGGGTCGGCCTGGGCGAGCACGCCCGACCAGCGGGCCACGACCCGGGCCAGGCGTACGGCGCCGGCCAGGTCACCGGCGACGACCGGCAGGTGGATGACGAACCGCTCGCGGGGACTCATCGACGGTACGCTCCCGCGTTCATCCGCATCTGCGCCTGCTCGGACTGCCAGCGCCGCAGCGCGTCCCGGACCCGCGCGGTCTCCTCCCGGCTGACGCCGAGCGCCCGGTAGACGTCGGCCAGGTCGAGCGCCACCCGGTCTAGGAACTCGTGCACGTCGGCCGGGTCGAGCCCGCGCCGGCCCAGCCGCGTCGTCCGGAACCGCCGTTCCCGCACCTGCCAGGGGCGCAACGGCGTGTAGTTGGCCGCCCGGTAGCAGCCCGGCTGGGTGGTGCCGCGACCGGCTCGCGCGCGCCGACCGGGCCACCGGATGCTCCACCGCACGAACGCCTGCCTCTCGTGGTCGAAGGGACTGGAAGGGCGGGACCACCCGCCCGCCGCGCACGGGCGGACCCGCCCGCCCCGCCACCGCAGCGTCACTTCGCGGTACGGCACCGGGGCAGTCGAGATTGAGCGCACTCGAAGGAGCCATGTCCGCCGGTTACCGCGCGAACACGCTCCGACCATAGCAAGAATCCAACATGGCTACAATCCATCATTGCCATAAAGCCTTGATGGATCAGATCTATCGGGGCACAAGGCTTACGTCATGACCATCGATCCGCGCTCGCACACGCCGGTCTACGTCCAGCTCGCCGACCTGATCCGGGAGCAGATCGAATCGGGCGCGCTGCCGCCCGGGGCGAGCGTCGGCAGCGAGTCGCGGCTCAGCCAGGAACACCAGATCGGCCGCGACGCGGTCCGGATGGCGATTTCGCTGCTGCGATCGGAAGGGCTCGTCACCACCAGCCGTCCGCTCGGCACGCGGGTCCGGGAGACGCCGCAACGCAGGCAGGTGGAGCTGCCCGCGGGCGCGAGAGTCGTCGCGCGGATGCCTACCGGTGCCGAGCGCCGGAACATGCTGCTGGACGAGGGCGTACCGGTGCTCGAGATCCACGGCCCGGAGGGCGACGTGGAGTTGCTGCCGGGCGACGAGGTGGAGCTGACCCGCCCGGCACACGACTGAGCCGGGCGGCGCTCGTCAGACGGTGGGCGTACCCATCGCCACGTCGTCGACCCGGATGTTGATCTCGGCGGCGCGCAGTCCGTACGCCTCGATCGCGGACGCCACAGCGGCCCGCACCTCGTTCGTCACCTGCGGCACCGGGTGGCCGGCGTCGATCACGAGGACGAGGTTGACCACTGCCGACCCGTCGGTGACGTGCGCCGAGCAGCCGCGCCGCGCGTCCCCGACCTGGTCCAGCCCGACCCGGTCCAGCACGGCGTTGAAGAAGCGGGCGATGTCGCCGCCCAGCTCGGCCACCCCGGGCACCGACTTCGCGGCGGCCACCGCGATCTTCTCGACCACCTCGTCCGACACCGAAGTGCTCCCGCCCGCGACCACGCCAGATGTCACCGGCAGTTCCTGAGTAGCGTCGTGCTCCACGCGCCCCACCCTCCCTCGTCCGGGGGAGCGTACATCGACCGTCGATCATGGAGTTGCGGCCCCGACAGAAGCCGCGAAGCAGGCGCTCCCGGGGCCGCAACTGCAAGATCGCGGGGGTTGTGGGGTGGGGCGGGGGCGGGTCAGGAGCCTAGCTGGGCCAGCAGCTCGTCGGCCGCCGCGTACGGGTCGATGGCGCCCTCGGCCACCTTGGCGGCGAGCGTCGGGAGCTGCGTACCGTCGCGCAGCGAGCCGATCCGCGCGCGCAGGACGCCCAGCGCGATCGCCTCGATCTCGGCGGCGGCCCGCGTCTCCCGGCGGCGGCGCAGCTCGCCGTGGCGCTCCAGCCAGTCGCGGTGCTTGTCGATCGCGGCGGCGATGTCGTCGATGCCCTCGGCGCGGGCGGCGATCGAGCGCACCACCTGCGGACGCCACTCCCCCGGCCCGCGCTCGCCGAGCGCGATCATGCCCTGGATGTCGCGGACCGTGGCGTCGGCGCCGTCCCGGTCGGCCTTGTTGACCACGAAGACGTCGGCGATCTCCAGGATGCCGGCCTTCACCGCCTGGATCGCGTCACCCATGCCCGGCGCGAGCAGCACCAGCGTGGTGTCGGCGAGCGAGGCCACCTCCACCTCGGCCTGCCCGACGCCGACGGTCTCGACCAGCACCACGTCGCAGCCCGCGCCCTCCAGCACCCGCACCGCCTGCGGCGTGGCCGCGGAGAGCCCGCCCAGGTGGCCCCGGCTGGACATCGAGCGGATGTAGACGCCCGGGTCGGTCGCGTGGTCCTGCATCCGGACCCGGTCGCCGAGGATGGCGCCGCCGGTGAACGGGCTGGACGGGTCGATCGCCAGCACGCCGACCCGGTGACCGCGCGCCCGCAACGCCCGGACCAGCTCGTTCGTGGTGGTCGACTTGCCCACCCCGGGCGAGCCGGTCAGGCCGACGACCTGGGCCTGCCCGGCGTACGGCGCGAGCGCCGCCGCGACCTGCGGCAGCACCTCGTCGCCGGACTCGACCAGGGTGATCAGCCGGGCCACCGCGCGGGGGTCGCCCGCGCGGGCCCGCTCGACAAGCATGGGTACGTCCCGGCTGCGGCGCACCGGGCCGGTGGCCGCCGCCGGGGCGTTCTGTACGTCACTCACAGGTATCAGCTATCAGCTCTCGTCACCGGTCGGCACGTGGATGATCAGCGCGTCGCCCTGCCCGCCACCGCCGCAGAGCGCCGCCGCGCCGGTGCCACCGCCCCGGCGCTTCAGCTCCATCGCCAGCGTGAGCACGAGCCGGGCGCCGGACATGCCGATCGGGTGGCCGAGCGCGATCGCGCCGCCGTTGACGTTCACCTTGTCGGCATCGACGCCGAGGTCACGGGCGGACTGGATGCCGACCGCCGCGAACGCCTCGTTGATCTCGATGAGGTCGAGGTCGTCGATGCTCAGGCCGCCCTTCTTCAGGGCGTGGTTGATCGCGTTGGACGGCTGCGAGTGCAGGGAGTTGTCCGGGCCGGCCACGTTGCCGTGGGCGCCGATCTCGGCCAGCCAGGTGAGCCCCAGCTCCTTGGCCTTGGCCTTGCTCATCACCACGACCGCGGCGGCGCCGTCGGAGATCGGCGAGGAGCTGCCGGCGGTGATGGTCCCGTCCTTGGTGAAGGCGGGGCGCAGCTTCCCGAGCGACTCGGCGGTGGTGTCCGGCCGGATGCCCTCGTCCTCGCTGATCACCAGCGGCTCGCCCTTGCGCTGCGGGATGACCACCGGGGTGATCTCGTCGGCGAAGTGGCCGTTCTTCTGCGCGGCGGCGGCGCGCTGGTGGCTGGCCGCGGCGAACGCGTCCTGCTCCTCGCGGGTGATGCCGTGCTTCGCGCCGTGCCGCTCGGTGGACTCGCCCATCGAGCAGCAGTCCCAGGCGTCGGTGAGGCCGTCCAGCGCCATGTGGTCCTTGACCGCCACGTCGCCGTACTTGTAGCCCGAGCGCTGGCCGAGCAGCAGGTGCGGGGCGTTGGTCATCGACTCCATGCCGCCGGCCACCACGACGTCGAACTCGCCGGCCCGGATGAGCTGGTCGGCCAGCGCGATCGCGTCCAGCCCGGAGAGGCAGACCTTGTTGATGGTCAGCGCCGGGGTGGACATCGGGATGCCGGCCTCGACGGCGGCCTGCCGGGCCGGGATCTGCCCGGCGCCGGCCTGGAGCACCTGCCCCATGATCACGTACTGGACCTGCTCGGGCGCGACGCCGGCGCGCTCCAGCGCCGCCTTGATCGCGATGCCACCGAGCCTGGTCGCGGGGAGGTCCTTGAGGTTGCCCAGCAGGCGCCCCATCGGGGTCCGCGCGCCGCTGACGATCACCGAAGCCATTGCCTGCCTCCGAGGGGGTGCCGACCTGTACGCCTTAACGATTGTTCGGTCAGACTAGCGTCATGGCTGAGAACTCCCCCGTCGAGCCCGCTGCCGAGTTTGTCACAGACATCGGGCTGCGCCGCATCGACCACGTCGGGATCGCCGTCGGCGACCTGGACGCCGCGATCGACTTCTACCAGCGCGCCTTCGGCATGCGCTGCGTGCACACCGAGACGAACGAGGAGCAGGGCGTACGCGAAGCGATGCTGGCGGTCGGGCCGGACGCGTCCGGCGGCATGGTGCAGCTGCTCGCGCCGCTGTCCCCGGACACCACGATCGGCAAGTTCCTGGACAAGCGCGGTCCCGGCATCCAGCAGGTCGCGTACACGGTGGCGGACATCGACGTGGCCTGCGCGGCGCTGCGCGAGCGTGGCGTGCGGCTGCTCTACGACGCTCCGCGGCGCGGCACGTCGAACTCCCGGGTCAACTTCGTGCACCCGAAGGACGCCGGTGGCGTGCTGATCGAGCTGGTCCAGCCCGCCTGACGCGCAAGGAAGGGCCCCTTCTTAACAGACGTCTGTTAAGAAGGGGCCCTTCCTAACAAGTGGGAACGCGCGCGGCAGTGCGCGCTTGCACGTTCCCACGTACACCTCCACGCATCGGCCGATGCAGTTTTTCACAGAGGGGTTCCTGCTTTAGCTACCGTTAAGTAACGTCCGCCCGAACAGCAGCGGCGACCGGTGCCGAATGTGTCGATTGCCGACATGGCGGTCCCGTCGCACCGGCGCCGACGATGGCAGCACCCCTGCCCGCGGTGTGCGGGTGCGGACAAACGGGAGGTCACCGTGCAGGACATCCTCGAAGCGATCATGGCGGCGGAGGGTTCGTCGCAGCCGGAGCGGGAGCTCGCCGGGCTCGCCGGCCTGCCCGTGCCGGAGAGCTACCGGGGCGTGGTGGTGCGCGCCGAGGACACCCGCATGTTCGAGGGCATGGCCACCCGCGACAAGGACCCGCGCAAGGCGCTGCACGTGCAGGAGGTGCCCACCCCCGAGCTGGGCCCGGGTGAGGCGCTCGTCGCGGTGATGGCCAGCGCGATCAACTACAACACGGTGTGGACGAGCATCTTCGAGCCGCTGCCCACGTTCAAGTTCCTCCAGCGCTACGGCCGGCTCTCCGAGCTGACCCGCCGCCACGACCTGCCGTACCACGTGGTCGGCTCGGACGCCGCCGGAGTCGTGCTGCGCACCGGCCCGGGCGTGACCAAGTGGAAGGCCGGCGACGAGGTGGTCGCGCACTGCCTGTCGGTCGAGCTGGAGGACTCCGCCGGTCACGACGACACGATGCTCGACCCGCAGCAGCGGATCTGGGGCTTCGAGACCAACTTCGGCGGCCTCGCCGAGCTGGCGATCGTCAAGGCCAACCAGCTGATGCCGAAGCCGCGCCACCTGAGCTGGGAGGAGGCGGCCAGCCCGGGGCTGGTCAACTCCACCGCGTACCGGCAGCTCGTCTCGCACCACGGCGCGAACATGAAGCAGGGCGACGTGGTGCTGATCTGGGGCGCGTCCGGCGGCCTCGGCGGGTACGCCACCCAGATGGCGCTCAACGGCGGCGCCATCCCGGTCTGCGTGGTCTCCTCGCCGGAGAAGGCCGAGCTGTGCCGCAAGATGGGCGCCGAGCTGGTCATCGACCGCACCGCCGAGGGGTTCAAGTTCTGGTCCGACGAGCAGACCCAGGACCAGGACGAGTGGCGCCGCTTCGGTGAGCGCATCCGCGAGCTGACCGGCGGCGAGGACCCGGACATCGTCTTCGAGCACCCGGGCCGGGAGACGTTCGGCGCCAGCGTCTACGTCGCCAAGAAGGGCGGCACGATCGTCACCTGCGCCTCCACCAGCGGCTACATGCACCAGTACGACAACCGCTACCTGTGGATGCACCTCAAGCGGATCGTCGGCAGCCACTTCGCCAACTACCACGAGGCGTGGCAGGCCAACCGGCTGGTCGCGCTCGGCAAGGTGCACCCGACCGTGTCGAAGACGTACGCGCTGGAGCAGACCGGCCAGGCCGCGTACGAGGTGCACCGCAACGCGCACCAGGGCAAGGTCGGCGTGCGGTGCCTCGCCCCCGCCGACGGACTGGGCGTCCGGGACACCGAGATGCGCGCGCGGCACGAAAGCGCGATCAACCGCTTCCGCGGTCACTGACCGTACGGTCGTCCCGGATTGCCTTTCCGGCCGACCCGGGCGCCATTCGACCGGCGTACGCACAAAGGGCCGTGGGTGTCGAACCCGCGGCCCTTTTCGCGCCGCCTTCCCCGCAGAAGCCCGACCCGCCCGACCCGCCCGGGAGCTGCCAAGATCGCCTATTGGTCCGGTCCCGCCGGGCGGCCGAGTTGACCATGTAAACAGGACGCGAAAGGTGCCGACCGCTCTTGCGAACCACCCTGGGGCGTCTGCCAGTATGTCCCAATGCCCCAGCAGCAGTCCTCCCCTCTTGCGTTCTTCGATAACGCGAACTCACAGCCCGATTTCACCGTTGGCCTGCGCGGTTACAACACCAACCAGGTGGACGACTTCATCGGCCGCCTCACCGCCGCCCTGAGCCAGTCCGAGCAGGCCCGCGCCGAGGCCGAGCAGCGGATGAACGACGCTCAGCGCCGGCTGCGGCAGGCCGAGCAGCGCCAGAGCGCGCTCGAGCAGAAGCTCACCGAGACCAACAAGCAGCTCGAGGAGAACAGCCGGCCGACCCTGTCCGGCCTGGGCACTCGCGTCGAGCAGATCCTGCGGCTGGCCGAGGAGCAGGCCAACGACCACCGCAACGAGGCCAAGCGCGAGTCGGAGGGCATCCTCTCCGCCGCCCGCCTCGAGGCGCGTGAGATCACCGACAAGGCCCGCGCCGAGGCCGCCGCCATGAAGGCGACCGCCGAGCGCGAGGCCGGCAGCGTCCGTACCGCCGCCGAGCGCGAGGCCGCCGAGGTCCGGGTGCAGGCCCGCCGCGAGGCCGACACGCTGCGCGCCGACGCCGACCGCGAGACCAAGCAGCTGCGTACGGTCACCGCGCACGAGGTGGCCGAGCTGAAGTCGACTGTCGAGCGCGAGGTCGCCACGCTGCGCGCCACCGCCGAGCGGGAGATCACCCAGCAGCGGGCCAAGGCCGCCCGGGAGGCCGAGGAGAAGCGCGCCGAGGCGACCAAGCTGCTCACCGACGCGCGCGACAAGCGCGACAAGGACCTGCAGGCGCTGGAGCTCCAGCTCGCCGAGCGGCGGGAGAAGGCCGAGCGCGAGGAGTCGGAGCGGCACGCCGCCCAGGTCGCGCAGACCCAGAAGCTGGTGAACGAGGCCGAGCAGCGCGCCCGCGCCGCGCAGGAGCGGGCCAAGGAGATCGAGCAGCGGGCCGAGGCCCGCCGGGTCGAGTCCGAGCGCACCGCCAACGAGACCGTCGACAAGGCCAAGGCGCTGGCCGACAAGACGCTCAACGAGGCGCGCGCCGAGGCGCAGCGGGTGCTCAACGAGGCCCGTACCGAGGCCGAGCTGACCACGCAGGCGGCCCGCCGCGAGGTCGAGGACCTCACCCGCCAGAAGGACGCGGTCACCTCGCAGCTCGGGCAGATGCTGTCCGGCCTGGCCGGCATCGTGCCGGGCGTGCCGGCCGGCGGCAAGGGCGACACCCCGAAGGCCGACGCCTCCGGGCAGAAGGTGACGGCCGAGTCGGCCGGCTGACCGTTACACCCGCTGTCGGGGGCATGAGCCACGGCGCGGGGTGACACCGGGTGACCGGTGTCGCCTCGCGCCGTCATGCTGTGCGGGCCCGTTTCGCCGGGAGGGTGAAGTAGCTCCCAGAAGGGGCGTCCGTATCGCCCCAGCAGAGCCGGATGCGTGTGAGGATGGGGTCATGTCGCACGGCGAGGAACTGTTCGCGCTCGGCGGGGACGTGACGACGGAGCCCAGCTTCGAGTCCGCCCTGCGGGGGTACGAGAAACGGCAGGTCGACCGCTACGTCGCTCGCGCGGAGCACGAGATCGCGGCGCTGACGACCGAGCGGGAACAGGCGTACACGCAGATCCACAAGCTGGCCGGTCAGGTCGAGGTGCTCCAGCGCGACCTGGCCCAGGTGCGCAAGCAGGCGGCGGTGGTGGACCGGGCGTCGTTCCGGCACCTGGGCCCGCGTGTCGAGCAGATCCTCACCATGGCCGAGGAGCAGGCCGACGACATCCTCGCCGCCGCCAACGAGGAGATCGAGGCCCGCCGGGCCGCCGCCGAGCACATCGTCGAGGAGGCCCGGGAGCAGGCCGCCCAGGCGCTGAAGGACTTCGAGATCGCGCTGGCCGCCCGCCGGAGCGAGGAGGAGCGGCACACCGCCGCCCGCAAGGCCGAGGCCGAGGCCACGCTGAAGGCCGCGAAGGACGAGTCGGCGACGCTGCGCAAGAGCGCGCAGGACGAGTCGGAGAAAATGCGCGCCGCCGCCCGGGACGAGGCGGAGAAGCTGCGCCGGACCGCCCAGGACGCGCTGGCGAAGGCCCAGCAGGAGGCCACCCAGCTCCGCGACACCGCCAAGGAGATCCACTCCCGGGCACAGCAGGAGGCCGCCCGGCTGCGCGAGACGGCCAAGGAGGCGCTGGCGAAGGCCCAGCAGGAGGCGAACCAGCTCCGCGAGGCGGCCAAGGAGGTGCACGCCAAGGGCCAGCAGGAGGCCAAGCGGCTCACCGACGCCGCCGCCGAGGCCGGCCGGGCCACGCACGCCAAGGCGCTCGCCGAGGCCAAGAAGATCGTGGACGACGCGGAGGAGGCGGCCAAGGCCACCCGCGGCCGGGCCCGCACCGAGGCCAACCGGCTCACCACCGAGGCCGCCGAGGCCGGCAAGCGCAACCGCGCCGAGGTCGAGGCGTACGTGCAGCGCATGCGCACCGAGACCGAGGCGTACGTGCAGCAGTCCCGCGCCCAGACCCAGCAGGAGCTGGGCGCCTGGCGGGCCGGGGTGGAGAAGGAGGTCGCCGAGCGGCGGGACAGCGCCGAGAAGGAGCTGGCCCAGCGCCGGGCTGCCGCCGAGCAGGAGTTCGCCAAGCGCCGCGACGAGTTGAACAAGCAGCATGCCAAGCGGCAGGAGGAGCTGGAACAGGCGTACACCACGCGCCGCGACGAGATCGAGCGCACCGCCGCCGACGTCCGGCAGGCCGCCGAGGCCGACGCGCTGAGCATGCGGCAGCAGGCCGAGCTGGAGGCCGCCGAGCTGCTGCGCCGGGCCGAGGCGGACGCCGGCGCGCAGCGCCGCAAGGCCGACGAGCACGTCGCGGCCTCGCGCCGCCAGTTCGAGGAGTACGCGGCCACCACCCAGCAGCACCTCGCCACGACGCAGCAGCACCTGGCCGCGACCCAGCAGGAGGTGGCCGCCGGCCGGCAGCAGCTCGCCGGTGTGATGCTGGAGATCGCCAAGGCGCAGCAGGAGCTGGCCGACCTGCGTACCGAGACGTGGAAGTCGCGGCAGGAGTCCGACGACCTGCAGCGGCAGCTCGCGGACCTGCGGCGCGACGCCGACTCGGCCGGCATCACGGCCACCCCGGTCGACCCGGACGACCTCGCCGCCGCCTCCACCGGCCGGTCCACGGACGACGGCACGCCGGCCGCCGAGGGCACGTTGGTCACCAGCGGCGCGGAGAGCGCCGGCGACACCCCGGCCGGTGGAGGTGCACCGGTGGCCGCGAAGGGCACCGCCACCGCGGTCCCCAACGGCGCCGGGCCGGCCACTGGTGACGGCGAGCCCGCCGAGGCAGGCAAGGCGAAGCCGGTCGGCGAGCCGGTGACCACGATGGACTCCCCCGGCGGGGCGGGCGTCGACGGCGAGCCCACTGTTGCCGCCGTGCCGGGTGAGGGCGGGCGGGGCGCCACCCCCACGAAGATCACCAGCACCGGTGAGAACGGCAAGCGCCCGACCAAGCCGACCACCGACGAGCGCAGCGCCAAGCCCAGCACGGTGACGGTCGACAAGGACTGACCCACCCGCCGCACCCGGCGGGACGGCCCGGCCGGAAGCGGTGGTGGGATGGTCGGGGCGGACGGCGAGGACTACCCTGCGGGCAGAGGGCCGCGCGTCGGCCGTGGACGGCACCGGCGGGCGAGCCGGCAGCGCGGAAGCCGGGAGGCACGGGTGTCGCAGGAGGTCTCCGCCGCCCCTGATGACGAGGCGGCGGCCGTGAACCCCACCGGCGAGGCGGAACCCGCGCGCGACGCCACGACCGCCGTCGGCAACCCGCGAGCCGGCACGGACACGGACAGCGAGCGGCCGACCGACGTCGAGCCGGCCGAGTTCGAGCCGAGCGGCCGGTTCGGCGTGCCGGGGCGCCCGCTACGGCGCAGCGCCTTCCTGATCGGCTTCACCGGCGCGCTCGGCGTGCTGCTGGCGTACGCGCTGTTCCTGGGCGTGCGGAACGCGGCCGGCATCCTGGTGCTCGTGGTGATCGCGCTGTTCCTCGCGGTCGGCCTGCACCCGGCGGTGGTCCGGCTGCGCAACTGGGGCCTGCCGCGCGGGCTGGCGGTGGCGGTCGTGACACTCACCCTGCTGCTGCTGATCGTCGCCGGGCTGCTGGCGCTGGTGCCGCCGGTGGTGACCCAGTCCGGCCAGTTCATCCAGCAGCTACCCGGGTACGTCGAGGAGCTGCGCCGCAACCCCACTGTCAACGATCTGGTGATCCGCTACGACGTGATGGAGCGGGTCCAGGCGGCGGCGAACGCGGACAACGTCGGGCGGGCGCTCGGCGGGGTGCTCGGCGGCGCGCAACTGATCTTCGGGACGCTCTTCCGCCTGCTCACCGTGCTGGTGCTGACGATCTACTTCCTGGCGTACTTCGACCGGCTGCGCGAACTCGGGTACGCGCTGGTGCCGCGCTCGCGCCGGGAGCGGGTCCGGCTGATCGGCGACGAGATCCTGACCCGGGTCGGCGCGTACATGGTGGGCGCGCTCGCCATCGCGGTGCTGGCCGGGGTCAGCACGTTCGTGTTCGCGCTGGCGGTCGGCCTGCCGTACCCGTTCGCCCTGGCCGTGGTGGTCGCGGTGACCGACCTGATCCCGCAGATCGGCGCGACGCTGGGCGCGGTGGTGGTGACGCTCGTCGGGCTCGCCACCGACCTGCCGGTGGGCATCGCCTGCCTGGTGTTCTTCGTGGTCTACCAGCAGGTGGAGAACTACCTGATCTACCCGAAGATCATGCGTCGGGCGGTCTCGGTGAACGAGGTGGCCGCGTTGCTGGCCGCGCTGCTCGGGGTGGCGCTGCTGGGCGTGGTGGGCGCGCTCATCGCGATTCCCACGGTGGCCGCGTTGCAGCTGATCCTGCGCGAGGTGGTGCTACCCCGCCAGGACGCCCGCTGAGCCGTTACTCGGCGCGCCGCTGGGCCGGGCCGGGCACCGGGGTGTCGGCGAACGCGGCGACAGTGCGGTCCGCGTACGCGCTGACGTCGCCGGTCTCCATCGGGCCGTCCCAGGTGGTGGGCAGCGGCAGCGGTACGCCCGGGGCGACCCGCCGGACGATCTCGTCCAGCACCTTCTCCGCGTCGCCGACCCAGAGGTGCTTGGCGCCGTCCACGCCGACCACCTCGGCCTGCGGGACGGCGGCGAACCGCTGCCCGGCCTCCTCCGGCCGCAGGTAGTCGTCGAACTCGGGGACCAGCGCGGTGAGCGGCTTGCCCGTCTCGGCCCAGACCGCCAGGTCCTCCGGGGCGGAGTAGCGCAGCGGCGGGGAGAGCAGGATCGCGCCGGCCACCGCCGGGTCGCAGCCGTACTTCAGCGCCAGGTCGGTACCGAACGACCACCCGACCAGCCAGATGTTCGGCAGTTCGTGGAACTCGGCGTACTCGATCGCGGCGGCCACGTCGAACTTCTCGCCGACGGCGCCGTCGAAGGCGCCCTCGCTGGTGCCGCGGACGCTGCTGGTGCCCCGGGTGTTGAACCGGAGCACGGCCAGGCCGGCCAGCGCGGGCAGCCGCCAGGCCGCCTTGCGGAACACGTGGCTGTCCATCATCCCGCCGTGGGTGGGCAGCGGGTGCAGGCAGACCAGGGTGGCGGACGGCTCACCCTCCAGCGGCCGGGCCAGCTCACCGACGAGCGTCAGCCCGTCGGCGGTGTGCAGCTCGATGTCCTCCCGGCGGCCGGGCAGGATCGACGACGCGCGAATCGGAGTGCTCACGCCTGCCAGTCTCCCGCGTCGGCGGCCCGGCCGCCCAGTGGGACGGGAACCGGGTGATCCAGATCGCTCAGCCGTAGCGCGGGGCGCCCCGGCCGCGCTGGAGGTTCGGGCCGCGCCGGTCCCGGGCCCGCCAGCAGCCGGAGTGCCAGTGCCGGCGGTCGGTCAGGTCGCCCCGGTCGTCGGCCGGCCAGGCCACCAGGTGCGCCACGCCCGGCCGGATCTCCTGGTCACAGCCGGGACAACGGTACGTCTTGACCGATGCGCCGCCGCTGATCGCGCGTACCTGCCAGTCGCCGTCGCGCCACTGCTGCACTGTCGGTACGCCGTGGCGGGCACGCTCGGCGTCCAGGCCGGGGTCTTCTTCCCGGCGGGGCCGGTTGCGACGGGGGCTCACGGTCACCAAGCGTACGGGCCGCCGGCCGGACCGGCCCGAGCGATCTTGGTACGGGTACGCCCTTCCAAGGGCCGTTCCGTACCAAGATCGCTCGGGTGGCCGGTCAGGGCCAGGTCTGCGGACGGGTGATGTCTGCCGCCACCTTCGCTCCGGTCAGCACGGTCGCCGCGTCGGCCTCGGTGAAGTTCACCTGCCCCGGGGGTCCCTCGCCGGGGAAGGGCCAGGCGAAGTCGACTGTCAAGCGCACCTTGGGCAGGCCGAGCAGTTCCAGGCGGTTGCCGTTCGGATAGCGGAAGCCCGGGCGGCCACCCAGGTCACGGTTGCTGGCGCGGCCCTTGTCCTCCCCCATCTCCGCCCCGTAGATCAGCCGCAACCACATGGTCGAGGAGGGCGCCCGGGCGACGGTGAGCTGAACCGTGAGGCCCTTCGGAAAGGCGGCCGCGTCCACCGCGCATGCCGTCACCGCCGCGTTCGCCGGCAACGTGGTCAGCCGCACCGGCCCGGTGCATCGCCGGGCCTCGTCCCAGCGCACCAGGCCGGCGACCCGGTCCAAGGCGGCCACGTCACCGCGAAGCGTGGCGGCCCGGGCGTAGAGACCGGGGAAGGGCTGCCATGACTTGACCAGACCGTCGGTACCGGCGACGCGCAGCACGCCACCGTCGAATTTCAGCCGGCCGCTGACGGCCTGCACCGGGAAACCCTCGATCGAGGTGTCGTCGAGCGCCTTCGCCACCGGACTCACCTCGAGCAGGACCGGCTGTCCGCCGTCGGCGCTGAGTCGGATCGACTCGACCGCGTTCGAGCTGTGGACGGACCAGCCCAGATAGCGGGCCCGGGTGGTGTCGACGCCCAGGTGCAGCACCTGCGGATCGGTACCGACCAGATCGGGACGCTGAAGCGCCCCGGGCACCCCGTCGGCGAGCGGCGGCACCGGGGGTGGCGCCACCTCCGGCGTCGCGGCCGTCCAGGGCATCCGCCCGGCCAGCCCGCCCACGTCCGCGCGTACCACGCCGACGAAGCCGAGCACGCCGACCAGGGCGAGCGCGGTGCCGGCGGTGAGTCGGCGGCGTACCTGCCGGCGCCGGCCGAGCGCGCGCGAGCGGCGCAGCAGGCGTCCGGTGTCTGTCTCCCCCTCGGCGTGCTCCCGCAACACCGAGACGATTCGCTGGTCGAGGTCGGTCACAGCCGGCTCCCCTTGGTCATCGGGACGCCGCAGCGCTCCCGGAGGTGGGCGAGCGCCCGCATCGCGTGGGTGCGGACGGTGACCGGGGAGCAGTCGAGGATCTGGGCGATCGTGGCGTCGTCCAGGTCCTCGTAGTAGCGCAGCACCAGTACGGCGCGCTGGCGGTCCGGGAGGGCGCGGATCAGCCCCCACATCTCGTCCCGGTCCGCCGCCTCGCCGCCGAGGTCGCCGCGTTCGGGCCGGTCGGCGAACGTGTCGACGGCCAGCTCATGGCTGGACCGCCGCCGCCACCAGGACGTGTTGGCGTTGACGAGCATCCGGCGCACGTACACGTCGGGCCGGTCGGCCCGGGCGATCTTGCGCCAGTGCACGTACGCGCGCGCCAGCACGTCCTGGGTCAGGTCCTCGGCGCGGTGCGCGTCGCCGGTCAGCAGCCGGGCCAGACGCAACAGCGCCGGGCCGCGGCTGCCGACGTACTCCTCGAAGGTCACACCTCGAAGACGCCGTCACCGGGCCCGGCTGTTGACGACGGTCAGCGCCGGGTGTGGTCGCGGAACCCGCGGCCGGACTTGCGGCCCAGGTAGCCGGCCGTCACCAGGTGCTCCAGCAGCGGCGCCGGGGCGAAGCCGGGCTCGCGCAGCTCCAGGTACAGCTCCCGCTGGATGGCCAGCGAGACGTCCAGGCCGACCACGTCGAGCAGCTCGAACGGGCCCATCGGGTAACCGCAGCCGAGCTTCATCGCGTAGTCGATGTCGTCGGCGGTCGAGTAGCTGGCCTCCAGCATCCGCACCGCGTCGTTCAGGTACGGGAACAGCAGCGCGTTGACGATGAAGCCGGACCGGTCGCCGCAGACCACGCCGGTCTTGCCGAGCGTCGCGCAGACCGCGCGGGCGGTGGCCGACGTCTCGGCGGAGGTGCGGATGGTCCGCACGATCTCCACCAGCGGCATGATCGGCGCCGGGTTGAAGAAGTGCAGGCCGATCACGTCGGCCGGGCGCTGGGTCGCCATCGCCACGTCGATCACCGGCAGCGACGAGGTGGTGGTGGCGAGCACGACGCCCGGCTTGCAGATCTCGTCGAGGCTGGCGAACAGCGCCTTCTTGACGCTCAGCTCCTCGATCACGGCCTCGACCACCAGGTCGACGTCGGCCAGGTGGTCCAGCGTCGCGGACCAGGTGATCCGGCCCAGCGCGGCGTCCCGGTCGGTCTCGCTGAGCTTGCCCCGCACCACGCCCTTGTTGAGCGAGGTCTTCACCGTTTCGCAGACCTTCGCGGACTTCTCCGCGCCCCGGGTCACCGAGATGACCTCGTAGCCGGCCTTCGCGAAGACCTCGATGATGCCGGTGGCCATGGTGCCGGAGCCGACCACGCCGACCTTCGCGATGGCGCGGGCGCCGTCGGCGAGCGCGGCGTCACCGGCCGGCGGCGTGTACTCGTCGGGTACGACCTTCGGCGAGCCCGGCCGCTCGTAGGTGTAGAAGCCGCGACCGGACTTCCGGCCGAGCAGCCCGGCGGTGACCATCTGCTTGAGCAGCGGGGCCGGGGCGTGCCGGCGGTCCCGGCCGCCGCGCCGGTACATCGTGTCGAGGATCTCGTACGCGGTGTCCAGACCGATCAGGTCCATCAGCGCCAGCGGGCCCATCGGCAGGCCGCAGCCGAGCTTCATGGCGGCGTCGATGTCCTCGCGGGTGGCGTAGCGGGCCTCGAACATGCCGACCGCGTGGTTCAGGTAGCCGAACAGCAGCGCGTTGGCGATGAAGCCGGCCCGGTCGCTGATCGTCACGTCGACCTTGCCGAGCCGCTCGCAGAGCGCCTCCACGTCGGCGACCACGTCGGCGGAGGTGACCACCGTGCGGACCACCTCGACCAGCTTCATCACCGGGGCCGGGTTGAAGAAGTGGATGCCGATGACCTGGTTGGGCCGGGAGGTGGCGACGGAGATCTCGGTGACGCTCAGCGAGGACGTGTTGGTGGCCAGGATCGCCTCGGGCTTGCAGACCCGGTCCAGCTCGGCGAAGATCCGCTGCTTGAGGTCCAGGTGCTCGGGCACCGCCTCGATCACCAGGTCCACGTCGTGCAGCGCTTCCAGCCCGACCCGGAAGTCGACGCGCGCCAGCAGCGCGTCCCGCTCGGCCTCGGCGAGCTTGCCCTTGGCGACGGCCCGGTCGGTGGAGCCGGTCAGCGTGACCCGCCCCCGCTCCAGGGCGGCCTCGGAGATCTCGACGGCTGTGACGTCAAGGCCGTTGCGGGCGAACACCTCCACGATGCCGGCACCCATGGTGCCCAGACCCACCACGCCCACCCTGGTGAACTCCCGCGCCACGACCGGCCTCCCCTGGCTCGACTCCGCCGTCCGCGACATGAACGGCCGCTAAGGTTATGCGCCGGAGTCTGCCACGTGACGCTGTGTTGTCGAGACGCCGTGGGATATTTCACGCACCGCGCCTCAGTCGATGGCGTTCTCCCCGGCCAGCGCCAGCAGTTCGGCGACGAACTCCGCCGGCCGCTCCAGGTGCGGACTGTGCCCGCACCCGGGCAGCACCACCTCACGGTACGTCCCGCCGGCCGCCGCGTACCGGTCCAGCACCGCGCGGGTCTGCCCCACCATCGGCTGCGGCGGGCACTCCTGCGGGCCCGGCCAGCCGGGCACCACGCCGAGCTGACCGAGGTACGCCAGGTCGAACAGCGAGGTGTCCGAGACGATCACGTCGGCGTCTCCGCGTACCCAGGTCACCGGCGGCTTGACCGGCACGGCGACCAGCTCGTCGGCGAGCCGGAAGTGGGCCGGGGCCAACGCGTTGAGGACGCCGCGCGGCCCGGCGGCGGTCCCCGGCCAGTGCGCCGAGGCCACCGCGGTGCCCGGGTAGTTGTCGTCCCCGGTGGCGGTGGTCAGCATGCTGTCCAGCAGCAGGTCCTCGTGCTCGCCCAGCGAGGCAGGGTCGGCCACGTACGCGGCGCGCAGCACCGCCCGCGGGCTGGTCGGGCCGTCGGCGCTCCGGTCACCGGCGGCGAGCCGCGCCACGAAGTCCGGGTTCGCGCCTCCGGCGCCGGTCCCGGCGAAGTCGGGCGTGGTGGGGTTGCCGTCGAGGTCCCGGGTGCCGCCGAAGCCGTACGGGGACACCGGCGCCTCCAGCAGCAGCCCGGACACCCGCTCGGGGTGGCCGACGAGCAGCCGCATCGCCACGCCGCCGCCCAGCGAGTGCCCGGCCACCACCGGCCGGGCGCCGGGCGGGAACAGCCCCGGGGCGTCCAGCAACGCGGCCACGTCGTCGGCGAAGTCGTCGAGCCCCCTGGTGGCGTCAACGGGTGCGGTGTCGGTCTCGCCGTAGCCGCGCAGGTCGGGGGCGACCACCCGGAGCGTGTCCGGCAGCCGGGCGAGCAGCGGCTCCCAGAAGGCGGAGGAGGAGACGTTGCCGTGCACCAGCAGGACCGGTACGCCGTCCGGCGGACCGGCCACGCGGACCGCCTGGGTGATGCCGTTGGCCTGGACCGTGAGCCGTGCGCTGCGCATCCGCGCATGCTGGCACGCCCGCCCGCCCCCGGTCCATGTGCCCCACCCCCACACCGCCCCACCCGACCATGGCGCGCACCCCCGCCCCGCCACCGCGTCGATCATGAAGTTGGCGGCGACAAATCGGACGCAGAACACCGCCAACTTCATGATCGACCGGGCCTGGGAGCGCCAACCCGCCCCAGCCCACCCTCCGCCGGTCGCGGCGCGGCGGTCGCGGCGCGGCGGTCGCGGCGCGGCGGTGATCAAGGAGTTTGCGTCACCACGGGAGCCGTTTCCGTACCCAAACTCCTTGATCACCGCGAGTGGGTGGGCGGGGAGGGTGGGGAGGTGGCGGGTGGCGGTGCGCGGCCGGGGGCGGCGCGGGCGTGAGGGGTCAGCGGGGCCCGGGAATCGGCGGCACTCAGTGGCCCCCGGGTCCAGCGGATGCCCGAGGTCTAGCTCACGTCGGCCGGCTGCGCCTCGCGCGCCTCGATCGGCCGGCGGGGCGCCGGGACCGGCAGCGGCAGGGTGGGACGCTGGTCGCGGCGCAGCGCGCCGAAGCTCATCCCGACCGGGTCGGTGCGGGCCACGCCCGGGTCGTAGAGGCGCAAATCCGTGCGGCCGAGCCGGACCACGTCGCCGTCGGCGATCGCCACGCTGCCGGTGACCCGGGTGTCGTTGAGCCAGGTGCCGTTGGTCGAGCCGAGGTCGGTGAGCAGCACCCCCTCGGGGGTGGCCCGGACGGTGGCGTGCCGCCGGCTCAGGTGCGGATCGGCGAGCACGATGTCGGCGGTCGGCGCCCGGCCGATCACCTGCGCGTCCTGGCCGACCCGGAACGTGAGCCCCCGCATCGCCCCGCCGGACACCGTCAGCAACGGCATCAGCTCAGGATGCTCCTCCATGGACAGTCGACCTCCACCCCACATCGCCCCGCGGCGTCAGCCTGCCACCTCACCGTAGTGGCTTGCACCACCGCGCGGTCACCCCCGCGACCCCGGCCGGTCATCTCCCGTTCGCCGTTTCGGACGGCATCTCCGTCGATGCGAGGGCTGATCGTCCGCGCAGCGTACGGCGCGTGCGACACCTACCGGCGAGTAATCCTCGGGTCTAGACTTCGGCCATGACCGCTGTGCATGTGCCGGGCGCCCCGCTCATCTCCGAAGGTCGGCTGGTGTCGACCAGCCCGGCCACCGGCGCCGAGGCAGGCAGTTTCCCGCTGGCCTCCGAGGCGGACGTGCGTGCCGCGGTCGACCGCGCCCGCGCGGCCGGCGACTGGTGGGCCGGGCTCGGCTTCGCCGGCCGGCGGGACCGTCTCCAGCGCTGGCGCGGCGTGCTCGCGCGGCGGATCGAGGAACTGGCCGACCTGATGCACACCGAGGGCGGCAAGCCGGTCGGTGACGCCGTCGTGGAGATCCTCACCGCGCTGGAGCACATCGACTGGGCGGCCCGCAACGCGCAGCGGGTGCTCGGGCCGCGCCGGGTCCGTTCCCGGCTGGTCCTCGCCGAGTTCTCCGGCCACCTGGAATACCAGCCGTACGGCGTGGTGGGCGTGATCGGCCCGTGGAACTACCCGGTCTTCACCCCGATCGGCTCCGCCGCGTACGCGCTCGCGGCCGGCAACGCGGTGGTCTTCAAGCCGAGCGAGTACACCCCGGCGGTCGGCCAGTGGCTGGTCGACAGGTTCGCCGAGGTGGTGCCGGAGCAGCCGGTGTTCCAGGTGGTGCACGGCTTCGGCGCGGTCGGCGCGGCGCTGTGCCGCTCCGGCGTCGGCAAGGTCGCGTTCACCGGCTCGACCGCCACCGCGAAGCGGGTGATGGCCGCCTGCGCGGAGACGCTCACCCCGGTGCTGCTGGAGGCCGGCGGCAAGGACGCGATGATCGTGGACAGCGACGCCGACCTGGACGCCGCCGCCGACGCGTGCGTGTGGGGCGGCATGACCAACGCCGGCCAGACGTGCATCGGCATCGAGCGGGTCTACGCCGTCGACCAGGTCTACGACGCCTTCGTCGAGAAGGTGGTGGCGAAGGCCGGGCGGCTGACCGTCGGCCCCGACGGGACCGACCTCGGCCCGATCACCATGCCGTCGCAGATCGACATCATCCGCCGGCACATCGACGACGCGCTCGACCGGGGCGGCCGGGCGGTGCTGGGCGGCCCGGAGGCGGTCCAGCCGCCGTACGTGCACCCGACCGTGCTGGTCGACGTGCCGGAGGACTCGGCCGCCGTGCAGGAGGAGACGTTCGGCCCGACGCTCGTCGTCAATCGCGTCCGGGACGTGGACGAGGCGGTCGAGCGGGCCAACGCGCTGCCGTACGGGCTCGGGGGTTCGGTCTTCGGCCGGGCGCGGGCGGTGGCGGTGGCGCGGCGGCTGCGTTCCGGCATGGCCTCGGTCAACTCGGCGCTGACCTTCGCCGGCATGTCGACGCTGCCGTTCGGCGGCGTCGGCGAGTCCGGCATCGGCCGCATCCACGGCGAGGAGGGGCTGCGCGAGTTCGGCCGGCCCAAGTCGGTCACCCGCCGCCGGGCCCGGTCGCTGCTGCCGGCGATGACGTTCGAGCGCACCCCGGCCGACATCGCCCGCATCGTCAAGATCGCCAAGCTGATGTACGGCCGGGGCCGCTGAGGCGGCGCCTCAGAACAGCGTCAGCTCGTCGCGTTCGATGCCGCGCAGCTTGTCGTAGTCGACCACCACGCACCGGATACCGCGGTCGGTGGCGAGCACCCGGGCCTGCGGCTTGATCTCCTGCGCGGCGAACACACCGGCCACCGGCGCGAGCAGCGGGTCCCGGTTCATCAGCTCCAGGTAGCGGGTGAGCTGCTCCACGCCGTCGATCTCGCCGCGCCGCTTCACCTCCACCGCCACCGCGCCGCCGACCGCGTCGCGGCAGAGCAGGTCGACCGGCCCGATCGCGGTCATGTACTCGCGGCGGACCAGCGTGAAGCCCTCCCCCAGCGTCTCCGGGTTCGCGGCGAGCAGCTCCTGCAGGTGCGCCTCGACGCCGTCCTTGCGCAGGCCCGGGTCCACGCCCAGCTCGTACGAGGTGTCCTGGAAGATCTCCTCCAGCGTGATGCGCAGCTCCTCGCCGGCCTTGTTGACCACCCGCCAGACGCCTGGCGCCTCCTCCAGCCGGCAGGGCGGGCTCATCCAGTTCAACGGCTTGTAGGCCCGGTCGTCCGCGTGGATCGACACCGAGCCGTCCGCCTTCACCATCAGCAACCGGGTCGCCGGGGGCAGGTGGGCCGAGAGCCGTCCGACGTAGTCCACTGAGCACTTCGCAATCACCAACCGCACCCGCCGAGGGTAGCCGAGGCCCCGGCGGACGCCGACGAGCGCCACTGGCGTACCGGTGCCATATTGAGATCGTGCTCGAAGTCCTCACCGGTTCCGGTCTGGCCGCCTCGGCGGGCCTGAACGCCTACATCCCGCTGCTGCTGATGGGGCTGCTGTCCCGCTACACCGACCTGGTCGAGCTGCCCAGCGGCTGGCAGTGGCTCGGCAACGGCTGGGTGGTGCTGATCCTCGCCGTCCTGCTCGCGGTCGAGGTGGTGGCCGACAAGGTGCCTGTGGTCGACCACGTCAACGACGTGGTGCAGACGGTGGTCCGGCCGACCGCCGGCGGGCTCGCGTTCGGCGCGGGCGCCGGCTCGGAGACCGTCACCGTCAGCGACCCGGACACGTTCTTCTCCTCGCACCAGTGGGTGCCGGTCGTGGTCGGCGTGCTCATCGCGCTCGGCGTGCACCTGCTCAAGGCCGCCGCCCGGCCGGTCATCAACGCGACCACCGCCGGGGTGGGCGCGCCGGTGGCCAGCACCGCCGAGGACGCGACGAGCGTCGTCATGTCGGTGGTGGCGCTGCTGCTGCCGGTGCTGGTCCTGGTGTTCCTGCTCGGCCTGGTGTTCTTCGTACCGTGGCTGTTCCGCCGCCGCCGGGAGCGGCGACGGGAACGCGCCGCGGCCCGCGCGGCCGGCTTCCGCGTCTGACCCGCGCGGGCTCCCGAAACCTCTAAAATCGGGGCAAGAAACCCAAGGAGGTACGGGAGATGACCGCGTCGTTGGAGATGCCCCGGGTCCAGGAGTGCGCCGTCCGGTCCTGCGCCTACAACCACACGAACGACTGCCACGCGTTCGCCATCACGATCGGCAGCAGCGACCACGCCCACTGCCACACGTTCGTGGAGATGCCGGTGCGCGGCGGCCTCGACCAGTTGGTCGCCCAGGTCGGCGCGTGTTCGCGCGCCGACTGCCGGCACAACGCCGACCTGGAGTGCCACGCCCCGGCCATCACCGTCGGTCCCGACATGGACATGGCCGACTGCATGACCTACCAGAGCCGCTGACCCACCCGTCCGGAGGCGCCGTCCGCATGGAGGCGCCGCTTTCGCGCGCGGGTGTTAAGAAGGGGCCCCTTCCCTACCGGAGGCGTTAATAAGGGGCCCTTCCTTTCACGACAGGGCGTTGGCCTCGCGGATCACCGTCACCAGCTCGTCGATGATGCCGGTGAGCGCGAAGTCCTTCGGCGTGAACACCCGGGCCACCCCGGCGGCCCGCAGCGCCTCGGCGTCGGCGGCCGGGATGATCCCGCCCACCACCACCGGCAGGTCGCCCCGACCGGCCGCGCGCAGCCCGTCCAGCACCGCCGGCACGGCGGCCAGATGCGAGCCGGACAGCACGGAGAGCCCGACCAGGTCGACGTCCTCCTCCACGGCGGCCGCCACGATCTGCCCGGCGGTCAGCCGGATGCCCTGGTAGACCACCTCGAACCCGGCGTCGCGGGCGCGTACCGCGATCTGCTCGGCGCCGTTGGAGTGCCCGTCCAGCCCCGGCTTGCCGACCAGCAGCCGCAGCCGGCCGCTGCCCAGCTCCCGCGCGGTGGCGGCGACCCGCTCCCGCACCCCGGCGAGGGTCGCGTCACCGGCCGTTCCGACCGCCCCGGCCAGGCCGGTCGGCGCGCGGTACTCGCCGTACACCTGGCGCAGCGCGCCCGCCCACTCGCCGGTGGTGACCCCGGCCCGTACACAGGTAAGCGTCGCCGGCATCAGGTTCGCCGTGGTGGCGGCGTCGGCGCGCAGCCGGTCCAGCGCCGCCTCGACAGCCGCCGCGTCCCGGTCGGCCCGCCACCGGCGTACGCCGTCGGTGGCCGCCTCCTCGACGGCCGGGTCCACCTGCTCGATCGCCTCGGCGCCCGCTGCGGTGAGCGGCGACGGCTCGGTCTCGGTGAACCGGTTGACGCCGACCACCACGTCCGAACCGGACTCCATCCGGCGACGGCGCTCGGCGAGCGAGGCCACCAGCGCGCTCTTGAGGTAGCCGGACTCGACGGCGGTGACCACGCCGCCCATCTCCAGCACCTTCTCCAGCTCGACGCGGGCGCCGGAGACGATGTCGTCGACCAGCGCGGTCATCACGTGCGAGCCGGCGAACAGGTCCGGGTACTCCAGCAGGTCCGACTCGTACGCCAGCACCTGCTGCATGCGCAGCGACCACTGCTGGTCCCACGGGCGGGGCAGGCCCAGCGCCTCGTTCCAGGCGGGCAGCTGCACGGCCCGGGCGCGGGCATCGCGGGACAGCGCGACGCCCAGCATCTCCAGCACGATGCGCTGGATGTTGTTCTCCGGCTGCGCCTCGGTCAGGCCCAGCGAGTTGACCTGGACGCCGTAACGGAACCGGCGCTGCTTGGGGTTCTCCACGCCGTAGCGGTCGCGGGTGATCTCGTCCCAGAGCGCGCCGAACGCGCGCATCTTGGCGATCTCCTCGACGAAGCGCACCCCGGCGTTGACGAAGAACGAGATCCGCTGGACCACGTCGCCCATCCGCTCGGGCGGCACCTGGCCGGAGTCGCGCACGGTGTCCAGCACGGCGACGGCGGTGGCCAGCGCGAAGCCGACCTCCTGCACCGGCGTCGCCCCGGCCTCCTGGAGGTGGTACGAGCAGATGTTCACCGGGTTCCACCGGGGCATCTCGCGCAGCGTGTACGCGATGATGTCGGCGGTCAGCCGCAGCGACGCCGCCGGCGGGAAGATGTACGTCCCCCGGGACAGGTACTCCTTGATGATGTCGTTCTGCGTGGTGCCGGCGCAGCGGCTCAGCTCGGCGCCCTGCTCGGCGGCGACGGTGCCGTAGAGGCCGAGCAGCCACATCGCCGGGGCGTTGATGGTCATCGAGGTGTTCATCTCGGCGAGCGGGATGCCCTCGAACAGCGCCCGCATGTCGCCCAGGTGCGCCACCGGCACGCCGACCCGGCCCACCTCACCGGAGGCCAGCTCGTGGTCCGGGTCGTACCCGGTCTGGGTGGGCAGGTCGAAGGCGACCGACAGGCCGGTCTGCCCCTTCGCCAGGTTGCGGCGGAAGAGCGCGTTGGTGGCCGCGGCGGAGGAGTGCCCGGCGTACGTGCGCATCACCCACGGGCGGTCCCGCTCGGGCAGCCGTCCCGGCATCGCGTCGTCCATGGCCGGAGTTTAAGTTACCGTTTAGTAAAAGAGAGTGTGGAAAACCACACAACCCCAGGCCCGCGACGGTGGGCCGGCCGCACACACCGGCCCACCGTACGGGTCATTCGCTGCGGGCGGTCTCCGGGCCGGTGATCCGTTCCAGCAGCGGCAGCGTGGCCGCGATGACCGCGAGGCAGCCCAGCACGCCGAGGGCCACCACAGCGGCGAACCCGATCCCCGGTACGCGCAGGTCGTACTGCATCTGGGCGCGCAGGAACAAATGCGCGGCGACCAGTCCCATCCCGACCGCCACCACGGCGACGGTCAGCAGCGGCACCACGCTCTCCAGGGCCACCACCCGGCGCAGCAGCCGAACCGGGGCGCCGCTGAGCCGCAGCAGGCTGAACGGCCGCTTCCGTTCGCTGAGGCCGGCCGCCACGGCCACGGCCAGGCTGCACCCGGCGAGCACGAGACCGGCCACCACGACGATGTCGGCCAGCCGCTGCCAGCCCCGCATGGTGTCGGCGAAGTCGGCCTCGAAGTCGCCGGGCACGTTCGGCGCCACGTAGAACGTCGGGAACGCGGCTTCGAGGACCGTCCGGGCCCGCTCCACCGCGACCGGATCCTCCGCCTCGACCGCCACCGAACCCGCCGGGAGTCCCGCGAGGGCAGCCGGGTCCACCGGGGACGACGGCCAGATCCGGTCGGCCGAGGCGGACTCCCGCCACGGGATCAGGTCCGGCGGCACCTCGGCGACGCTCGCCCCGGCGGCACACCGCCCGTACGCGGGCGGGATGTCCGCGCAGGCGATCACCCCGGAGTCGCGGCCGTCACCGCGTACCGGGTTCTCCCGGACGAGCACCGGGTTGCGGACGCCGGGCACCGCCGCCAGGTCGGCCAGCAGCGTGCCCGGCACCGGCGGGTCGTCAGTGAGCACCATCGACAGCCGGCCGGCCTCCAGCGACCCCCGGGGCGCCGGACCGCGCTCGTGCGCGATCGTCCCCATCACACCGACGGCCACCGTGGTGACGAACAGCGCGAGCATCACCGCGCTGACCGCCCGGAAACCGGCTGCCGGGTTGTCGGCGAGCCGGCGCGCGGCGATCAGCGCGGCCGGGCGGCCGGCCCGGGCGGCCAGCACCTTGGCGCCGACCATGGTCAGCCAGGGGCCGCCGGTGATCAGCCCGACCATGACCAGCAGCAGCGCGGGCAGGAACAGCGCGGTCTGACCGTCCGACGTGGGCGGCCGGTACACCAGGGCGAAGCCGAGCCCGGCCAGGCCGAGCGCGAGCGGGATCAGCCGGTACGCCCGTGGTGGTCGGGGCGTGACGCGGCGGGTGACGCCGAGCGGGGAGATCCGGACCCGGCGCAGCGCGACCCAGGCCGCGGCCGCCGCGCCCGCCGGCACGCCGAGGGCCACCAGGATGGCCTCCGGCGCACCGATGGCCATGTCCCCGGGGAAGAACGGCATGCCGGTGAACGGGATGCCGGCGAGCTGGCTGCGGAACGCGAAGAACACCGCGAAGCCGACCGACGCGCCGGCCGCCGCCGCGAGCGCGGCCTCGACGGCCGCGACCGCCGAGATCTGCCGGGGCGTGGCCCCGACCAGCCGCATCGCGGCGAACCGCTGCTCCCGGCGGGCGGCGCCGAGCCGGGTCGCCGTGCCGATGAAGACGAGTACGGGGAACAGCAGTCCGCCCGCCACCACGCCGAGGATGAGGTCGACCGCGGCCCCGGGCAGCGGAGCGCTGTTGCCGTCGAGCCGGGTGACCTTGCGGACCTGGTCCAGCCCGCCCACCTGCTCCGGGGTGCCGCCGACCAGGACGAGCAGGGTGTCCGGTGAGGTGAGCGCCGCCGGCCCGATCTCGCCGAGGTCCCGGCCCGGGTAGCGGTCGGCGAGCTGGTCGGCGGGGGTGGTGGCCAGCAGCTTGCGCAGCGCCGGGGAGGCGTAGAACTCGCCGGGTCCTGGCGCGCGGGGAACGCCGACCGGCGTGGGCGCGTCCGGGCCGGTGGCGGCGACGTCGATGCGAACGATCTGGTCGCCCCGGAAGTAGTCAAACCGGGTCGACCACAGCAGCGGGTCGGCGGACCCGCCCGCCGTCTCCTGCGGGTACATCGACGCGTAGCGGGTGAGCTGGGCGTCGGTGGCGTTCACACCGGCAAGCGTGGTGAGCAGCAGGCCGGTGCCGACCGCGACGGCGGCGGCGATGGCGACCAGCCGGACGAAAGCCTCCCGGCCACCGGCGACGGCGAGCCGGAGCGCGAGCCCGATCACGAGGCGACCCCGGCGGGGGCGTTGACCCGGCCGTCCCGCACCATGACCTCCCGGTCGGCGTACGCGGCGATGCGCGCCTCGTGCGTCACCAGCACGACTGTGGTGCCCTTCTCGCGGGCGGCGTCCACCAGCAGCGTCATCACCTCCTCGCCGGTGAGCGAGTCGAGCGCGCCGGTGGGCTCGTCGGCGAAAAGCACCCGGGGCTCCGCGACCAGGCCGCGTGCCAGCGCGACCCGCTGGGCCTGCCCGCCGGACAGCTCCCCGGAGCGGCGGTGCTCCATGCCGGCCAGGCCGAGCCGCTCGAACCAGCCCCGCGCGGCGCGCAGCGCCGAAGTGCGGCGGACACCGCGCAGCAGCAGCGGCAGCGCCACGTTCTCGGCCGCGGTGAGTTCCGGCACGAGCTGCCCGAACTGGAAGACGAAGCCGAAGCTGTCGCGGCGCAGCGTGCTCCGGTCGGCCTCGCCGAGCGTGTCGATCCGGGCGCCGTCGAACCGGACCTCGCCGGAGTCGGGGCGCAGGATGCCGGCCAGGCAGTGCAGCAGCGTCGACTTGCCGGAGCCGCTCGGTCCCATCACGGCGACCACCTCGCCGGCGGCCACGGCGAGGTTCGCGCCGCGCAGGGCGGGTGTCTCGCCGAACGCGTACGTGACGTCACGTGCCTCGATCATCGGGCTCATGGCCGTACCGCCTTTCTCAGGGCGTCCAGCCGGGCGCCCGTCGTCTCGATCCACCGCAGGTCCGCCTCGAGGTGGTAGAGGCCGTGGTCGGCCAGCATCACGTCGACGAGTTCGCCGCTGCGCTTGATCTCGGTCAGCTCACGCATCCGGCGCAGGTGCGCGGCGCGCTGGGTGTCCAGGTACTCCTCGGCCGGGCGGTCGAGCATCAGCGCGAGCACGACCTTGGTGAACAGCAGGGTCTGCAGGTGCGGTTCCGGCTCGACCGGCTCGGTCAGCCAGTGCTCCACCTCGGTGGCGCCCAGGTCGGTGATCACGTAGCGCTTGCGGTCCGGCCCCGCGCCGGGAGCCACGTCGCCGACCACCACCTTGCCGTCGCGGGCCAGCCGGCTCAGCGTCGAGTAGACCTGCCCGTACGGCAGCGGCTTGCCGCGCCCGAAGAACGTGTCGTAGTCGCGCTTGAGGTCGTAGCCGTGGCTCGGTTCGCGTTCGAGCAGCCCGAGCAGGGTCAGGGGAACCGTCATGAGCAGAGACTACACCGAGTGTATACCTCGCGTATATAGCTGACCCGGCAGCGGAACGGGCCACCGCACGACGCACACTTGACGGCATGGAGAACGAGCTCGCGATTTCCGTGCGAGGGCTGCGCAAGGCGTACGGCGACAACGTCGCCGTGGCCGGGGTGGACCTGGACGTCCACCGGGGCGAGGTGTTCGCCCTGCTCGGCCCGAACGGCGCCGGCAAGACCACAACGGTCGAGATCCTGGAGGGCTACCGCCAGCGCGACGCCGGTGAGGTGCGCGTCCTCGGCGCCGACCCCGCCCACCCCGACGCCGCCTGGCGCTCCCGGGTCGGCATCGTGCTCCAGGGCACCGGCGAGTTCGACGAGCTCAGCGTCATCGAGGTGGTCCGCCACTTCTCCGGCTTCTACCCGGGCGCGGACGACCCGGACAAGGTGGTCGAGCGGGTCGGGCTGGGCGCCAAGGCCAAGGCGCGTACGCACACGCTCTCCGGCGGGCAGAAGCGCCGCCTGGACGTGGCGCTGGGCATCATCGGCCGCCCCGAGCTGCTCTTCCTCGACGAGCCGACCACCGGATTCGACCCGGAGGCCCGGCGCGAGTTCTGGGAGCTGATCCGGGACCTGTCCGCCGCCGGCACCACGATCGTGCTCACCACCCACTACCTGGACGAGGCCGAGGCGCTCGCCGACCGGGTCGGCGTGATCGCCGCCGGGCGGGTGATCGAGGTCGCGCCGCCGAACCGGCTGGGCAACCGGCAGGAGTCGCTCGCGACCGTCTCCTGGCGTACCCCCGACGGGACATTGGCCTCGGCGGAGACCGCGACGCCGACGGCGCTGGTGTACGACCTGGCCGCGCGCTTCGGCGGCGAGGTGCCCGGCCTCACCGTGACCCGGCCGACCCTGGAAGACGTCTACCTGCGGATGATCGGACACTCATGACCACCACGACGAACCCCGCGGCCCCGGTCACCGCCGCCGCGGCCCGGCGACCCGGCGCGGGCGCGCTGGCGCTGCGCCAGGGGCGGCTGGAGATCACCCAGTTCCTGCGCAGCCGGGAGTCCGTCGTGTTCACGATGGGCTTCCCGATCATCATGATCCTGATCTTCGCGGCGATCTTCAGCGACGAGATCGCGCCCGGGGTCAGCTACACGCAGTACTTCATCACCGGCATGATCGCGACCGGCCTGATGACAGTCAGCTTCCAGAACCTCGGCATCTGGATCCCGATCGAGCGGGACCGGGGCGTGCTCAAGCGCTACCGCGGTACGCCGATGCCGAAGTGGGTCTGGTTCGCCGGCAAGGTGATCATGGTGGTGGTCATCGGCATCGCCGAGACCGTGCTGCTGCTCGCCGTCTCGGTGGCGATGTTCGACCTGGATCTGCCGCAGACCACCGCCAAGTGGCTGACGTTCGCCTGGGTCTCCGTCCTCGGCGTCACCGCCTGCACGCTCTGCGGCATCGCCATCTCGTCGCTGGCCCGTACCGCCCGCAGCGGCTCGGCGGTGGTCACCCCGGTCGCGCTGGTGCTCCAGTTCATCTCCGGCGTGTTCTTCGTCTTCACCAGCCTGCCCACCTGGATGCAGCAGGTCGCGGCGATCTTCCCGCTCAAGTGGATGTGCCAGGGGCTCCGCTCGGTGTTCCTGCCGGACAGCTTCGGCGCGCGGGAGCCGGGCGGGTCGTTCGAGCTGGGCACCGTCGCGCTGGTGCTGGGCGCCTGGTGCGTCATCGGCCTGGTGCTCTGCCTGACCACGTTCCGCTGGACCACCAAACGCGACGGCTGAGGTGTAAGGAAGGGCCCCCTTTTAACGCCTCCGGTAGAGAAAGGGCCCCTTCTTAACACGCGCCCGGCGGTGGCACACTCGCCGGCATGGCACCCACGCTGACCCGGCGTACCCTGCTCGGCGCCGCCGCCGGCGTGGCCGGCGCCGCGGTGGTCGGCGGTCTGGCCGCCCGACAACTGGCCGGCCCCCGCCCGGGACCGGCGCCGGCCCTGCCGGACGCCCCGGCCGGCGACGAACGCCTGATCCGCATCGCCTCCGGCGCGCGCGGCCGCGAGGTCGACTTCTGGACGGCGGTGCCCGACGGGTACGGCGACGGCCGCGGCCTGCCCGTCTGCCTGGTGCTGCACGGCGCGTCGGCCACCCCGCGCGACTACGGCCGGTTCGGCCTGGCCCGCTTCCTCACCGACGCGGTACGCCGGGGCGCCCCGCCGTTCGCGCTCGCGGGCGCCACCGGCGGGCGGCTGTCCTGGCGCGCCTCCGGTGACGACGACCCGCAGCGGATGGTGCGCGAGGAGGTGCCCACCTGGTGCGCCCGGCGCGGTTTCGACAGCAGCCGGCTGGCCGTGTGGGGCTGGTCGATGGGCGGCTTCGGCGCGTTGCTGCTCGCCGAGACGTACCCGAAATGGCTGCGGATGGCGGCGGCCTTCTCCCCCGCGGTGAGCCCCGGCGACGCGGTCTTCACCGGCGTGGACAAACTGCGCGGCACGCCGGTCGGGCTCTGGTGCGGGCGGCAGGACAACTTCCTCAAGGATGTCCGCGCGCTGGCCCGGGCGCTGCCCGAGGAGCCGGTACGCGCCGCCTGGGCCGACGGGCGGCACAACTTCGGCTACTGGGGCACAGTCATCCCGGACGCGTTCGCGCTGATCGGCGCCGCGCTCAGCCCGCCCCGGACGTGAACCGCCCCCGGCCGCTCGGGCCGGGGGCGGGACGGGCCGGTCAGTACGAGTAGAAGCCCTGGCCGGTCTTGCGGCCCAGGTCGCCGGCGGTGGCCATGCGCTGGAGCAGCTCCGGCGGGAAGAACTTCTCGTCGGCGGTGTCGGTGTAGATGTTGCGGGTGGCGTTGAGCAGCACGTCCACGCCGGTCAGGTCGACGGTGGCGAGCGGGCCCATGGCGTGGCCGAAGCCCAGCTTGCAGGCGGTGTCCAGGTCCTCGGCGGAGATCACGCCGGCCTCGACGAGCTTGACCGCCTCCATCGCCAGCGCGCAGATCAGCCGGGTGGTGACGAAACCGGCGATGTCCCGGTTGACCACCACCACCGTCTTGCCGATCCCCTCGGCGAACGACTTGACCGTGTCCATGGTCGCGTCGCTGGTCTTGTAGCCGCGTACCAGCTCGCAGAGCTTCATCATCGGCACCGGCGAGAAGAAGTGCGTGCCGACGACCGACTCCGGGCGCTCGGTGGCGGTGGCGATCTGGGTCACCGGGATGGCCGACGTGTTGGTGGCCAGCACCGCGTCCGCCTTGCAGATCTTGTCCAGCGCGCGGAACACCTCGTGCTTGATCTCGATCTTCTCGAAGACCGCCTCGACCACGATGTCCGCGTCGGCGGCGGCCTCCAGCTCGGTGGTCGGGGTGATCCGGCCCAGCGTCGCCTCGACGTCGGACGCCTCGATCTTGCCCTTCTCGGCGAACTTCGTCAGCGACTTCCGGATGCCGTCCACACCGCGCTTCGTGGCCGCGTCGTCGATGTCGCGCAGCGTCACCTGCCAGCCCGCCTGCGCCGCCACCTGGGCGATGCCCGAGCCCATCAGCCCGGCACCGACGACCGCGAGTCGACCCGCCATCTGCTTCTCCCTCGCCGTGTTCTGCAACGTCTGCCAGAACCCTACTTAACGACGGATAAGCACCGGCTGTCAGATGGCCAGGTCCGGTTCCTCCGGCGCGGTCCCGCGTTCCACCTCGACGCCGAGCGCCCGCAGGTCCGCCACGAAGTCCGGGTAGCCCCGGTCGACGTGGTGCACGTGCGACACCTCGGTCAACCCGTCGGCGCAGAGCCCGGCGATGATCAGGCCGGCGCCGGCCCGGATGTCCGTCGCGCGTACCGGGGCGCCGGACAGCCGCTCCCGGCCGCACACCAGCGCGTGGTGGCCATCGGTACGGATCTCCGCGCCCAGCCGCATCATCTCGTTGGCGAACATGAACCGGCCGTCGAAGATGTTCTCGGTGATCAGCGAGCCGCCCTCGCTGACCGCCGCCAGCCCGATCGCCATCGGCAGCAGGTCGGTGGCGAAACCCGGGTACGGCAGCGTCACCACGTCCACCGCCTTCGGGCGGTCGTCCATGCGTACCCGGAAGGCGTCACCCCGCGTCTCGACCAGGCCGCCGGCCGCGACCAGCTTGTCCAGCGCGACCTCCAGGTACGCCGGGTCCAGGCCGGTCACCGTCACGTCGCCGCGGGTCATCGCGGCGGCGAACGCCCACGTCCCGGCCACGATCCGGTCCCCCACCGTGGCGTGCCGGACCGGCTGCAACCCGGGTACGCCGACGATGTGCAGCGTCGACGTGCCGGCCCCCTCGATCCGGGCGCCCATCCGGTTCAGCATGGTGCAGATGTCGACGATCTCCGGCTCCCGGGCCGCGTTGTCGATAGTCGTGGCGCCACGGGCCAGCACCGCCGCCATCACCAGGTTCTCGGTCGCGCCCACGCTCGGGAAGTCCAGCACGATGTCCGCGCCGTGCAGCCCGTCCGGGGCCTCGGCGATGACGAAGCCGTGCTCACCGGAGATCTCCGCGCCCATCCGGGCCAGCCCGGCGATGTGCATGTCCAGGCCGCGTGAGCCGATCGCGTCGCCGCCCGGGTGCGCCACCCGCACGTACCCCCGGCGGGCCAGCAGCGGACCGAGCACGCAGATCGACGCGCGCAGCCGCCGCACCAGGTCGTAGTCGGCCTCCGCGCCCGGCCGTTCCGGCACGTCGATGAGCACCGAGCGGGACCGCTCCACACCGCCGTGGGCCACCATCGGGTCGACCGGGTCGTCCGGCCCGAAACGTACGCCGCAGCCGAGCCGCCGCAGCACCTCGCCCATGATCGCGATGTCGGTGATCCGGGGCACATTGGTGATCAGGCTGCGGCCGGGCGCGAGCAGCGCCGCCGCCATCAGCTTCAGCGCGGAGTTCTTCGCACCCACCACGTGCACGGTGCCGTCGAGCCGGGCGTCACCGCGTACCCGGATGACGTCGACGTCGCTGACCGCCGGATCGCTCGCGTCCCCCGGCCCAACCGGACTCGGCCGGGCCGGGATGGTCAGGTCCGGTATCCGTAGGCTGTGCGTCATGGCCGTCCACCTCACGCGCATCTACACCAAGGCCGGCGACGCCGGCATGACCAGGCTGAGCAACAACGAGCAGGTGCCGAAGACCGATCCGCGCATCGCCGCGTACGCGGACGTGGACGAGTGCAACGCCTCGATCGGCGTGGCGCTCGCCCTGGGGCAGCTCTCCGACGAGCTGCGGGCCGTGCTGGAGTCCGTGCAGAACGACATGTTCGACGTCGGCGCGGACCTGGCGACGCCGGTCGAGCCGGACCCGAAGTACCCGCCGCTGCGGGTGACCGAGGAGTACGTCGAGCGCCTCGAGGGCTGGTGCGACGAGTACAACGCGCGCCTGAGCAAGCTCGACTCCTTCATCCTCCCCGGCGGCACCGCTGGTGCGGCACTGCTGCACGTGGCACGGACGACCGCCCGGCGCGCCGAGCGTGCGGCATGGGCGCTGGTCGCACACGACCCCGATCGGACCAGTCCCCTCCCGGCAAAGTATCTCAACCGGCTCTCCGATTTGCTCTTTATCCTGTCAAGAACGGCAAATCCGAACGGCGACGTGCTATGGGTTCCGGGCGGGAAACGCTGACCATCGGCGGCCTCCATCACGTGGAGGTGTGGGTACCCGACCTGGCGGCGGCCAGTCGTTCGTGGGGCTGGCTTCTCGGCGAGCTGGGCTGGACGCCGTACCAGGACTGGCCCGCCGGCCGCTCCTGGCGTCTCGGCGCGACGTACATCGTGCTGGAGGAGTCACCCGCTCTCACCGGCCGCACCCACGACAGGCGCGCGCCCGGCCTGAACCACCTGGCCTTCCACGCCGGCCCGCCGGCCGCCGTCGAGCGGCTGGTCACTGCCGCCGGAGAGTACGGCTGGACGCTGCTGTTCCCGGACCGTCACCCGCACGCAGGCGGCCCGGACAGCTACGCCGCCTACCTCACCGACGGGCAGGGGTACGAGGTCGAGCTGGTCGCGCAGACGTGAAAAGGCCGGCACCCCGGTTCGGGGTGCCGGCCTTTCGCTGTGTCTTACCTCGTCTTAGCTGTTCCAGTGCTCGGCGACGAGGTCGGCGGCCTGCTGCTCCCACTGGGCGTAGTGGTCCGGGTAGGCGGAGACCTGGACGTTCTGGGCGGCCTTGGTCAGCGGCATGTCCTGCCAGCCGTCGACCTGCTTCAGACCCTTCAGGAACGCGGTGGTCGAGTACTCGGGGTCGGTGATCTGCTCCACCGTGCCCCAACCGGAGGACGGGCGCTGCTGGAACAGGCCCTGCGAGTCGTGGTCGTTACGGTCACCGAGGTGGCCGAGGTTCTCCAGCTTCGACTCCTGCAACGCGGTCGCGATCGACACGACCGCGGCACGCTCGTCCATGCCGGCCTTCTTCGTCGCCGCGATGATCGCCTTCACGTTCTTGGTCTGCTCGTCATTGAGGTCGATGCGGGACTGGTCGCCCTGCACGCCGTGCGGGATCAGCTTGTCACCCTGCACGCTCACACTCACCGGCTTGACCGCGTGGGTGGTGTCGGCCGCGTGGGCGGCGACCGGGCCGGCGAACACGCCACCGGTGAAAGCCAGACCAGCAATACCCAGGATGCTCTTACGCAGAATCGTGTTCATGATGGGGGCTCCATTCGGGGGTCGACACACCCCCCGGGGGGACCGGGGGGTGTGGGCACCGTCAGGCGCTCAAGAAAGTCTCAAGGGGAATCCCGGCTGCTCGCGGGGCGGGGGCCTCTACGCGGCGCCGGGAGGATGTCCCACGACCGTCGGCCCGGCATCATTCCCGGGCCAGCTCACGCTGTCGGGGGGCGGCGCGGGGCTCACGTCGTCGGAACCGTGTTCAACGACCAGCCGAGCGGGATGATTCCCCGCGGCTCACGCCGCCGCACGTACTCAACGGCCTGAGGTCTGTCCCCACAGCCGACGCGCTCGGGGGGCGCGGCCTTGCTCGGTCGTTCACCCGGTTACAACGCCACCGGCCCGCCCACGATTCCGCCACCAGAGTGCCGCCCACCACCCCCGAACCCGACAACCCGCACACCACCACCGACCAGATTCGCCCAGCCCATCCGGACACCTCACTCTGTGCCCCGTGATCAAGGAGTTTGCGGCCCTTTCCGGCACCCACAAGGACACAAACCCCTTGATCACCTGCGAAGGCCCCCAGGGCACCCGCCACAGGGTTGATCATGAGGTTAGCGGCGACATAACGGACACCAAGTGCCGCCAAGTTCATGATCGACGCTCTCGGAGCGAGGCCTGGCCCGAGGCGGCCGCCCGCCGCAGGTCCGCAGGCCGCACGCGCGATCTTGCACCTTGAGCCCTCGCGGCACCCGATTCGCCGGATTTATGGGGCACCTAAGTGCAAGATCGCGCGGGGCATCAGGAGCCTGGGGGGCGGCAACCCGTCCCGAACTCCTGGGAGCCCCGGCGATCTTGGAGTTGTGGTGCCTCGCATACCTCGTCAAACGGGCATCGTGGGCGCCACAACTCCAAGATCGATGGCGAGGTGAGGGCTGTCGTGCGGGGGCAGCCGGACTGGGCGAACCGGGTGCCGGATTCAGCCCGGCCAAGGTGTGCGGGGGTGCCGCCACTTCGGGGAGGTGGAGTCGATCAAGCGGCCGGGGTCAGGCGGCGGGCCAGTCCTGGGAGGCCAGACGCGGCGAGACCGCCCCGGGTGGGGCGGCCTCGAGCCAGGACAGGAATCCGGTAACCGTGGAACGCGCCATGGCGATCTCGATCGGCGCGTGGTGGCTGGTACAGCGCAGGATCACCCACTCGGCCGGCATCGACATGCGCTCCTGGCCCTCAGGCAGCCGGCGTCGCTCGACCGCCAGCCCCTCGCGGGAGAGCACCCGCTTGGGGCGCAACGCGAAGCTGAACATGCGGTACCAGCGGAGTTCGTCGCCGACGAAGCGACCGAACCCGGGTGACCAGCCGCGACCGTCGAGGATCGTGGAGACCCGCACGCTCAGCCGGATGGTGCCACCGCTACGTGTGAACAGGGCCCGCCGGATGAAGAGGATCAGAATGGCGACGACGACTACCGCTACGCCGATTCCGAACCCTTCGACGATCTCCATCGGCGGGTCTGCTCAGCGGGCCGGGGTGGCGGGGGTCGCGCTCTCGGCGAGCACCGTGACGCCCTCGCTGGTCACCGACAGGAAGCCGCCGGGCACGTCGAAGACGACCTGCTGGCCACCGGCCTGCTTGATGCGTACCTGGCTGGGCTCCGCGAGCTGGCCGAGCAGCGGCGCGTGCCCCGGCAACACACCGAGCTCACCCTCGGTCGTCCGTGCGACGACCATTTCGGCCTCGCCGGTCCAGACCTTCTCCTCGACGGCTACGAGCTCGACGTGAAGCTGCTGTGCCACGCTGTCTCCTTGCTGCGGCGGCGGATTGCCGAAAGTCTAGTCGCGCCCCCGCGGCCCACCCAACGCGGGTGGTGAGAGCCGGACCACCACGGCCCCGCACCCGCCCAGGCTACTTGGTTTTCTGAATGAAGTCGGGGTGCTCCAGCAGGAAGGCATCGAGCTGTTCGGTGCGCAGGGCGGTGAAGAAGTCCTCCGCCGGTTCGAGCAGCCGCTCACCCCGGTACGCGCTGCCGGCGCCGATCGCCCCGCCGGGCAGCTTGATCGTCTCGATCGCGTTCGGACGGATGTCCTTCAGCGCCAGCCCGAAGTCCACCACGCTGTTGCCGCGCCCGTTGAAGACGAGCGACTTGCCGGCGGCCCGCAGCACCCGGTCGAGCTTGACCGGGTTGGTCACCACGTCGGCGCTGACCGCCTGGCTCGCCATGGCCTTGACGAACTGCTGCTGGTGCCGCTGCCGGCCGTAGTCGCCGTCCGGCACGCCGTTCTTCGGGTAGCGCTGCCGGACGTAGTCCAGCGCCTGCCAGCCTTCGAGGTGGGCGTTGCCCTTCTTGTACACCGCCTGCGGTCCGAGGTAGCCGCCGCCACCGGGCCGGAGCTGGCGGGGCGTACCGTCCGGCTGGAGGTGTTCGGACCGGACCTCCCGCTCGATGTACATGTCCACGCCGCCCATGGCGTCGACGATCTTCTTGAAGCCGCTGAAGTTGATGATCGCGCCGGCGTCGAAGCGCTTGATGCCGGTGACGTCCTGCACGGTCTTGGCGAGCAGTTCGAAGCCCTGCGCGGTGCTGGGATTCTGCCCCGGTACGTTGCTGCCGTGCGACATGGCGGCGTTGAGCCGGTCGTTGCCGCCGGAGTAGTCGGCCTTGGCGAAGGCCGGGATGTCCACCCGCAGGTCGCGCGGGAGCGAGAAGAGGTAACCCCGGTCCATGCTGGCGGGCACGTGCAGCACCATGATCGAGTCGGCGAGCGGCCGGGCGGTCGACGTACGCGGGTCGACGCCGACGAGCAGGATGTTGAGCGGACCCTTGATGTCGCTCTTCTTCTCGTTGGCGCCTGCGGCCTGGTCACCGAAGAGGTCGGCCTTGCCGACCGAGCCCTCGTAGCGGGCGACGAGGGCGCGGGAGCCGAGCAGCACGGAGCCGCTGAGCACCACCATGACGATGCCCAGGATCGTGCACACGCGGGCCCAGCGGGGCACGCCTCGCCACATGGACCGCTTGCCGCGGTCCGTGCCGCCCTTACCGCCCACGAGCATCTCCAATCGTCACGCCCACGGGTAGGAAGACGGGCGCGGGGGTCCGTTTGGTTGCAGAGATCAACGGCCGGGATGTGAAAGTCGTGTCAGGAACGGTACCGCGCGATTCGGCGAACTGCTTGCCGGAGATCCGGGCATCTGGTAGTGCAATGGTCGGAAACGGCGAGGGCCGCCCCGGCTTTCGCCGGGACGGCCCTCCCCTGTGTGAGCGGGCTCTCAGCCCTCCTCACCCATCAGTTCCTTGGCCTTGGCCTTGAGGTCCTCCAGGCCGCCGCACATGAAGAACGCCTGCTCCGGGAAGTGGTCGAACTCCCCCTCGCTGATCCGGCGGAAGGCGTCGATGGTCTCGGCGATCGGGACCGTCGAGCCGGGGACGCCGGTGAACTGCTCCGCCGCGTACGTGTTCTGCGAGAGGAACCGCTCGATCCGGCGGGCGCGGCCGACGGTGAGCTTGTCCTCCTCGGAGAGCTCCTCGATACCGAGGATGGCGATGATGTCCTGCAGGTCCTTGTAGCGCTGCAGGATCCGCTTCACCTCGGTGGCGACGGCGAAGTGCTCCTCGCCGACGAACTCCGGGGCGAGAATCCGGGACGAGGACGCCAGCGGGTCCACGGCCGGGTAGATGCCCTTGTCGGAGATCGACCGCTCCAGGTTGGTGGTCGCGTCGAGGTGGGCGAACGTGGTGGCCGGCGCCGGGTCGGTGTAGTCGTCGGCGGGCACGTAGATCGCCTGCATCGAGGTGATGGCCTGGCCCCGGACGGAGGTGATCCGCTCCTGGAGCTCGCCCATCTCGTCGGCCAGGGTCGGCTGGTAACCCACGGCGCTCGGCATACGGCCGAGCAGCGTGGACACCTCGGAACCGGCCTGGGTGAAGCGGAAGATGTTGTCGATGAAGAGCAGCACCTCCTGCTTCTTCACGTCGCGGAAGTACTCCGCCATGGTGAGCGCGGAGAGCGCGACCCGCAGACGGGTGCCCGGCGGCTCGTCCATCTGGCCGTACACGAGCGCGGTCTTGTCGATGACCCCCGACTCGGTCATCTCGGCGATGAGGTCGTTGCCCTCGCGGGTGCGCTCACCCACGCCGGCGAAGACCGAGGTACCACCGAAGTTCCGGGCCACCCGGGTGATCATCTCCTGGATGAGCACCGTCTTGCCCACGCCGGCGCCGCCGAACAGGCCGATCTTGCCGCCCTTGACGTACGGGGCGAGCAGGTCGATGACCTTGATGCCGGTCTCCAGCATCTCGGTCTTCGGCTCCAGGTCCGCGAAGGCCGGGGCCTTGCGGTGGATGCCCCACCGGTCGTCGGCCTCGATCGTCTCGCCCTCGGTGAGGTTGAGGCACTCGCCGATCGCGTTGAACACGTGGCCCTTGACCGCGTCACCCACCGGCACGCTGATCGGCGCCCCGGTGTCACGCACGTCGGCGCCGCGGACCAGACCGTCGGTCGGCTGCATCGAGATGGCACGGACCAGGTTGTCACCCAGGTGCTGGGCGACCTCCAGGGTCAGCGTCTTCTCACCACCCGAAAGGGTCACGTCGACATGCAGAGCGTTGAACAGCTCCGGCATGGCGTCGCGCGGGAACTCGGCGTCGACGACCGGGCCGATGACCCGGACCACGCGACCCGTGGCCGTCTTGGTCTCAACTGCGGATACAGTCATCACACTTCACTTCCCGACGCGGCCAGCGCGTTCGCGCCGCCGACGATCTCACTGATCTCCTGGGTGATCCCGGCCTGACGGGCCGAGTTCATCTCGCGCGTGTACTTCTCGATCATCTCTTCGGCGTTGTCGGTGGCGCTCTTCATCGCCCGCCGGCGGGCGGCCGACTCGCTCGCCGCCGACTCCAGCAACGCCGCGAAGATCCGCGTGTTGATGTACTTCGGCAGCAGGGCGTCGAGCAGCGACTCCGGCTCCGGCTCGAACTCGTACGCCGGCAGCGCGCCCTCGGTCCGAGGCCGGTCCTCGACCTGCATCGGGCCGATGATCCGGGTCACCGGGTTCTGCGTCATCAGGGACTTGAACTCGGTGTAGACGATGTGCAGCTCGTCCACGCCGAGGATCCCATCGGCGCCGGCATCCCCGTCCACGTCGTCCGCGCCGGCGGTGAACGCCTTGATCAGCGTGTCACCGACCTCGCGGGCGTCGGCGAACGTCGGCTGCTCCGAGAAGCCGGTCCAGCTTCCGGCGATCTGCCGGCTGCGGAACCGGTAGTACGCCACGCCCTTGCGGCCGATGACGTAGAGCACCGGCTCCTTGCCGTCGGCGCGCAGCCGGGCGATCAGCGACTCGGCGGTCCGGATCGCGTTCGAGCTGTAGCCGCCGGCCAGACCCCGGTCGGCCGTCACCAGCAGGACGCCCGCCCGCCGCACCCGCTCGCGCGGGGTGAGCAGCGGGTGGTCGATCCGCGCGTTCGAGGCCAGCGCCGTCAGCACGCCGGTGATCGCCTCGGCGTACGGCAGCGAGGCCGCCACCTTGGCCTGGGCCTTGGCGATGCGGCTCGTCGCGACGAGCTCCATCGCCTTGGTGATCTTCTTCATCCCCTTGGCGGAACGGATCCGCTGCCGGAGAACGCGTACCTGGGCGGCCATCGGATCAGCTCTCGGCCGGGCGGTCGGCGCCGTCGCGCAGGCGGGTCACCGTCTCGCGGGACTGCTCACCCTCCAGCGGCTTGGCCGGCGCCTCGTTGATCCGGACCTCCTCCTCCTTGCCCAGGAAGAGCTGCTTGAACTCGGTGATCGCCGAGTCGAGCGAGGCGATGATGTCGTCGTCCCACTTGTGGTCCGCGATCGAGGCCAGGACGCCCTCGTGCTTGTGCCGCAGGTACTGCAGGAACTCCGACTCGAAGCGGCGGACCTCGCCGACCGGGACGTCGTCCAGCTTGCCCTCGGTGCCGGCCCAGACGGAGACGACCTGCTCCTGCACCGGGTACGGCGAGTAGTTCGGCTGCTTGAGCAGCTCGACCAGGCGGGAACCGCGGTCCAGCTGGGCGCGGGAGGCCCGGTCCAGGTCGGAGGCGAAGGCGGCGAACGCCTCCAGCTCGCGGTACTGGGCCAGGTTCAGCCGCAGCGAGCCGGCGACCTTCTTCATCGGCTTCACCTGCGCGGCGCCACCGACCCGGGAGACCGAGGTGCCGACGTTGATGGCCGGCCGGACGCCCTGGTTGAACAGGTCGGTCTCGAGGAAGATCTGGCCGTCGGTGATGGAGATGACGTTGGTCGGGATGAACGCCGAGATGTCGTTCGCCTTGGTCTCGATGATCGGCAGGCCGGTCATCGAGCCGCCGCCCAGCTCGTCGGAGAGCTTGGCGCAGCGCTCCAGCAGACGCGAGTGCAGGTAGAAGACGTCACCCGGGTAGGCCTCACGGCCCGGCGGGCGGCGCAGCAGCAGCGACACGGCCCGGTACGCCTCGGCCTGCTTGCTCAGGTCGTCGAAGACGATCAGGACGTGCTTGCCGCCGTACATCCAGTGCTGCCCGATGGACGAGCCGGTGTACGGGGCGAGGTACTTGAAGCCGGCCGGGTCGGAGGCCGGGGAGGCGACGATGGTGGTGTACTCCATCGCGCCCGCCTCCTCCAGCGTCCCCTTGATGGAGGCGATGGTGGAGGCCTTCTGGCCGATCGCGACGTAGATGCAGCGGACCTGCTTCTTCGGGTCGCCGGAGCGCCAGTTCTCGCGCTGGTTGAGGATGGTGTCCAGCGCGACGGTGGTCTTGCCGGTCTTCCGGTCACCGATGATCAGCTGACGCTGACCGCGGCCGATCGGGGTCATCGCGTCGATGGCCTTGATGCCGGTCTGCAGCGGCTCGTCGACCGACTTGCGGGACATCACGTTCGGGGCCTGGAGCTCCAGCTCGCGGTAGCCCTCGTTGGCGATGTCGCCGAGGCCGTCGATGGGCTCGCCGAGCGCGTTGACCACGCGGCCGAGGAACGCGTCACCGATCGGCACGGAGAGCACCCGGCCGGTGCGCTTGACGCGCTGGCCCTCTTCGATCCCGCCGAAGTCACCGAGGACGACGACACCGATCTCCCGGACGTCGAGGTTCAGCGCCACACCGAGCGTGCCGTCCTCGAACTCCAGGAGCTCGTTGGTCATGGTCGAGGGGAGGCCCTCGACGTGGGCGATGCCGTCGCCGGCGTCGGCGACGGTGCCGACCTCCTCGCGGGAGACGTCGGCCGTGTAGGAGGAGACGTAGCGCTCCAGGGCGCCGCGGATCTCCTCCGTCGAGATGGTCAGCTCGGCCATCCTCTGCTTCCTTAAGTATCTCAGGGCCCGGGATACCTGGTACCGACCGGTCCGGTGGCGACGAATCAGGGCTCAGCGCTTGGCGAGCGCGTTGCGGGTCTCGTTGAGGCGGCGCAGGACGGTGCCGTCGTACAGGTCGGAGCCGACCTGTACGCGCGCCCCGCCGAGCACGTCGGGGTCGACCGTCTGCTTGACGGAGACCTCCCGACCGTACATCTCCGAGAGGCGGGCACCGAGGCGTCGCTCCTCCTCCTCGGTCAGCGGAGCCGCCACGGTCACGTACGCGACCTGACGGTCCCGCCGGTCGGCGGCGAGCTCGACCAGCCGGGTGAGCGCACCGGTGAAGGAGCGTCCACCGAAACCAGCGAGCGCGGCCTCGACGAGGCTGACGGTGACCGGCTGGGCCTTGCCGGCGAGCAGCTGCCGGGCCAGTTCGGCCCGCCGCTCGACCGACGCCATCGGGTCGGAGAGCGTGTTGGACAGCTCGGCGGAACCGGAGACGACCTGCCCGAAGCGGAACAGCTCGTCCTCGACCTCGCCCAGGTCGCCGGACAGGTCGGCGCTGGCCAGCAGCGCCTCCACGCCGAGGCGCTCGACACCGTCGAGCAGCTCGGACGGGGCCGACCAGCGGCCGGACACCATCGACGCGAGCAGGTCGAGCGCTTCCGCGCCGACCCGGCCGCGCAGCATGTCGCCGAGCAGGCCGGAGCGGTCGGCGCCGGCCCGGGCCGGGTCGGAGAGCGCCCGGCGCAGCCGCGGCTCACGCCGCAGCAGGGCGGCGACGGAGAGGATGTCGTCGGCGGTGGCAGCCACCGCCGACGGCTCCGCGCCGCGGACGTACGCGTCGAGGCGCTCGGCCCCGGCCCGGTACGACTCCCGGCTGGCGGCCTGCATCAGCGGGCCCCCGTGCTCTCGAGACCGCTCAGGAACCGGTCGACGGTGCCCTTGCGACGCGCCTCGTCGGCGAGCGACTCACCGACGATCTTGCTGGCCAGGTCCACCGCGATGGTGCCCACCTCGGTACGCAGCTCGCGCACGATGGTGGCCCGCTCGGCGGCGAGCTGCTCCTTGCCGGCGGCGATGATCCGGTCGGACTCCTCACGCGCCTTGGCGAGGATGTCCTGGCGGATCCCGTCGGCGTCGGCCCGTGCGTCGTCGCGGATCTTGGCGGCGTCGGTACGCGCCTCCGCGAGCTGGGCCCGGTACTGCTCGAGCAGCTTGTTCGCCTCGGCCTGGGCCGCCTCGGCGCGCTTGATGCCACCCTCGATCGCGTCGACCCGCGCCTGGTACATCGCCTCCATGCGGGGCATGACGAACTTCAGCAGGACGAAGACGAGCAGGGCGAAGGAGATCGTTCCGACGACCATCTCCTGCCAGATCGGCAAGATCGGATTGTGCGCGCCTTCGGCGGCGAGATACATGTCAGACCTCCGGATCGGGAGAGCTCGCGTCAGCTAACGGCGAAGGCGAGCACCAGGCCGAACAGCGCCAGCGCCTCGACCAGGGCGAAGCCCAGCACCAGCCAGGTGCGGTTGTAGCCGGCCGACTCGGGCTGGCGGGCGCTCGACTGGATGTAGGCCGCGAAGACCAGGGCCACACCGATACCGGGGCCGATGGCGGCGAGGCCGTAGCCGATGGTGTTGACGTTGCCACCGATCTCGGCAAGAACGTTCATTGCGGGTATTCCTCCTAGTTCACACGTGAGGGCTCACGTGTACGCGGTCGGTACCAGATGCTTGGCCGGGCCGGGTGCCCGCCGAGCCGGATCTCAGTGCTCGTCGGCCAGCGACGTGCCGATGTAGTTGGCGCTCAGCGTGACGAAGACGTATGCCTGCAGCACCGCCACCAGCGCCTCGAAGAAGGCCATCACGATCGCCATCGCGAAGGAGAAGACCGAGGTCGCCTGCACGAAGACGCTGCTCGACCCGAGCATCACGAAGCCGCCGACGGTGAAGACCAGCAGGAGCAGGTGGCCGGCGAACATGTTGGCGAAGAGTCGCAGTGCCAGGGTGACCGGCCGGACGACGAAGTTCTGCAGGAACTCGATCGGAATCAGCAGGAAGTGCATCGGCCACGGCACGCCGGGCAGGATGAGGCTCTGCTTGAGGTACTTGCCGAGGCCGTGCTTGCGGACGCCGACGTAGTTGTACATGACGTACGAGATGGCGGCGAGCACGATCGGGAACGCGATGTGCGAGTTCGGCGAGATCTGCAGGCCGGGCACGATGCTGAAGATGTTTGTCAGCAGGATGAAGCTGAACAGCACGGTGAGGTAGGGCGCGAAGCGGATGCCCGCGTTGCCCATCTGCTCACGGGCGATGTTGTCCCGGACCAGCCCGTAGACGGCCTCGGCGGCCCACTGGCCCTTGCCCGGCACCAGCTTCGGCTTCCGGTACGCGGCCACGAAGAAGATGATCAGCAGCGCGACGGCGATCCAGATCATGATGCTGAACTTGGTGACCCAGGGGCCGGCCACGTCCGGCGGGTAGAAATCCCCGACGCTGGGGGGCCAGGGAAGGTCCTGGGCGACGACCAGCTGTCCGCTCACCGTGTCATCCTCCGCACTCAACAGACCCGCGTGTGCCGGAACTCAGGCACTGAGCCTCTTCATGATCAGGTAGATCGCCCCGGCCGCGCCGAGCATCATGCCGACGGCGACCCCGATGCCGGCTGGCAGACCGAGGAACCGTTCCGCCAACCAGCCGAGGCCACCCCACACCAGAATGCCGGCGAGCAGGTAACCCACGACGGCGCCTGCCACACCCTCCGACGAGTGCTCGTCGGACTTGTGGGAGTGGGGGTCATCGGCCATGACGTGGCGAACAATATCAGCAGGGGCGCGCGGGGATGTGCGGCACCCCCCACACTGCGGACAGCGTGCGGGCCGTACTGCGGGCGCGTCAACCTGGCGCCACGTTACTCCTGTCGCGCCCGTCAGGGCACCCGCCGTACCGGACACGATTCAGCAAAGTCACTCGCTGTCGTCGCGACGCTCGAATGTGGGCAGCGGTGATCTCATCGCCCAGGTCAGGTGGGCGCCGGTCCACACCACCACGGCCGCGATGATCGCCACGCCCATGTCCGGCAGGCCGGGCCAGCCGGTGGCCGCCACGGCGGCCATCACCACGCCCAGGATCACGATCTTGGTGGCGTAGGTGACCAACCCGACCGACATGATCATCCGAGGGTGGATGGCGTCCGCCCAGGCCACCGAGAGGCTGGAGATCAGGTAGCTGACGATCACCAGCGCCACCCCGGCCGCGAAGCCGGCCGCCCCGGTCGGGCCGCGCAGCAGCGCCGCCGCCGGCACCCCCACCACCGCGAGGGCCGCGCACGCCAGCAACGGTAGCCGCAGGTGGTTCAGCCGGGACCGGATCGCGCCGGGCTCACCCGCCCGTGGCGCCGTCATCGGGGGTACGCCGGGAAGGCGGCGACCAGCTCGGCGACCTCGCGGGCCAACTCGGCCAGCGTGTCCGCGCCCCCGGGGGCGCCGGGATCGGTGCGTACCGCGCGCGCGATCAGCCCGGCGATCCGGCCCATCTCCCCCTCGCGCATGCCCTGGGTGGTGACGCTCGGCGTACCCACCCGGATGCCGGAGGCGACCATCGGCGGCTGCGGGTCGTACGGGATCGCGTTCTTGTTCAGCGTGATGCCGGCGGCGTCGCAGCGGGCCTCGGCCTCGGCGCCGGTCACGCCCGTCTCGCGCAGGTCGAGCAGCGCCAGGTGGGTGTCGGTGCCGCCGGAGACCGGCCGCAGGCCGTCGGCGGCCAGGCCGTCGGCGAGCGCCCGCGCGTTCGTCACCACCTGGGCGGCGTACGTGCGGAACTCCGGCTGCGCGGCCTCGCGCAGCGCGACCGCCTTGGCCGCCACCGCGTGCATCAGCGGGCCGCCCTGGGTGAACGGGAAGACCGCCTTGTCGATCCGCGCGGCCAGCGGCTCCCGGCAGAGGATCATGCCGCCGCGCGGACCGCGCAGCACCTTGTGCGTGGTCGCGGTGACCACGTCGGCGTGCGGCACCGGGGACGGGATCGCGCCGCCGGCCACCAGGCCGACGAAGTGGGCGGCGTCCACCATCAGGTACGCGCCGACCTCGTCGGCGATCTCGCGGAAGCGAGCGAAGTCGATGAGCCGGGGGTACGCGGTCGCGCCACAGATGATCAGCTTCGGCCGGTGCGCCCGGGCCAGGTCGCGTACCTCGTCGTAGTCGATCGTCTCGGTGTCCGGCCGGACGGTGTAGCCGACCGGGTGGAACCACTTGCCGGAGAAGTTCACCCGGCTGCCGTGGGTCAGGTGCCCGCCGTGCGGCAGGTCCATGGCCAGCACCGTGTCACCGGGCTGCACCAGGGCGGCGTACGCGGCCAGGTTGGCGCTCGCGCCGGAGTGCGGCTGGAGGTTGGCGTGCTCGGCGCCGAACAGGTCCTTCGCCCGGGCGACGCCCAGCTCCTCGGCCCGGTCCACCTCGGCGCAGCCGCCGTAGTAGCGCCGGCCCGGGTAGCCCTCGGCGTACTTGTTGGTGAGCGTGGAACCGAGCGCGGCCAGCACCGCGGGCGAGGTGAGGTTCTCGCTGGCGATCAGTTGCAGACCGCCGCGCAGCCGGTCCAGCTCCCCCAGCACCACCTCGGCGATCTCCGGGTCGACGGTACTGAGCTGCTGGAAGTCCGGCCCCCAGAAGGTGTCCCTCGCGTTCTCCACAGCGAAGGAGTCTACGGAGCCGCAGACTGGAGGCCGTGAGATGCCTCGTCACCGGCGCGACCGGCTACATCGGCGGGCGCCTGGCGCCCCGGCTGCTGGCCGAGGGGCACACCGTACGCTGCCTGGCCCGCACGGCCGGGCGGCTGCGGGACGTGCCCTGGGCGGCCGACGCGGAGATCGTCGAGGGCGACCTGCGCCGCCCGGAGACGCTGCCGTCCGCGTTCGAGGGCGTGGAGGTCGCGTACTACCTGGTCCACTCGCTCGGCCAGCGCGGCTTCGAGGCGGCCGACCGGGAGGCGGCGACCAACTTCGCCGAGGCGGCGCGCGCCGCCGGCGTACGCCGGATCGTGTACCTCGGCGGGCCGGAGCCGGCGGAGCGTGACGGCCTGCCCTCGGCGCACCTGCGCTCCCGGGCGGAGGTCGCGCGGATCCTGCTGGACAGCGGCGTGCCGACGGCGGTGCTGCGCGCCGCGGTGATCATCGGATCCGGCTCGGCCTCGTTCGAGATGCTGCGGTACCTGACCGAGCGGCTGCCGGCGATGGTCACTCCGCGCTGGGTGCGCAACCGGATCCAGCCGATCGCGGTCCGGGACGTGCTGCGCTACCTGGTCGGCTGCGCGCACCTGCCGGCCGAGGTGAACCGGGCCTTCGACATCGGCGGCCCGGACGTGCTGACCTTCAGCGACATGATGCAGCGCTACGCCCGGGTGGCCGGGCTGCGCCCCCGGGTCATCCTGCCGGTGCGCCCGCTCACCCCGTCGCTGTCCTCGCACTGGGTCGGCCTGATCACGCCGGTGCCGAACGCGATCGCCCGGCCGCTGGTGGAGAGCCTGGTGCACGAGGCGGTGGCGCACGAGCACGACATCGCCGAGTACGTGCCGGACCCGCCCGAGGGGCTGACCGGCTTCGACCAGGCGGTGGCGCTGGCGCTGTCCAAGGTGCGCGACGCGCAGGTGGAGACGCGCTGGTCGAACGCGAGCGGGCCGGACGCGCCGGCCGAGCCGCTGCCGTCGGACCCGCGCTGGTCCGGCGGCACCGCGTACACCGACATGCGGGAGCGGGCGGTGGACGCGCCACCGGAGGCGCTGTGGCGGGTCATCGAGGGCGTCGGCGGCGAGCACGGCTGGTACTCGTTCCCGCTGGCCTGGTCGGTCCGCGGCTGGATGGACCGGCTGGTCGGCGGCGTCGGGCTGCGCCGGGGGCGGCGCGACCCGCACCGCCTCCAGGTCGGTGAGGCGCTGGACTTCTGGCGGGTCGAGGAGATCGTCCCGGGCGAGCTGCTGCGGCTGCGCGCCGAGATGCGGCTGCCCGGCCGGGCGTGGCTGGAGATGCGCGCCGAACCGGACGGTAACGGCGGCAGCAGGTACGTGCAGCGTGCCGTGTTCCTCCCGCGCGGGCTGCCCGGCCACCTCTACTGGGCCTCGGTGGCGCCGTTCCACGCCGTCGTGTTCGGCGGCATGGCCCGCAACATCGCCAAGGGCGCCGAACACCCGGCCGGTTAGGCGGGAGAGTCGCCCCGCAGTGCGGGGCCGAGGAGCAGTCCCCCGTCGATGACGTACTCGGCGCCGGTGATGAAGGCCGCGTCCGGCGACGTGAGGAACAACAGCAGCGCGGTGATGTCGGCGGGCTGCCCGAGTCGCGGGACGGCGAACGGCTCCGGCGAGTAGAAGTCGGCGATCGGGGCGTCGCTGCCGGCCGCCGGCTCGGTGATGAACGGGGTCTCGATCACGCCGGGGTGGATCGCGTTGACGCGGATGTTGTCGCGGCCCAGCTCCAGGGCGGCGGTCCGGGTGAGCCCACGCACCGCCCACTTACCGGCGACGTAGGGCGCGTAGAGGGCGGTACCACCCATGCCCATGGTGGAGCCGATGTTGACGATCGCTCCTCCCCCCGCGCGACGCAGCGCCGGGGCGGCCGCCTTGATGCCGAGGAAAGTGCCGGTGAGGTTGACGTCGAGGATACGAGCCCAGGTGGCCCGGTCGGTGGACTCGATGAGGGCCGGCGGGTTCTGCACCCCGGCGTTGTTGACCAGGATCGTGAGCGCGCCGAATGCCTTCTCGGTCTCCGCGACGGCGGCGACCCACGACTCCTCCCGGGAGACGTCCAGGCGGACGAACCGCGCCCGGTGTCCCAGCTCGGCGGCGAGGCCGGCGCCCCGCTCGGCGTCGATGGCGCCGATGACGACGTTGGCGCCCTCGGCGTGCAGGGCGCGAACGTGGCTGGCCCCCTGCCCACCGGTGCCGCCGGTGACGAGAACTGTCTGATTGGCGAAGCGGGACATCGGATCCTCCGGTGACGCGAGACGGATGGCGAGTCGGGCGACTCACCATGCCGACGCTACGCCCTGGGCGAATGGTGAGTCAACCCACTCGCCTCGCTATGATGGCCGCATGACCCCAGCGCCGTCGGCCTATCACCAGCGTGTGGCGGAGGAGAAGCGCGCGCTGATCGTGCAGGCCGCCACCGAGCTCTTCCTGGAGTTGGGCTACGACCGGGCCTCACTGGCGCGTGTGGCCGCCAGTGCCGGCGTGTCGAAGGCGACGCTGTTCAAGCAGTTTCCGACGAAGGCGGCTCTGTTCGACGCCATCGTCATCGACTCCTGGGCCCGCAACGAGGTCGCCGACGTGCCGCCTGCCGGTGACCTGACGGCCGGATTGACGGTCCTCGGACGGCACTACGCGACGCTGTTGAACCGGCCGGAGATGACCGACCTGTTCCGCATCGTGATCGCCGAGCTGCCACGCTTTCCCGAGCTGGCCAGAGCACATTTCGCGCAGGGCAAGCTGCCGTACTTCGAGTCCGTCCGGATCTACCTCTCGGCCGAGCACGACGCGGGAGCCGCGGACGTCGCCGACCCGGAGATGGCCGCCACGCACTTCCTCGGGATGATCTCCAATTACCTGCTCTGGCCGCGCCTGGTCCTCCCGGACTGGACGGTCACCCCGGACCGCACGACAGCGGTCGTCGACGAAGCCGTCCGAACCATGGTCGCGCGATACGGCAGGCCGGCGAGCTGACCCTCAGTTGCCGGTGCGCGGGCTGGTGTGCTGGAAGGCGACCGCCTGGCCCGGCGGGACGAAGTCGCGTACCGGCTCGTCGCGCAACGCCCACGCGAGGATGCGGCCCACCGCGGCGATCTGCCGCTTCTGCACGCCGCCGCCGACCGCGTCCCGGGGGTCGTCCGGGTTCGCCGCGATCGTCGCCACCGAGAGCTGCGGCGTGAACGCGACGACCGTCTCCGTGGCGTTCCGCTCCGAGCTGCCGGTCTTGCCGGCCACCGGGCGGCGCAGGCCCGGAGCCAGCTCCTCGGCCGTGCCGCCGTCGCAACGCCGGTACATCGACTGGTCGCCGACCGGGCAGCGGCTGGCGTCGGCCGCCGCGCGGGCGACCTCGGTGTCGAGCACCTGCCGGCAGTCGGTGTTCCCGGCGGGGATCTTCCGGCCGGACGGGTCGGCGATCGAGGTGACCGGCGTGGGCCGGCACCAGGTGCCCTCGGCGGCCACCGCGGCGTACGCGCCGGCCAGGTCGAGCGGCGTGGTGGCGGAGACGCCGAGCGTGAACGGGCCCCAGCTCTTCGCGCCGTCGTGGGCCATCTTCGCGTCGGCCGGAGCGCGGAACACGATGCCCAGCCGCTGGGCCATCTCGACCACCCGGTCCGCGCCGACCCGCTCGGTGAGCCAGGCGAAGTACGTGTTCACCGACCGGCCGAACGCGTCCCACATGTCCCGGTCGCCGTCCATCCAGTAGGTGTTGGCGTTCGCCGGGCACCACCGGCCGCCGCAGCTCGCCGGGCCGGCGCCGACCGGGTACTGCGTGACGTAGACGCGCGGCGCGTCGAACACCGTGTCCAGCGGCAGCCCGGACTCCAACGCGGCCAGCAGGGCGAACAGCTTGAACGTCGAGCCCGCCTGGTAGCCGGTGATGCCGCCACCGCCGGCCACCAGCTGGTTGACCGTGTTCGGGTAGTTCTGCTGACCGTCCGGGTTCGCGGCCACGCCGTACGTGCGGTTCACCGCCATCGCCAGCACCCGCCCGGTGCCCGGTTGCACCACGGCGGTCGGCGCGGCGCGCGCGATCGTCTCCGGGTAGATCTCCCGCACCTGCTCGCTCGCCTTGGCCTGCACGTCCGGGTCGAGCGAGGACACGATCGACCAGCCACCGCGGCGCAGCGTGCGCTGCCGCTCGTCCACCGTCTCGCCGAACGCCGGCTGGGCGTTCCACCACTGGGTGAACCAGTCGCAGAAGAAGCCCCAGTCGTTGTGGTCGGCGGGCACCGCGGCGCAGTCGTTCGGGGTGGTGTTGGGCGCCAGCGCCAGCTCCGCCGCCTTCGCCGCCTCGGCGTCGGCCGCGCTCGCACGGCCGGTCTCCACCATCCGGTCCAGCACGTACGCCCGCCGTTGCCGCGCCGAGTCGGCGTCGCCATTGATCGGGTCGTCCGCCGGGGACCGGACCAGCCCGGCGAGCAGCGCGGCCTGGGCCAGCGTGAGCCGGTCCGGTGTGGTGGAGAAGTAGCGCTTGCTGGCGGCGGCGATGCCGTACGCCCCGGCGCCGAAGTACGCGATGTTCAGGTAGCGCCCGAGGATCTCGTCCTTGCCGATCTGCCGTTCCAGCGTCAGCGCGTACCGCATCTCGCGGATCTTGCGCCCGACGGTGATCTCGGTGGCGGCGGCGCGCTGCTCCTCGGTCAGCCGGGGGTCCCCGGCCAGCGCGTTGCGCACGTACTGCATGGTCAGCGTGGAGGCGCCCTGGCGGGTGCCCTCGCGGCGGTTGGCGGTGAACGCCCGCGCGACGCCGCGCACGTCGACGCCGTGGTGCTCGTAGAAGCGCACGTCCTCGGCGGCCACGATGGCGTCGCGCATCACCGGCGCCACCTCGGCGACCGGCACGTCCACCCGGTCCTCGACGTAGAACGAGGTGATGAGCGTCCGCCCGTCGTTGGCGTACAGGTTGGACCGCTGTGCCGGCTGCGGCGTCTTGAGCGCTTCCGGCAGCGCGGTGTACGGCATCAGGTTCTTCAGGCCCAGCCCGAAGACCAGCGCGGCCGGCAGCGCCGCGACGGCCAGGACCAGCCCGGCGAGCACGCCGGCGAGCACAACGGTGAACAGTTTGTCGAGATAGGCCCGGTTCATCAGCTCTCCCCGCAGGAGCCGGCCGTACGGACCAGTTCAGAATGACCCGAATGTTCGCTTTAGCCGACACCTTCCGAGAAAGGCGCAGAAAGTTCGCGAGGAAGGATGAATCTCAGGGCAACAACGCGGCAGCCAGCGGCTGCACCGTCTCCTCGATCTCGTCCGCGACCCGGCTGAAGCACTGGTCGCCCCGGCCCCACGGATCGTCCAGATCGTCGGTGGGCAGCGCGGAGGCGTTCTGCCGGGCCGCGTCGACAGCCGCCACGAGCGCGACGCCGCGCGCGTACACGGCGTCCGGCGTGGGCTCGGCCGGCGGCAGCGCGGCGCGGTCCAGCCCGCCGAGCAGACGGCCGAACTCACCCAGCACGAACGTGCGCGCGGCGGCGTCCGGCCGCAGCGCCACCACGTACTCCTGCTGGTCGGCGGTGGCGGTGAGCACCAGGTCGGCGGCGTCGATCAGGTCCGAGCGCAGCCGCCGGGCGGCGAACCCCTCGGTGTCGCCGCCGCGCGAGAGCACCTGGCGGGCCGCGGGCGGGTTCATCTCCTCGCCCGCGTGCCAGCCGCCGGTGCCGGCGCTGTGGCTGTGCACGAGCGCGTCCGAACCGGCCGGGTCGACGCCGAGGCGGGCCAGCCGCTCCCGGACCGCGAGCAGCAGCAGCCGCTCGGCCATCGGCGACCGGCAGATGTTGCCCATGCAGACGTGCAGGACGGTGAAGGGCGGCACTCAGATCCCCCGCTCGTCGAGGATGCCCGGCACGACCTCCCGCAGCTTCGCCAGCGTCACCGCGCCCTCACGCAGCACCCGCGGCACCTCGCCGGTCAGGTCGACGATCGTGCTCGGCACCGGGTCCACCGCCGGCCCGGCCTCCAGGTAGGCCCGCACGCCGTAGCCGAGCTGGTCGCGCGCCTCCTCGGCGGTGAGCGCGGCCGGCTGGCCGACCTTGTTGGCCGACGCGACGGCCATCGGCCCGGTCTCCCGCAGCACCTCCAGCGCCACCGGGTGCAGCGGCATCCGCACCGCCACCGTCCCGCTGGTGTCGCCCAGGTCCCAGGCCAGGCTCGGCGAGTGCTCCACGACGATGGTCAGCGCGCCCGGCCAGAACGCCTCGACCAGGTCGCGGGCCGCGCCGGGCAGCGAGAACACCAGGCCGTCGAGCGTGTGCCGGGAGCCGATGAGCACCGGGGGCGCCTGCCGGGCGCCGCCCTTGGTGTCCGCCAGGGCCTTCACCGCGTACGGCGTGAACGCGTCCGCCCCGATGCCGTAGACCGTGTCGGTCGGCAGGACGACGAGTTCCCCGTTCTTGACCGCCTCGATGGCAGCGGCGATGCCGCGGTCCCGGTCGGCGGGCGACCGACAGTCGTAGAGCATCACGAGGAGTCAGTCTGCCACGCCCGGGCGGTCTCGGCGTGGGTGCCGTCCGCCCGCCGGGACGCGCTCGCCCAGCGGGGCCGCCCGGCCAGGTCCCGGTGCTCCTCGACGCGGTCGTAGCGGCCGTCGCCGCGCAGCAGCGCGGGCACCGCCGCCGCGTGCGTGTCGTCGTGCTCGATCCCGATCGCGCCGCCCGGGCGCAGCAGCTCGGCGGCCCGGCGCACCACCGGGCGGATCACGTCCAGCCCGTCCGCGCCGCCGAACACCGCCTCGTCCGGGTCGTGCCCGGCCACCTCCGGCGGCACCGCCACCGACCTCGGCACGTACGGCGGGTTGCACAGCAGCACGTCGACCCGCCCGGCCAGGCCGGCCAGCAGCTCCGGACCGGTCACGTCGGCGGCCACCACCTCGACCGGCCGGTCCCCGGCGGCAGCCCGGTCGGCCGCGTTGCGCCGCAGCCAGGCCAGCGCGGCCGGGGACCGTTCCACAGCCACCACCCGGGCCGCGGGCACCTCCTGCGCCACCGCCAGGGCGATCGCGCCGGAGCCGCTGCACAGGTCGACCACGAGCGGCGCGGCGTGCTCCCGGGCCCGCTCGATCCCCCACCCGGCCAGCAGCTCGGTCTCCGGCCGGGGCACGAACACGCCCGGCCCGACCGCCAGCTCCAGGTGCCGGAAACCGGCCGAGCCGAGCAGGTGCTGCAACGGCTCCCGGGTCACCCGCCGCCCGACCAGGGCGTCCAGGCGGTCACGCTGCGCCGGGGTGAAGCCGTCGGCCAGCGCCAGCCGGCCGCGTGGCACGTCCAGGACGTACGCGGCCAGCTGCTCGGCCTCGGCGCGGGGCGCCTCGACGCCCGCCGCGGCGAGCGCGCGCGCCACCCGGTTGATCACCAGCGAGGCGCGTTCGCGTTCTGTCCCTTCGGACGGGTGTTGCGGGAGTGCGGTCACGCAATAATCATGAGGCGTCGCGGCTCACCTCACGAGCGGGTGCGTCCGGGCGCACACCGCAGGGAGGTCGCGAGTGGGCTGGCTCGACCAGGTCGAGGACCAGGTTGACGCTCTCCGACGCGCACGGTCACTGCAGGAGGCCAGCCGGTCCGCGGAGGCGTGCGTCCTGCTCGACCGCGTCATCCGCACCACCGGCGACCCGTACGCCCGCGCCGACGCGCTCGTGCAGCGCCTGTCCGCGCTGATCAACCTCGGCCGGACCGCCGAGTTCACCCGGGCCGTCGAGGACGCCTCCGCCGCGGTACGCGACCTCGCCGAGCCCTACCTGCACGGGCACCTCAACGCGCTCGCCGCGCTCGCCGCCCACCACCAGGGCGCGCTGGACCGGTGCGTGATGCACCTGGTCCGGGCCGCCCGCGCGCTGGGCGCCGACGACACGCCGGACCGGGACACCGCGTGGGGCTGGCACGACCTCGCGATGGCGTACTCGTACCTGAGCTTCCACGGCCACGCGCTGGGCGCGATCGAGCGGGCCCGCGAGGTGGGGCTCAGCGCCGGCATCCCGGAGGAGACGTTCGCCGCGCCGGGGATCCGGCTGCGCAACGCGGTGGCGCTGGACCACAACGGCGACAGCGACGGCTGCCTGCGGGTGCTCCGCGACGTCGCCGGTGACCTGGCCCGCTTCCTGCGCGGCGGGCGGGCCGGCAACCTGCGCCCCAGCAGCCTCGCCGCGTACGGCTACGCGGCCGCCCGGCGGGCCGCGCTCGGCGACCGGGTGGAGTCCGCCGGAGACGCCGACCCGAAACGGCTGCTCGGCCACGGCGGCGACAGCGCCCGCGCCCGCGACCTGCGCCAGCTCGGTCAGGTCTGCCTGGCCGTCGCCGCCAACCGCCCGATCGAGGCGGTCACCCGGCTGGACGCGCTCCAGGTCTCCGACGAGACGCTCGGCGCGGCCGAGGCACCCCGGCTGCGCAGCGTCGCGCTGGCCCGGGCCGGCGACCACGCGGGCGCGCACCGGGCCGACCGGCACGCGTTCCGACTGGCCGCGCGGCGCAGCGACCGGCTGCGGGACGTCTACATCGACGGCATCGCCGCCCGGATCGACCACGAGGAGATGCGCCGCGAGGCGGCCCGGTACGAGGGCGAGGCGCTCACCGACCCGCTCACCGGCCTGCCCAACCGGCGCCGGCTGGAGCGCTACCTGGGGGCCGTGGTGTCCCGGGGCGAGCGCGTGGTGATCGGCGTCTGCGACCTCGACGGGTTCAAGGCGGTGAACACCCGCCACGGCCACCACTCCGGCGACCTGGTGCTGCAACGGGTCGCCGGGGTGATCAACCGGGTGATGCGGCGGGGCGACTTCGTGGCCCGCTACGGCGGCGACGAGTTCGTCGTGGTGCTGCCCGACACCGTCATGCCGGAGGCGGTCGAGGTGGCCCGGCGGATCGAGGCCGCCGTCCGCACCGAGGACTGGGAGTCCCTGGTCCCGGGCACCCCGGTCGGGGTGACGATCGGTTTCGCCGAGGTCGACGGCAGCACCACTGTCAGCGTCCGGGAGGCGCTCGGCACCGCGTTCGAGCTGGCCGACCGGGAGATGCTGCGCGCCAAGGCGCGACCACGCGCGAGCTGAGCGGTAAGGAAGGGCCCCCTGTTAACGCCTCCGGTAGAGGAAGGGCCCCCTGTTAACACCCAGCGGTCAGCGGCGGGACAGCTCCGTCTCGCCGGCCAGGCGGGCCGCGCGGTCCGCCTCGGCCAGCGCGTCGAGCACCCCGTCCAGCTCGCCGGCCAGCGCCAGGTCCAGGTTGTACGCGGTGTAGCCGATGCGGTGGTCGGTGATCCGGTTCTGCGGGAAGTTGTAGGTGCGGATCCGCTCGGACCGGTCCACGGTGCGGACCTGCGCCTTGCGGGCGTCCGACGCCGCCGCGTCGGCCTGCTCCTGGGCCGCGGCGAGCAGCCGGGCCCGCAGGATGCGCATGGCCTGCTCGCGGTTCTGCAGCTGCGACTTCTCGTTCTGGCAGGACACCACGATGCCGGTCGGCACGTGGGTGATCCGTACCGCCGAGTCGGTGGTGTTCACCGACTGCCCGCCGGGGCCGGACGAGCGGAACACGTCGATGCGCAGCTCGTTCGGGTCGATGGTGACGTCGACGTCCTCCGCCTCGGGCAGCACCAGCACGCCGGCGGCGCTGGTGTGGATCCGGCCCTGCGACTCGGTGACCGGGACGCGCTGCACCCGGTGCACGCCGCCCTCCCACTTGAGCCGGGACCAGACCCCGTTGCCGCCCTCCGGCACGCCCTTGCTCTTGATCGCCAGCGACACGTCCTTGACGCCGCCGAGGTCGGAGTCCTGGGCGTCGATCACCTCGGTGACCCAGCCGTGCCGCTCGGCGTACCTGGTGTACATCCGCAGCAGGTCCCCCGCGAACAGCGCCGACTCCTCGCCGCCCTCGCCGGCCTTGATCTCGACGATCACGTCCTTGGCGTCGTGCGGGTCGCGCGGGATGAGCAGTTCCGCGAGCCGTTCCTCGAGCGCCGGCAGGGAGCTGGCGATGGCCTCCGCCTCGGTGGCGAACGTCGGGTCCTCGGCGGCCAGCTCGCGCGCGGCGGCCAGGTCGGCGCGGGCCTGCTCCAGTTCGCCGGCCGCCTTGTGCAGCGGGACCAGTTCGGCGTACCGGCGGCCGACCCGCCGGGCGGTGCCCTGGTCGGCGTGGATGGCCGGGTCGGCCAGCCGCCGCTCCAGCTCGGCGTACTCGTCGAGGAGGGCGGCCAGGCGCTCACTGCTCATGCTGCGGATGCTCCTTGGGGTGAAAACCGGCACAAACGGACGAACGCCCGCGCCCGGCAGGAGCCGGACACGGGCGTCGTCGACGGAGCTACTTGGCCTTCTTGCCCTGAACCTTGGCGTACTTCTGCTGGAACTTCGCGACCCGGCCGGCGGTGTCCAGCACGCGCTGCTTACCGGTGTAGAACGGGTGGCAGGCGCTGCAGGTCTCGACGCTGATGGCGCCGCCCTTGGCGGTGCTGCGGGTCGTGAAGGTGTTGCCGCAGGAGCAGCGGACCTCGGTGGTCACGTACTCCGGGTGGATGTTGGGCTTCATGTCGCCTCGGTCCTTTCGTCGGTGGTCGCCGGGTCGCCGTCGATGCTCCCCGTCGTCCGCGACGGGCTCGGGCGTGAACCGGAACCGGTGGCCGATTGACCAGTCTGCCACGGGCGTCTTCCACCCGGCACAGGAGGTCCGCCACCCGCAACGCCCGCCCACACTCCCGCATTCCCACCCCCACGCCCCCCACCCTGCTGATCATGAACTTGGCGGCAATTCCTGTCGCTTTTGTCCAGGTCAACTTCATGATCAACGGAGCGGAGCGGCGGAGCGAGGCGGGGGCCGGGGGCGGGGCTCCTCCCCCAGGATGAGGAGCCCCGGCCTCCGGGTCAGGCGGCGGGGGCGCGGACCGCTGCGGCCGTGGTGACAGTCGTCTCGGCCTTCACGCCGTTGACGGTCACCGCCAGCAGCACCTGCGCCCCCGGGCGCAGCGCGGTCAGCCGGCCGGTGGCCGGGTCGAACCGGGCCACGTGCCACGGCCGTACGCCCGTCGCGCCGCCGATGTGCAGGTTCGGCGAACCGGACCAGTCGGCGCTGACCGGCGCCGCCACCGGCACCTGCCGGCCGCTGGGCTGGGTGAGCGTGGCCGTGACGTCCACCGGCGAACCCTGGCGCACCTGCGCGGGCGCGGTCAGCGCGAGCCGGTCGACGTGGGCGTGCATCTCCGCGCTCACCCACGTCGGGCCCTCGGCCAGCGGGTCACGGCGGGCCCGCTCGGCCTCCCCCGGCGTCACCGGGTCCACCCCGAACTCGGTCCAGCCGGTGAACCCGCCGAGCGCGGCCGGGGTGGACGGGTCCTTGCCCGAGTTGCCGTTGATCACGTACGGCACGCCGTCCACCCGGTCGGCGTGGAACGTGCCGACGTGCCCGTTGACCATCAGCGCGCCCTTGCCGGTGCGGTGCTGGAAGTCGGCCAGCCACTGCTCGACCAGCGCCGCCTCCTTACGGTCGCCGAGCTGGCTGGCCTTGGCCGGGCTCGGGTCGCGCGGCGGGTGGTGGAACAGCACCGCCACCGAGCCCACCGAGCGGTCGCCGGCGGCCTGGTCGAGCGTCCGGCGCAGCAGCTCCACCTGGTCGAACCCGCCGCCGCGCAGCGAGCCGGTGGCCGTGCTGAGTGTGAGGAACCGGGTGCCCCGGTGGTCGAAGACGCGCGAGGTGTCCCCGAAGACGCTGCGGAAGTTGTCGATCGGCGCGCCCATGATCTCGTGGTTGCCGGGCACGTAGTGATAGGGCACCTCGCCGCCGAGCTCCTCGTCCAGGATGCGCTTGGCCAGCGCGAAGTCGGCCGGGTAGGCGGTGTCCACGAAGTCGCCGTTGATGATCAGGAAGTCCGGCCGGGCGGCGCGGACCTCGCGCAGCGTACGGCGGGCCTGGGCGACCAGGTCGCTGTCCGGGTTCGCGGCGACGAACTGGGCGTCGGAGAGCACCGCGAAGCGCCAGGGCGCCCCGTCCACTGTGCCGTCGCGCAGCACCACCCGGTCGGTGCGGTTCGGCTCGGGCGGCGCCTGCACGTCCGGCGGTACCCGGGCCACCAGGTCGTCGATCACGACCTCGCTGCGGTACTGCTTGGCCGGGTCGGTCTCGGCCACGTAGAACCGGCGCACCCGCACCGGGTACTGCACGCCCGGCGGTACGGCGAACTCGACGTAGCGCCAGCCGGTCCAGTCCAGGTACGGGCCGCGCAGCACGAACTGGGTGTCCTGCGCGTCGTGCAGGTGCAGGCTGGGCCACTCGCCGGCGCCGTTGGCCTTGATCCACATGCCGAACGCCTGCGGCTGGCCCGGTACGTCGATCCACGCGGGCGGGTCGGCGTACGCGGCCCGGGTGCCGGTGGACTGGCTGAAGTCGTACGACATCCGCAGCCCGCCCCCGGTGTGCCCCTCGGCCGGTGCGACCGACCCGGAGGCGCGGGCCTGGCTGAACTTCCAGGACGCCGCGTCGTCGAACCCGGCCACCGGCACGTCGGTGAGCCCGACGGTCACCGGCAGGACCGTGCTGTGGTTGCCCACCCGTGCGGTGACCAGCGCCGAGCCGGTCGCGGCGAGCGCTTTGACGGACAGGTTGCCGTCGGCGGTGGGGGTGACGGAGAGCAGGTCCCTGTCGTACTCCAGCTTCAGGTCGGCCGGCTCGATCGGCGCGGTGTTGCCCTCGGCGTCGTAGCCGACCACGCCGAACAGGCCGCTGTCACCGGCGCGGTCCAGGCCGACCCGGTCGACGGTGCCGTCGATCCGCTGCAGCGGGCCGAGCACCGTCAGCTCGATGGTGCCGCGGGCCCGGCCGCGGGCGGCGGTGACGGTGCTGCGGCCGGGGACGGCGGCCCGGAACACGCCGTCGCCGTCGACCCGTCCGTGGGTGGCGTGCCAGCGCGGCTCGCCGGCGGCCGGGCCGTACGTCTCGTCGTATCCGGCGGCGGTGAGCCGGCGGGTGAGGCCGGGGAAGACCCGGTCCGGCCGGCCGCCGCGCACCGGTGCGACGCCCGGCGCGGCGGTCGGGTCGCTGGCGGTCTCCAGCCAGTAGCCGGTGAGCCGGCCGCTGCCCTTCGGGGCGTAGACGGCGAGCCCGTTCGGTACCGGCCGCTCGCTGCCGTCGGACGGGCTGTTCTCCACCTGGACCGTGGCCGCGCCCGGCTCCCGGGCGAGCAGCGTGGAGGAGCCGCCGCCGTCGAGGTTGAGCGCGTTCGCGGCGCCCAGCTCGGCCATCATGCGGCCCATCTCGGTCTGCGTGACGCCCCGGCTGTCCACCTGCCGGCCGTCCACAGTCATCATGATCATCTTGCGTCCGTCGGCGGAGAAACCGACAGCTGTGCGCGGGGCCAGCGACGCGTCGGCGATGTCCTGCACCACGCCGTCGCGGACCAGCACGTTGCCGCCGCCCACGGCGGCGCGCAGGTCACCGCCGTCGGAGGCCCGGGGCCGCCAGGTCAGGTCCACCGCGTCGCCGGGACGCAGCGCGGCGAGCGCGTCGGCGCCGGCCTCGCGGCCGAGCAGCACGGTGCTGCCGGCCGGGATCGGCCCCTCGCCCGCCGTGGTGGCCACGCTCGCCACCCGGCCGCCGGTCACCGTCACCTCGACCGTCCGGGCCGCGCCCTCCACGGCCCGCTTGCGGGTGTACGAGCCCCAGAGCGGCGTGAACACGCCCACGCCGTCGCGCTGCACCATGTTGTTGAACTGGGTCAGCGGCACCGGCCCGGTGGGCAGCGTCGCGGCGCCCTCGAAGCCGACCTCGACCACCCGGCCGATGCCCTGGGCGCTGATCCCGACGGCGTTGGGGTGCCCGGCGATCGGCGACTGCACCAGCTCGCCGGAGCGGATGCCGACGCCCTGGGCGGCGCCGGAGTTGTTGATGTCGAAGAAGTCTCCGTTGACCGCCGCGACCGCGCGGGACCGGTCCACCGCGGCGCGCAGCGGCTCGTCCCTGGTCACCTCGCCGGAGTTCACGTAGTCCACCGTCAGCCCGCCGCCCAGGTCGGCGGTGAGCGCGTCGGCGCGCAGCCAGCCGGCCGCGTCGTACCTGTCGAAGGAGGTCAGGCTCAGGCCGGGCGCGACCGGCCGGGTGCTCTTGGCGGTCTCCAGGCCGCCGGCCGGCTCCACACCGGCGAGCGCGACGGCGGGGTCGGGGCGGGACGAGGCGCGTGGCGCGTCCTCGGCGGCGGTGGCGGCCGGCGGCGCGACGGGCGACGGCCCGGCGGCCGTCGCGGCGGACGGCGTCGGCGCGGTGATGGTCAGCAACGGCGTCAGCAGCAGGACGCCGGCGAGACGGGCGGGTCGACTGCGGGTTCGCATGGACGACAGTCAACCCGACGATGAACAGAAGTTTCAATACCTAGCGACTGAACCGTAGGAAAACTTCACCATCGGCGGTGCCTGATACGCGACGAGGGGCACGGCCGCGTACGGCCGTGCCCCTCGTTCGTCGGATCCGTCAGCTCACTCGCCCGGAGTGGACTTCGCGATCTGCATCAGGAACTCGATGTTGGTGCGGGACTGCTTGAGCCGGTCCAGCAGGAGGTCGAGCGCCGCCTGCGAGTCCAGCGAGTGCAGCACCTTGCGGAGCTTGTGGATGATCGCCAGCTCCTCCGGCGCGAGCAGGACCTCCTCCTTGCGGGTGCCGGAGGGGTTGATGTCGATCGCCGGGAAGACACGCTTGTCGGCGATCTTCCGGTCCAGCTTCAGCTCGGCGTTACCCGTGCCCTTGAACTCCTCGAAGATGACCGTGTCCGCCATGGACCCGGTCTCCACCAGCGCGGTGGCGAGAATGGTCAGCGAGCCACCGTTCTCGATGTTGCGCGCCGCGCCGAGGAAGCGCTTGGGCGGGTAGAGCGCGGTGGAGTCGATACCACCCGACATGATCCGGCCGCTGGCCGGCGCCGCCAGGTTGTACGACCGCCCGAGCCGGGTCACCGAGTCGAGCAGCACGACCACGTCGTGCCCCAGCTCGACCAGGCGCTTGGCCCGCTCGATCGCCAGCTCCGCCACCGTGGTGTGGTCCTGCGGCGGACGGTCGAATGTGGCCGCGATGACCTCGCCCTTCACCGAGCGCTGCATGTCGGTGACCTCTTCGGGCCGCTCGTCGACCAGCACCACCATCAGGTGGCACTCCGGGTTGTTGCGGGTGATCGCGTTCGCGATCGCCTGCAGCACCATCGTCTTGCCAGCCTTCGGCGGCGACACGATGAGCGCCCGCTGGCCCTTGCCGATCGGCATGACCAGGTCGATCACCCGGGTGGTGAGGATGTGCGGCTCGGTCTCCAGCCGCAGGCGCTCCTGCGGGTAGAGCGGGGTGAGCTTGTAGAACTCCGGCCGGCGCTTCGCCTCGTCCGGCTCCATCCCGTTGATGGTGTCCAGCCGGACCAGCGGGTTGTACTTGTCGCGCCGCTGCTCGCCGTCCCGCGCGGCCCGCACGGCGCCGGTGATCGCGTCACCGCGGCGCAGGCCGTACTTCTTGATCTGGGACATCGAGACGTACACGTCGTTCGGGCCGGCCAGGTAGCCGGTGGTCCGGACGAAGGCGTAGTTGTCGAGCACGTCGATGATGCCGGCGACCGGGACGAGCACGTCGTCCTCGCCGACCTGCGGCTCGCGGCCGCCACCGCTGTCGCCCTCGCCCCGCTCGCCGCGGCCGCGACGACGGTCCCGGAACCGGCTGCGCCGGCCCCGCCGGCCGCCGCCCTCGCCGTCGTCGTCGCCGTCGTTGTCCCGCTCGGCGCGCTGACCACGGTCGTTGCGGTCGCCCCGGTCGTTCCGGTCGCCCCGGTCGTTCCGGTCGCCCCGGTCGTTGCGCTCGGCGCGCTCGCCCCGGTCGGCACGCTCGTTACGGTCGCCCCGCTCGGCCCGGTCACCCCGGTCGTTGCGGTCGCCCCGGTCGTTGCGGTCGCCGCGCTCGGCCCGGTCGCCACGCTCGGCCCGGTCGCCGCCACGCTCGGCACGCTCGCCGCCGCGCTCACGGCCCCGGCCCTCGTTGCGCTCACCGCGCTCGGCACGGTCGGTCCGCTCGCCGGTCTCGGCGGGCGCCTCCTCGGCGCGCGGCGTCTCGGCCGGCCGCGCCTCGGTCGCCGGCGTCTCGGCCGGGCGGGCCTCGGTGGTCGCGGCCGCAGTCCGGCTGCGGCGACCACGGGTACGGCCCTCGGTCGCCTCGGCGGCGGGCGCCTGCTCGGCGGGGCGCGCCTCGGCCCGCTCCTCACGGACCTCCGCGTGCACCTCCTCACGGGCGGGAGCAGCAGCCGCGGCCGCTACCTCGGCGCGCGGTCGAGGGGTTCCGGCGGCGGCGCCGCCCTGCTGCCGCTCGGTGATGGCACTGATCAGCTCGCCCTTGCGCATGCGGGCCGTACCAGAGATGCCGAGCGACGCGGCCAGGCTCTGGAGCTCCGGCAGCAGCATGGCCGACAGGCCGGTGCCGCTCCGGCGGCGGCGCGTGGGGGCGGCGGTGGTGGCATCGCCAGCGACGTTGGAAACATCCGACGTCACGTCGGTGGTGTCGCTCAATGGATTCCTTCCCTCGATAGGCCGGAGCTGCCCGGAGTCGTGGAGCCAGGTGGCCGGGCGGCCTCGGTGCACCCGCCTCGCATGGACGCGTCGCGGGAGTCTGTGACACAGCAGCCGGTGGTTTCCCGACTCACCACCATCGGTGAGCAGGTCTCGCCGCCTGCGGCGACCTGTGGAAACTGCGGTGCGGCGTGGGCCTTGGGCAGGGGTGACGGGCTGACCGCCGAGAGCTTCGGGGGTGCGCCGAACCGCAGGAAGATCGCATGCTTCGCGGCTGTGCTAGGTCTAGAGCGTAATCAACTCTTCCGACCTGCGGCAACAGGGCCCCGCTCGGCGTGTCAAAGTCTACCCCGGATGACCCGGGCACCGCTGCCATCTATCGGCAACTCCCACCGGCGCCAATCTGTTCCCGGCTCAAATCCCACCGGGACCTGGGAAAGCGCCAGCACCGTCGGCCCCGCCCCACTGACCACAGCCGCCACACCAGCCGCACGCAGCGCGCCGACGAGCGCCGCGGTGGCGGGCATCCCGGGCGCCCGCTGCTCCTGGTGCAGCCGGTCGACGGTGGCCGGCAGCAGCAGCGCCGGATCGGTGGTCAGCGCGTGCACCAGCAGGGCCGCCCGGCCCGCGTTGAGCGCCGCGTCGGCGTGCGGCACGGTGGCCGGCAGGGCGGCCCGGGCCACCGAGGTCAGGCCCCGCTCGGCGGGTACGAAGACGGTCGGGCGCACGGCCGGCGCCACCGGCAGCGACACCGCCCGCGCGCCGCCCGGCTCCGTCCAGGCGATCGTGAAGCCCCCGAGCAGGCAGGGCGCGACATTGTCCGGATGCCCCTCCAACTCGGCGGCCAACCGCAGCGCGGCGTCGTCGTCCATCCGCTGCTCGCCGTCTGCAACCAGGGCGCGGGCCGCCAGCACCCCGGCCACGATCGCGGCCGAGGACGAGCCGAGCCCACGCGCCTGGGGAATGCGGTTCTCGCACTCCAGCGCCAGGCCGGCCGGCTGCGCGCCGAGCACGTCGAAGGTGGCCCGCATGGCGGTCACGATCAGGTGCCGCTCGTCCGCCGGCAGCTCACCGGCACCCTCGCCGGTGACCGCCACTCGCACGCCGCCGCCGGTCACCTCGGCCGTGACGTCGTCGTGGCGGCCCAGCGCCAGGCCGAGCGCGTCGAAGCCGGGGCCCAGGTTGGCGCTGGTCGCGGGCACCCGGACCCGGACCGGGCCGGGGAGGAAGGTCGTCGGCACCGGCTCATGCTAGGACGTCACCCCGACAGCCCGGCCGGACCGCCCGGAGCGTGGGACCGGCGTGTCAGCCGGTGCGCTCCGGGGTCGGCGCGTCGACCGGGTCGGTGAGCGAGAGCCGCCGGGTGGCGAACCGCCAGCCGAGCGCGTAGACGACGGTGGCCAGGCCGCAACCGACCAGCACGGTGCGCTCGTCCACCCGGTCCACCACGAGCGCCACAACCAGCTGGCTCACCGCGATGGCGAGCGTGGCCAGCATCATGTCGGTGGCGAAGACCCGGCCGCGCAGCCGGTCCGGCACCTCGCCCTGCAACGCGTAGTTGGACAGCACCCAGTTGCTGCCGCCGCCCAGGTGGGCCAGGAAGACCAGGACCAGCACCAGCGGGAACCAGGACACCACCGACGCGCCCAGATAGGCCAGGCCGTACAGCGACATGGACAGCGCCAGACCGGTGAGCAGCCAGGCCCGGTTGCTGAGCACCCGGCGCATCAGGATCGGACCGACCAGGGCCCCGGCGCCCCGGGCGGCGAAGAGCAGGCCCGCCCCGACCGGGCCGACGCCGTACACGCCGGCGAGCAGCGGGAAGACGGTCAGCACGCCGTTGCCCAGGCCGACCGCCGACTTCACGGTGACCAGCGCGAGCACGCGCGGACGCTGGACGATGTAGCGCAGCGCCTCCCGGATCGCCGCCCACGTGCGCGGCACGGCCGCCGCCGGGTCGCGCGGCGCCTGCAGGGGCCGGCGGATCAGCGCGGCCAGGCCGAACGCGGCGAGCAGGCCCGCGGCGGCCACCCAGAAGCTGGCGTACGGGCCGTACGCGGCGCTCAGGATGCCGCCGAGTGAAGCGCCGACCACTGTCATGGTGCCCCAGGCCGAGCCGGCGACCGCGTTCGCCGCCGCCAGGTCCGCCGGGTCGACCACGTTGGGCAGCGCGGCCTGGGCGGCCGGCGAATAGAAGGCCTTCGCCACCGCCACCAGCGCGATCGCCGCCAGCGCCAGCCAGGCCGTGCCGGCGCCGCGCACACCGAGCAGCAGCAGGACACCGGCCAGGGCCGCGATGTTCGCCGCCATCATCACCTTGCGGCGGTCGAACCGGTCGGCCACGGTCCCGGCGTACGGCAGCAGCAACGCGGTGGTGCCGGTGTCCACGGCCAGCACCAGCGCGCCCCACACCCCGCTGCCGGTCAGCTCCGGCAGCAGCACCAGCAGCGGCACCATGACGAACCAGTCCGCGCCGAACACGACCAGCTCGGCGATGAACAGATGGCGGAAGTCGCGGTTGCGGACGAGGACGGAGAGGGTGGGCGACACGCGGGCACCCTATCGGGCCGCTCCCCCACCGGCAGCTCGGCGCAGCAGGTCGGAGACCGTGACGAAGGTGTATCCCCGGGCCCGCAACCCGTCGATCATGTCGGGCAGGCCGCGGAGCGCGACCAGCCGCCGGTCGTCGCCCACGTCGTGCCCGAGCACGATCGTGCCGGGGCGCACGTCGGCCACGATCCGCCGGGCGTGCCCGGCCGGGTCGTGCGGGAACTCGCTCTCGACCATCTGCAGCGTCCACAGCACCAGCCGGTAGTCCAGCCGGGCCGAGGCGTACAGCACCGCGCCGCCCAGATGTCCCCAGGGCGGGCGGAGCAGTCGCGGGGACGATCCGGTGGCCGTGGTGATCGCATCGTGGCTGCGGCGCAGGTCGTCGTAGACCGTCGCGGCGTCCATCCGGGCCAGGTCGCGGTGCGCCCAGCTGTGGTTGCCGACCTCGTGGCCGTCCATCCGGTCCCGGACCAGCGGGGCGTGCCGGCGCGCCCGCTCACCGACCAGGAAGAAGGTGGCCGGCACCCGGTGCTCGGCCAGCGTGTCCAGCACCATCGGGGTCCACTGTGGGCGGGGGCCGTCGTCGAAGGTGAGCGCCACCAGGGGTTCGTCGGTGCGTACGCCCCAGACGACCTGGACCCCGCCGCGACCGACGTCCTGGTGGCGGTTGCCGAGCGTGGCGCTGGCCGGGCCGCCCGCCAGCGGGAGGCGGCGGTCGGCCACCCAGGTGCTCTCCACGGTGGCGGCGGAGCCGAGCGCGGCGCCGCCCAACAGCAGCGCGGACCGGCGCAGCACGGTACGTCGATTCCACTGGCCCGCGACCCCCATCGCGCCCCCGCACCGAAAGTAGGCATCAGCTCACCGAGCGTACCGCCGGATGCGCTTCTGGTGTGTCCCGTGCGTCGAGGTGTCGGGAGGGGCCGCGCGGGCCCCTCCCGACCCGTCACTCGGTGGGGGGAAGCGGGGAACGGCGGCTCTTGGGCAGGCGGAGCACCTCGAACTGGTCCGTACCGTCGATCAGCGCGCCCGACGGGCGGGCCGGTGGCGGCGCGACCTGAGCCCGCTCCTCGACGCGCTCCTCGCCGCCGCCGACCGGCACCGGCACCGGATCGGCCGCCGGCTCCGGCTCGACCGGCGCCGCCGCGCCCCGGCGCCGGGCCCGGAACGAGCCCTTGGTGTGCTCCACCATCGTGTAGAGCGTCGGCACCAGCACCAGCGTCAACAACGTCGAGCTGAGCAGGCCGCCGATCACCACGATCGCCAGCGGCTTGGAGATGAAGCCGCCCTCACCGGTCAGGCCGAGCGCCATCGGCAGCAACGCGAAGATCGTCGCGACGGCTGTCATCAGGATCGGCCGCAGCCGGCGCCGGCCGCCCTCCACCACGGCCTCGGTCACATCCATGCCCTGCGCCCGGTACTGGTTGATCAGATCCAGCAGCACGATCGCGTTCGTCACCACGATGCCGACGAGCATGAGCACGCCGATCAGCGCCGGCACGCCCAGCGGCGTCCCGGTGACCAGCAGCAGCCCGATCGCCCCGGTCGCCGCGAACGGCACCGAGATCAGCAGGATCAGCGCCTGGGTGAGGCTGCGGAACGTGGCCACCATGATCAGGAAGACGATCGCGATGGCGGCCAGCACCGCGAGCCCGAGGTCCGCGAACGCGTCCGCCTGGTCGGCGCTGACGCCGCCGATCTCGTACGTGGCGCCCGGCACGTCCAGCGCGTCCAGCCGCTTCTGCAGCTCCTGCGTGGTGGCGCCGAGGTTCGAGCCGGTCGCCGTGCCGGTGACCGAGACGCTGCGCTCGCCGTCGATCCGGGTCACCTGCTGCGGGCCCTCGACCTGGTTGACGTCCGCGATCGCGTCCAGCGGCACCGCGCCGACCGGCAGCGCCCGCAGCTCCGCCACGGTCAGCGGCGGCCGGGCACCGCTGCTCAGGACCACGGTCTGAGCCGTGCCGTCGAGCGTGACCTGGCCCAGCGGCGCACCCCGGTACACCTGCGCGACGAGCTGCCCGACGGCCGCCTCGGTGAGCCCGGCGCGGGCCGCGGCGACCCGGTCCACAGTCACCTCGACGCGGGGCACCCGCGTGGCCAGGCTGCTGGTGACGTCCTCCACGCCCGGCGTGTCGGCCATCGCGGCACGTACCGCCTCGGCCGCCCGGGTCAGCGTCTCCTGGTCGGCGGCCTGCACCACCACCTCGACCTGGTTGGCCGAGGCGTTCTGCCCGCCGCCGAACGTCAGCTCGCCCACCTCCGGGCCGAGCGCGTCGAACTCCTTGCGCAGGCCCTGGCGTACCGTCGCGGCGTCGGTGTCGTCGGAGAGCGACAGCGACCAGGTGGCCCGGTCGCTGCCGCCGCCGGCGAACGGGTTGTCGCCACCACCGGCGCTGACCTGGTAGGTCTCCACCCCGGGGGTACGCCGCAGCACCTCCTCGATCCGCGCGGCGGCCCGGTCGGTGCCGGCGAGCGAGGTGCCGGCCGGCATCTCCTGCCGGATGGCGAGCGTGTCCTGGCCCGAGTCGTCCAGGAAGTTCGTCTCCAGCTTCTGTGCCAGCCCGAACGTGCCCAGGAGCACCAGCAGGCCCAGGCCGACGGTCGCCCACCGGGTCTTCCGGGAGCGGGTGGCGAAGTCGATCACCGGCAGGTACGCCCGCTGCAGCGGGTTGCGCAGCTCCTTCTCCTCGGCCTCCCGCCGGGCCGCGGCGTCGTCGGCGCCGCCGCGCGGCCGCAGGAACCAGTACGCCAGCACCGGGATGACAGTGAGCGACACCAGCAGCGAGGCGAGCAGCGCCACCGTCACGGTGATCGCGAACGGGGCGAAGAGCTGCCCGACGAAGCCGCCCACCAGGGCGATCGGCGCGAACACGGCGACAGTGGTGAGCGTGGACGCGGTCACCGCGCCGGCCACCTCGCGGACCGCGGTGAGAATCGCGTCCCGCTTCGGCTCGCCGTACTCCAGGTGCCGTTTGATGTTCTCCAGCACCACGATGGAGTCGTCCACCACCCGGCCCACCGCGATGGTCAGCGCGCCCAGGGTGAGCAGGTTGAGCGAGTAGTCGCCGGACCAGAGCACGATCAGCGCGACCAGCACCGACAGCGGGATGGACACCGCGGTGACCACCGTGGAACGCACCGACAGCAGGAACACCAGGATCACCACGACCGCCATGACCAGGCCCAGCAGGCCCTCGGTGGTCAGGCTCTCGATGGACTTCTCGACGAACGGGGCCTGGTCGAAGACCACTGTCAGCTCGGCGCCCGCGGCGTCACCCAGCTCGTCCAGCCGGTCCCGGATCTCGTGCGAGATCTCCACCGCGTTGCCGTCCGGAGCGGCCGTCACCGCGATGCCCAGGCTGGGCTTGCCGTTGGTACGGGTCAACGAGGTCGCCGGGGCGAGCTGCTGCTCCACCGCTGCGACGTCGCCGAGGCGTACCGGGGCGGCGGGCGCCGTGGTGAGCACGATGCCGCGCAGGTCGTCGAGCGTACGGATCGGCGTGCCCACCTGCACCGGCAGCGACCGGTCGCCGTCGGCGAGCGCGCCCGCCGGCACCGCCACACCGTTGCTCTTGAGCGCCGACGCGATGGCGGTCGGCGCCACCCGGGCGGCGGCGAGCTTCGCCGGGTCCGGCGTGATCGTCACGATCTGGTCCCGGGCGCCGGTGACGTCCACCGACCGGACCCCGTCCAGCGCCTCCAGCTCCGGCACGACGGCGGTACGCAGCTTCTCGGCCAGCGCCCGCTCGTCGCCGTCACCGGTCGCGGCGACCACCACGGCGGGCAGGTCGTCGGTGCTGCCGGCGATCACCTGCGGGTCGACGCCCTCGGGCAACTGGGCATCGATCCGGTTGAGCGCGGTCTCCATCTTGTTGACCACGTCGTCCAGGTCGGTGCCGAACTCGTACTGCACCTGGACCGTGGCCGAGCCCTCGCGCGAGGTCGAGGTGACCGTCTCCAGGCCCGGGATGCCCTTGAGGCTGTTCTCGATCGGCTCGGCGACCTGGGCTTCGACGATCTCCGGCGCGGCACCCGGGTACGTCGCCACGATGAACGCGGCGGGAAACTCCAGCGACGGCAGGAGCTGCTGCTTCAGCGACGGCACGGCGAACAGCCCGAACGCCGTCGTCACCAACGCGACGAGGGCGATCAGGCCCCGGTTGGCGAGACTGAATCTGGCGAGCAGCGACATCGGCGTTACTCACTCCTGAAGAGGGGGTTTGCGGGGCCCTGAGTCTGCCGCACGGCCCGACACTCCCGGCATCCGCCCCAGCCGATGACATCGCCGTGCTTGAGGGTCGCCCGCACCCGCCTTGATCGACTCCACTTCGCCGAGGTGGTTGCGTCCCACCCACCCCGATCCCGCCACTTCCCCGATCTGGAGTCGATCAAGGGCGGGGATACCGCCACCTCCCCGAACTGGCATGGGTCGAGCGCGGAGGGCGCCGGCCGGTCCGGGAACGACGCGGGAGACGGAGGGATCAGACCAGGTCGAGGGAGCGCGCGGCGGCCAGCGCGTCGTTGGCGATCGTCACCGGCGCGGGCGCGGTCGAGATGGCCCACTCCGGGTCCTTCAGACCGTGCCCGGTGACCGTGCAGACCACCCGCGACCCGGCCGGCACCTTGCCGGCGGCGGCCTGCTGGAGCAGACCGGCGACGCTGGCCGCGCTGCCCAGCTCCACGAAGACGCCCACCTCGCGGGCCAGCAGCCGGTACGCCGACAGGATCTCCCGGTCGGTGACGGCGGAGATCAGGCCGCCGGAGGCGTCCCGCGCGTCGAGGGCCTTGGTCCAGCTCGCCGGGTTGCCGATCCGGATGGCGGTGGCGATCGTGGACGGCTCCGGCACCACCTGGCCGGTGACGATGGGGGCCGCGCCGGCGGCCTGGAAGCCGTACATCCGGGGGGCCTTCGTGGCGTTGCCGTCGCGCAGGTCCTCGGAGTAGCCCATCCAGTACGCGGTGATGTTGCCGGCGTTGCCGACCGGCAGGCAGTGGATGTCGGGCGCGTCGCCGAGCGCCTCGACGATCTCGAAGGCGGCGGTCTTCTGGCCGTGCAGCCGGTCGATGTTGACGGAGTTGACCAGCGCGACCGGGTAGTCCTGGGCGAGCTTGCCGGCCAGCCCGAGGCAGTCGTCGAAGTTGCCCTGCACCTGGAGCAGCTTCGCGCCGTGCACGAGCGCCTGGGCCAGCTTGCCCAGCGCGATCTTGCCCTGCGGCACCAGCACCGCGCAGGTGATCCCGGCGCGGGCCGCGTACGCGGCGGCGGAGGCGCTGGTGTTGCCGGTGGACGCGCAGATGATCGCCTTGTCACCGGCCTCGACGGCCTTGGAGACGGCGACCGTCATGCCCCGGTCCTTGAACGAGCCGGTCGGGTTGGCCCCTTCGACCTTGAGCCAGACGTCCGCGCCGACCCGGGCGGAGAGCACCGGTGCCGGCAGCAGCGGCGTGTTGCCCTCGTGCAGGGTGACGACGGGAGTCGCGTCGGTGACCGGCAGCCGGTCCCGGTACGCCTCGATCAGTCCCCGCCACATGTCGCGCTCCTCGCCTCTGTCGCCCCGCTCCGGGGCCTGCCAACAGCGTGGACCAGCCTGCCCGGCCGGCCACCGGCACACCCTGCCTTAACCATCAGGCGGGACGCGCCGGTTACGCGCCGCCCTCCACCCGCAGCACGCTCGTCACCGAGCGGACGATGTCCAGTCCGCGCAGCTCACGGACGGTGGCCGCGAGCGCGGCGTCGGGCGCGACGTGGGTGACGATAACCAGTTCCGCGTCGCCGCCGGCCGGGCCCTGCCGCACCGTGGCGATGGACACCTCGTGCCGGGCGAAGACCCCCGCCACCCCGGCCAGCACACCCGGGCGGTCGGCCACGTCGAGGCTGATGTGGTAGCGGGTGAGCGCCTCGCCCATCGGCCGCACCGACAGGTCGGCGTACGCCGACTCGCTCGCCGCGCGCACCCCGGCGAGACGGTTGCGGGCCACCGCCACCACGTCGCCGAGCACCGCGCTGGCGGTGGGCGCGCCACCGGCGCCCCGGCCGTAGAACATGAGCTGCCCGGCCGCGTCGGCCTCGACGAACACCGCGTTGAACGCGTCGCCGACGCTCGCGAGCGGGTGGGTCAGCGGGATCATCGCCGGGTGCACCCGGACGTTCACCGTCTCCCGGCCCTCCGGGTCGACGCCCCGGGCGGCGATGCAGAGCAGCTTGATCGTGCAGCCCATGGCCTTGGCGCTGGCCACGTCGGCGGCGGTCACCTCGGTGATGCCCTCGCGGTGCACGTCGGCGGCGGTCACCCGGGTGTGGAACGCCAGCGAGGCGAGGATGGCGGCCTTGGCGGCGGCGTCGAAGCCCTCCACGTCGGCCGTCGGGTCCGCCTCGGCGTACCCCAGCTCGGTGGCCTCCTCCAGCGCCTCGGCGAAGCCGGCGCCGGTGGCGTCCATGGCGGAGAGGATGAAGTTGGTGGTGCCGTTCACGATGCCGGTGACCCGGGTGATCCGGTCACCGTGCAGCGACTCGCGCAGCGGGCGCAGCAGCGGGATCGCCCCGGCGACGCTCGCCTCGTAGTAGAGGTCGGCGCCGCCCTCGGCGGCGGCGTCGTGCAGCGTCGCGCCGTCCTCGGCGAGCAGCGCCTTGTTGGCGGTGACCACGCTCTTGCCCGCGCGCAGCGCCTCGACGAGCCAGCCGCGGGCCGGCTCGATGCCGCCGACCACCTCGACCACCACGTCCACGTCGTCGCGTTTGATCAGCCCGAGCGCGTCGGTGGTGAACAGCGCCGGGTCGACCGGCAGGTCGCCGCGGTCACGGCCGAGCCGGCGTACGGCGATCCCGGCGATCTCCAGCGGGGCGCCGATCCGGGCGGCGAGGTCGGCCGACTGCTCGTGCAGCAGTCGGACCACGTCGCTACCGACCGTGCCACAGCCGAGCAGCGCCAAGCGAACCGGTGAGGTCATCCCACATCCAATGCCAGCAGGTCGTCTTCGGTCTCCCGGCGGACGATCAGCCGCGCCCGACCGTCACGGACGGCGACGACCGGGGGCCGCGGGACATGGTTGTAGTTGCTGGCCATGCTCCGGCAGTACGCCCCGGTGCCGGGCACCGCAACAAGATCTCCGGGCTGCACGTCGGCGGGCAGAAATTCATCCTTCACCACGATGTCCCCGGACTCACAATGCTTTCCCACCACGCGGGCGAGCATCGGCTGCGCCGTCGACGTGCGGTTCGCCATCGTGGCCGAGTACGAGGCGTCGTAGAGCGCGGTACGGATGTTGTCGCTCATCCCCCCGTCCACGCTCACGTAGGTGCGGAGGCCGTCCACGTCCTTCACGGTCCCGGCCTGGTAGAGCGTGAACACGGCCGGGCCGACGATCGCGCGGCCCGGCTCGACCGACAGGTGCGGCACGGCGAGGTTCTCCGCCGCGCACTCCCCGTCGACGATCTTGCGCAGGCGCTTCGCCAGGTCGTGCGGCGACGCCGGGTCGTCCTGGGTGGTGTACGCGATGCCGAAGCCGCCGCCCAGGTCCAGCTCGGGCAGCTCCACGCCGCGGGCGTCGCGGATCTGCGACTGGAGCGCGAGCACCCGGCGGGCGGACACCTCGAAGCCGCTGGCGTCGAAGATCTGCGAGCCGATGTGCGAGTGCAGGCCGCGCAGCTCCAGCACGTCCTCGTCGAGGATCTTGAACGCGGCCGCGGCGGCGGCGCCGCCGGCGAGCGAGAAGCCGAACTTCTGGTCCTCGTGCGCGGTGGCGATGAACTCGTGGGTGTGTGCCTCCACGCCGACGGTGACCCGGACCAGCACCTTCGGGCGTACCCCGCGCTCGCGGGCCAGCTCGGAGAGCCGGTCGATCTCGGTGAACGAGTCGACGATGATCCGCCCCACCCCGGCGTCGACCGCCCGGGTCAGCTCGGCGACCGACTTGTTGTTGCCGTGGAAGCCGATCCGCTCCGCCGGCATCCCGGCCGACAGCGCGGTGGCCAGCTCACCGCCGGTGCAGACATCGAGGAACAGGCCCTCCTCGGCGATCATCCGGACCACCGCGCGGCACAGGAAGGCCTTGCCGGCGTAGTAGACGTCCGTGTCCGGGAAAGCCGCGCGGAACTCGCGGCAGCGCTCGCGCAGGTCGTCCTCGTCCAGCACGTACGCCGGGGTGCCGTACTCGGCGGCCAGGTCGCGGACGTCCAGGCCCGCGACGGTCAGCGCGCCGGCCGGGCCGCGCACCACGTTGCGCGGCCACAGCTGCGGCACCAGGGCGTTGACGTCGACCGGGGTACGCAGCCAGGCCGGCCCCCGGCTGCCGATCTCGCCGTGCAGCGCTCCTGCCTCATGCGCCCGCATGACTACATCCGCTCCGGCGCGGACACCCCGAGCAGGCGCAGGCCGTTGGCGATGACCACCCGGGTCGCGTCGTTGAGCCAGAGCCGCGCCCGGTGGGTGTCGGTGATCTTCTCGTCGCCCTGCGGGGCGATCCGGCAGTTGTCGTAGAACCGGTGGTACGCCTGCGCGACGCTCTCCTCCAGGTAGCGCGCCACCCGGTGCGGCTCCCGCAGCTCGGCGGCGGTGGCCACCACCGCGGGGAACTCGGCGAGCGCCTTGAGCAGCTCGTTCTCCTTGTCGTGGCCGAGCAGCTCGGGCTGGAACGCGGCGGCGTCACCCCGGGTCAGCCCGATCTCGGCCGCGTTGCGGGCCACCCCTGCGGTACGCGCCGCGACGTACTGGACGTAGTAGACCGGGTTGTCGTTCTTCGCCCGGGTCCACAGCTCCACGTCGATGTCGATGGGCGAGTCGGCCGAGTAGCGGGCCAGCGCGTACCGGGCCGCGTCCACGCCGATCGCGTCGACCAGGTCCTCCAGCGTGACCACGGTGCCGGCCCGCTTACTCATCCGCACCGGGGCGCCGTCGCGGACCAGGTTGACCAGCTGGCCGATGAGGATCTCCAGGTTGCGCGCCGGGTCGTCGCCGAAGCAGGCCGACATCGCCTTCATCCGGCCGATGTAGCCGTGGTGGTCGGCGCCCAGCATGATCACGACCCGGTCGAAGCCGCGCTCCCGCTTGTTCAGGTAGTAGGCGCAGTCGGCGGCGAAGTACGTCCACTCGCCGTTGGACTTGCGCAGCACCCGGTCCTTGTCGTCGCCGAACTCGGTGGTGCGCAGCCAGGTCGCGCCCTCGGACTCGAAGACGTGCCCCTGCTCCCGCAGCCGGGCCAGCGCCGCGTCCAGCGCGCCCTGGTCGTGCAGGTCCTTCTCGTTGAAGTAGGTGTCGAACTCCACACCGAAGTCGCGCAGCGAGGACTTGATCTCGGCGAACATGAGCTGGACGCCCTCGGTCCGGAAGACCTCCTCGGCGGCGTCCGGGGTGAGGTCGAGCACGTCCGGCCGGCGGCGGACCACCTCGGCGGCGATCTCCGCGATGTACGCGCCGCCGTAGCCGTCCTCCGGCGCGGGCTGGCCCTGCGCGGCGGCCAGCAGCGAGCGGGCGAACCGGTCGATCTGGGAGCCGGCGTCGTTGAAGTAGTACTCGGTGCCGACCTCGGCGCCGGTGGCGCGCAGCAGTCGGCTGAGCGCGTCACCGACGGCCGCCCAGCGGACCCCGCCGATGTGCACCGGGCCGGTCGGGTTCGCGGAGACGAACTCCAGGTTGATCCGCTGCCCGGCGAGGGTGTCGCTGCTCCCGTACGCCGGGCCGGCCTCGACGATGAGCTTGGCGAGCTGACCGGCGGCGGCCGCGTCGAGGCGGACGTTCAGGAAGCCCGGCCCGGCGATCTCCACCGACTTGACCCCCGGCGCCTTGGCCAGCTCGTCGGCCAGCGCGGTCGCCAGTTCCCGCGGGGGTACGCCCACCTTCTTGCTGAGCTGGAGCGCCAGCGTCGAGGCGTAGTCGCCGTGATCCGGGTTACGGGGTCGCTCGACGGTGGTCTGCGCGGGCAGCGCGGCGCGGTCCAGCCCGCGCTCGTCGAAGACGGCGTGGGCTGCGGCGAGGACGACCTCGGCGAGTTCTGCGGGAGTCACTGATCCATGTTATCGGGGGTAGACTCGGGCACCGCGGCGGCGACCCAGCATGTGAACCGGCCCCGCGGTCCCCCTGACCGACCGACCTGACGAGGCACGATGAGCATCAGCACCCCGGGCGGCCCGGAGCGCCGTCCCACCGTGGTCAGCACCGGCAAGAAGCCGGCCGCCGGCCGGCCCGCGGCTGCCGACAAGCCAGCCGCGAAGGCCGGCGCGGGCAAGGCCGGGGGCGGCAAGGGCACGCCACGGCCCGGTGCCGGCGGCAAGGGCCGCAAGCCGATCGCCCCGGTGAAGGTGAGCCAGGGTCGCTCGTGGGGCCCGATCGCCCTGTTCGTCGCGGTCGGCGTGCTGGCCGTGGGCATCATCGGCGTCGGCGCCTGGGCGGTCTACCAGGGCGGCCAGCCGTGGGAGAAGCGGGCCCAGGCGATCAACGGCATCGTCGACTACCGCGAGAAGGACAAGGACCTGGTCAAGGGCGGCAACCACCAGCCCGGCGCGATCAAGTACGACGTCCTCCCGCCGGTCGGCGGCCCGCACAACCAGGCCTGGCAGAACTGCATGGGTGACGTCTACGACGCCCCGATCGCCAACGAGCACGCGGTGCACAGCCTGGAGCACGGCACGGTGTGGATCACCTACCGCCCGGACCTGCCCGCCGACCAGGTGGAGAAGCTCAAGAGCAAGGTGCAGGGCAAGGAGAAGCTGATGCTCAGCCCGTTCGAGGGGCTGGACAAGCCGATCTCGCTGCAGGCCTGGGGCTACCAGCTCAAGGTCGACAACGCCGACGACGGCCGCATCGACGACTTCATCAAGACGCTGCGGGTGAACGCCTCCATCGAGGGCCCGAACGCGCTCTGCGACCAGGGCGTCACGGCCACCGGCACCGCTCCGCGCGACAACCTGCAGAACACCATGCCCCAGCAGCCCACCCAGTAAGGACGACGCCGCGATGACCGCTTCGGTGACCACCGACAGCGAACTGGACGAGGCTCCGGCCGCCGACCAGGGCGGCCGGGGCGCGATGCGCCGTTACGGCCTGCCGGCGGTGGTCGCCGCCCTCGTGGTCGGGCTGCTCCTCGGGTACGCCGGCGGTCTGCTCACCCCCACGCTCACCCGGCCGGGTGAGAACTCGGCGGAGGCCGGGTTCGCCCGGGACATGACCGCCCACCACAACCAGGCCGTGGCCATGGGGCTGCTCGCGTTCAACCAGGGGCAGGACCCTGAGGTACGCCAGGTCGGCGTGGACATCGCCACCGGCCAGCAGGGCGAGATCGGCACCATGCAGACCTGGCTGCGGTCCTGGAAGCTGGACCCGACCGGCGGGCAGGCGCCGATGGCGTGGATGAAGGACGGCGGCGGGCTGATCAAGGACGGCCTGATGCCGGGCATGGCCACGCCGGAGGAGATGGCGAAGCTGCGCGCCGCGAGCGGCCGCGAGTTCGACGTGCTCTTCCTGCAGATGATGATCCGCCACCACATCGGCGGCGTGCACATGATCGACGGCATCCTCGAGCAGGGGCGTGACGACGACGTGCTGGCGGTCGCGCAGGTCATGAAGAACACGCAGCAGAACGACCTGACCAACCTGAGCGCGGCGCTGAAGCGCCTGGGCGGCACCCCGTAACACCACCCGCCACCCCGCAAGACCCCCGAGGCCCGGTCCCCCTTCCCAGGGGCACCGGGCCTCCCCCGTCCCGCCCTCACCCGCCCGCCCGCCCGCCCGCCCCGGCGATCTTGCAGTTACTGCCCCGGCCATGCCGGATTCGCCCCGTTACGCGAGGGCCGCAAGTGCAAGATCGCGGGAGGATGGGCGAGGACGGCCCGGGTCGGCCCGACAGGGCATCCTCGCCCGCCCCTCGCGCGTCCGTGCTTCCGGTCGGTGCTTGATCCACTCCAGCTCGGGGAAGCGGCCGCCTCCCCGCTCTTGATCCACTCCAGCTCGGGGAGGTGGCGTTATCCCCGCCCTTGATCGACACCAGTTCGGGGAGGTGGCGGGGTCAAGGTGGGTGGGATGCAACCACTTCGGCGAGGTGGAGTGGATCAAGAGCAGGGTGATGTGCTCGGGCAGGCTGGCCGGTCGAGGTAGGACGGGGTGGGACGGGGTGGCCGTGCCGAGGGTCGGCTGGTGGCCGAGGGCCGGCCCGACAGGGGCATCCCACCCGCCTCGCGTACCCGCGCTTCCGGTTCGGAGCTTGATCGACACCAGCTCGGGGAAGTGGCGGCATCCCCGCTCTTGATCGACACCAGTTCGGGGAGGTGGCGAGATCAGGGTGGGTGTGATGCAGCCACTTCGGCGAGATGGAGTCGATCAAGGGTGGGCTCGTGGCCCGGGGTGATGTGTTTGAGGCAGGCGGGCCGGTCGAGGTGGGACGGAGAGGCCACGTCGAAGGTTGGGGCCGGGGGTGAGATGTCCCGGTTTGGGGGTTTGTAACGGTTTGGGGTTAACGGGTCATTGTGGGGGTTGGAGAGTTTTCTACCCACATATCGTGACCAGTTGCGATTCGGGCTCGTTGCCCAAGACGTGGGGGTTGCACTCAGAGACGCAGGGCGGTCGGTGACCAGCTGGTGCCGACGCCACACCATCGGCGGTGACGGAGCGGTGGCAGCCGTCCGTCGCGGACTGCGGCAGGGCGAGCCGGGAACGCTCAGCCGCGAACAGGAACTCGAACTCATCGACGTGCTCCGGGGGGTCCACCCCGACGAGTTCGGCCTCGACGAGGAGCTCTGGACACGGCAGAGCCTGACCGCCCTCATCGAGCGCCGGTTCGGGCTGGCGATGGACGCCGGCACCGTCGGGGCGTACCTGCGGGCCTGGGGTCTGGGGCCGCGCGAGCCGCGCGAGCGGGCCTGCGGCCTGTGCGTCAGCGCGGTCGAGCGGTGGGTACGCAGCGAGTACCCGACGATCACGCGGGCGGCCCAGGAGCACGCCGCCGAGGTCTACTGGATCGGCCGGGTACGCCTGCGCGGCACCATGCCCGCCGCCGACGTGGTCTCGGCGGTCTCGTCGCGGGGACGGGTGCGGTTCATGGTCACCACGCCGTCGGTGGATCCTCCGCTGCCCCGGGACTTCGTGCTGCGGCTCAGCGGCGCCGAGGAGCGCACGGTGCACCTGATCGTGGACGGCTCGTGGCCGCGCAACGAATGGCCCCGTCGGCTGCCCCGGCGCGTCGTGCTGCATCCGCTGCCGAGCTGTGGTCGCGCCGTCGCCGCCGCCTGATCCGACGAAGATCGACTCGCGGGGTACCGATTCGGTGATCCGGGAGGGGGTTTGCTACTCTTCTCGGGTCGCTGAGCCCCCGTAGCTCAGGGGATAGAGCACCGCCCTCCGGAGGCGGGAGCGCAGGTTCGAATCCTGCCGGGGGCACCTTCCATGAACAGCACAAAAAGGCCCCTGACCAGGCGAAACCCGGTCAGGGGCCTTCATCATCTGTCCGGCCATGTCCGGCCGTCACCGGCCCATGGCGGGCATCTGTGCCAAATGCGTGCCACGGAACGCGGGCACCCTCAGCCGTGCCCGAGCGCTCTTTCGATGCGCTGCCGGAGAGCCGCGTCACCGCCGTCAAGGCACTTGGCATAGATCCTGAGCAACACCTCCACCGACTGCCCTGCCCACTCGGCGACCTGCGTTGGCGGCACTCCCCCGTTGAGCCACGTCGACACGGCAGCGTGCCGCAGGTCGTACGGGGTACGGGCCAGCGGCGAGGCATGCACCTCGGGCGTGAACACAGCGGCCCGCGCCCACCGCCACACGCGGTTGATCGTGCCCTTGGGAAGTTCCTCCTTGTTGCGCTCCCCCACGAACAGGCGACCGTTCGGTCCGTAGCCGAACAACCCGACGTGCGCGTGAATGATCGCGGTCAGCTCGGGCGGACAGGGAACCGTTCGCGTCTCCCCTCGCGCTCGCTGCTTGAGTTGTCGACTGTCACGGTTCTTTCCGCTGTCGGTCCATTCACGGCCGGCGTGAGGATCGGCTCCATCAAGGATGAATTCCCCCCAACCTTTATCGGGCAGGTGGAGGTTCGGTTTGGCGAGGCGTACGGCTTCCTCCGGCCGAAGTGCGGCGTAGTACAGGCAGGCGTAGAAAGCCACCATTCGCGGACCGATACGGCCCTGCTCTCGCACCCCTTCCAGCAGGGTTCGCACCTGCACCGGGTTGGCGACCGAACGCCGGTCGATGGTGGAGACGGTTTTCGGTGGCTTCCACTTCAGCTTTGGGAGCGGGTTTGCCGGTAAGAGTCGCCTCTCCACCGCGTATTCGATCGCGGTATTGAATATCTTCCGGCGTCGGCTGATGACGCTCGGGGCGGCCGGCGCTCCGTCGAGTCGAACGGTGAGGCCGTCCAACACCGGGCGCAGCACCTCGGCGCGGCTGAGGCTTGCCACGTCACGGGTGTTCCGCCGCACCCAATCGAGCGTCTTCCGCACCTGTTCAGGCACGTTGTCGGCCGTGCGGCGCGGGGTGTTGAAGGCCCAGCGGCTGAGGGCGTGGCGGAGCACTTTGCCGTCTGGGCGACCCCTCGCGTTGCTCAGCATGAGCACGGTCAGCGCCGTCAGGGCTTCCGCATGTGTACGCCTGGTCGTGGCGGCCACGTGCGGCCATTTCATGTCGGCGAAAGCGCAAGCCAGGTCGTACCAGGACATGACGGCGGTGTCGCGGCGCATCGAGATCGGATAGCCCGTCTCGATATCGAACGCCTCACCCTTGCGGGAGGCGGTGACCAGCTCCGAGCGGAAGCCTTCCGCGAGAGCCTTTGTCTTGAAGACCTGCTTCTGTCGTCGCTCGGCCACGCGCCAGCGGACGCGATAGGTGCGGCCCCTCTGCCCTTCGTACGTTTCGATTGACCAGATACGCACTTCGTAGGTGGTGTTCAAGCGGCCTCCTCATAGAGCGATTCAAGCCAGGATTCGTAGTCGCGGCGTTCGATCCGAATCTCGCCGTTCGGCAGCTTGCGGGCCGGTGGCCCCTTTCGCTTTGCTCGCCAGTCGTAGAAGGTTGACCGGCTGATTCCGAGGTCGTCGCAAACGTCGGCGATGGTGAGGTGACGAGCGGTGCGAGTCGTCCCCCGCTCCGGGCGCTTCGGGACAGTCATGTGCGGGTGTCCTCCCTCGGGGTGGCGTGGAGGTAGATGCGCTGGAACATCTGGGATCGGTGGTCGGGGTAGGGCTGGGAGACGTGGCGGATGTGCAGCACTTGGGCGATGGCGGTGAGCGCAGCGGCTGTTTCAGCGGGTGTGCCGTGCAGCCTGATTCGCACGGTGAGCGCCTTTCGGTCGTTGCGGGTCGGGTGTGGAGGGTGTGGGTGGCGGTGCGGCAGAACGGCGCAGAACGGCCCGCTGAGAGCGACGGAGACGCGAGATCCGAGCAGGGTTGGTGTAAGGCATAGGGCAGATCCGTCTGTGTGGCTCTCAGCGGGCCGGTCTACGTCGATGGGTTGCGGTCGGTTGAGGCTCGTTGTGGGAGGGGCTGAACCATCTCCGCATCTCCGCATCTCCGCAAACATGGCTGCGAGCTGGGCGAATGCTTGCGGAGATGCGGAGTTCTACTGAGGGGGATCTCCGCAAGAGACCGTGATCTCCGCAAGATCGTGCGGAGATGCGGAGATCGATGATTCCTGATGGTTTGATCTCCGCAGGCTGTTTTCCCTGGTGGCAGGGGGTTGGTGCGGCGTTGCGGAGATGCGGAGATGGTTCAGCGGGCTCAGTCCTGGTGGCGTTCGACCCAGAACACGGCCCGGTCGCCGCGTTCGTTTTTCCCGGCGCGGATGACGTGATCGCCGCGCCAGCGTCCGGCTTGGCCGGTGAGCAGCCGGCCGAGTTGCAGGGGGTTGGGTAGGCGGCCGTTGTGGGTGGTGATGAATTGCCCGTCCCACGGGTCGTGTTCGTCGCTGCCGAGGTGCATTGGTTCTGCGTCGCGGCGCAGGTCAGCGGCCGTCAAACGTCGACTGCCGTGGCGGTCGTGCCAGGTGGTGAGGAACGCGCGCCAGCGCGTTTCGTCTTCATCGATTTCCCGTACCTCGGCGGCGTTGGTGAGGAACCCGTCGATGCCGTGGTGGGCCAGGAATCCGCCGAGGGCTTGCGCCCACGGGGTGAACTGCCGCATCGACAGCCCGGCCGCCCGGTGTGCTCCCTGCCGCGTCCAGTCGAGCACCAGCACCAGGAGGTGCCACAGCACGGTGAGCTGATTCGCGGGAACGGTGATCCACTGGTCAAGATGCGGAATGCCGAACCCGGTCTGGTCGCGTAGTTCGGGGCGAGGCATGTCCGGGTCGAGATGCACCCGGACGGTGCGGGAGGCCATGTCCCCGCCGACTTGCAGGTTGTTGCCGGTGGCCATCCACAGCCGGTCGTTGACGGTGGCGATGTTCCGCGACGCACCAAGCTGCCGGTCGGACCACACGCCGTTGGTGACGAGCTGGGCGAGCACGGCGGAGTCGATGACGGTGCCCTCGGCCAGGTTGTCCCAGATGACCACGCCCACCTGTTCGGCAAACACCGCCGTGATGGACTTGCGGAGTTCCTCGTCGGAGTAGGCCCAGTTCATGACGCGCTGCCCGTAGAGCATCCCCGGTCCGGCGGTGAGGATCGTCTTGCCCGATGAGGGCATGGTCGCGTCGATGAGCGCGAACGGGGTCAGGGAGCGGGTGAAGTGCCGCAGGATCGGCGTGGCCAGCAGCGCCACGTAGTTGGCCCGATCGGCGGCGCTGGCCCAGGGGAAGTCGCGCAGGAACCGGCCGAGAAGGAACGTGCGCGCCTCGGCGACCTGCTCGGCGGTGGGCTCGTCGGGCACGGGCGGCAGCGCCACCCGGGTTGCCAGGTAGAGGCCGGTGGCCTTGTCGTAGCCGGGTTGCTGCAACAGGGTGCCGTCACGCCGCAGGACGGGTGCGCCGATGATCCCGCGCAGCGGCGCCACACCCGGCCACGTTTTCCCTGCTAGGACGGATGACAGCGTGTCCCGGGGCGGGGTGACTTCCTCTTCGTACATCTCCGGGTCACCGCCGTCGCCCTTGCGGGTCTTCACCCGGTAGACGTAGGCGTGCTCGGCGAGCAGCCCGGCCAGCCCAGCCGGGGTGACCACGCTGGCGGACACCGGCAGCGGTGAGTCCTCATCGGCGGCTGGCGCGAGGTCACCCGAGACGGCTTCCATGTGCACCAGCTGCCCGGCCGACACGTACGTGTCGGGCAGCAACCCGTCCGTCAGGGCGGCTTTCAGGGTCCGGATGGTCTCCGGGCCGGTGCCGACCTGCAACCGCGTGCCGGTCATGCTGCCCTTCCCGTGTTGCTCAGGCGGCGCGGCTGGCGTGCGCCGACGCGCAGCCCGGACGCGATCGTGCGGGCAATTTCCCCGTGGCGCAGCCCGGTCGACAGCGCGGCGGGCTCCAGCACGGCGTACACGTCCGCGTTGGTGATCGCGCCCCCGGCGGCGAGCTGCCCGAGGGCCACCGCCGAGGCGAACAGCGCGGCGTTCCGGCCGCCTTCGGCGGCGGCGGTGAGGTGAGCGACCTGACGGCGGATCGCGGCAGCGACGTACCGGCCGCGCCGGTCCGGCGGCAAGGCAACCGCGGTCGGCCGATACGCGGGCCGTGCCGGCACGGTGAGCAGTCCGGCCAGCCACGCGGGCAGCGGCGCGGGCTCGCAGTCCAGCGCCACCACGTACGGTCGGCCCGCGACCGTTGATCCGGCTGCCACGACGTAACCGCCGTGGGCGCGGGTGTCGACCATCGGGCCGAGCGTTCCGGCGGTGTTACGCAGCGCCGGGCCGGTGTCCGGGTGCCGGTAGTACAGGTGGGTGCCGCCTCGGCCGGTGGTCACGGTGTACGTCGCGTCGATCGTGGCGGCGTGCGCGGCGGCCAGCGCGGCGAGCGTTCGCAGCCCGTGCGGGCATCCCTCGTAGCCGGGCGGCATGGTCTGGCCGGGCTTGCGCACGTCCAGGTCGACCACCACCAGACCGGACGGGCCGCACGCGACACCCACCCCGTAAGCGCGCATCGACCACGCCCGCCGAATCCGCTCGGGGTCGGTGGTGGCGCGTTCCTCCCACCCCACGTGACGGCTGGCGGCCCGGCAGCGCGAGTCGGTCAGGTCGCAGCGCTCGGCAGTGCAGCGGGCCGGGAACGCCGGGCGCTTCGGCTCATCCGCGTCAGCGGGGCTCGGGCGGTCGGGACGTAGCGGGAACACATGCCAGCCACGCGCGGCACACGCCAGCGCGGCGGCCAGAAGATCAGGACGGGACACAAGGGCCTCCCTTCCAAAGGTCGAAGAATCAAGCGGCACGGCGGCGAGAACGGACGGCGGTCAGGTCGACCACCGCCCCGCCCGCCGGGTCGGGTTGCCGGTGGGTGCGTTCGTGGCGCTCCTGTGCGCAGGCGGCGCAGTTACGTGGCAGGAGGTAGACCGGCCGACCGCTCAGGGCGTCGGCGGCGGCCAGCGTTCGGCGGCAGATGTGCGGGTAGGGCTCGGCGTCGGTGACCGGTCGGCCGAGGATCGTGGACGCGGCGAGCCACTGTCTGCCGGTCACCGCGCGGCCCGCCTCGGCCGGGGCCGCGCGGTGATGGCGGCGCGGGTGACGGCCTCGCGCACGTCGCCGAGCAGCCCGACCAACTGCCGCCGGGCGGCCAGTTCCCCGGCGGCGAGCGCCACGCGGACGCGCACCTCGGCGTGCTCCCGCCCTGCGGCTGTGCGCACCCGGACGAGGACAGCGCGGGCGTGACCGGGGATGTTGACCACGATCTCTGGCGAGCGGTGCTCGCCGAGGCCGCACCGGTGGTCCCGCCCGCACCAGTCGGTGTGAGCGTCGCGGCGGTTCATCGGTGGGCCTCGGCGCGCAGCCGGTGGAAGACGTTGTAGACGCGCCGTCCGAGGCGGAGTCGCATGCCTCGGTCGCAGCGGCGGCAGGCGCGGGGTCGGTGGAGGATGCGGGTGGTGGTGTGGCCGGTGCCGGCGCATCGTTTGCAGGTTGTGAAGGGGATGACCCAGCACAGCGCGGCGTAACCGAGCGTGATCAGGGCGAGGATGGCGGCGGTGACGCTAGCGAGGGTGAGCAGGGGGTCCACAAGTGCCTCCCGGGCCGGTTTTCGGGTGTGAGCGGCCGTGAGCTGCTAGCTACTAGCGGGCAGCTCATGATTCGTGCGGGGTGCTAGCGGGGGTGCTAGCGCTAGCAGCGCGGGCCGCTAGCGCTAGCACCCACGGGGCCGGTTAGCTGGCGGACCGCTTGCGGTCACGCTCCGCAATCGCGGCCAGAAGGTCGGCGTGCTTGATGCCGCGCCGGGTCACCGGCTTGCCGTCGATGCGGCGGCCCACGTCGGCGACCTTCACGGCCGGGTGGGGCTTGAGCGCGGTGGTGAGCTGCGCCGCCTCCCACCCGCCGTAGGTGTCGGGCCGCAGGTCGGCCAGGAGGCCGCACAGTGTCTCGTTCCAGGCGGCCTTGTCGTCGCCCGGCCACACCCGTGCCAGGTCGCCGAGCACGTCCGCCACCGGCGCGATGTCGCGGGTCTGCTCGTCCGGCTTGGGCAGCGTCCCCGCCGCCTGGCGCAGGGCGACGGCGCGGGTGACGATGCGGGCGGCGGCGGTGGTGTCGACGTAGAACGAGCGCACCGCCGACGCCTTCGGCCCGAACCCCCGCAGGATGCCCCACCCCGCCTCGATCACCGGCTGGAACACCGTGGCGCGGTAGCCGTTCTTGTAGGCCGACGTGCCGAGGATCATGTCGTTCGCGGTCTGGTCGGCCACGGACAGGCAGAAGCGGGAGTTGACGTTGCGGGTGATGCCGGTCGGGAGGCTGTCCTTGTCGGGGATCTGCGTGCCGATCATGATGATCACCCCGAGGGCGCGGCCCAGCTTGATGACCTTCTCCAGCAGTTCCCCGGCGTCCTTGCCGTACTTGCTGGTCATCAGCTCTTGCAGCTCATCGAACCACGCCACCAGGGGGTGCAGCCCGGACCCCTTGAGCGACGCCAGCTCGGGCGTGACCTTGTTCTCCGGGGCCTTGCCGAGGCGGGCGTAGTGCTCGATGCGCTTGGAGCGGCGGCGGCACTCCTCATACAGCCACTCGATGAAGCCGAAGCAGCGGGCGAGGGTGTCGTCATCGAAGCCGTTGCCGTACTCGGCCATCACCTGCTCAAGCACGGCGAAGTCCCCGACGCCCTTGAGTTCGTAGCCCCGGATCTCGGCGCGCGGGTCGAGGGCGGCGGCCAGGATCAGATCCCGCAGCGCGAACGTCTTCCCGGAGCCGGGCTGACCGCCGAACAGGAAGTTGCGGAACATCAGATCCACCGCCACGGTGTCCAGGCGGGGGGTGGTGGCGAACGGGAACGCCTTGAACACGTCCACCTTCGCGCCAGCGGACAGCAGCGGCCACGGGGGTTGCTTCATCTGCGAGGCCGGTTCGTAGCCGACCCAGAGGGCGAGTCGGCCGGTGTGCCCGGGCGCGGGCTCGGGCCACACCTGATCAAGCGGCAGGCGCATCGCCGACGCGAGCTTGCCCCGGCGGGCGACCACCTCGGCGGCCTCCACCCCGTACGGGAGGTCGACGACGGCCAGGTGGCCGGGGCCGTCGCGGTGAATGTCGACCGGGAAGCTGATCGCCTTCGGATCCTTGGCAACCGCGCTGTTGATGCCGCTCATTTGCAGCGACGTGAGCGCCCGCCGGACCAGGTCGGCGGTGAGCTTGCGGTAGCGGTTGCCCTCGGTCACCCGGTCAGTGAGCGGCTTGTCGGCCGGGCGGCCGAGGGTGGCCAGCAGCGGCACCAGAGCGAGCAGGGCGGCGTAGCGCCACCACGCGGGGCCGAGCGCCAGCACCACCGCACCGGCGACGGTAGCGGTGGCCGTCGCGGCGAGTACCCACCACCGCCAGACGGTCTGGCGCTGGCGGCGGGCGTCGAGCTTCATCCACGTGTCCGCGTCACCCCGGGACGCGGCGGCCTGCCGCAGGTGCCAGTTGCCTTCCTCGGCGCTGGCCCACCGCAGCGCCCGCCCGAGGCCCCGGAACAGGCCCAGCGGCGCGTACACGGCGGTCTTCGCCGCGTACTTCGGCAGCCGCACGCCGTGGTAGGCGGTGACGTATCCGGCGTCCTTGACCTGATGCCGGGCAGCGGCGCGGAAGGCGCGCCAGGAACGCGCCCAGTCGGCCAGGATCGGCC